>NZ_JBHSON010000069.1:0-76139 GCF_042656285.1 Actinomadura rugatobispora | reverse complement strand
GCAGCGGCAGGCCGCCGGCCGGCCACCGCCCCTCGCCGCCGGCGTCCCCGTCGGTCTCGGGCGGGTCCTCCGGCGGCGCCTCTTCGACGATCATGTGCGCGTTGGTCCCGCTCACGCCGAAGGAGGAGATCCCGGCGCGGCGCGGCCGGTCCTCACCCGGCTCCCACGGGCGCGGCTCGGTCAGCAGCCGCACCGCGCCCGCCGACCAGTCGACGTGCGTGGACGGCCGGTCGACGTGCAGCGTGCGCGGCAGCCTCCCGTGCCGCATCGCCTCCACCATCTTGATCAGGCCGCTGACGCCCGCCGCCGCCTGCGCGTGGCCGATGTTCGACTTCACCGACCCGAGCCACAGCGGGCGGTCGCCCGCGCGGCCCTGCCCGTAGGTCGCCAGCAGCGCCTCCGCCTCGATGGGGTCGCCGAGGGTCGTCCCCGTCCCGTGCCCCTCCACGGCGTCGACCTGCTCGGCGGTCAGCCCGGCGTTCGCCAGCGCCTGCCAGATGACGCGCTGCTGCGACCGGCCGTTGGGCGCGGTCAGCCCGTTGGACGCGCCGTCCTGGTTCACCGCGCTGCCCCGCACCACCGCGAGCACCCGGTGCCCGTTGCGGCGGGCGTCCGAGAGCCGCTCCAGCACCACGATCCCCACGCCCTCGGCCCAGCCCGTGCCGTCGGCCGCGTCGGAGAACGCCTTGCACCGGCCGTCCCTGGCCAGCCCGCTCTGCGTGCTGAACGCCACGAACGGCGCGGGGGTGGACATGATGTTCACCCCGCCGGCCAGCGCCAGGGCGCACTCGCGCTGCCGCAGCGACTGGCACGCGACGTGCAGCGCCACCAGGGAGGAGGAGCAGGCGGTGTCGACGGTGAGCGCGGGGCCCTCCAGACCCAGGGTGTAGGACACCCGCCCGGAGATCACGCTGCCGGCGCTGGCCGTGCTCAGGTACGCGGCCGCCTCAGGGGACGAGGCCAGGAGCGTCGAGTAGTCCTGGCCGCCGCTGCCGACGAAGACGCCCACCGGTGTCCCGCGCAGGCGGTCGGGCACGAGGCCGGCCCGTTCGAGCGCCTCCCAGCTCACCTCCAGGACCAGCCGCTGCTGCGGATCCATGAGGGCGGCCTCGCGGGGCGAGATCCTGAAGAACCGCGCGTCGAAGTCGGCGGCGTCCTCGACGAACCCGCCCTCGTGGGCGTACTCCTCGCCGAGGACGTCCCCGAGCCGCCAGCCGCGGTCGCCGGGGGCGTCCCCGATCGCGTCGCCGCCCGCGTCGACGAGCCGCCACAGGTCCTCGGGCGACCGCACGCCCCCCGGGTACCGGCACGCCATCGACACGACGGCGATCGGCTCCTGCTCCGCGTCCTCCATCCGGCGCAGCCGCTCGCGCGCCTGGTGCAGGTCGGCCGTGACCCGCTTGAGGTAGTCGAGAAGCTTGTCTTCGTTCGCCATCCCCAGCCTCGCCAATTCCGTTCGTTTCGCCGAAGCCGCACACCCGGTCAGGTGATGCCGAGCTCCTTGTCGATGAAGTCGAAGACGTCGTCCGCGGAGGCCGCCTCGAGCCGGTCCGCCACGCCGCCGCCCGCCGCGTCCGCCGCGGGCTCGGTCAGCCGTCCCACCAGCGCCCTGAGCCGTTCGACCACCCCGTCGCCCTCGATCCGCTCGCGGGGCAGCGTCGCGATCGACGCCTCCAGCCGGTCCAGGTGCGCCTGGATCGGCGCGTCGTCGCCGCCGGCCGACAGCCGGGTCCCGAGGTGGGCCGCCAGCGCCGCCGGGGTCGCGTGGTCGAACACCACGGTCGCGGGCAGCCGGACGCCCGCCGCCCTGCTCAGCCGGTTCCGGAAGTCGACCGCCGTCACCGAGTCGAACCCGATCTCCTTGAAGGCGCGGCCGGGCTCGATCTCGTCGGCGTCGTAGCCGAGGATCGCGGCGACCTGGGCGCGCACCAGGCCCAGCAGCGTCCGGTCGCGCTCGGTCCCGGTCATCCCGGCCAGCCGCTCCGCCAGTTCCGAGGAGCCGGCGGCCTCGTCGTCCGGGTCGGACTCCGCGCCCTGCTGCGCCTCCCGCGCCTCCGGCAGGTCGAGCAGCAGGGGGCGCCGCCGTGCGAGCGTGTAGGGCGGGACGAACCGCTCCCAGTCGATGTCGGTGACCACCAGGCCGCTCTCGCCGCGGTCGAGCGCCTGCCGCAGCGCGCCGATGGCCAGGTCCGGGTCCATCTCCTTGATGCCGAGCCGCCGCAGGAACTCCCCGGCGGCCTCGTCGACCATCCCGCCGCCGCCCCAGGATCCCCACGCGACGCTGGTCACGGGCAGTCCCTGGGAGCGGCGGTGCGCGGCGAGCGCGTCCAGGTAGGCGTTCGCACCACCGTAGGCGCTCTGCCCGGACGACCCCCACACGGCGGCGCCCGAGGAGAACAGCACGAAGGCGTCCAGGGGCCGGTCCGTCAGGAGGTCGTGCAGGTGCCGTGCCCCGGCGACCTTGGCGCGGACGGCGTCCGCGAAGGCGTCCAGCCCCATGGCGTCGATGGGGCCCGGCTCGGGCAGCACCCCGGCCGCGTGGACGACGGCGGTCACGGCGTCGGCCTCGCCGAGGGAACCGAGCAGCTCGTCCAGGGCCTTCCGGTCGGCCACGTCGCAGGCGGCGATCGTGACCCGCGCGCCCATCCCCGACAGCTCCGCGGCCAGCGTGTCGGCGCCCGCCGCGCCGGGGCCTCGGCGGCTGGTCAGCAGCAGGTGCCCGGCCCCGTTCGCCGCCAGCCAACGCGCCACGTGCGCGCCGACCCCTCCGGTGCCGCCGGTGACCAGGACCGTCCCGCGGGGCTTCCAGGCGGGCCGGGCGCCCACCGGGCCCAGCGGCGCCCGGACCAGGCGCGCGGCGAACGTGCCGGACGACCGGACGGCGAGGCGGTCCTCGCCGGTCCGCCCGGCCAGCAGGCCGACGACCTGGCGGGCGGCCCGCCGATCCACCGCGGCGGGCAGGTCGATGGTGCCGCCCCAGGTGTCCGGGCGGTCCAGCGCCAGGACGGCGCCCATCCCGTACACCACGGCCTGCATCGGGTCGACCGGGTCAGCGGCTCCCGGCACGTGCACCGCCCCGGCCGTCGCGCACCACAGCCGCCCCGTGTGGCCGCGGTCGCCCAGCGCCTGGACCAGGGCGATCGTGGCGGCGACGCCGCGGGACAGCACGGGGTACTGGGGATGCTCGCGTGCGTCGAGCGCCAGCAGGGACAGCACGGCGACGGAGGAGTCCGTGCCCGCGAGCCGGTCGGCGAGAGCCCGGCGGTCGTCCGCGTCCGCTCCGACTCGCACGATCCGGGCGCCCGCGGCGGTGAGCTCGGCGAGCAGCGTCCGCGCCGGCTCCTCGTCGGCGACGCTCTCCGGGACCAGCGCCAGCCACTCCCCGGGAAGAGACGCGGCCGGCTCGCCGTGCACGGGACGCCAGTCGACGCGGTACCGCAGGCCGGACGTGCGGCCCTCGTCCTGGGACTGCTTCCACCAGGACGACAGCGCCGGCAGCACCCCGTCGAGCGCGGCCCGTTCGACGCCCAGGCTCTGCGCCAGCGCCGCTCCGTCGCCCTCGGCCACGCTCGCCCAGAACGCCTCGTCCGGCCGGGCCTGCGACTCGGTACGGGCGGGCTCGGTCACCCAGTAGGGCCGGGTCTGGAACGCGTAGGTGGGCAGGTCGACGCGGCGGCCTCCGGCGAGACGGCCGCCCCACTCCGAGCCGCCCCACTCCGAGGCGAGGCCGCGGACGTACAGCTCGGCCAGCGCGCCGAGCAGCCGGTCCGGGCCGCCCTCGCCGCGGCGCAGGCTGCCGGTCACCACGGCCTCGCGGCCGAGGTCGTCGAGCGTCTCCTGGACGCCGATCGTGAGCACGGGATGCGGGCTGGCCTCGACGAACGCCGCGTACCCGGCCTCGGCCAGGGTCCGCACCGCGGGCTCGAACCCGACGGTTCGCCGCAGGTTGGCGTACCAGTAGGCCGCGTCGAGATCACCCTCCCCGATCCAGTCGCCGGTCACCGTGGAGAGCATCGGCACCGCGCCCGTCCGCGGCCTGACCGGCGCCAGGTCCCGCAGCAGGCGCTCCTCGATCGACTCGACGTGCGCCGAGTGGGAGGCGTAGTCGACCGGGACCCGCTTGGCCCTCACGTCCTCGGCGGCCAGTTCGGCCAGCAGCTCGTCGAGCGCGCCGGAACCGCCCGACACCACCACCGACCCGGGACCGTTGACCGCCGCGATCGAGAGCTCGCCCGGCCACCGTTCGAGGCGTTCGCGCACCCGCTCGGCCGGCAGCGCTACCGAGGCCATGCCGCCCCGCCCCGAGGGCATCTCGCCGATGGCCTGGGAACGGAGCGCGACGACCCGCGCGCCGTCGACCAGCCCCAGCAGGCCCGCTACGCACGCCGCGGCGATCTCGCCCTGCGAGTGCCCGACCACGGCGTCCGGGTGGACGCCGGAGGCCCGCCACTCCTCCGCGAGCGACACCATGACCGCCCACAGCACCGGCTGGACGACGTCCACCCGGTCCAGGCTCCCCTCCGAGGAGTCCCGCAGGACCTCGGTGAGCTTCCAGTCCACGAAGGCCGACAGTGCGCGCTCGCAGTCGGCGATCCGCGCGGCGAACACCGGTGAGGTGTCCAGCAGTTCGGTGGCCATGCCCACCCACTGCGAACCCTGGCCGGGGAACACGAAGACGGTTCTGCCGCTCAGGTCGGCCGTGCCCATGACGACTCCGGCTCCGGGGTCGCCCTCCGCCAGTCCGCGGACTCCGGCCAGCAGCTCGGCCGGGTCCCGTCCCGTCACGACCGCCCGGTGCTCGAACGGGGCCCGGGCGGACGCCAGCGAGTGCCCGATGTCGACGGGGTCGAGTTCAGGATGGTCGTCCAGGTGCGCGGCGAGCCGGGCGGATTGGGCGCGCAGCGCCCGCGCGGACCGTCCCGACAGGGGCCACGGGACGCCGACCGCCGAGGTCCCGCGCGGTTCCCCGGGGCTGGCGAGCCGTTCCGGCTCGGCGCCCGCGGGCGGCTGCTCGACGATCACGTGCACGTTGGTGCCGCTGGCGCCGAACGAGGACACCCCGGCCCGGCGCGGGTGGCCGTTCTCCTCCCAGTCCCTCGGCTCGGTGAGCAGCCGGACGGCGCCGGCGGCCCAGTCCACCTTCGGCGTGGGCTCGGCCACGTGCAGGGTCCGCGGCAGCACGCCGTGGCGCATCGCCTGCACCATCTTGATGATCCCGGCGATGCCCGCCGCCGCCTGCGGATGCCCGAGGTTCGACTTGATCGACCCGAGCCACAGGGGCCGGTCCGCCGGACGCGCCCGGCCGTAGGTCGCCAGCAGGGCCTGGGCCTCGATCGGATCGCCCAGCTTGGTCCCGGTGCCGTGCGCCTCCACGGCGTCGACCTCGTCCGGGGTCACCCGGGCGTTGGCGAGCGCCTGCTCGATGACGCGCTTCTGCGCCGGTCCGCTCGGCGCCGTCAGGCCGTTGGAGGCACCGTCCTGGTTGACCGCCGAGCCGCGGATCACCCCGAGGACCTCGTGGCCCTCGGCCAGGGCCCGCGACAGCCGCTCCAGCACCAGCACGCCCACGCCCTCGGACCAGCCGACGCCGTCGGCGTCCGCGGAGAACGACCGGCACCGGCCGTCCTTGGACAGGCCCCGCTGCTTGGAGAACTCCACGAACATGGCCGGGGTCCCCATCACGGCGACGCCGCCGGCCAGCGCCAGCGAGCACTCGCCCGCGCGCAGCGCCTGGGACGCCAGGTGCACGGAGACCAGCGACGAGGAGCAGGCGGTGTCCACCGACACCGCCGGCCCGACCAGCCCCAGCGTGTAGGCGACCCGGCCGGAGACCAGGCTGCCCGCGCCGGTGCTCCCGGCGTAGTCGTGGTACATGACGCCGGAGAACACGCCCGTGTCGGTGCCCCGGACGCCCGCGGCCAGACCGGCCCGCTCCAGCGCCTCCCATGACACCTCCAGCAGCAGCCGCTGCTGCGGGTCCATCTCCGCGGCCTCGCGCGGCGAGATCGAGAAGAACCCGGCGTCGAACTCCGCCGCGTCGTACAGGAACCCGCCCTCGCGGACGTACATCCTGCCCGGCCGGTCCGGCTCGGGGTCGTAGAGCCCGTCGACGTCCCAGCCGCGGTCCGCCGGGAAGGCCCCGATGGCGTCCCGGCCGTCGCTGACCAGCCGCCACAGCTCCTCCGGCGAGTTCGCCCCGCCCGGGTAGCGGCAGGCCATGCCCACGATCGCGATCGGCTCGGCGGAGCGCTCCTCCAGGTCCCGGAGCTGCCGGCGGGTCTGCTGCAGGTCCGCGGTCGCGCGCTTGAGATAGTTCCGAAGCTTGTCGACCTTGTCGTCATCGGCCATGGTCAGTGCACCAGCTCCCAGAGGACGCGCCGGAGTCCGTCATGTACGTGTCGGTGTTCGTTCAGGAGGCGCCGAGCTCGGCGTCGAGGACCATGAACAGCTCCTCGTCGCTGGCGGCGGTGTAGTCGTCCGCGCCCGGAGGGGCCTCGGCCTCCTTGCCCTGCTCGCGCCACTTGCGCAGCACGGCCTCCAGCCGCGCGGTGATCCGGGCGTGCGAACCGTTCGCGTCGGTGCCCGTCAGCACCGCCTCCAGCCGGTCGACCGCCGCCAGGGCCGGCGCCGCCGGATCGGCGTCCGCCGGGGCGAGCTCCTCGGCGAGGTGGCCGGCGAGCACCGCCGAACTGGGGTGGTCGAAGACCAGCGTCGCCGGTAGCCGCAGCCCGGTGGCGGCGGCGAGGGCGTTGCGCAGTTCGACCGCGGCGAGCGAGTCGAAGCCCATCTCCTGGAACGCGCGCTCCGGCTCGATCCGCTCCGGGCCCTGGTGCCCCAGGGCCCTCGCCACCTGCGTGCGCACCAGGGCGAGCAGTTGCTCCTCGCGGTCCCGGGCGGGCAGGCCGGCGAGCCGCTCGCGCAGATCCGCCCCGCCCCCGCCCTGGCCGGCCGCCCGTTCGGTACGGCGCACGGGGCTCCGCACGATCCCGCTCAGGATCGCCGGAACGCCGTCCTCCCGCCGCCGCAGCGCCGGAAGGTCCAGCCGAAGCGGCACGAGGATCGCGTCCTCGTGGACACCGAGCGCCATGTCGAACAGGGCCAGGCCCTCCTCCTCCGGCATGGGCGGCATGCCGAGCCTGTGCATGCGCCGCTCGGCCGCCTCGTCCAGATGCGCGCCCAGCCCGGCTTCGCCCGACCACAGCCCCCAGGCCAGCGACGTCGCCGCCTGGCCTTGGGACTTGCGGTACTCGGCGAGCCCGTCGAGGAAGGTGTTGGCCGCGGCGTAGTTCGCCTGCCCGGCCCCGAGGACCAGCCCCGCGGCGGAGGAGAACAGCACGAACGCCGACAGGCTCAGGTCCTCGGTCAGCTCGTGCAGGTGCCAGGCGGCGTCCGCCTTGGCGCGCAACACCTTCTCCACCTGCGCCTCGGTGAGCGCGCCGACGACCGCGTTGTCGACCACGCCCGCCGCGTGGACCACCGCTGTCAGCGGCCGCTCCGGGGGGACGGCCGCGAGCAGGTCGCCGACGGCGCCGCGATCGGACATGTCGCACGCCGCGATCCGGACGTCGGCGCCCAGGGCCGCCAGTTCGTCCCGCAGTTCGAGGGCGCCGGGCGCGTCCGGACCGCGCCGGCTGGCCAGCAGCAGCCCCCGGACGCCGTGCTCGGCGACGAGGTGACGGGCGATCAGCGATCCGAGGCCGCCGGTCCCGCCGGTGATCAGTACCGTTCCGGCCGGGTCCCAGACGTGCCGGGTGCCGGCGCCGGCGTCCACGGCGACCCTGGACAGCCGCGGCACGCACGGCTCCCCCTTGCGGAGGGCGATCTCGGGCTCGCCGGAGGCGAGGGCGCCGGCGATCCCGCGCTCGGACGATTCCTGCCCGTCCAGGTCGAGGAGGACGAGCCTGCCCGGGTTCTCCGCCTCGGCGGAACGCACCAGGCCCCAGATCGCGGCGCCCGCCAGGTCGGCGACGCCCTCACCCGGTATCGCGGCCACCGCGCCCCGCGTGACGACCACCAGCCGCGAGGACGACCAGCGCTCGTCGGCCAGCCAGGCCCGCACCTGCGCCAGGACCTCGTTGATCGAGGCGCGCAGCCGCGGGAGGACCTCCCGGTCCCCGTCCCCCTCGGCCGCCAGGTGGGGAAGCAGGACCACGGTGGGCGGGAACCCGCCGTCGTCCACCATCGCGTTCA
The DNA here is from genome assembly GCF_042656285.1 of Actinomadura rugatobispora. Lineage (GTDB taxonomy): Bacteria > Actinomycetota > Actinomycetes > Streptosporangiales > Streptosporangiaceae > Spirillospora > Spirillospora rugatobispora. The sequence goes on along the minus strand of NZ_JBHSON010000069.1, from coordinate 67,949 downwards.
GCGCGGCCAGATCGCGGTGGCGGCCCGCGCCCGGCACGTGGTCGAGGCCGGGCCCGGCGATCGCCACGGTGTCCACGGTGTCCTCCGCGCCGGACGCGCCGAGGCCCGCGGGGGCGATCCAGTCCAGCCGGAACAGCGACCGCGTGCCCGCCGCGGCGAGTTGCTCCGCCGACACCGGACGGGCGACGACCGACTCCACCGTCGCGACGGGGGTCCCGGCCGCGTCGGCCATCTGGACGGCGGTCCCGCCTCCGGCCGGGGCGAGCCGCACCCGGACGGACCGCGCCCCGGTGGCCTGCAGCGAGACTCCCGTCCAGGCGAACGGGATCCAGGTGTCGCCGCCGCCCCGTCCCGCGCCCCCGTCGAGCAGCAGCGCATGGAACGCGGCGTCCAGCAGTGCGGGATGGATGCCGAACCGTGCGGGATCCGGCGCCGCGTCCTCCGGCAGGTCGACCTCGGCGAAGACCTCCTCGCCGCGCCGCCAGGCCGCCTGGAGCCCCTGGAAAACGGGACCGTACCCGTATCCGCGCTCGGCCAGCCGCTCGTACAGCGCGTCGAGCGGAACAGGCTCCGCGTCCTGGGGCGGCCAGCTCGTCAGGTCGGCTGGGGACACCGCCGCCGCACGCGTCAGGACGCCGCTGGCGTGCAGCGTCCACGCCATCTCCGGCGAAGCGTCCTCGGCCCGGGAGTGCACGGAGACGTGGCGGTCGCCCGAACCGTCGTCCGCCTCCACGGTGACCTGGAGGCAGACACCGCCGTTCTCGGGGATGATCAGCGGCGCGGCCAGGGTCAGCTCCGCCAGCACCGGGCGGTCCACCTGGTCGCCCGCGCGGAGCGCCAGTTCGACGAGCCCGGTCCCGGGGAACAGCATCGCGTCCAGGACCTGGTGGTCGGCCAGCCACGGGTCGGTCTGCGCGGACAGCCGCCCGGTCAGGACGACGCCGTCCGAACCGGCGAGCGGCAGCACGGCGGGAAGCAGGGGATGACCGGCCGGGACCTGGCCCAGCCCGGTCGGGTCGGGCGCGGACGCGGCGGCGTCGTTCTCCAGCCAGTAGCGCCGGCGCTGGAAGGGATAGGTGGGCAGGTCCTCGATGGGGCGCCGTTCGGCGGAGTTGAAGATCGCTTCCCAGTCCAGGGAGACGCCGGAACTCCACAACCGCGCCATTCCCCGGCAGAAGGCCCTGGTCTCGGGCTCGTCCTTGCGCGACAGCGCGACGAACCCGCCTTCATCGCCCTCCAGGCACTCCGGGCCGGACGCCGACAGCACCGCCGACGGCCCGACCTCCACGAACCGGGTCACGCCCTCGGCTTCCAGCGCGCGGACCCCGTCACAGAAGCGGACGGTCTCGCGGACGTGCCGGACCCAGTACTCGGGCGTCGTGACCTCGTCGGGGTCGGCCAGCCGGCCGGTCAGGTTCGACACCAGCGCCATGCGCGGGGCGTGGAACTCGACGGCGGCCAGCTCCTTGGCGAAGCCCTTCAGCATGGGATCCATGTGCGCGGAATGGAACGCGTGCGAGACCCGCAGCCGCGTCGTCTTGGCCCCTTGCGACTTCAACGCCTCGGCCACCGCTGCGACGGCATCCTGGTCACCCGAAATCACCACTGAGGCCGGGCCGTTGACCGCGGCGATCTCCGCCCCGCCCTCCAGCAGGGCCGCGACGTCCTCCTCGGCGGCGGCGACGGCGGCCATCGCCCCGCCCTCCGGGAGCGCCTGCATCAACCGGCCACGTGCCGCCACGACCTTGCACGCGTCCTCAAGGGACCAGACCCCTGCCACATGAGCGGCCACCAGCTCACCGATCGAATGACCACCCACGAACTCCGGCTGCACACCCCACGACTCAAGCAGGCGGAACGAGGCGACCTCGAAAGCGAACAACCCCGCCTGGGTGAACACCGTCTGGTCGATCAAGTCCGGGCGTTCCCAGACGACCTCGCGCAACGACTCAGGCAAAAGACCTTCGAATGCCGCGCACACCTCGTCGAACGCGCTCGCGAACACCGGGAACGCCTCGGACAGCTCGCGGCCCATGCCCAACCGCTGCGCGCCCTGCCCCGAGAACAGCACGGCCGTCCGGCCGCCCGGAAGATCGTCCGTGCGCGGCGCGGCGTTTCCGGCCAGTTCGGACAGGCCGGCGATCAGCTCGTCCCGGTCCGCCCCGGCCACGAGCGCACGGTGCTCCATCGCCGAACGCGCGCTCGCCAGCGAGTACCCGACATCAACGAGATCCGGCTCAGGGCGCTCGTCCAGCCACGACGCCAGCCGGGACGCCTGCTCGCGCAACGCGTCGGCGTTCCGCGCCGACAGCGGCAGCATCGCCGGGCCGCCCGGAGACGTCCGCTCGGACGGAACGGCCTCGGCCTCCTCGGACGCCTCCTCGGACGCCTCCTCGGACGCCTCTTCAATGATCACGTGCGCGTTGGTCCCGCTGATCCCGAACGAGGACACCCCCGCACGCCGCGGACGGCCGTCCACCTCCCACGGCACGGCCTCGCGCACCAGTTCCACCGCGCCCGAGGACCAGTCCACCTCGCCCGACGGCTCGTCCACGTGCAGCGATCCGGGCACCACACCGTGCCGCATCGCCAGCACCATCTTGATCACACCCGCCACACCCGCCGCCGCCTGGGCATGACCGATGTTCGACTTCACCGACCCCAGCAACAACGCACGATCAGCGGAACGCCCCTGCCCATAGGTCGCCAGCAACGCCTGCGCCTCGATCGGATCACCCAGACGCGTCCCCGTACCGTGCCCCTCCACCACGTCCACATCGGAGGCGGAGAGCTGCGCGTTGTCGAGCGCGGCACGGATGACGCGCTGCTGGGACGGTCCGTTCGGGGCGGTCAGCCCGCTGCTGGCGCCGTCCTGGTTCACGGCGCTGCCGCGCAGGACGGCCAGCACGCGACGGCCGTTGCGGCGGGCGTCCGACAAACGCTCCACCAGCAGCACGCCCGCGCCCTCGGCCCAGCCGACCCCGTCGGCGGAGGCCGCGAATGCCTTGCAGCGGCCGTCCGGCGCCAGTCCTCGCTGGCGGGAGAAGAGGACGAAGCTGTCCGGGGTGGCCATTACGGTCGCGCCGCCGGCCAGGGCGAGCGAGCACTCGCCCCGGCGCAGCGACTGGGCCGCCAGATGCAGGGCCACCAGCGACGACGAGCAGGCCGTGTCCACCGTCACCGCGGGCCCCTCCAGGCCGAGGGTGTAGGCGACCCGCCCGGACACGATGCTTCCGGCGCTGCCGTTGCCGACGTAGCCGTCGAGGTCCGCGGGCACGGCGTCGACGTGGGCCGCGTAGTCGTGGTACATGACCCCGGCGAACACACCGGTGCGGCTTCCCCGCAGCCGGGACGGGTCGATGCCGCCGCGCTCGACGGCCTCCCAGGAGGTCTCCAGGAGCAGCCGCTGCTGCGGGTCCATGGCCAGCGCCTCGCGCGGGCTGATCCCGAAGAAGTCCGCGTCGAAGTCGGCCGCGTCGTAGAGGAAACCGCCCTCGCGCGCGTAGGACTTGCCGCTGCGGCCCGGATCGGGGTCGTAGAGCCCGTCGACGTCCCAGCCCCGGTCGCGGGGGAAGTCCGACACGGCGTCCACGCCGTCGGCGACCAGGCGCCACAGCTCGCCGGGGGTCGTGACTCCGCCGGGGTACCGGCAGCCGATCCCGACGATCGCGATCGGCTCGTGCTCGCGTTGCTCGGTCTCGGCCAGCCGCCTGCGCGTCTCGCGCAGTTCGGTGGTCGCCCGCCGGAGATACCCGAGGAGCTTGGCCTCGTCGGTCATTCAGCTCACCCCTTCGTCCGGGCCGCGGTTCCCGTCAGCGACGGCGCCGCGCGGCCAGCTGCTCCAGGTCCGGCACCGCGTCCGCGGGGCTCGGCGTGGCCAGCAGCTCCTTCTGGATCCGCGCGGCGCCTTCCTTGAACGACGGGTCGTCCAGCAGCCGCGCGAGACCCGTCCGCAGGGTTTCGCCGGAGAGGTCCTCCGGCATGATGGTCAGCCCGGCGCCCCGGCTCTCCAGGAGGCCGGCCAGGGCCGGCTCGCCCCACAGGTTGCCGGGCGTGACCAGCTGCGGGACGCCATGGGTGATGGCGGTGCCCATCGTGGTGGCGCCGCAGTGGTGCACGACGGCGTCGCAGGTGGGCAGGAGCGCGTTGAGCGGCACGAAGTCGAAGACCCGGACGTTGCCGGGGACCGGGGCACCCCCCAGTTGCGCCTCGGTCAGGGTCGCGATCACCTCGGCGTCGAGTTCCGCCACGGCCTCGAGCAGCTCGGCGATCGGCGTCCCCTCGATCTCGACGTTGCGCGCCGTGATGCCGAAGGTCATGCACACCCTCCGCCGTTCCGGCGGCTCGAGCAGCCAGTCCGGGATCGTGGACGGGCCGTTGTGGGGCACGAAGCGGACGGGGAGGTTCGGCACGTCGACCGGGATCCGCATCCACGAGGGCATCGGATCGATGGTGAGCTGGCCGGTGACCGTCTCCTCGTCGAACTCCTGGCCGAACTGCTCCAGCCGGCCGGCCAGCCACTCGCCCATGGGGTCGTCCCGCGGCCCCTCCGGGTGCCGGGCCCGCAGCTCGTGGAAGAGGGCCCGCATCCTGGCGAAGTGGTCCTGCCCGAACAGCATGCGCGCGTGGGCGGCGCCGGTGGCCTTGGCGACGACCGGGCCGACATAGGTCAGGGCGTCCCAGATCACCAGGTCGGGCTGCCAGGACCGGGCGAACCGGACGACGTCGTCCAGCATCCGCTGGTCGGCCTGGTACTCGGAGATGAAGTTGGAGTAGAGGCCGAGGGCCCCCTTGACGTAGTCGAGGGTCAGCTTCTCGGGCCGCGTCTCGGCGAGGTCGAAGCCCATCCGGTAGGGGGTGCCGTCGTCGGGCAGCGCGTCCAGCATCTTCGCGTCGGCCGCCATGTCGATCTCGGTTCCGGCCACCACCGCGGTCAGTCCGGCCCCGGTGATGTCGCGTTCGAGGTTGGGGCGGCTGGCGACGCAGACCTCGTGCCCGGCGGCGCGCAACGCCCAGGCGAGGGGGACCATGCCGTACAGGTGGGTGCTGGCCGCGAAGGTCGTGAACAGAACTCGCACGCATTACTCCAACCGCGCTCGTCGGTGCCCAGCGGAAAGGGATGCTCCGGGACCGCGCGCCCCGCGTGATCGGAGGATTTTGCCCCGATCATGCACGGAATCGCGCCATTTCACCCTTGACGCTACCGACGAACGCCGCGCGGCCCCCACCCCTAGACCTCCCTTAACCGCCCCCTAGAACGGCGGCGAGCTGGGAAGGAGTGAGGGGAACCACCACCCCGCCCTCCATGTACAGATGTATAAGACGGAGGTATACTTCTGATCGTCCCCAGCCAGGACCGGAAGTCGAAGTTCGGCGGCGGCCGATCAGCTCAGTGACCCACGGGGGTCCGGAAACGACGAAGAGAGAGGATCGACGTGGCCAGTTCGAATGGATGGATGGCCGGGTGGGACACCAGGGCGACCTGGCGGAGATTCGCCGGCCGGGACCCCCGCCGCGTCCGCTCGGCGGGTCTCGAGTGATGCCGGCGGGCAAGGTTCTGCGCTTCGACGGCATCAAGGGCCGCGGCCTCATCACCCCCGAGGAGGGGGGCGCGGCGATCACCGTGCACGCGAACGACCTGCAAGGCGACAAATATATGTTCCGGCCCGGGGCGGCGGTCTCCTATGACATCGAACACGGAGACCACGGATCGAAGGCGGTCAATGTGAGACTTCTTGATGGCGATTCACCGGCGATACTGTACGCACTGCCCGGCGAAATGCGTGACGAGGAGAGCACCTCGGGGGACGTGCTCTCCATGGACGAGTTCATTCAGGAGGTCACCGAACTGATCATCCGCTCGATGTCCACGCTCAGCGCCGAGCAGATCATGGAATTGCGCACCCACCTCGCCCGGTTCGCCCGGTCGCACAAATGGATACAAGAGTGAGCCGCGGCACGCCGGCCCGGTTCAGGCCGTATCGGTCAGCTCCATCGGAAGGTCGACCGGCAGTTCGGAGCGCCGTTTGATGCTCAGCTTCCGGTAGACGCGGGTCAGGTGCTGCTCGACCGTGCTCTCGGTGATGTAGAGCTTCCGGCCGATCTCACGGTTGCTCAGCCCGCGGGAGGCCAGCGTCGCCACCTTGCGTTCGGCGGCGCTGAGCACCTCCAGCCCGGCGGTCCCGGCCCCGTCCACGGCCTTCGAGCTCGGCAGCAGCCGGTCGTGCAGGACGCTGGCGCCGCACGCCTTGGCCAGCTGGAGCGCGTACCGGGCCATCATCCGGGCCTGGCCGACGTCGCCCACGGACTGCCGGGCACCGCTCAGCTCGGTGTACGTCAGCGCCAGCTCGTACCGGTCGCCGCAGTCCTGGAACAGGTCCGCGGCCTTGCTCAGCAGCCCGATCCGCTCCTTGGCGTCGGCGGTCATCGCGAGCACGCGCAGGGCGACGCCCCGGACGCGGGGGTCGTCGCCTCCGCCGAGCGTCATCTGCTCGCGGAGCAGCTCGCGCGCGGGGTCGCGCTGGCCCATCGCGAGGTAGGCCTGCGCGAGGTCGCTGCGCCACGGCACCACCGCGGGGTGGTCCAGCCCCCACTGGACCGCGTGCCTGCCCGCGGACTGGAAGTCGTTGACCGCGGCGTGCAACCGGTTGGTGACCATGTGGTGGTGCCCGCGGGCGTGCAGCATCGCCAGCCAGAACCGGGAGTGCTTGGCGGACTCCGGGACCACGTGCCTGAGCAGCCTGCGGGCCTCGTTGAAATTGCCCATCGCGGTGTTGGCCAGGACGAGCTTGGCCAGCGGCGAGCACAGCGCCACGCCCCAGCCGTGCGCGGGCAGCGCGTGCAACGCCGCCCGCGCCTGTCCCTCGGCCCCCGTCAGGTCGCCCCTGCGCAGCGCGATGCCCGCGCTGACGTCCAGCAGGACGGCGCGGCGCGTCTCGTCCGCCCCGTCGAGGAGGTGGCCGCACCAGTAGCTCGCCCGCTCGATCCGGCCGTGGTGGATCAGCAGATGCATCGCGCCGATGATCGCCTCGGGCGTCGCGTCGCCGATCCAGCAGCGCTGCAGCACCAGTTCCGCGTTGTCGAGCGACTCCGGGCCCTCGGGCACCGGCGTGAAGCGGGCCCGCGCGGGCGCCGCGCCGGCGTCCGCGCCCTCACCGGGCGCCGGCGGCGGCTCAGCGACGGCGACGATCTCCGGGATCCAGCCGTTCAGCCACTCCATCGTGAGCCGGTGGTCGGCCGGGGCCAGCCGGCGGGCCGCCGTCCCGTTCAACCGCTCCAGCACCACCACGGCGTCGGCGGAACGCCCGAACCACGCCAGCGTGCGGATCAGGAGCAGCGCGTCCTTGGCGTCGAGCCGGCCCGCGGCGTCGGCGGCCATCAGGGCGTCGAGATGCCTGATCACCGCGGCGGCGTTGAGACGCCACTGCGCGCGGACGAGCGCGGCGGTCAGCGCCGCGGAACGTTCCTCGCTGAGCCGGCCCTGCAGGGCCAGCTCCAGACATTCGGTCGCGTCCTTGACCTTGTCGCGTGCCAATTGGTGCTCGGCGGCCGACTCCAGGATCGGCACGGCCCAGCACGGCGACGCGTCACCGGCCGCGACCAGGTGCGCGGCGATCTCCACGTGCGGGGCGTGGTCGTCGTGCAGGACCTCGGCCGCGCCGAGGTGCAGCTCCGCGCACTCCTCGCCGGGAATGTCGCCGAGCACCGCGAAGCGCGCCTTCTCGTGGCGGAACCGGGGGCCGTCCATCAGCCCGTCGTTCCGCAGCCCTTCCAGGTGAGCGGTCACGGCGACGCTCTCCGCCCCGAGCACCCGGGCGATCGTGTCCGGCGTGGCCGACCGTCCCAGCACGGCGGCCGCGCGCGCGGTGAGCAGCAGCTCGTCCTCGCCCCGGTGCAGGCAGGTCAGCACGGCGCGGGCGAAGCGCTCGTCGACGATCGGCTCCCCGCTGCACAACCGGACACGCCGCGAGTGCGCCCGGAAGTCCTCGGCCAGGGCGCGCACGATCAACGGGTTGCCACCGCTCAGCCGGTGGCACTCCTCGGCGAACCCGGGAGTGACCGTGGAGGTCCCCAGCGTGTCCTCGACCAGCCGCTCGACCTCGGCCGGCGACAGCGATCCCAAAGTGATCTGCCTGAAGTACGGCTGGCGGGCGAGTTCGACCCGCAGCGCCCGCTGCTCACGGCCGAGCGACTCCCGCTGGTTCAGGATCAGGAGCACGCGTGCCGCGCCGATCCGCCTTTGCAGCCGCAGAAGGACCTCCAGCGACGCCTCGTCGGCGAAGTGGACGTCATCGACGACGATCACCAGCGGACGCGTTCTCGCCAGTTTCAGCAGGGCGCTGCACACGCGGTGCAGCAGCCTTTCGTTCACGTTCCCGCGGCCGTTGCCCGGTGCCGGGGCCTCTTCTTCTCCCCAGCCCGTCACGGTTTCCCCGATGTCCGGTGGAAGCTGCGCGCTGTCGAGAAGCTGAGAGATCACCCCCAGCCATACGGTGCGTTCCGCGGCGGAGCCCACCGCGCTCAGCAACAATGCACCGGATTCGGCCACGAATTGGCCGAACCGGTAAGCGAGTTCGGTCTTTCCACTCGCCACTCCCCCGCTGACGAGGACGACTCTGCCCTCTCCTCGGGTGCTTTCCAGATAACGGAACTTCAGCTCTTCGAAGGATGTGCCTTGTGCCGACATAGTCGTGATCACCGTGAGATTCCCCAAGATCACTATGACTAACCATGGGGAAACCTACCCGATCCATGTACAAATGTCTAGCGGATCAATGCGCCACGGCTTGAAATCACTTGACTGCGGAGCGTGGCCGTATATCCTGGTTGGTTACCGCGAGGTATGTAGGAACCTGCCAAATGATCCTTCCGCGCACTGTCAAGAGCCGTCAACTTCGTGTCCGACGCCATTACCCTGGCCTTCACGTTCAGGAAATGTCACGGCCATGACAGGAGAACGATCTCCCGCCAATAGTCATGCGCGCCCAGAGCCGTCTGACCTGCATAACCACATCCTTACAGCCAAGGTCACACCGGGCCGTCAACCTCGCGCCGGATGCCGACGGCAATCAATTATTCAACAGTTTATGAGTTCCCCGGGCAGTAGGGCGGCCCGCGGCGCGCCGCCCTGGCGCCCGCCGCCCGCCGGCCTCGTCCGCGGTGCAACTTTTACTTCTCCGTAACCTCGCGTCAGCATTCACCGGTATACACCGACCGCCGCAGACCGTCACCAATGAATGACAAGATCGCTGTAATGCACACGCGAGATGGCGCCTGGATGAAGGAACACCGCGACGACCGGCTCAGTACACCGCGGGCGACGTCACACCGAATCCGGCCCGCCCTCGCGGGGCGGCCACGCCGCGCTCGAAACTGTCGGCCGCCGCCGTCCTGACCGGGCGCGCGTCACCACCATCACGGCGCCGACATCCCTTTCTCACCGCCCCGCAAGGAGACAACGCCCCCCTCACCGCCCTCACGGCCGCCCTCAAGCACCAGGGCGCCGGCGCACATGTACCGACCGGACGCACCGTCCGAGGCGAAGTGCAGGCGGGGAGTGCAGGCAGAGGGAACCCAGACGAAGGAGCCGGAAGGGCTTGGGCTTGTCTCGACGTGCCTCAGGTACCGCGCGAGCGCGTTACCTGGCAGGTGAGGCGAAGCCGGAGGCGAGCCTCACCGGCCAGATCGCGAAGCGATGCCGCGCTCGCCAAAGGCCCGGTTAGGGGCGAGCCGCCAGGCGAGCGACGTAGGCCGGGACTAGAAACACAGCTCGGCGAGGCGCTCGATGGTGGCGGCCGGCTGGGAGGTGAGGTAGAAGTGGCCGCCCTTGAAGACGTGGAGGTCGAAGCCGGCGGTCGTGTGCCCTCGCCAGGCGTTCGCCTCCTCGAGGGTGACCATGGGGTCGTCATCGCCCACGAAGACCGTGACGGGGCATGCCAGGGCCGCGCCGGGGTCGCTCACGTAGGTCTCCACGGCCTGGTAGTCGCCGCGGATCGCGGGCAGGGCCGCGCGCAGCATCTCGGTCTCGTCCAGCAGCCTGGGGTCGGTGCCGCTGAGCCGGGTGATCTCGGCGATGATGCCCGCGTCGTCGCGCCGGTGCACGGCCTCCTGGCGGTACCGGGACGGAGCGCGCCGGCCGGAGGCGACCAGCAGGCTCGGGGCCCGGAACTCCCGCTCCATCCGGCGGGCGACCTCGAAGGCGACGATCGCGCCCATGCTGTGGCCGAACAGCGCGACCTTCCGGTCGCCGCCGCTCGGCGGCCCGCCGTCGAGCCAGGGCCGCAGGGCCGCGAAGACCCCGTCCGCGAGCTCCCCGATGTCGGTGATGGGCTGCTCGGCCCGCCGGTCCTGGCGCCCCGGGTACTGGACCGTCAGCACCTCGATCCCGGGCGCCAGGGCGGCCGACACGGGATGGTAGAAGCTCGCGGAGCCGCCGGCGTGGGGAAAGCACACCAGGCGCGTCCCGGCGTCGGGAGCCGGGTGGAACCGCCGGATCCACGCGGCACTGTCGACAACGAAATCCGGCATCGGATTCAAACCTCTCCGCAAAGGCGCCTGGCTCTCTTCCCCACCGTGCCGCCGCGCCCCGCGGACCTCAACCCCTAGCGACCCCCAAGGGGGTGATAGCGGGCGGATAGGGGCCGCCTCCGCTGGCCACGGCGGCATGGCCGCGGGAACACTGGAATCCGGCCGGTCCACCAATACGCGAGGTGTCATATGGCGTTCTCCGCCAACGCGGCTCCGGTCCCCGAGATGCGGTCGAAAACCGAAGAACTGAACGCGGCCAGAATGGACGTGGAACAGGGACCGTCAACGCGGGCGACGCAGGCGCAGCACGACAAAGGCAAACTCACCGTACGCGAACGGCTCGATCTGCTTTTCGATCCCGGGACCTTTCGTGAGATCGAGGGGTTCCGCCGGCACCGGGCCACCGGCTTCGGCCTGGAGGACCGGCGCCCGCCCACCGACGGCGTGGTCACCGGCTGGGGCGAGGTCGAGGGACGGAAGGTGTTCGCCTACGCGCACGACTTCCGCGTCTTCGGCGGCTCGCTGGGCGAGGCGCACGCGGAGAAGATCCACAAGCTGATGGACCTGGCCGAGGCCGCGGGCGCACCGCTGGTCAGCCTGAGCGACGGGGCCGGGGCCCGGATCCAGGAGGGCGTGACCGCGCTCGCCGGGTACGGCGGGATCTTCCGCCGCAATGTGCGGGCGTCCGGGGTGATCCCGCAGATCAGCGTGATGCTGGGGCCGTGCGCCGGGGGCGCTGCCTACTCCCCCGCGCTGACCGACTTCGTGTTCATGGTCCGCGGCATCTCGCAGATGTACATCACCGGCCCGGACGTGGTGCAGTCAGTGACCGGCGAGGAGATCACCCACGAGGAGCTCGGCGGAGCGCAGGTGCACGGCACCGTCTCCGGCGCGGCCGCCATCGTCTGCGACGACGAGGAGGAGTGCCTGGCGGAGGTCCGCTACCTGCTGTCGCTGCTGCCGTCCAACAACCGGGAGCTGCCGCCCGCCGTGGCCTGCGACGACCCGCCGGACCGCCGGACCGAGGCGCTGCTGGACCTGGTCCCGGCCGACCCCGCCCAGGCCTACGACATGCGCGCCGTGCTCGGCGAGATCGTCGACGGCGGCGACCTCTTCGAGGTGCACGCGACCTGGGCGCCCAACATCATCTGCGCGCTGGCCCGGCTCGGCGGGCACCTGGTCGGGATCGTGGCCAACCAGCCCGCCTGGCTGGCCGGCGTGCTGGACATCCACGCGTCGGAGAAGGCCGCACGGTTCGTGCAGATGTGCGACACCTTCAGCATCCCGCTGGTCACGCTGGTCGACGTGCCGGGGTTCCTGCCGGGCCGGGAGCAGGAGCACAACGGGATCATCCGGCACGGGGCCAAGCTGCTGTACGCGTACTGCGACGCCACGGTCCCGCGCGTCCAGCTGATCCTGCGCAAGGCCTACGGCGGCGCGTACATCGTGATGGACTCCCGGTCGATCGGCTGCGACCTGTCGTTCGCCTGGCCGACCAACGAGATCGCGGTCATGGGCGCGGAGGGCGCGGCCAACGTGGTGTTCCGGCGGGAGATCGCCGCGGCGGACGACCCGGAGGCGATGCGGGCCCAGCGCGTCAAGGAGTACAAGCAGGAGCTGATGCACCCCTTCTACGCGGCGGAGCGGGGCCTGGTGGACGACGTGATCGACCCCGCCGACAGCAGGTCGACCCTGATCGACGCGCTGACGACGCTGCGGGCCAAGAACGCGCGGTTGCCGTCCCGCAAGCACGGCAACCCCCCGATGTGACGACGGAGGACTGACCCGTGACCGAGCAGATGGACCTGCGCATCGTGCGGGGTACGGCCGGCGACGAGGAGATCGCGGCCCTGGTGGTCGCGCTGACCGTGGTGCGCGCGAGGACGGCGGCCGGGCCGGCGGCCCGTGTCGTCCGGCGGGCCGGCTGGAGCACGGACCGACACTGGAGCCGGACGGCATGGCACGCGTGTCCGGGAATGTGGGCCCCCGAGGACGGGCACCCGATCGTGGAGCACCGCCCCGCCCTCGCCGCGGGAGGCCGCCTCCGATGAAGGGCATCCTTCTCGCCGGCGGGTCCGGCACCAGGCTCAACCCGATGACCATCCCGGTGTCCAAGCACCTGCTGCCGATCGGCGACAAGCCGATGGTCTACTACCCGCTCTCGGCGCTCATGCTGGCGGGGATCACCGACATCCTGGTCATCTCGACGGAGGCGGACCTTCCGCACTACCGGCGGCTGCTCGGCGACGGGTCCCAGCTCGGCATCCAGATCGACTACGCCGTGCAGGACGAGCCGAACGGCATCGCCGAGGCGCTGATCATCGGCGCGGAGAAGATCGGCGATGATCCGGTCGCCCTGATCCTCGGCGACAACATCTTCCACGGCGCCGCGTTCCAGTCGATCCTCGAGGAGAACGTGCGCAACGTGCACGGCTGCGTGCTGTTCGCCTACGGGGTGAAGGATCCCGAGCGGCACGGCGTCGCCGAGTTCGACGAGGCCGGCCGGCTGGTCTCCCTGGAGGAGAAGCCCGCGCGCCCGCGCTCCAACCGCGCGGTGACCGGGCTCTACCTCTACGACAACGACGTGGTCGACATCGCCAAGAACGTCCGGCCGTCGGCGCGCGGCGAACTCGAGATCACCGACGTCAACCGGGTCTATCTCGAGCGCGGGCGGGCGCGCGTGGTCGATCTGGGCCGCGGCTTCGCCTGGCTGGACACCGGTACGCCGCAGTCGCTGCTCCAGGCCGGCCTGTACGTCCGGACGCTCGAGGAGCGGCAGGGCGTGCGGATCGCGTGTATCGAGGAGGTCGCGCTGCGCATGGGGTTCATCGACAGCGACGCGTGCCATCGGCTGGGGGCGGCCATGGCCAACTCCGCCTACGGCCAGTACGTCATGGCCGTCGCCCAGGAACTGGCGAGCTGACCCCGCCTCGGCCTCGGTTCATGTGGCCGCGGGTTCGGGGGCCTGCCGACCGCGATCGATGAGCTCGGGGAGGACTCGGTCGATGAGGTTGAGCAGGACCTCCTTGAGCAGCAGGTGCGCTTGGGCCCGCGGCAGCCGGGCGTGTTTGAGCCATTCCCGGCTGACGTTCTCCGCCAGCGCCGAATAGCAGCGGAAGGCCGCCCGGATCTGGGGGTGGGTGCGGGAGTGCGCGGCGAGGCCGACGACTTGGGTCATGTGGTCGACGGCGCCGTCGCGGGCCTCCTCCAGAATGTGTTCCAGGTCGTCGTCGCCTCCGGAGGAGGTCAGGTCCAGCGCGGCGATCCAGGTCTCCCGGTTGCGTTCGAGGAGTGTGAGCCAGGCGTCGATGCTCTGGGAGACGCGCTCCTCCATCGTGACGCCGTCCGGGAAGGCCGGGGTGGGGATCGGCGGGACTCTGAGCATCTCCCTGACGGCGGCCAGGTACAACTCCCGTTTGGTGCCGAAGTAGTGGTTGAGCAGTCCGCGGCTGACTCCCGCGGCCGTGGCGATGTCGGTGTTGGAGACCGACGCGTAGGGGCGCCGGCTGAAGAGCTCGCGAGCACAGGCCAGGATCTGGTCACGCCGCTCGTCGGGCTCTTTGCGGACGCGGCGCGGCGCGCCGTCCGGCATGTGCCTGCTCATGGTGTCCTCGGTCCGGCCGGCTACTGGGCGGCAGGAGGATGAGGCGACCTGCCGGAGGCGGCGTGGCCATCCCCGGCCGCCGCTCAGCCGCCGGAAGAGGGGGCGGGAGTGGGAAGGGGGGTTCCGTCGCCCTGCTTCTTGCCGTTGGGGTCGGTCATGGATTCGTCGGCGGCGCCGACCGAGGTCACCTCGGTGACGCGCCACCGCTCGCCCTTGCGTACGAGCCGCATGTCCAGGTGGGAGCCCAGGACGCGGCGCGTGCCCGCCGAACTGCGCACCTCCGAGTCCATGACGACGATCGCCCGCGCCGTGGAGTCGTCGATGTCGCCGAGGTAGACGCTGCGGACGGTGGCGGTCGCGTCGGCCTTGAGCCTGGTGATGACGCTCTCCAGGCCGCCGGTGAACGCGACGTCGTAGGTCTTGGCGAAGTCTTCGGAGGCCAGTGAGAGGACGCGGTTCCGGGCCGCCTGCAGGTTGCGGTGGTCGTAGCTGAGCAGGGCCTGCCCGAACTCGCCGGCGCGGGCCCGGACGTCGCGCCGGTCGCCCTCCACGGTCGCGGCCTGGTCGGCCTGGTGCCACTGCAGTCCCGCGGTGACGACGGACGCGAGCAGGACGAGCGCGAACACCGCCCTGGTCAGCGTCGCCCGCCCGGGCAGGCGCGCGCGCCGTCCGCCCCGGTCTCCGGGTGCGTCGTCGTCCGCCTTCGGCTGCTCGCCGTCCCGGTCCTTGCCCTCCGGCTCGTCGGCCTGGTCTTCCTTCTTGCTCTTGCTCTGGGCGTCCTCCCGGCCCTCGCCGTCCAGGTCCTCGACCTCTGCGGGCTCTTTCGTCTCCGTCTTGGCTGGCATGCGCTCCTCCGTTCTGGGGGTCATCTCCGCGCGCGGATGCGGGCGGCGCGTAGGGCTCGTGCGGATTGGAAGACGACCACCGCGAGCACGAGCAGGCCCGCGCCGGGCGGCAGCAGCGGCAGCCAGCGCGAGGGGGCGGTCTGTTCGTCGGCGGAGCCGACGGGCCGCGCCGTGATGGTGGGCTCGGCCGCGCCCGGCGCGGGCGTCGCCGGCGTCCTGGCCGCCTGCCGTTCCTTCTCTTCCTTGGACGAGGCGGACTTGGCCGTCTTCCCGGTCTCCGGGCACAGCTCCATCGCCGGGGCCTTCGGGCGCGGGACGGGACTGGCGTATTCGGTGGCCGCCCGCGAGCCGGAAACGGTGATCACGGGCGAGACCCTCATGTAGGCCCCGGAGGCGTCCCGGGCGGTGACATCGCTGACCAGGGCCTGGAGCGTGGGGACCATCTCCAGGACGTGCCGGACCTTGGCCGAGTTGGCGGGGGTGAGCAGCGGCCTGGACGGGGTGGCGGCGGCGGTGAGCAGGCAGCCCAGGCCGGGGCGGGACTTGTCCAGGAGCCGGTTCACCTCGCGCAGGGCCGCGGGCCCCTCCTCCAGCACGGTGTTGAGCTGTCCGCGGCTCTGCCGTACCGAGGCGGTGACCCGGGCGAGGTCGCCGATGCCGGACGCCAGTTCCCCGCGGTGGCCGGACAGCGTGGCGGTGAGCCGGGTGAGCTCGACCGACAGCGCGTCCAGGGTGCCGGCGTTGGCGGCCAGGGTGGCGGTGAGCTGGTGGGTGTCGGCGAGGATGCCGTTGATGGAGTCGCCGCGTCCCTGCAGGCCGGTGGCGGCCTCGTGCACGAGCGTCCGGGCGTCGCGCGGGTCGACGGACCGCAGCGTCCGGCTGAGTCCGGCGAACAGCTCCTGGTAGTTGACGGTGGGCGCGGTGCGCGCGACCGGGATGTGGTCGCCCTCCTTCAGGATCGCGTTCCCGGGCCGCGGCGGCTGCGTGAGCTCGATGTAGGGCTCGCCGATCGCCGACTTGCGCAGCACGCGGGCGCCGACGGCGGACGGGACGCGCGCGTCCCGTTCCAGGTCGAGCCGCACGGCGACGTGGCCTTCCCGGAGCCGGACCTGGCCGACCGTGCCGACCCGCACGCCCCGGTGGGTGACCTCCAGGTCGGGGTTCAGGCCGGGCGAGGTGGCGAATTCGGCGGTGACGTGGAAGGGCCGTTCGAGGGCGTCGATGCTGATGATGCTCCGGACCGCCCACACGGCCAGGACCACGCCCAGCAGGGCGAAGAAGACGAGGTTGATGGCGATGCGCGGCTGTCTCATGGGCGCGGTCCCGCCAGGTCGTTCCAGGGCTTGCGCGAGGTCGCCTCGGCGGCGGTTCCTGGTTGCGGCAGGAAACCCTTGATCCAGAGGAAGAGCAGTGCCTGGCCGCTGTGGGAGACCGAGGGGCCGCGCAGGAAGGTGAGCACGGCGTTCGCCAGTACCTTGAGGTCTTCCCCGCCCCGTACGGCGGAGGCGAGCAGCGCGTCGGCGCGGCGCAGCAGGGTGGCCAGCCGGTCGGCGTGGCGGGCCTGCACGTTGGCGTTGAAGGAGCGGGCGAGTTTCAGCAGTTGCTGGATGGCGCGTTTGAGCTGGGCGCGGTCGGCCTGGAGGCGTTCGGTCGCCAGCGTCACGTTGCCCGGCAGCTTGTCGATCTGGGCGTGGCCCTTGCGCAGCGAGCCGCCGAGGCGGGCGAGGTCGTCGAGGGCGCGGCCGAGCTCGGAGGAGGAGGCGGCGTAGCTGTCGGAGACGTCGGCGGCCTTCTTGATGAGGGTGTTGAGCTGCCGGCCCTTGCCGCCGAGGGCGGCCGCGGACTCGCCGGTGATCGTGGCCAGGTCCTGGCCGCCCAGCGCGGCCAGGAGCGGGCCGAGCCGTCCGCTGATCTGCTCCAGGTCCGGCTGGACGGAGGTCTGCGCGATCGCCGCGCCGCGGGCCAGGAACGGGCCGGTGCGCAGGTCGCGGCCGGGGGGCGGGTCGAGGCGCACGTAGTTCTCGCCGAGCAGGGACGACTTGGCGATGGTCGCGGTGGTGCCGGCCGGGATGCGGCGGTCGTCGCGCAGGGCCATGGTGACCCGGGCGCGGAATCCGCTGAGCCGGATCCCGGTGACGGTGCCGACCCGGATGTCGGAGACCTGGACGCTGTGGCCGACGACCAGGCTCTGCACGTCGTCGAAGGTCGCGGTGAGGACCATGTCGCCGCGGGGCGCGCCGATGGTCTGCAGGGAGCAGCCGCCGGTCCCCGCGACCACGACCAGCGCCATCGGGACGGCGACGGCCTTCAGGACCAGGGGCCGCCTCGCCGCCCGGCCCTGCTTGCCCGGACGGTCGCGCAGACCGGCCGGGCGGATCTCGCGTGCGCTCATCGCGGGGCCTTTCCGGGAGGTGGGGTGCAGTTGGCCAGTGCGGGCTGCCCCTCCAGGCAGGGGACGGTGCCCCACCCCATCGCGGTGAACAGCGGCTGGAGCCAGGCGCGGAGGGTGCCGTGCACGACCAGGCGGATGGTCGCGACATGGTTCTGCCGGTCCCATGCCTGGACGGCGACGTCGGCGAACTTGCCGAGGGCTTCGATGGACTGTTCGAGGGAGCCGGCGTTGGCCTTGAGGGTCATCACGATGTTGGACAGGTCGGTGACCGTGCTCGGCAGGGTCTCCTGGTAGGCGGTGACGAGCACCTCGCTCTTGCGGATGGCGCCGGCCAGGCCCTCGACGAAGCCGTTCAGGCGGGTGCGCTCCTCGGCCAGCGTGCGGCTGGTGGCGGAGAAGGAGTCGATGAGCTCGCCGAGCCGGCGGTCGCGGTGGTTGAGGTCGGCCGCCAGCGTGCGCAGTCCTTCGGCGAGTTTGACGATCCGCTGGTCCTGGGCCGCCAGGTTCTGGGTGAGGGTGGCCGTGCCGCGCAGCGCGTCGTTGACGTCGCGCCCGTGCCCCTGGACGCCGTCGGCGCCGCGCGCCACGGCCGAGCCGAGCCGGCGGCCGTCGATGGACCGGTTGAGCCGGGCGAACGCGGCGAGCGCCTCGTCGATCTCGACGGGCAGCTCGGTGCGCTCGACGGGGATGACCATGCCGGGCGGTGCCTTGGCCAGGCCGGGGCGCCACGCGGGGCGCAGCTCGACGTACCGTTCGCCGAGCGCGTTCGCCGAGGCGATGACGGCGCGGGCGTCCCGGGCCACCGGCACGTCCGCGTCGATGGCCAGCTCGACGCGCACCCGGTCGCGTTCGGTGGTGATGGAGGTGATGCTCCCGGCGTCGGCGCCCATGACGCGCACCCTCGACTGCTCGTACAGCGAGGTGGTGCGGGCGAAGTGGACGGTGAGCCGGTAGCCGTCGCCGCCGCGCGCGGTCACCGCGCATCCTCCGGCGGAGGCGGTGACGGCGAGTGAGAGCGCGATCGCGATGAGCCGCTTCACGGCCGGCCTCCTTGGGTCGCCTTGGCCTGGGCCCGCCGGGCGTCGGGCAGCTGACGCGCGAGTTCGGCCAGGTCCTGGGGGGACAGCGGGCCGAGGCCGGTGGCCAGGACCTCCAGCCAGGGCCCGTTGCCGCCGGCCGCCGAGAGGCCGCTGAGCGTCGGGCCCGCCCAGGCCAGGAGCTGGTTGAAGTCGCCCGTGGTGGGCCGCAGGGTGCCCAGGGTGCCGCGCAGGTCGTCGATGACGGTGACCAGCCGCCGCTGCTGCTCGTCGATCAGGCGGGTCATCGCCGCGACGGTGCTCCCGCCGGCGCCGAGGAACGTCGACAGCTCCTGGCGCCGCCGGCGCAGCTCGTCCAGCATGATCTGCACGTTGGCGAGCAGCTGGGACAGCTGCCGGTCCTTGCTGCGGGCCAGGTCGAGCACCCGTTCGCCGTTGGTGAGCAGCTTGTCGATCTGGGGGTCGGAGTCGTTGACGGTCCGCGCCAGGTCGGCGAGGTTGCCCAGCGTGCGGCCGAGCCGGGCCCGGTCGTGCGGGTCGACCTCGCCCAGTTCCGCCATGATGCGGTTGATGGAGTGGCTGTCGAGCCGGGTGATGGTGTTGGTCGACTCGTTCAGGACGTCGTTGACCGTGGTGGGCGTGCCGGTGCGTTCGAGCGGGATGCGGCGGCGCCCCTCCGGCAGGTCGGCCAGGTGCGGTGTGGTGACCGGGCCGGACAGGCGCAGGTAGCGGCCGCCGAGGACGTTGGCGACCTTGACCTCGGCGCGGGTGGCCGGGCCCAGGTCCACCCCGGCGTCGACCTTCCAGGTGGCCAGCACCCGGGCCCGGCCGTAGTCCGGCCGGACCGCGGTGACCTCGCCCGCCCGGATGCCCGCGACGCGGACCTCGTCGCCGGCCCGCAGCCCGCCCGTCTCGGCGAACACGCCGGTGACGGTGTAGCGGTCCTGCAGCAGCCCGCGGGTGCCGACCACGTAGACGGAGGCCACCAGCGCGAGGAGCGAGCCGGCGGACACCAGCCCGACCACGATCCTGTTCCGGTCGCGGAACGATCTCAAGGCCATTCAGGACCCTCCCACCAGGAGGCGGCGCAGGGCGCCGGTGGAGTCGATGCGGGTGGCGCCCGAGCTCGCCGCGGGCCCGGCCGCCTTCCCGGTGCCGCGCTTCCCCTCGGGCTCGCGCGCGCCGGGCAGGCGGGTGGGGTACGGGCAGGGCGGCGCCGCCAGCGTGAGGCAGGGAATGGCCGCCTCGACGTAGCCGCCGTTGTCGGCGGCCGCGAAGATGTGCCGCAGCTTGGGCGTCGCCGAGCCCATCACCTCCGCCACCGTGCGGCTGTTGCGCCGCACGCCCGCGGTGAAGTCCGCCAGCCGCGCGATCACCGCGGCGAGCTCCCGGCTGTTGCCGGCCAGGACCTTGTCGGAGGTGGCGGCCATGGCGGCGAGCTCCACCAGCGCGTCGTCGATGAGCCGCCGGTTGTCGGCGAACGCGCCGCTCAGCTTGACGAGATCGTCGACCGCGCGGCCGATCTGCCGGTCGCGGCGGGCGATGATCTCGGTGATCGTCGCGTAGTCGGCCAGCATCTGCCGCAGGGTGCCGCGGCGGGCCGCGATCGTGGAGGAGAGCCGGTCCACGCCCACGACCAGCCGGTCCAGCTCGCCGGCGTTGCCGTCCAGCGCCTGCGCCAGCGACACCAGCACCTGGTTGACCTGCCCGGGATCGATGCTCCTGGTCAGCGGCGCCAGCTGGTCGACCAGGGCGCCGGCGTCGACGACCGATCGGGTGCGGGTGATGTGCGCCCCCGGTCGCATCGGTGTGGGCGCGGTGCCGGGAATCAGGTAGACGACCCGGCGCCCCATGGCGTCCCGCCAGCGGATCGCGGCCTCGCTGTCGGACGGAACCGTGACCGAGGCGCTCAGGGAGAGCTCCACGCGGGCGCGGCCGCCCACGATCCGCAGGCCCTCGACCCGGCCGACCGGAGCGCCCGCGATCTTCACCTGGTCGCCGACGGCCAGGCCGCTGGCGTCGTCGAAGGTGGCGGTCAGCGACCGGCCGTCCTCGAAGCTCACCCGGGCGATCTGCGCCCCGATGAAGGCGGTCAGCAGCCCGGTGACCGCGACGAAGGCCGTCACCCGCACCGTCAGCGCCAGCCGCGCCCGCCCCTGGGCGGACAGCCCGGACAGCCGCGCCATGTCAGCGGCCTCCCGTCGGACCGCACACCCCGATGATCAGACGGCACGGGTCGGTGGGGAGCCACCCCTGGCTGCGCAGGTAGTTCTTCCCCTCCGGGCCGCGCAGCGAGGTCAGCTCCCCGTACAGCGGCAGCAGCCGGTTGCCCGTGCGGACCGCGTCGCCGGTCAGGCCGAGCTGGGCGTACACGAGCGCGGCGGCCCGCTCCCCCGACCGGAACCCCTCGCCGACCTGCCGGCCCCGCTTGTCGAAGCCGTGCGAGACCAGCGCGGAGATCTCCGCCAGCTGGTCGGCGAACCGGCCGAGGCGGTCGCGGCCGCCCGCGGCGGCCGTGGTGATGAGCGTGTTGGCGTCGCCGGTGACGGCGACGAGGTCGTCGCCCGAGCCCGACGACGCGAGCGTTCCGGTCAGGTCGGCGGTGTCGCCGATGAAGCGGCGGGCCTCGCCGCGCCGCCTGTGCGCCACGTCCATCAGCGTCCCGGTCTGGTCGATGGTTCCGCGCAGCCGCGCGCCCTGCCCGTGCAGCCCCTGGGCGAGCGTGCGGACGATGGTGGAGACCTCGGTGGCCTCGACCGCGCGCAGCGTGGCGTCGGCGTCGGCGAGCAGGTCGGACAGGTCCTGCGGGTCGGTGGTGCGCGCGATGGTCCCGCCGGTGGCCAGGTAGGGACCGCCGCGCTCGCCCGTTCCCGGGACGAGGTCGACGAACTTGGGTCCGAACGCCGACGCCGGCTCGATCGCCGCGGTGGCCGTGGCGGGCACCCGCACCCCCGGCTCCAGCCGCAGGGTGAGCCGGGCCCGGCCGCTGGGGGTCAGCTCCGCCCGCTCCACCGAGCCGACGGTCACTCCGCGGACCTTGACCGGCGCGCCGTCGCCCAGGCCCTGCCCGGCGTGCCCGAACTCGGCGGTCAGGCGGACGCCCTCGGCCCGCAGCGGGCGGGCCGCCAGCACGTACACCGCCAGCGCCGCGGCGGCGAGGGTGAGCACGGAGATGAGCAGCGCCCGGCCCGGCGGAAGGTCGTGGTTCATCCGGTGAGCCTCACGGTCGCGCCGCCGCCCCAGAACACGTAGGACAGCAGCAGGTTCAGGGTGACGATGGTGATGATCGACAGCCGGATCGCCCGGCCCGCCGCCTGCCCCACCCCGGCGGGGCCGCCGGTGGCGTAGTAGCCGTAGAAGCAGTGGATGGTGATCACCGCGAAGGAGAAGATCGCGACCTTGACCGAGCTGTAGACCAGGTCGATCGTCGGCAGGTAGAGCCGGAAGTAGTAGTCGTAGACGCCCGGCGCCAGGTCGAAGAACTCGGTGCTGATCAGCCGGGTGGCGAAGAAGCTGGCGAACAGCGCGATCAGGTACAGCGGGACCAGCGCGATCAGCGCGGCCACCACCCGGGTGCAGACCAGGTAGGCGAAGGAGGCGATGCCCATGACCTCCAGCGCGTCGATCTCCTCGGAGATGCGCATCGCGCCCAGCTCGGCGGTGAACGCCGAGCCGCACTGCGCGGCCAGCGCGACCGCCGCGATCACCGGGGTGATCTCGCGGACGTTGGCGAACGACCCGACCAGCCCCATGAACGACTCGGCGCCGATCGAGCGCAGCCCGGTGTAGCCCTGCAGCCCGACCTCGGTGCCCACGAAGAACGCCATGGTGAAGATCACGAAGATCATGCCGCCGCCGACCACCGTGGCCCCGGCGCCGACCACGATGTCGCTGACGTGCCCGGCGACGGTCTTGGCGTACTTGCGCCGCCACACCAGGTCGCGCAGCGAGTACAGCAGCACCCGCTGCACGAACACCGGCCACTGCGCCAGGTCGCCGCCGCGCCGCACCGCCGTGCCGAGCACCGCCGCCCGTGCGGCGGTCCGCGGGGAAAGGAGCGGGCCGGCCATCAGATCTTGGGCGGGAACGCGACGAAGTACACCGTCGTGATCACGTAGTTGAGGGCGAACACCAGCATGAACGCGACCACGATCGACCGGTTCACCGCGCGTCCCACGCCCACGGGGCTGCTCTCGCAGCTCATCCCCATGTAGCAGGCGACGACCGCCGCGACCAGCCCGAACAGCCACGACTTCAGCAGCGTCACCAGCAGGTCGGAGGTCTGCAGCAGGGACACCGCGCCGTCGAAGTAGGCGCCGGGCGTCACGTCCTGCAGCAGCACGTTGAACACGAACCCGCCGGCCGCCCCCGAGGCGATGACCAGCGAGGCCAGCAGCGTCGCGATCAGGCCGGACGCCCACAGCCGCGGCGTCACCAGGCGGTGCACGGGGTTGACCGCCATCACCTCCATCGCCGACAGCTCGTCGCGGATGCGGCGCGCACCCATGTCGGCGGTCATCGCCGCGCCGCCCGCGCCCGCGATGATCAGCGCGGCGGCGATCGGCGCCACCTCCCGGACCAGGCCCACCACCACCGCGCCCCCGGTCGCCGACTGGGCGCCCAGCTGCGCGGCGAGCTGGCCGACCTGCAGCGCGACGGTGGCGCCCAGCGGCAGCGACACCAGGATCACCGGCAGGCTCGTCACCCTGGCCAGGAACCAGGCCTGCTCCATGAACTCCCAGAACCAGGTGCGCACGTCCCAGGTCCGGCGCAGGCCCTCCAGCGCGACCACGAACAGCTCGCCGACCTCGTTGAGCAGCCCGTGGATCCGCGCCGGGACATGTGCGGTCGCCATGCCGTCACCTCCCTTCCAGCGTCCGTGCGCCGCGCGGCCCGCGCCCCCGACGATTCGCCGGTTCCCGGGAGCGTGGGCCGCACGGCACGGGCCACCCTAGCGACTTATTGACAGCACGCCAATAGAATCGGGAGAAGTATTGGCGGGCCGCCAATAGCGCGCTATCGTCGGGGCTCCACGGCAGAGCGCGACCTGGAAAGGTCCTTGGTCGGAGGCATGCCATGCGTCGTCAACCGCGCCCCCAAACGCGCCGTCAACGGGTGTCCGAGGCGGGACGACGCCGCGGCGCGCATCGTCCGGAAGCGCCGTCCGGGGTCCGGCCGTGACCCCGGAGGACTGGCCGGCCGTCTGCGCCGCGTTCGCGTCGTCCGGCGTCTACTTCGCCGGGATCGCCCTGCTCAAGGTCGCCGCCGACCGGGTGCGGCCGCCGGACGTCCCGTCGCTGACGAGGCTGGCGGTCCGCCTGCTCACCACCCGCCTGAGCATCGCCGGCGCCGTCGTCATGGCCGTCGGGCTGATCCTGCAGTGGAACGCTCTGAGCGCCCTCCCCCTGCCGATCGCCCAGCCCGTCTTCGTGTCGTCCCTGGCCATGCTGCCGGCCATCTCCCTGCTCTGCTTCACCGAGCATCCCAGCGGCCGCGAACTGCTGGCGCTCGCGCTGGTCGCGGGCGCCACGGCGATGACGGCCGCGGCGACCGCGGACATCCCCCTCTCAGGGCATCCGCCGTCGCCGCGGCTGCTCACCGTGATCGTCGCGCCCTGCCTCATGCTGCCGATCGCGCTCTTCGTCATCTACGAGACGGGGCCGGTGGGACGGCACGCCCGCCCGTCGACGGGCGTGGTCTTCGGCCTCACCGCCGGCGTTCTCATCGGCACCGCGGAGGTGGCCCTCAACGCCATGACACGGCTCCCCTTCTCGGCGGCCGATCTGCTGGGCACGCCCTATCCGTACCTGTTCGTCATCGCGGCGGGGCTCGGCGTCTCCCAGTTGCAGGTGGCCCTGCGGCGCCATCGGATGCTGGTCGTCGTCCTGGTCGCGACCGTCGTCGCCAAGACCCACCTGCTGCTGACCGGGACCCTGCTGCACAAGGAGACATGGCCCGCCGGGACGGCCACGGCGCTCCTCCTGGCCGGCGGGATCGCCGTGCTGGCCGCGGCCATCGCCGTGCTCCCCCGGTACGAGGCCGCCGCACCGGAACGTTCCGGAAGCGGCGCTGTCAATCCTGAGGCCGGTCCGGAGAGCGAGCCGGTTCCAGCATGGGCAAGAGGAACCGACGGGCGACTGCGGCCAGCTGATCGTCGTCATCGAGGTCGATGAGATGGCTGGGGATCGCCAGGAACGAGGCGGAGACCCGCACCATCATCTCGGCCACGAAGTCGGTGTCCAGGTCGGCGGGCACGTTGCCCGCCCGCTGCTCCTGGCGGAGCTGGCCGGCGACGAACTCCCGCACGGCGGCGAGGGTCCGCCCGCCGTCACTGATCATCGAGGAGACGAGCAGATCCGGTTCCGTGTCGATCAGGCCGCCGATCAGCGGGTTGCCGCGGATGGCGCGCAGCGAGCTCACGAAGCCCAGCACCACCCGGTCGGCGGCGGTCTCGGCCTGGTCGATGTCGATGAGGAACCGGTCGAAGTAGCGGCGGAACTCCCGGCGCACCACCTGCTCGACCAGCGCGTCCTTGGTGGTGAACCGGCGGTAGACCGTGATCCGGGAGACGCCGGCCCGCTTGGCGACGTCCTCCATGGTGGAACGCTGGATCCCCATCCGGCAGAACTGCTCGTAGGCGGCGTCGAGCACGCGCGCGCGGGTCTCGTCCATGTCGTCGACCTGCTCGACGGCGTCGATGTACGCGCGTTCGAGCAGCGAGTCCGGGCCAGAGGTCGCCATGAGGGCGGACAGCGCAGGTTCCACGGTCTCCTCCTTAGACGACTGATTCTGCCTCACCGGCCGATGGCCGCCGTCATGTTCGGGTCTTGTGGCGGCCGTCACGGTGTGCTCTTATTGGATCTGTCGTCGATGATACGCAGATGCAAAACTCGTTTCACCGTATCAGGACGGTGCTCTCAGCCCCGAGGAGGAGCGAAGGCATGGACACACCCAGCAGGCGCAACGTGTTGATGGCGGGAGGGACGCTGGGCGCGGTCGGTGCGCTGAGCGTCGCGTCCCCCGCCCAGGCGGCCCCACTGTGGACGTGGTCGCCCAAGGGCTCGGTGGCCGGCGCGGGTGCAGGCGCCGACCCCCGCGGCGTCTGGGACCCGGAGGCCGACACGCTGGTCGCCTCACTGATCGACCGGGGCGCCGTGCCCCAGGTCAACAGGCTCCTGCGCACCTGGACCAAGAACGGCCAGGCGCTGCCGAGCGGCCTGCCCGCCGACCTGCGCGCCTTCATGGAGCGCGCCAGGCAGCTGCCGTCGTGGGCCGACCAGGGCAAGCTCGCCACCGCGGTCGACTTCAACGAGAAGCGGGGGCTCTACCTCGGCGTCACCTACGGCTTCGCCAGCGGGATGATGAGCACGATGATCCCCAGGGAGGCGCGCGCGGTCTACTACTCCAAGGGCGGCGCGGACATGCGCGACCGCATCACCAAGACCGCCAAGCTCGGGTACGACATCGGGACGTCGAACGCCTACGATCCCAACGGCGAGATGATCGTGACCTGCGTCAAGACCCGGCTGGCGCACGCGGGCGTACGTCACCTGCTGCCGAAGTCCCCGTACTGGTCGAAGGTCGCCGACGAGGCGATCCCGATCAGCCAGGCGGACATGATGGTGACCTGGCACAGCCTGCCCACGACCGTCATGCAGAACCTGGTCAAGTGGAAGGTGCCGATCCCCGCCAACGAGTCCACGGCCTTCCTGCACTCGTGGCAGGTGTGCGCCCACATGCTCGGCATCAAGGACGAGTACATCCCCAACTCGTGGGACCAGGCCAACTCCCAGGCCAAGCAGGTCCTGGACCCGATCCTGGCCGCGACGCCCGAGGGCATCAAGCTGGCCGACATGCTGCTCAACATGGCCACGATCATCCCGGGCGGCCCCCTCAGGTACATCACCAAACCCATCCTCGGCTCGCTCACCCGCTACGTGCTCGGTGACGAGATCGCCAACTCGCTGAAGATCCGCAGGGAGCCGCTGTGGGACGGGGTCTTCGAGACCCTCTGGGAGCCCTTCGTCCTCGTCCGCGAAGGTCTGCTCTCCCTCGAGAAGGCACCGGGGGCCCTGCAGAAGTTCTACTGGGCCTTCGACGAGATCCTCCGCCTGGCGGCCCTGCTCGTCCTGTCCGGGGGCGACCTGCCGATCAGCATCGAGATCCCGGACGCCAACAACCCGGACTACTGACCGGGACGCCTGAGCCGGTCCTGCGGCCCCGCGAGCGGAGGTAGGCCACCGGTCCCGGCTCGTCACCCACCCCCTGCTCGCTTCGCGCGAGCGCCCCTCGCCAACCTCGGGCTCGGAATCTGACAGTTTCCGAGCCCGAGGCGGTTCCGCCCCGTCCCGTACGGCGGCGGGGAGGAAGGGCACTCGTCT
The DNA here is from genome assembly GCF_042656285.1 of Actinomadura rugatobispora. GTDB lineage: Bacteria > Actinomycetota > Actinomycetes > Streptosporangiales > Streptosporangiaceae > Spirillospora > Spirillospora rugatobispora. The sequence goes on along the minus strand of NZ_JBHSON010000069.1, from coordinate 41,163 downwards.
TCACCACCGCTTTCCCGGCCCCTTCAGAAGGAACTCGGGAAATCCGCGAGGAGCGAATCCGCGATGTAAGGACCACCCCCTCGCCCTGCTCTCCAGGTCAGGACACCGGCGCCGGCCCGGCAGCGAGCCGCGGCCGGCAGCGGAACGCTCCCACACCCGCAAGCTCATGAAACGCGATGTGAGACTCCGGGCTCGACGCCGGTGTCGTTACGAGTTCACCGGCCGGGCAATCCCGGCGCGCAACCGTCGCGCCCGGCGCCGCCATTCGCCGTTCCGGCGAGACTGAAAATGACGCCGTACGCCCAACCGGTCGTAAGAGAAGGAGACGGCCCACGGGGCAATAGGCGTCTCCATCGGTCAGAGCGAGATTTCCGCCGGCGCTTTCGCCCTGTTGCGTCGCGGCCGGCCGCCTTATTCGCGAACGTTTCCACGGCCCGCCGGACGCGGCGCCGCCGATGCGCCACCGCTTACACCGCCGAGGCGCCGTCGGCCGAAAGCGGCCCAGTTCGCCGGGGTCGGCGGCCGCTCCGGCCCACGCGATCGTGACGCCGGTCACAGACGATGGTCACACGCTCACGCACGGTCCGAAACGCGAGGTTAACGCCCACTCGCACGGGTCGAAAGCGATTGCTTTCTTATACATCTACACCTTTACGTGTAGAGTATGCGGCCCTTGGAACTGTGGGCCCGCTGGATCCATGGAGTTGCGTGTGGCGAAGAACGACGAAAGTATGAGTTCGCGCAAGCGCGTCCGGTCGCGACCTATCCGCCGCCGACTCGCAGCGCTGCTCGTCGTGCCGTTGCTGTTGCTGGTGGCGCTGTGGGCTTTTGCCACCTTCACGTCCGTCAGCGCGGCGGTGGCGAGGGCGGACTTCACCCGGGCCGTGAACGATATCGGAACCCCGGTCGGGATGGTCTCGGAAACGCTGCGCCTTGAACGCGCCGCCACGGCCGCGGTCCTCGGGTCCCGCGGCGCCCAGGGGGTCGAGCAACTCCAGCAAGGGCAGAAGGCCACCGACGGGGCGCTGGCGGTCTTCCGCCAGAAGACCCTCCCCGCCGCGAGCGAACTCACCGACCGCGAGACCATCCGGGCCATCGGCGACCTGAACCGCGAGTACGGCCGGATCGGCGCCCTCCGGGCCCGGGTCGCCGCGCGGTCGATCGCGCCGCTCGACGCGGTCAACCAGTACAACGCCCTGTCCGACAGGACGACCGGGACGCTGTCCACCATGATCACGAGCCTGGCCCACAGCACCAACTGGATGCTGCCCGGCCCGACGGCGTCCAACGACGTCAAGGCCTACCAGGCGGCCGTGGCGAACCTCTACAGCACCCAGGCCCGCGACCACATGATGCGCGAGGACGCGGTCGTCACGCTCGCCCAGGCCCGCGGCCGGTGGCTGTCGGCGCCGGAGTACGCGGCGTTCGTGCAGGCGGCCGCCGACCGCCGGCGCATGACCGACCTCTCCTTCAACACCTCCAACACGGCGGTGCGCGACATCCTGGGCGCGGTGAACCGGTCGCCGCAGTTCACGCGCTTCCAGCAGCTCGAGCAGACCATCATCGCCTCCCCGACGCGCAGGCCGTCGCCCACCGTGCTGGCGGACTGGCGCTCGACCCTCCCGGCCGCGTCCCAGTCCTGGTTCCTGGCCCTGCAGGGCTCCGGCGGCGCGGTGAACACCCAGCACGAGAAGGACGGCCGGGCGGTGACGTACCAGCTGGCGCTGGTCGGCGGCCTGGGCCTGGCGATCGTGGTCGCCTCGGTCGTGCTGTCGTGGCGGTTCGCCCGCGGCATCTCGGTCGAGCTGCGCGACCTGCAGCGGGCGGCGCAGGAGCTGGCCCACCAGCGGCTGCCCAGGGTCGTGGGCCGGCTGCGCCGGGGCGAGGAGGTCAACGTCGCGGACGAGGCCCCGGACATCAAGGGCGGCCGCACCGCCGAGATCGCCTCGGTCGCCGAGGCGTTCGGCACGGTGCAGCGCACCGCGATCGAGACCGCGGTCGGCGAGGCGCAGGTGCGCGCGGGCATCAGCCGGGTGTTCATCAACCTGGCCTGGCGGAGCCAGTCGCTGCTGCACCGGCAGCTGCGGCTGCTGGACGCGATGGAGCGCCGCACCTCCGACCCCGACGAGCTGGAGGACCTGTTCCGCCTGGACCACCTGACCACCCGCATGCGGCGGCACGCCGAGGGCCTGGTCATCCTGTCCGGCAAGCAGAACGTGCGCGGGTGGAGCGAGCCTGTCCCGGTGGAGCAGCTGCTGCGCGCGGCCGTCGCCGAGGTCGAGGACTACGCGCGGGTGGACGTCATGGCGCTGTCCCCGTCCCGGGTGGAGGGCTCGGTGGTGGCCGACGTGGTGCACCTGCTGGCCGAGCTGATCGAGAACGCGACCGCGTTCTCGCCGCCCAACACCGAGGTGCTGGTACGGGCCGACCAGGTCGGCAACGGGCTGGCCGTCGAGGTGGTCGACCGCGGGATCGGCCTGGACGCCGACGACCTGGCGGAGACCAACCGGCGGCTGGCCGACCCGCCGGAGTTCGACCTGGCCGACAGCGACCGGCTGGGCCTGTTCGTGGTGGCCCGGCTGGCCGCGCGGCACGAGATCCAGGTGGTGCTGCAGCCGTCCGCCTACGGCGGCGTCACCGCCGTCGTGCTGCTGCCCACCGCGCTGCTGGCCGACGGCGAGGCCGCGCCCACCTCGCGGGCCGTCCAGAACGGAAGCGCGCCCTGGCCGGCCGCCCGGACCGGGCGGGTCCTCCAGGCCGAGCCGGCGCCCCCGGCGCTGGTGCCGCCCGGGCCCGCGATGGAGCAGACGCCGGTCGGAGGACGGCACCGCGCCGCGCCGCCTCCCGCTCCCCCCGCGCCGCCGGTGCCGCCAGTGCCGCCGGTGCCGCCTCAGGCGCGGCCCGCAGCCCCGCCCCCGCCGCCGCTGCTCGCGGAGGACGTGCCCGGAATGGGGCGTGCCGACGGGCAGGAGGCCGCGTACGACGCGGAGACCGGCGGGCTGCCGCGTCGGGTCCGGCAGCGGAATCTGGCGCCGCAGCTGCGCTCCGCGCCCAGGTCGCGGGAGGGGACGTCGGAGTTCCCGACCGGCCGCGGCACGGGCGGGGACGAGCAGGGCTTCGGCGACCGGCCGGCGGAGACCAACCGCGATCTGCTCTCGTCCCTGCAGTCGGGCTGGACTGCGGCCCGCGGCGAGGACGAGGATGTGGAAACGGACGGATCGGCAGTGTTCGATGAACGAATCGAGCGGGGGAATCCATGACACGGCAGCGCATGGCCGGAGATTTCAGCTGGCTTCTGGACGAGCTCGTCGACCGCGTGGGCGAGGTGCAGCAGGCCGTGCTGCTGTCGCGCGACGGCCTCCTGATGGGCGCCTCACGCGGGGTGAGCCGGGAGGAGGCCGAGCACATCGCCGCGCTCTCCTCCGGATTCCACAGCCTGGCCAGGGGCGCGCGCGAGCACTTCGGCAAGGACGAGGTGCGGCAGACGATCGTGGAGATGAACGACGCGCTGTTCTTCATCTGCGCCGCGGGCAGCGGCAGCTGCCTGGCGGTGCTCGCCGACGCGGGCGGCAACACCGGTCTGGTCGGCTACGAGATGGCGATGCTGGTCAAACGCGTGCGCAAGCAGCTGGCGGCCACTCCCCGCTCCGACTCCGCGCCCGGTTCGGATCCGGCGGACGCGGGCGCCTCACCAGGAATGGCCGGTTCCTCGCGCGACGCGATATGAGCCGCGGACATGGAGTCCCCGAGAGAGCGCTGGATCGACGCGGACGCCGGGCCGATGGTGCGCCCGTATGCGCTGACCCGCGGCCGCACCCGGGTCCAGGGCGTCCGCCTGGACCTGGTCACGATGCTGGTCGTCACCGGGCGTTCCCCGAACGAGCGGGCGCGCCTGTCCCAGGAGCAGCAGCGGCTGCTCGACCTGTGCCGCAACCCGATGACCCTGGCCGATCTGACCTCCGAGCTGGACCTGCCTCTGGGCGTGATGCGGGTGCTGGTGGCCGACCTGTACCAGCAGGGACTGGTCGAGGAGCAGCGCTCGGCGCCACTGGCCGAACGACCCTCCCCCGAAATCCTCAAGAGAGTTCTCGATGACCTCCGCGCCCTCTGACACCCCGTCGTCCCTGTCCCCGCGAGCAGCCGGTGACTGGCGCAACACCCTCCTGGCCCCCACCGACGCGCACATGGCGCTGAAGATCCTGGTGGCCGGGGGGTTCGGCGCCGGCAAGACCACGATGGTGGGGGCGGTCAGCGAGATCCGCCCGCTGCGCACCGAGGAGGCGCTCACCGACGTCGGCAGCAAGGTGGACGACCTGCACGGGGTGGAGGGAAAGACCACCACCACCGTGGCCATGGACTTCGGCCGCCTGGCCTTCAACGACGGCATCACCCTCTACCTGTTCGGCACGCCGGGCCAGGAGCGGTTCTGGTTCATGTGGGAGGAGATGGCCTACGGGGCGATCGGGGCGGTGGTGCTGGCCGACACCCGCCGGCTGACCGCCAGCTTCGACTCCATCGACTTCTTCGAGCAGCGCGACACCCCGTTCGTCGTGGCCGTCAACTGCTTCGACGGGACCCGCACCCACACGCTGAAGCAGATCCGCACCGCGCTGGACGTGGACCCGCAGATCCCGATCGTCCTGTGCGACGCCCGTCAGCGCGACTCGGTCAAGAGCGTGCTCATCACGCTGGTCGAGCACGCCCTCGAACTCTCCTGAGAGGTCCCAGGGGCGCGATGGCCCGGTAGTGCGATGGTGCTTGCCCCTGGGACCTTCAACGGCCGGGCGGTTCGCTGAGGGCGGCCCGTAGGACGGTCAGCGCCACCGCGCACCAGCAGACCGCGGTGAACGACCAGAGGCGGGCGCCCAGGGCGCCGGCCACCGCGCCGGCGATGTAGAGCACCCAGACCAGCGTGAGCAGGCCCGTGCCGCGCCGCCGGGGGCGCTCGTCGGTGAGCTTGTCGAAGAGCGAGGCCAGGGTGCCGGTCACCACCGTGGTGGTCACGCCTGGAACCTCCAGCCGTACCGCCTGAACGCTCTGGACGCCCATCGCGGCGGCCACCAGACCCACGCGCGCCCAGTCCGGACCGGGCAGGGCCGCCGCCGCGGCGAGCAGCAGCGCCTCCGCGCCCAGCAACGGCAAGAACGCGGCCACGCGCCGCGGAACGCGGAGGCCGCCCCATCCCGCGGCCGCCGCGCCGGCACAGAACGCCGCCAGGGACATCAGCGGTCCCGTCACGCCGGCGTGCGGCCTGTCCGCGCCCGCGTCGCCGATCGGGATGCGCTCGGCGATGCCGATGGCCAGCAGCACGCAGTTGCCCGTCTGGTTGGCGACGAACACACCGCCGAGGACCATGAACGCGGCGGCGTCCACCAGGCCCGCCACCACAGTGAGCGTCAGAGCCGTACGGGCGAGGCCGGACTCCGGAACGCGCAGCCTGAGACGCATGCGTCCACCTTCATCGGCGGCGGCGCGATCCGCGCCGCCGCCACACCGGACACGACCCGACCTTTGAACGGGAGGTCCGGTCGCCGTTCAGGCGGTGCGGAATTCGATCGCGTGCAGGTTGGCGTGGATCCGGGTGGCGGACTCCAGGCGGAGCCCGGCCCGCTCCCCCAGGGCGGCGAACTCGTCGCGGTCGCGTTCGCCGCTGCCGAAGACGGTGTACATCTGCAGGTCGAACGCGGCGGTGCCCGCTTCGTCGGCCGGGGTCGCGACGCGTTCGAGCACGACGACGCGGCGGCCGCGCGCCGCCTCGGCGACCCGGGTCAGGATGGCGACCGCCTCCTCGTCCGGCCAGTCGTGCAGGACCTGTGCCAGGAGGTAGAGGTCCCGGCCCGCCGGCAGCTCCTCGAAGAAGCTCTGGGCGGCGATGGCGACGCGGTCGGCGAGGCCGCGCTCGGCGAGGTGGGCGCGGGCGCGCTCGGCGGTGGTGGGCAGTTCCACGAGGGTCGCGCGGACTCCGGGCGCCTCCGCCAGCACGTGGGCCAGGAACGTTCCGGTTCCGCCGCCGACGTCGACGAGATGCTCGCCGGTGAGGGCCAGTGCCTTGACGAGGTCCGGCGACCAGGTGCCCGACCACCGGGCCAGGTCGCCGTCGAAGGTCCGGCCGAGCCGCTCGTCGCCGGCCAGCTCTGCCCAGAAGGAGTGGCCGGCGGCGTGCTCGAACCCGGACTCGCCGGTGCGCGCGGCGTGCAGCAGGCCGGGCCAGGAGTCGTCGAGGCGGGCGTATCCGTTGCGGTGGTCGAGCCTGCCGTGCACCTGTTCCTCGAGCAGGAACGTCCCCGCCGGGGTGAGGGCGACGACGTCGTCGGCGCCGAGGGTGAAGTACCCCTGGTGCGCGAGCACGGCGAGGATCTTGCGGATGCCGCGGGGGCGGGCGCCGGCGGCCGCGGCGAGGTCCGGGACCGTGGTGCGCCCGTCGGTCACGTGCTCGGCGAGGTCGAGGGTGACGGCGGCGCGGATCGCGTACGGGACGGCGAGGGAGGCGGCGTGCCTGAGCCGGTCCATTTCCTGCGACGTCTCGTGCTGGGCGCGGCCCGCCCGCCAGTAGCCGGCGATGTCGGTGCGGCCGGCCGGGACCCGCCTGTCCTGCTCGAGCCAGCGCCGGATCGGGCGCAGCATGCCGGCCTCTCCGGCCGCCCACGCGTACACCTGGCCCGTCCTCCAGGGCGCGGCCCGGACGGCGTCCATCAGGGCGCCGGGTCCGGCGGTGTCGCGGTGGACCCAGGTGAGGTCGAGGTCGGCACGGTGGTCGAAGGTCTGCTCCTCGCCGGCGGAGGCGACCGAGACGACCGCGGTGACCGGGGTGCCGGCGGGCAGTTCCTCGATGCGGCGCGCGATGGCGGGCAGGGCCGTCTCGTCGCCGGCCAGGAAGTACCAGTCGATGCCGGCGGGGAGGACGGTGGTCCCGCGGGGGCCGGCGACGAGGACGCGGTCGCCGGGACGGGCGCGTCCGGCCCACTCCGCCGCGGGCCCGCCGGCATGGCGGACGAAGTCCAGCTCGAGGCGGCGGGCATCGGGGTCGTAGCGGCGCGGGGTGTAGTCGCGGGCCCGCTCGATCGTCCCGGGCGGCCAGTCCAGGTGGCCGTCCTCCTGGACGGGCGGGACGACCCCGGCCCCGGGCACGATCAGCTTGACGTGGTCGTCGGCGTTCTCGGTGCGGAACGGGGCGATCCGGTGGCCGCCGTTCTCGAACGCGCCGAGCTGGGCGCCGGTCAGCACGACCCGGCGCGTCCGGGGCGTGACGTCGAAGGCGTCCAGGACCTCCAGGTCGCGGACCACGATCGGGAACGCCTTGTGCTCGCGGGCGGCCATGCTCCACGTCCTTCTCGTCAGCCAAAGATCATTTTAATTAGGTTAGGCTAACCTACTATGACCTCCCGGGGCCACGCCGCCGGCGCTCGACCGGCTTTCGACCGCCCCGCCGGGCGCCGGTATGTTTCCGTGGACGGACTTCACGGGACAGGCGGGAGGACCAGTGCGCGGCGGGCTGGTACTGGCGGAGCGATACCGGCTCGAGTCGTTGCTGGGACGCGGCGGCATGGGGGAGGTCTGGCGCGGCGTCGACACGCGCCTGAGCCGCCCGGTGGCCGTGAAGATGCTGGCCAAGCCGGAGGGCGCCGACCCCCTCCTGATCCAGAGGTTCCAGCGCGAGGTGGAGATCAGCGCCCGCCTGCGGCACCCCAACATCGTCGTGATCCACGACGGCGGGGACGACGGCGGCGCGCTGTTCCTGGTGATGGAACTGCTGGACGGGGAGGACCTGTCGGCCCTCATCCGGCGGCATCCGGGCGGCCTCCCGGTCGACCGGGCGCTGCGGATCGCCGCGCAGGCGGCGGACGCGCTGCGGGCCGCCCACGAGCAGGGCGTCGTGCACCGCGACATCAAGCCCGCCAACGTCATGCTGCTCCCCGGCGACCACGTGACGGTGATGGACTTCGGCATCGCGCGGCACGCCGACCAGATCACCAACCTCACCGGCAGCGCCGTCATCGGCACCCCCGCCTTCATGGCCCCCGAGCAGTTCGAGAGCGGCGGCGAGGTCGACTTCCGCGCCGACCTCTACGCGCTCGGCGTGGTGCTCTTCGCGCTGCTGACCGGCCGGGCGCCCTTCGACGCCGACACGCTCCCGGTGCTCATCCGCAGCATCGTGCTCGAACCGGCGCCGAGGATCCGGTCGCTGCGCCCCGACCTTCCCGACTCCCTCGACCGGCTCGTGGACTCACTGCTGGCCAAGGATCCGCGCGCCCGTCCCGCCGACGCCCGCGCGGTGCTGGAGCTGCTGCGCACGGCGGGCACCGCGCCCCCGCCGGGGCCCGCCCCGACGCCGCCTCCGTTCCCGCCGGCCCTCCCCGTGCCGGCGCGGCCGCCGTACGCGGCCGGCGGCACGCGCGTCGAGACCGTCGTCACCGGTGACAACGGCGCGCCCGCCAACACCTACGTCGTGGGCGACGACGACGAGGTCTTCGTGATCGACCCCGCGTCCCGCGTGGACGGCATCAGCCGGGTCGTCGGAGGCCGCGACGCCGTGGCGGTCATCCTCACCGACGGCGAGGAGATCCACGTCATGAACGCCCGCAACGTCTCCGCCAACGCCTACGTCGCCCTGCCCCAGGCCGCGCTGCCGCGCTGGCGCTCCCACCTTGAACGGGCGTCTCTGCACGTGCCCGACCCGGCGCAGCGCAAGGCGCTCCGGAAGGCCCGCCCCGACACGCTCTACAAGCGCGATGACGACTTCGAGATCGGCGACGCGCGGCTCACGGTGATCGACGTGCCCAGCCACATCCGGGGCGGCGTCTGGCTCTACAGCGAGGAGCTGCACGCCCTCTTCACCGGCTTCACGCTCCACACTCCCGACTTCAGGCACCGCCACCAGCACGCCGCGCTGCTCGCCCAGCTGCCGCCGGTGACCCGCGTGCTGCCGGGGTGGGGCGCCGAGACCACGGTCGGCGCCCTGCTCGCCCTGCCCGGCTGACCCGCGCGCCGCACGAAGATCGTCCGCCCTCCGGGATCAGACGACGTCGTACCAGCACAGCAGGTGGACGCGGCAGACCTGCTCCAGCCCCGGAGGCAGCCGGAACACGCCGAGCGTCTCAGGCGTGCTCCCCAGGACCACGGGTTCCGGCAGCTCCAGCACCCCGCAGAAGAGCTGCGGCCAGTCGGCACTGGCGACGCAGTGGACGTCGACGGGCCGGGCGGCCGTGCCGCAGCCGGGCGACCGCTCGAACTCGACCGTGTGGTGGGTGCTCGGTGCCGCGCCGGGGACCTCGAGGAACAGCCCGATCCGCGTCACCCGCGGATCGCGCCGCCCCTGCAGGAACGGGAACATGGTCCGTCCCAGGGCCGGCCGGATCTCATGGGCGCGCGGGCGCCGCCACGCGTCCGGGAGGTCGTGCTCGACGTCGAAGTACCGGACGCCGGAGCCGGGCAGGTGGCGCCGCGCGCTCTCGCTCGCGGCGCGGCGCAGCTCGTCGCCGCCCTCGCGCGCCGTGTAGTTGAGGTGCAGGACGACGTCGGCGAGGGTGGCGACGTCGAAGTGGTTGTTCTCGGGCGGCAGCTCGATCCGCCAGCGGCCGGCCGCGCCGGCGAACTCGAACGGCAGGTACCGGTCGTCGCGGAAGTTCAGCTCGAACATCCCGTGGTCGTTCTGCCCCGCCGAGGTGGCGATCGCCTCGGACGCCGTGTGCCGCGTAACGATCCGGGGATCGTCGGGCACCGGGTCGTAGCCGCCCGCGCCGGGACGGCCGTCCGGGCAGCAGGCGCCGGGCGGATCGACCAGGCGCGGATCGACGCGGGTCGTGCTGCCCAGCAGGGTCAGCCGGCTCTGCACGCCGACGTACGGGCCGACGACGCACGGGACGCTGAGGCTCACGTTCCGGATCCGCCGCATGTAGTGACCCGGGTAGTCCTGGTCGAACAGCCACTCCGGGATCTCGATCTCGCAGCTGCCCGTGGCCTGCAGGGTCAGGAACTCCAGCGGGAAGAGCAGGCGCAGCGACAGGTGCTTGGTGATCTCGTACTCGCGGCGGTTGTCGTCCAGGTAGGCGTGCTCCATCCGCTTGAGGGCGACGGCCAGCCGGTCGCCCGCCTGGAGGCCCTCGTGCAGCCCGTCCCAGACCTCGCCGGTGATGAACGAGCGCGTGTGCCCGCGCTCGTAGTTGAACGCGCGCTCGGCCTGGCGCGCCACGTGCAGGGCCAGGTCGTAGGTCTGCGCGTACAACGCCGCCGTCTCCCGCTGCAGGAACAGGTAGAGCTGGTGGGCGGTGAACTTGTCCCGCAGGTAGTCGTGGACCTCCGCCGAGCTCTCCATCTGCCGCCGGTGGGTGTTCAGCTCGCGCAGGGCGATGTCCTGGCGGCGCTCGGCGGCGAGGATGTGCCGTTCGGCCTGCTGGATCTCGAGGCCGAGGACCTCGACCTGGTGCCGCCACTCCTCCTCGCGCCGCTCCCATCCGGCCTGGGTCAGGCGCAGCCCGCCGGTGGTCGTGGAGAGCTCGCCGAGCGAATTGGCGATGCGGGCCGCGGTCGCGAACACCGAGGCGAGTTTCGAGCCGATCGGTATCTGCTGGTAGAACAGCGGCGATCCGCCGAACCCGGCGACACCGGCGAAGATGTCGGGGGTCGCGCCGATCCCCTGCGCGATGGCCTCGGCGATGTTGCCCGTCGCCCGGAGCGCCAGCGCCGCGTAGACGAGGAAGACGTGCTCGTCCTCGCGGTTGCTCAGCCCGTTCTCGATCAGCAGGTTGTGGTACCGCTGGCGGGTCTGGGCGATCTCCTTGGCCTTGCGCTGCGCCTGCGCGTTCCAGTCGGCCTCGCGCCACTGGTTCTGGCGGATCTGGAGGGTGAGGTCGGACAGCTGGCGCTCGTGCGTCGCGCGCAGCGTGGCGAGGTACTCGGCGTCGCCCTTCTCGTAGGCGCCGAGCAGGGCGTTGCCCAGGTTGCGCAGCTCGGCGGCCAGCTCGTGCGCCTTCTGGATCAGGTACGCGAACCGGTAGCAGCTGTCGGGGGCGCACCAGTCGAGGTCGTCCAGGCACGGCTGGGTGCTCTCCCCCGGGGCGGGGTCGCTCCAGTAGGGCCGCTGGTCGCGCCGCAGCCGGTCGGCGTTCAGGGTGGCGTGGACGAGTCCGAGCCGGTCGGCGTTGCGTTCGTAGATCGCCAGCAGGCGCGGGTTGAGCGGAGCGGGGTCGGGGACGAAGTCCGCCACGGGATGGGGCGGGCCGTGGGGATCGTCCGCGAGCACCGTGGGCGGGGCCTGGCCGAGCACCCTGGCCACCGTCTCGAACACCAGCCGGGCCTGCTGGGACGACTCCGGCGTGTTGCCCCGCAGCAGTGCCGAGCCCCACTCGTCGAGCGTCTCCAGATAGTTCAGCAGGATCGCTCGGTCCCGGAGGGTGGCGACGTCGTGGTCCGCGCCGTCGCCGAGGGCGTGGTGGCGCAGCCAGCTCGTGTCTGACCGCAGCGGGGCGAAGGCGAGGTCGTACCAGCGCAGCGCGGCCTCGAACCGGCAGTGGGCGCGCAGGCTCGCCGCGACCGCGATGGCCGGGGCGTGCACGGACGGCGGCAGGATCGGTGCTCCGGGCGCGTGGAAGGCGAAGTAGGGAAAGGTCGTCAGGCCGCCCGGGTAGGTGGGCGGTGGCGGAGTCTCGTGCAGCAGCGGCAGGGGCGTCGCGGCGTCGTCCGCCAGGTCGTAGCGGAACCCCGGCTCGGGCGCGGACGGGTAGCCCTCCGGGGCCTGGCCGCCCTCGACCGTGAAGCGCAGCGAGTCGTCGCTCCTCCCGGCGAATTCCAGATCCGGCTCCGGGGCGTGCACGCGCAGCGGCTCCGACGACCGGCGGGGCTGACTGAACTCGCCGTTGTGCACCCGGCTCCAGGCCAGGTGGACCGCCGGGTCGCTCGGCCACTGCAGCAGGCGCGGCAGGACGCCCGCGTCGTGCCAGCTCCACGGCACCTTGCCGTCAGGGTCGGCCGCGCGGGCCGGGCCGGCCGGGTCGGTGGGGGCGGGCATCCGGCCGTGGCCGTCGTCGGCGACCTGGGTGACGGCCTTGTGGAAGCGGGCGTCGAGGAGCCAGAAGTAGTACTCGTCGACCGTGGCGGCGTGCGGCTCGCCGCAGTCGCGGCAGCAGGCCGGCTCGCACCCCTCGCGGTGCGGGACGAACTCGGTGGAGGCAGGGGGCTCCCCCGCGGCGGCGACCCGGACGAAGCGCACCCCCATGCGGGTCGCGGCCTGAACCCACCACGGCAGCGGACGCTCCGGCGTCCCGGTCCCGTCCGCGATCGCCGCGTCGGTCGCGTCGGTCGCGTCGCTCGCCGCGCTCGCGTCGCCCGCGAGGGTCCGGTGCCGCGCCGGGAGGCCCGCCGCCGCGAGCCAGGACAGGCGGGCGTGGCGCTCGGGCATGCCCTGCAGGTCGAATCCATGGCGATCAAGGTCGACGCGACGCAGAACGGCGGGCTCGCGCGCCTGGAGGGCGGTCAGGCCGGGATGGGCCGGCGGCCGGTCCGCCGGCCAGTGCAGCAGGCCGCCGGGGACGGGCGAGGTCAGGGACGTGCGGCGCAGTTCGTCCTCGACGAGGCGGAACGCCTCCCCGCGGCGGGCCTCCCCCAGCTCCTCCCAGTCGATCCAGTTCTCGCGGTAGAGACGGCGGCGGACGCACCGTTCCCAGATCCGGTAGGTGGCGTACCGGCGGTCCCACAGCAGGGCGAAGCCCGCCGGGACCGGCAGGGCCGGCTCCAGCCCGAGCCGGGCTCGCTGGACGAACGTCTGGACCGCGCTGACGGCCTCCTCGATCCTGGTGGCCCGCTGGCGCAGACCGGCGTCCACGTCGATGAGCAGCAGTTCCTGGAGGGCCGGCGGATCCTGACCGAGGTGGGCCAGCAGCGCGGCGCGCCCGCGCAGCCGCAACCCGTCGTTGAGGGCCTGGACGTCGGTGTAGCGGCGGGGCTCGCCGTTCTCCAGGCAGCCGTCCCGCACGAACCTGGTGAGGACGGCGTTGCCCGAGCCGTCGCCGGTGCCGGCGCCGGGGTCGTCGGCCGCCCACAGGTCGGGGCGCGCGGTCCGGACGTCCTCGATCAGGAAGTCCTCGCGGAGCCGGTCGAACCACCGGTCGGCGTGCCAGACCCGCACCGTCCAGCGCTCGTCCCGCAGGTCGGCGCCGGTCACGGTGTGGCCGGCGTAGGTGAGCGCCTGCGGGAGGTGCCGCAGGTCGACGTGGAGATGCCGCTGCAGCTGGGCGCTCACGTCGGGGTGGTCCTCGGCGGCCTCGTGGAACAGCAGCCACAGCGGCGGCTCGGGCGCCGACGCCGTCGCCCGCCGCACGGCCGTGTAGTCGAAGATCCGCTCCCACTGGTCGAACAGCGCCTGCCGGCGCCGTGCCGACGGCTCGGCCCGCTGGTCCCGGGCCGGGGACGGCGCCTGGTAGTGGTCGAGCAGCGGCAGCAGATCGGGGGCGAACCAGGCGCGGTGGCTGGTGAAGGGGCCCGACGGCATGCCGCCCGCCCGGTAGGACGACGTCCCCGCGAACAGGTCGGGGTGGGTCAGCAGGTAGCCGATCTCGGACTGGCCGTCGTCGGCGATCGGCCGGGCCGACAACCCGAACCGGTGCGCGGACAGCAGGGCCGTGAACGCGCGCTGGTAGGTGCGGCGGATGTCGCGCAGGCTGCTGGTGTAGTGCCGCTCCAGGTACTGCCGCGCCGTTCCGTCCACGCCCTGGACGTCCGCCGCCAGGGTGCCGTCCTTGCGCTCGCCGAACAGCTGCGAGTGCGGGATCGCCATCAGGTCGTCGCAGGTGTCGTGGCCCGCGTACTTGAGCTGGAACCCGCCGACGGCCGGTGTCAGGTCCTCGGCGTCGCGATGGGCCGGCCGGGGCTGGACGAACTCGACGCTGAGCCGGTACGCGCCGCGCGCCAGCCGCAGCGGGTCGGCGCGATCGCCCGGGACGGTCTCGTCCGGCCAGTCGTGGCTGAGCACGACCCAGCGGCGCTGGCCGCGCCGCAGCGTGACGAGCCAGCGCCCGGTCGCGGCCGCGAAGTCGGGCGGCAGGCCGTCCGGGGTGGGCGCGCCGGCCCGGAACTCGTAGGGGCCGCCCGCCTCGATCAGCAGCGTGCCCGTCCAGCGCACGGTGTAGCCCTCGGCTCCGCCGAGCGGGCGGCCGTCCACGTTGGCGGTGGCGAAGCCGTTGCGGAAGTCGACGAACTCGCGCTCGACGGCCGTCGGGGCCAGGTCCAGGGCCGGGACGACGGTCGGGATCGGGCTGTTGCCGGCGTTCTCCCCCGTGCCGAACACCGACAGCGGCCCGCGCGCCTCACGCCACACCAGCCCCCGGCCCTCGGCGGTGTACTCCCCGGGCAGGCCGGTGCCGGCGAGGCCGAGCAGGGCCGCGAACGCGCCGGCGGACGGGCGGTCCGGCCAGAGGGTCGACGGGGGCTCTCCGCCGTCGCGCTCCCAGGGCTCGGTGCCGGCGTTCTCGTCGGCCGACAGCTCGCGCAGCACGCTCCAGGCGAGTTCCGAGCCCTCGGTGGTCGCCCGCCCGGACCAGTCGTCGACGTGCGCGGCCAGATGCTCGGCGATCAGCTCGCAGCGGCGGTAGAAGAGGGCGAACCGCCGCTGGAACCAGGCCCACCGGGCGTCCTCGTCGGGTTCCTCGATCAGCCGTTCCTCGGCCTCCCGGAGGTCGCCGACGACGAAGGCGAACGGGGCCAGATCGGCCCGGGGCGCGAAGTACAGCTGGCGGACGGCGCGCTGCTCGACGGCGCTCAGCTGGCGGATCCGGCCCAGCTTGGCGATCACCGCCTCGCCGCTGAGCGGCAGCTCGGCCCACAGCTCGTGGACGGCGGTGTCGTAGCGGAACGGCCCCGGCGGGGTGTTCCACATCGGCGCGGAGGTCGGCGCCAGGGGCTGCCGGTACTGGCGGTCCCCGGGCGCCACCGGGACGCCCGCCGCGGCGACGGCGGCCGGGAAGAAGCGGGTGCCGAGCCTGCGCAACGGGTCCGGCCCGGACACCGGCGGGCCGTAGCCGAACCGGTCCCGGAGGGTCTGCTCGATCCGGTCCCAGGTCCAGGCGGCCGCGTCCTCGCCGCCGACCTGGTCCTCGGCGGCCGTGAGGCACGCCCGCAGGGCCCACAGGGAGTGGGCGGACTGGTCGTCGGGCAGCGCCAGCGGGTCGTCCAGCGCCTCGTTGCCCGGCTGGAGCGGGAAGGGGTCGTCGCCGTCCAGGTGCGGGTCGGCGGTGCACAGCAGCAGCACCTCGCCGACGCCGAAGTCGGACGCGTAGATCTTGGCCAGCACCTCGGCGAAGCGCAGCGTGTGGGCCGGGCGCGCGTCCCAGCGGTCGCCGCTCGCCGGGTCGGGGTCGAAACCGGCGAGCAGCGACAGCGGGCCGAGGTTGTCGGCCAGCAGCTTCAGGAACTCGGGCCCGCGCGGCGCGCGGCCGTGCCGGTCGCGCCCGTGGGCCGCCACCTGGTCGAGGAGCTCGTCCAGCGCCCAGGCCCGCTTGGCCGCCCCGGGACCGGCCCACAGCGCCAGCAGGTGCGTGCGGTCGGGGCCGGTGGCGGCCGGGGCCGGGGGGTCGAGCGGATCGGTGAGGGCGGCGCCGAAGTCGTCGCGCAGGATCTGGAAGGCGGCGAGGTCGCGCACGAAGTCGGGGTTGATCATCCCGTCGGGCCTGAACAGCTCGAACGCGACGCAGAGATCCCGGAGCCGGGCGAAGTCGTAGCGCGCGTTCGCCACCCCCTGGAGCTTGCGCCACAGCCGGATGAACACCGCCAGCCGGCGCAGCGCGTCCACCGGCGACGAGGGATCCTGGAAGCGGATGTGGTAGGCGTGCGGATCGCACGGCTCGCAGTCGGGGAAGCGGCGCGGCCCCTCGCCGCCGGACCGGGCGAAGCGGACGAAGCCCGAACGCCACAGCTCCAGGAACTCGCACCAGGTCAGGCCGGTGCGCTCCAGGAACTCCGGGAGCCGGACGACGATCTCGGTCCAGTGCGTCTCCCCGACGGTGTCGGCGTCGAAGCCGTACAGCTCGTGCAGGACGAGCCGCCCCTCCGGGTCCTGTTCGGGGACGTCGCGGGTGAACAGCAGCTCCAGCTCTTCCGGCGACAGGTGCAGGTACTCGGCCGCGAGCTCGCGCTTCACCGGGTAGCGCCACAGGTGCCGCTGGAAGTCGGGCGGCTGGTCGGCGGGGTCGAGGGCCTGCTCGGTGATGTCGGCGCGGAAGCGGCGCATGACCGCGTACCGGCTGGTGCGCAGGTGCGCCAGGTAGGTGCGGTTGATGTCCAGGGCCTGCGCGTAGGGCAGCGACGGCGCGGAGAAGTCGATCTTGAGCTTCTCGTAGGCGCCGGGCCGCCTGACCGGGGTTGCGGGGGTGGAGTGCTCGGGCAGCGCCGCGAACAGGGTGGCCGGGTCGTGCTCGGCCAGCGAGTGGCCGCCGAGCGAGGCGGCGTGGGTGTCGTACACGACGCCGCCGCTGCCCGGCGGGCCGTCGACGGCGGCCTCCAGGCACTCGTTGACCAGGTCGATCACGGGGACGGGGATCTCGAGGGCGGCCCGGCTCGCGGCCAGTTCGCCCAGCCTGCCCCGCCGGCCCGCCAGGAGTTCGGCGAGCGTGGCGGCCGCCTCGCGCTCCGGCTCGTCCCCGAACGGGTCTTCACAGGTGGAGTCCTCGGTGAGCCGGAGCAGGTCGTGGAGGTAGGCGACCGGGCCGAGGGGGGAACGGTGCGGTGGAGGGACGCAGTTGACCAGCCGGCCGTCGGGGTTCACGGGCCGGAACTCGCCGCCGTCCGGGGTGCCGCCGTTCGGTGAGGGCTCGTCCGGAAGTCCGCCGGCGCGTTCGTAGAGGGTGTCGGCGTGCTCCCAGGCGACCGTCCCGGTCAGCGCGGCCCGGAAGTCCTCCCTGGCCGATTCGGCGATCCGGGCGCGGCCGGTGAACCCGCGGGCGTACAGGGCCTCCATGATCGAGAAGGCCCGCTCGGTCGTCCACGGAGGCGGCGGCGTGCCCGCCGCGCCCGCCGCCCCCGTCAGCAGGCTCAGCTCGTTGAGCGTGGTCAGCGCCTGCCAGAGCCGCTCCCCCGCCGCCTCGTCATCGGGCAGCGTGGCGGCGATGTGGGCCCTGACGGCCGCGGCCCGCTCGTCGGTCCACTCCTCCCCGAACTCGAAGTCGCCGCTGGGAAAGGTCGTGATGAAGGCGGTGATGAGGTCGCCCGGCGGTCTCGGGAGGCGGGGCGGCCCGCCCTGCGGCTCCTCGAAGATCGGTGCGGACTCCTGCACGATCGCGAAGAACTGCTGGACGTGGCGGATGAACGCCGCCACCCGTTCGGCGACGCTGCCCGGCCGGGTGAAGTCCGGCAGCAGGTCCGCCGCGTCCGGCCCGGCGAACAGCGCCTGCCAGTCGGCGGCCGGGCGGTCGTCGATGTCGTCCGCGCTTGCGGCGCCCAGCCCGGTCTTGATCGCGCCGATGAGCGGGCCGTGGCCGCCGGCGAGGACCAGCAGGACCAGTTCCAGATGGCCCGCGAGACGGCCCGGATCGGTGACGCCGGCCCAGAAGCCGTCGATGTCCTCGCCCTGGTAGGCGAGCCATGCCTCGACCAGGGACCGCACGTTGGCGCGGATGGGATCGGCCCCGTTCAGCGCGAACTGCGGCGCCGAGCCCTGGACCGCGCCCAGGGCGCGCAGCCGCCTGGCCGCCTGGGCGATCCCGGTGCCCGCAGGCGCCGTGATCACGCCGGAGTCGAGGGCCGCCTGCAAGGCGGACCTGAGCGTGTCCTCCTCCTGCAGCGTGTGGAGCTGGAACCGCTGCTCGGCGGAGATGCTCGTGGGCAGTGCGGCGCCCAGCGCGTAGAAGTACTCGGCGGGGACGGCGAAGACCGGCTCCAGGGGCGCGGGCGGGTCGGCGAGGGGCACGGCCGACGCCAGGACGACCCGGACCGACTTGAACCGCGCCCCGCCCGGGGCCCGCGCGAGCGAGACCGGCATCAGCAGGCCGGCCCTGGACGCGGCGCGGCTGAGCGCCTCGGCCCTGAGGGCGGCGGCCAGGGCGTAGACGAACGGCGCGAGGCGTTCGGAGTCGGCGTTGCCGACGGCGTAGTAGCTGTCCAGATCGCCCTCGAACGTGGCCCGGCTGACCTCGTCGCCCTGCTCCCTGCCGCTGTCGGGCAGGGTGTAGAGCCAGTCGAGCTCCCTGGACGCCTGCGACCCGCCGAAGCGGACCTTGGGCGCGGGCAGCGGCCGGAACGACTGGTTCCAGACGATCTCGTACGCGACGTGGCGGGCCTGCAGCGGTGTCAGCTCCGTGATCGGCAGCGGGGCCGCGCTCCCCGGATCAGCGTCGAGGACCGCCTGGACGGCGTTGCGCAGGTCGGTGAACCGGGGCGGGGTGCCGTCGGCGGGCACCTCGACGTAGTCGTCGGTGTCCAGCCCGGTGCCCGGGGCGGGCAGCGCCAGATAAACACTGGACGTAGGAATATCCGGATAATTCCGACGAGGCGGACGATTTTGCTGCGGGTCCACCGGGACGTTGAAGTACAACTGCCGGTGGACGATGGTGCTGCCGTTCCTCCTGATCACCAGCCGCAGATCCGGCGAGCCGTGCTCGGGGCCCGTTCCGGACGGGATCCGGATCACCGCCGTGGCCACGGCCTTGAACACGTCGGGCACGGGAAGGGGCTCCGGCGGGGGCTCCTCCGTCGGACCCCAGTGCTGCACGATATCCGAATTCTGGTTGGGGCGGAAAGGATCGGTCGGCGGCGGATCGACCGGCGCCCGATAGGTCGCCACTCCCAGCGAGACGCCCTCCAGCGGAGAGGCCGTCGAAAGATCGAACGCCTCGATCTCCAGGCCGTCGAGGTAGGGCGTGAAATCGGCGCCCCCGATGGGTTCGACCGGGTGCAGCCGTATCACGATGAGTGCCATGTCCGCGTCCTTCCGCCCTGTCGGTCGTGAAGCCCTGGCCTGCTCAGACATCGGCAGCGAGTGGTCGGCGCCGGAAGGCGGGCACCGCCCCGATCACATGGCGAAGATCCGTTCGCGATCGAGGGCAGGGTCCGCCGTTCGGCGACTCCAGGGGGGTCGAGTCCCCTCGATTCTTCCTGGCCGACGTGGCCGCCAAACCGCGAATCGCGAGGACTTTCCGAATGGCGACCGGGCGGTCGCTTCACGATCTTCGAGCGCCCTCGAACCGGCTTTTCCGATCATCGTCAACGGCACTCCGCACGCTTCCGGAATTCCTCCCTGTTACTACTGGAACGACGTCTTTGTCCGCAGGACGAATCAAGATTGTTTCTGCGATCCGAGCACTGGATCTTCGTTCACTGATAAAGGACCCTGACCGCGCCAGAAGAGCCCTCCCGGCGCCGTTTTCCGTGGCGCGCCGGAGCCGGGATTCGCGGATTAGTCACCAAGACCGGAGGGTAAAGCAACGATGATCCCCGACACATCCAGCTGCCGGCCTCTGACGGGCCGTCCGGACGAGATGGTGCAGAATGCCGAATCTTGCCTTCTCGCGCGTGCAGGTCCCCGCCGTCTCGCCGCCCAAGGGCGGTGGCGCCGTCCGCGGCGTCGGCGAGAAGTTCGCCGCCGGCACCGCCACCGGCACCGGCTCCATGAGCGTGCCGATCGCGACGAGCGAGGCCCGTTCGGGCCTCGGCCCCGAGCTGGCGCTGACCTACGACTCCGCCAACGGCAACGGCCCGTTCGGGTACGGGTGGAGGCTGTCCACGCCCGCGATCACCCGGAGGACCGACAAGGGCGTCCCGGAGTACCGCGACGGCGACGAGTCCGACGTCTACCTGCTCTCCGGCGTCGAGGACCTCGTCCCCGTGCTGCGTCCCGACGGCACCCGGTTCGCCGACGAGGTCACCGCCCCCGGGTACGTCGTCCATCGCTACCGGCCGCGCACCGAGGGCCTGTTCGCCCGGATCGAGCGCTGGACCCGGCGCGACACCGGCGACGTCCACTGGCGCTCCGTCACCTCCGGCGGTGTGACCACGCGGTACGGCACCGACCGGCGGTCGCGCGTCGCCGAGGGCACGCGGGTGTTCAGCTGGCTCGCCTGCGAGAGCTACGACGACAAGGGCGGCGCGCTCGTCTACGAGTACGTGGAGGAGGACGCCCGCGGCGTCGACCTGGCGCGCGCGAGCGAACGGCACCGTTCCCGGGGCTCCAACCGCTATCTCAAGCGCATCCGGTACGGCAACCGCGTCTCGCGCCTCGTCGAACCGGACCTCGGCAAGGCGTCGTGGCTGTTCGAGGTCGTCTTCGACTACGACGAAGGGCACGTCGAGCCGGTCGCCCCCGACCCGGGCGTGCCGGAGGACGAGCAGCACCGGTTCGTCCGGGCGTCGCCGTCGGCACCGCACGCGTGGTCGGAGCGCCCCGACCCGTTCTCGGCGTATCGCGCGGGCTTCGAGGTGCGCACCCACCGCCGCTGCCTCCGCGTCCTGATGTTCCACCACATTCCCGGCGGCGACGCCGGGGAGCCGGGTTACGACGGGCTGGTGAGCTCCACCGAGTTCGACTACGCCGACCTCGACCTCGGCCCCACCGGTTCCGGCCGGACGGTGACGGTCGACGAGGAGCTGTCCCACCAGGGCAGCACCCGGTTCGGCTCGTTCCTGCGCCGGGTGACGCAGAAGGGCCACGTCCGCGACGACACCCGGCCCGCCGCCGTGCGGGGCGGCGCCGAGTTCGCCACCTATCTCGAGGAGTCGCTGCCGCCGGTCGAGTTCGAGTACTCCCGGCCCGAGATCCACGACGAGCTGCACGACCTCGACCCGGCGACGCTGCCGGACGGCCTGGACGGCCACGACCACCAGTGGGTCGACCTGCACGGCGAGGGCGTCTCCGGCGTGCTCGTGGAGCAGGCCGGCGCGTGGTACTACCACCGCAACACCAGCCCGCTGTCACCCCGGGCCCGGTTCGGCCGTGCCGAGCCCGTCCCCCTTTCGCCGAGCTCGCCGCTCACCGGCGCCCCAGGCGCCGCCCGCTTCATGGACCTGGCGGGCGACGGGCGGCCCGACCTGGTCGCGCTGGACGGCCCCATGCCCGGGTTCCACGAGCACGACGACGGCGAGGGGTGGCGCCCGTTCCGGCCGTTCACCTCCCGCCTCAACCGCGACACCGAGGCGGCGAACCTGCGGCTGGCCGACCTCACCGGCGACGGGTTCGCCGACGTGCTCATCACCGAGGACGACGCGCTCGTCTGGCACCCGTCCCTGGCCGAGGCGGGCTTCCTGCCGGCGCGCCGGGTGGCCCGGCCGTACGACGAGGAGGAGAGCGGGCCGCGCGCCGTCTTCGCCGACGGCGGCCATTCGGCGCTCCTGGCCGACATGAGCGGCGACGGCCTCAGCGACCTGGTGCGCGTCCGCAACGGCGAGGTCTGCTACTGGCCGAACCTGGGCCACGGCCGCTTCGGCGCCAAGATCACCATGGACGGCTCGCCCCTGTTCGACTCGCCCGAGGAGTTCGACGAGCGCCGCGTCCTGCTCGCCGACCTCGACGGGTCGGGCACGACCGACCTCGTCTACCTGCACCGCGACGGCGTGCGGCTCTACTTCAACCGGTCGGGCAACGGCCTGGGCGACGCGCGCCGCCTGAACGTCCCGCCGCCCGCCCAGGACTTCGCCGCGATCACGCCCGTCGACCTGCTCGGCAACGGCACCCTCTGCCTGGTGTGGGCGTCGCCGTCGCCCGCCGAGGCGGGCAGGCCGCTGCGGTACGTCGACCTGATGGGCGGGGTGAAGCCGCACCTGCTGACGCGGGCGGTCAACAACCTCGGCGGCGAGACCACGGTCCGCTACGCCCCCTCGACGAGGTTCTACCTGGCGGACCGCGAGGCGGGCCGGCCGTGGCTCACCCGCCTGCCGTTCCCGGTCCACGTCGTCGAGCGGGTCGAGACCCTCGACCGGGTCGGCCGGCTCCGGTTCGTCACCCGGTACGCCTACCACCACGGCGACTACGACCCCGTGGAGCGGGAGTTCCGCGGCTTCGGCATGGTGGAGCAGTGGGACACCGAGCACCCGCTCGACCCGGCGGTGCCCGCGGCCAACGAGGACGCCGCCTCCCGCGTACCGCCGATCCTCACCCGCACCTGGACGCACACCGGCGTCCACGTCGGAGCGGAAGGCGTCTCGAACGCCTTCGCCGGGCCGGCCGACGCCGGCGATCCCGGCGAGTACTACCGCGAGCCCGGCCTGAGCCACACCCGGGCGAGAGCCCTGCTGCTGGACGACACGGTGCTGCCCGGCGGGCTGACCTTCGAGGAGGAACGCCAGGCGTGCCGAGCCCTGCGCGGCTCGGTGCTGCGCCAGGAGGTGTACGCCCTCGACGGCTCGGGCACCGACGAGTACCCGTACGGCCACCCCTACACCGTCACCGAGCAGAACTACACGGTCCGGATGCTGCAGCCCCGCGCGGGCAACGAGCACGCGGTCTTCCTGGTGCACGCGCGCGAGGGGCTCACCTACCAGTACGAGCGGAATCCCGCCGACCCGCGCGTCGGCCACGCGCTCGTCCTGGAGGTCGACGAGTACGGCAACGAACGGCGGTCCGTCACCCTCGGCTACGGGCGCCGTGCCCCCGACCCGGCGCTGCCCGAGAGGGTCCGTGAGAGCCAGGCGCGGATGCTCGCCACCTACATCGAGAACGACGTCACCAACGCCATCGACACGCCCGGCGCCTACCTGGCGCCGCTGCCGTGCGCCTCGCGCACCTACGAGCTCACCGGTCTCACACCGGTCGAGGGCCGCCGCTTCACCTTCGACGAGGTCGACGCGGCCGTGAAGGCCGCCGTGCCGCTCGCCTACGAGCAGGAGCCCACTCCCGGCCGGCGCGAGAAGCGCCTGCTCGACCACGTGCGCGGGTACTTCCGCCGCGACGACCTCACCGGCCCGCTGCCGCTGGGCGTCGTGGAGCCGCTGGCGCTTCCGTACGAGAGCTACCGACTCGCCCTCACGCCGGGGCTCGTCGGCGCCGTCCACGGCGACCGCGTCACCGACGCCATGCTCGCGGACGAGGCCCGCTACGTACGCCTGGCCGGCGACGACGGGTGGTGGGCGCCGTCCGGGCGGGTCTTCTACTCGCCCGGCCCGGCCGATCCGCCGGAGGCCGAGGCCGCCCATGCCCGCGCCCACTTCTTCCTCCCGCACCGCTACCGCGACGCGTTCCACACCGAGGAGGCGAGAACCGAGCAGTTCGTCACCTACGACGCGCACGACCTGCTGGTCCTGGAGACGTGCGACGCGCTGGGCAACCGTGTCACCGTCGGCGTCCGCGAGCTCGACCCGGCGCTGTCCCCGGTCCGCGGCGCGTACGACTACCGCGTCCTGCAGCCCGCCCTCGTGATGGACGCGAACCGCAACCGGACGGCGATCGCCTACGACGCCCTCGGCGCGGTCGCCGGCACCGCGGTCATGGGCAAACCCGAGGAGGTGCCGGTGCCCGGCGACCGGCTGGACCCCGGTTTCCGCGCCGACCTGACCCAGGCCGAGATCAACGCGGTCCTCGCCGACCCCACCGGTCCGATGGCCGCCACGCTGCTCGGTGACGCCACCACCCGCGTCGTGCGTGACCTGAGGGCCTACTCACGCTCCCCGTCCCCGGAGGGCGGCGTGCCCACCCCGACCGCCGTGTTCGCCCGGGAGGTACATGCCGGCGCGGCGGCGCCCGTGCCGATCCGGGTCGAGCTGGCCTACGGCGACGGGTTCGGCCGCGAGATCCAGCGAAAGATCCAGGCCGAGCCGGGGCCCGTGCCGGGGTCGGTTCCGGGGTCGGTTCCGGGGGCGCCGCACGACGCCGATCCCAGATGGGTCGGCACCGGCTGGACGGTGTTCAACAACAAGGGCAAGCCGATCCGCGAGTACGAGCCGTTCTTCAGCGGCACCCATCGCTTCGAGCCCGATGTCCGGGCCGGCGTCTCGACCCTCCGGTTCTACGATCCGCTGGAGCGGACGGTCGCCACGCTCCACCCCGACCGCACGTGGGAGAAGGTGGTCTTCGATCCGTGGCGGCAGGAGGTCTGGGACGCCAACGACACCGTTCTGGTGGCCGACCCCGCCGCGGACCCGCACGCCGGGCCGCACTTCGCCCGGACGGACCCAGGCGAGTACCTGCCCACGTGGCATGCCCTGCGCACCGATCCGCGCGAGGCGGAGGCGTTCGCGGCGCGCTACCCCGATCCGATCGACCGCGGGCACGAGACACGGGCGGCCGAGCGGACGCGGGTGCACGCCGCGACGCCCACCGTCGCCCACGCCGACGCGCTCGGCCGTACCGCCGCCACGGTCCTGCACAACAGGTTCGCCTACGGCGACGCGCCCGCCGGAGCCGCACCGGTCGAGGAGTTCCACCGCACCGAGGTCGTCCTCGACATCCAGAACCGGCAGCGCGAGGTCATCGACGCCAAGGGCCGCGTCGTCGCGCGCTACGTCCACGACATGGCCGGGGCCCAGATCGGCGGCTCCAGCATGGAGGCCGGCGAGTCACGGGCCCTGCCGGACGCGGCCGGCAATCCCTGCCTTCTCTGGGACGGCGACGACCGGCGGTTCCGCACCCTCTACGACGCGCTGCGCCGCCCCACCGGCACCCTTCTGCGGGAGGGGGACGGCGCCGAGGTCCTCATCGAGCGCACCGTCTACGGCGAGAGCCGTCCCGAACCCGAGACCGGCAACCTGCGCGGCAGAGCGGTCGAGGTCCACGACCAGTCGGGCGTGGTCATCACCGGCGACTACGATTTCAAGGGCAACGTGCTGTCGACCCGGCGCCGGTTCGCCCGCGACTACGCCGGCACGATCGACGTCTCCGCCGACGTGCCGCTCGACGACGAGACCTTCACCGAACGCACCCGCTACGACGCGCTCAACCGCCCCGTCCAGCTGATCGCACCGCACAGCGACCGGCCCGGCACGGTGGTGAACGTCATCCAGCCCGTGCACAACGTCGCCGGGCTGCTGGAGCGGGTGAACGTCTGGCTCGACCTGGACGCCGAGCCCGAGGGGCCGCTGGATCCCGCCACCGCGAGCCTGCGCGCGGTCACCGGCGTCGACTACGACGCCAAGGGGCGGCGCACGCTCGTCGACAACGGCAACGGCGCCCGGACCACCTACGCCTACGACCCGCTGACCAACCGCCTCACCGGCCTCCTCACCCGGCGCGACGCCGCCGCCTTCCCGGACGACTGCCCCGACCCGGCCCCGGCCGCCTGGCCCGGCTGCCAGGTGCGGAACGTCCGCTACACCTACGACCCGGCGGGCAACACCACCCACGTGCGCGACGACGCCCAGCAGACCGTGTTCTTCCGCAACCGGCGGGTGGCGCCGGGCTCCGACTTCACCTACGACGCCGTCTACCGGCTCATCGAGGCCACCGGGCGCGAGCACCTCGGCCAGACCGGCGGCACCCCGAACGCGCCCACCCCCCACTCCTCCGACGACCTCGCACGGCTGCGCCTGCAGCACCCCGAGGACGGCAACGCCATGGGGCGCTACATCGAGCGCTACACCTACGACGCCGTGGGCAACATCGAGTCGATGCGGCACCGGGGCTGCGACCCGGCCCACGCCGGCTGGCGGCGCGCCTACACCTACGACGAGCCGAGCGCGCTCGACCCGGCCGTGTCCTCGAACCGGCTGACCAGCACGACCGTCGGCGGGGTGACCGAGCCGTACGCCTACGACGTCAATGGCAACCTGCTGCACATGCCCCACCTGCCGGTGATGCTGTGGGACTTCCACGACCAGCTGCGGATGACGCGGCGGCAGGCGGGCGACAACGGCGAGCGCACCTTCTACGTGTACGACTCGTCGGGCGCGCGCGTGCGCAAGGTGACCGAGTCCGAGCCCGGCGGGATCAAGGAGGAACGCCTCTACCTGGGCGGATTCGAGATCTACCGCCGCCACGGCTCCGATCCGCTGGAACGCGAGACGCTGCACGTCACCGACGACGAGCACACCGTCGCCAGGGTCGAGACCCGTGTCGCCGGCGTCGAGCCGGGCGTGCCGCGACGGCGCGTCCGCTACCAGTACGGCGAGCAGGTGGGCGCGGGCGCCCTGGAGCTCGACGAGGCCGCCCAGGTGATCTCGTACGAGGAGTGCTCGCCGTACGGCAGCACCACCTACCAGGCGGTCAGCGGCCAGACCGTGGAGCCGAACCGGTACCGCTTCACCGGAAAGGAACGCGACGAGGAGAGCGGCCTGTACTACCACGGTGCGCGCTACTACGCGCCCTGGCTGGGCCGCTGGACGGCCTGCGACCCGGACGGGCTCGCCGCCGGGCCCGACCTCTACGTGTACGCCCTCGGCAACCCCGTGGCGTTCTACGACCCGTCCGGTGCCGCGCCCAAGAAGTACCAGGACCAGCGCTCCAAGGACACGGCCGCGAAGAGGCAGGAGATGGAGCAGAACCTCGCCAAGCCGGTGCAGAAGGGGAAGCCGAAGGTCCCCGACCCGATGCAGAAGAGAGCCGCCGGCTTCTCGAAGACGCCGATCGAGCAACATCACCACACGGGCGTCCAGCAGGCGGCCGAGGTCGGGCTCGACCCGAAGAAGATGGGGCAGCAGATGTCCTCGGTCTGGGGCAGGAAGACCGACCCGACGGTTCAGGCGGGCATCGGCGACCGGCCGGTGTGGGATCCCGGATTCGACGGCAAGCAGGTGACGCCGCACAACGTCGCCAAGCACATCGACTTCGACGAGCAGGCGAAGGGCCCGAAGACGGCGGCGAACCTCGAAGCGGCCGGAGAGGCGAGCAAGTGGCGGCGGCCCGCGACCGCCGACCTGTCCGAGCGGGCCAAGGTGGACTGGACCCGCACGGAGCCGAGACCGGAGCCGTTCCTCGACCTCAAGACCGGGCAGGTGACCAGCCCGAAGGGGGGCCCGAAGGCCAGCGGCCCGAAGGTGAAGGGTCCGAAGGCGCACGGCCCGAAGGTGAAGGGCGGCGGCCTCGTCGGCAAGGCCATCATGCTCGGCGTCGCCGGCTACGTCCTGTTCAAGACCGGGGACGCCTACGCCGCCGTCCAGACGGCGAATCCGGCCGCCAACACCACCGACGCCATCGTGGAGGGGAACCTGAGCGCGGAGAACCTGGCCTGGAGCGTCACGAAGGACGTCTACGGCCTGACCCCGGCGGCGACGGTGACCTCGGCCCTGCAGTTCGTCTTCGAGCCCCAGGGCGACAACATCTACGACCAGAAGCTCGCCGACCGGGCGCTGCAGGAGGGCCGCAACCCCTTCTGCGCGCAGTGCCACGGCCCCGGCGGCGCGCTCGACCCGAACAACGAGTGGAACCGCAAGGCGGAGGCCCGTTCGAAGGTCGATCTCAAGCCCACCGAGGCCGACGCGCCCGCCGGCGCCCGCCGGCCGGCCGTCAGCGGGCGAGGTAGTCCTCCAGTTCCGGCGAGGCCAGCGCGCCGCCGCTCAAGGTGATCAGGCGGTTGAGCGGGGTCGACTCGACCATGCGGAGAATCGCCGGGTCGCTCATCGCGGACGCGTGCCCGGCGGTCATGGTCCGGCGCAGCAGCGGGCCGCCCTCAGGGTGCGCGAGCCACTCCGCGAGCGTCGAGTCCAGTGTCAGCGGCCGCACGGGCGGCGGCGCGTCGACCGTCACCGTGGCGGCCAGGCGCAGGTCCCGCGAGGAGGCGCCGACGCCGATCTCGAAGTCGCCGGGCTCCAGCACCCAGCGGCCGAGGCCGGTGCTGTAGTACGACAGGTCGCGGGCGTCCAACTCGAAGCGGACGGCCGCCGACTCGCCGGGCCCGAGCGCGACCTTGGCGAAGGCCTTGAGCTCCCGGACGGGACGGTCCACCGAGCAGGCGACGTCGCGGACGTAGACCTGGACGACCTCCTTGCCCGCCACCGTCCCGGTGTTGGTCAGGTCGAGCCGCAGCCTGACGACCGTCTCGTCGCCGTCCCCCTCGACCACCGCGGACAGGCCGGAGTACGCGAAGTCGGTGTAGGACAGGCCGTGCCCGAAGGGGTAGGCGACGTCGATGCCCTTGGCGTCGTAGTAGCGGTACCCGACGTAGAGGCGTTCGCCGTAGACGACGGTGCCCTCCGAGCCGGGGAAGTTCAGGTGGGACGGGTTGTCCTCGAGCCGCAGCGGGATCGTCTCGGCCAGCCGCCCGCTCGGGTTGACCCGGCCGAACAGCAGGTCGGCGACCGCCCCGCCGCCCGCCTGGCCGTTGAGCCAGCATTCGAGGACGGCGCGGGCGTGCCGCTCCCAGCCCGACGTCCGGACGACTCCGCCGTTGGCCAGCACGACCACGGTCCGGGGATTGACCAGGGCGATCTCTTTCAGCAGCCGCACCTGGACCTCGGGCAGGTCGATGCCGGCGCGGTCGAAGCCCTCGGACTCCTCGCCTTCGGGCAGGCCGAGGAAGACGACGGCGATGTCGGCGTCCCGCGCGGCCGCGACGGCCTCGGCGAGCAGTTCCGGGGCCTCCTCGCCCGACAGGGTGAACCCGGCGGCGAAGGCGAGCCGCAGGGCCGGGCCGGCGGCGCCGGTGAGCGCGTCGAGGGCCGCGTCGATCCGCGTCGGCTTGACGCGCGAGCTGCCCGCGCCCTGGTATCTCGGCGTCCGCGCGAACTCGCCGATCACCGCGACGCGCAGGTCCGCCCGCGGGTCCAGCGGCAGGATCGCGTCCTCGTTCTTCAGCAGGACGGCCGACTCCGCGGCGGCCCGGCGGGCGAGAGCGTGGTCGCGGTCGAAGTCGGCCTCGGCCGGGCCGGTGCCAGGGCCGGTGCGCGGGCCCGTGCCTGGGGAAGTGCGCTCGATCAGCTTCAGCAGCCGCAGGACGGCGCGGTCGAGCGCGCTCTCCTCCAGCCGCCCCTCCCGGACGGCCTCGGCCAGGCGTGCCGCGCTGACCCCGTTGGTCGCCGGCATCTCCAGGTCGAGCCCGGCGGCGACGGCCGCGACGGGGTCCAGGACCGCGCCCCAGTCGGAGACCACCAGGCCGTCGAAGCCCCACTCCTCGCGCAGGACCCGGGTCAGCAGCCAGGGGTCCTGCGCGGCGTGCACGCCGTTGATCCGGTTGTAGGCGGCCATGACCGTCCACGGCCCCGCGTCCCTGACCGCGCGCTCGAACCCCGCCAGGTAGATCTCCCGCAGCGTGCGCTCGTCGACCTCGGCGCTGACCGTCATCCGGTCGGTCTCCTGGTTGTTGGCCGCGAAGTGCTTCAGCGAGGCGCCCACCCCGGTGCCCTGGACGCCCCGGACCAGGGCGGCGCCCAGCCGGCCGCTCACGACCGGGTCCTCGGAGAGGTACTCGAAGTTGCGCCCGCACAGCGGCGAACGCTTGATGTTCATGCCGGGGCCCAGCAGCACCGCGACGCCCGCCGCGCGGCTCTCCTCGCCGAGGGCGCGACCGACCTCCTCGAGCAGGTCGACGTCCCAGGACGAGCCCAGGGCCGCGGCCGTCGGAAAGCAGGTGGCGGGAAGGCTCTCCTCGAAGCTGAAGCCCGCGGCCTCCGGGTCGTGCCTGCGCAGGCCGTGCGGACCGTCGGTCAGCACGATCGGGGGAATCGCCGCCCGGTCGATCGCGGCGGTCTCCCAGGTGCCGCCTCCGGAGAGCAGTGCGGCCTTCTCCTCCAGGGTCAGGCCGGCGAGCACCGCGGGTGCGGACGGTCCGGATGGATCGGTCACGTTCTCGAACCTCTCCTGCGACGGCCCGGTCCCGCACGGGACGCGAGCCCGCTGCCGACTCCACTACTAATGCGGTTTAGTAGCCTAGCACGCGGGCCCGCCGGGCGGAGGCCGCCACCCACCCCCTCCCCCCAAATCCCACCAAAGCGGTCAGCTTCGACGATCGGCGACAATTCGGTATTACCGCCTATGAATTTCGTTCGGAAATACGGCGAGCATTCCCGGGCGGCGAGAACATGAATAGGTGGGCCGGCGCCCAGGGCGCCGACCCACTTACTCAGGAGCGGATGTTACTCAGCGCCGCCCTTCCCGGCCCTCCCGGCCCTGGCCGTGGTGCCCGAAGCGGTCCTCGTTCTCGTTCGACTGGATGACGAACTGGTCGCAGTCGTTGTCGAGGTCGACGTCGCCCTTAATGTCGGACAGGATCGGAGCGAAGATCTGGAAGCAGGCCTGGGCGTTCTCGTTCAGGAACCGGTCGTGGTCGTGGTGCTGGTGGTGGTGGCGGCCGTGGTGGCCGTGGTGGCCCTTGTGGCCGCCCTTGTGGCCGCCCTTGTGGCCGTCGCCGCCGTCGATGGCCATCGCGGGCGAGGCACCGAAGAGGACACCCGCCACGGCCATGGTGAGCGCGCCGGCGGCAGTGATTCGACGGAACATGATGTTTCCTCCCATTGGTTGCGGTGGCTACACGCCGATACCGACACCGTCCATTACGAACTGAGCGGTTGATCGACATTGCAGACGCGCCAGTCCATACCCGCGTTCCGAGGTAAGTGCGTGGCCCGGTGCTTTCTTTCCGAGGCCATTGCCCGCCCCGGAATGTACCGACGAGTAAGCATGTGGGCGCTTCTGAGCGGGTGACGCCTGCTTGATCATGCGACGTTCCGTCATGCTGCTCGTTGGCGGTCACCTGGTGCGGTGGGAGATCGCCCAGCAAAACAGGGGCTGTTAGGCAAAGCGCGCGGTGCGCCGATAGCGGGCGCACCGCGCGCTCCGCGCGGTGGGACCCGCGGGAGGTCACGGATCCCACCGCCATCTGAGCTCGACCGGCTCGAACGGCGTCCGCCGCGGGCCATGGCCGCGGCGGGTCGCTCAGGGGGCGTCGAGGCGGCGGACGAACTCGGCGATGACGTCCAGCGCCGCGGCCGCTTCGGGCCGGTCGGGGAAGACGCTGGGCCAGGCGTGCGGGACGTCCCGTTCGAAGCGGACGGCGGTAGGCACCCCGGCCCGCGCGAGGTTCGACGCCATGGCGACGGTGTCGTCCAGCAGGACCTCGCCGGTGCTCGCGAACAG
This sequence comes from Actinomadura rugatobispora, assembly GCF_042656285.1. Taxonomy (GTDB): domain Bacteria; phylum Actinomycetota; class Actinomycetes; order Streptosporangiales; family Streptosporangiaceae; genus Spirillospora; species Spirillospora rugatobispora. The sequence continues at coordinate 10,256 of NZ_JBHSON010000069.1, read as the reverse complement.
CAGCGTCGGCGGGAAGGACGCCGCGTCGGCGAGGAGCGGCGACGCCAGCGGATCGCCGGCGTCGTGCCCTTGCAGGTACTGGCCGGCCGCCTGCCGGGCGGCGTCGTGGGAGAACAGCCGGTCGGTCGTGGCCCGCGACGTGTAGGTGCCGGCGACGCAGCGCAGGTCCAGCCACGCCGACATGAGCACGAGCGCCCGCGGGACGGGGACCTTCGCCCCGGCGCACGCCACCGCCAGCGCCGCGGCCAGTCCCCCGCCCGCCGAGTCCCCGATCGCGACCGGCGGCCGGCCGGATTCGGCGAGGACCCGCTCGTAGACGCCCGCGGCGTCGTGCAGCGCCGCCGGGAACGGGTGCTCGGGCGCGAGCCGGTAGTCGACCACCACGACCCGGGAGCCGGTGGCGGCGGCCAGCCGCGCGGCGAAGGGGGTGAACTGGGCGGCCGAGCCCAGCCGGTACCCGCCGCCGTGGAAGTAGGTCAGGACGCCCCGCGGCCGCGGCGGCTCGCAGACGACGCACGGCACGTCCCCGTACCGGACGCCGGTGACCTCGACACCCGGGGGCGGAGCGGGGCGCGGCGCGGCGCCGGCGCCGGCGCGGCGGGCGGCGAGATCGTCCGGCGTCGGCATCGTGGAGCGGCGCTCCCCCGGCAGCGCCCAGGCGCCGGGGGTGCCCGTCGTGGATTCGGTGCTCACAGCGCCAGGTACGGGTCTTTGATGGTGACGCCGCCGTCGACAACGATCGTCTGACCGGTCATGAACGCCGAGAGCTCGCTGGTCAGGAACAGGGCCGCCGACGCGATGTTGAACGGGAGGCCGTTCTTCTTCAGCGGTGCGAGCGTGGCGGACCGCTCCCGCGCCGACTCGTCCTGGTACGCCGCCATGAGACGCGGCGTGAGGATGGATCCGGGGGCGATCGCGTTCACCCTGATGCCGTGGCCGCCCAGCTCGTCCCCGAGTGTGCGCACCCACGAGATGAGCCCCGCCTTGGCGGCGCCGTACGCGCCGTGCCGGACCGACGCCGTCAGGCCGTGCACGGAGGCGATGAAGACCATCGTGCCCTGCGTGCCGGTGTCGACCATGTGCCGCCCGATGTGCCGGCTCAGGAGGTAGGCGTGGCGCAGGTTGATGTCGAACTGGGCGTCCCAGGTCTCCTCTTCCGTGTCGAGCGCCCCGACCCACTCGGCCATGCCGATGATGTCGACGAAGCCGCCCAGCGGCCCGCCGAGCGCCGCCGACCCCTCCTCGACCAGCCGGGCCACCTCGGACGCCTTGGTGACATCGCCGGTCCACGGCACGCCGCCCACCTCCTCGGCGATCTCACGGGCGCGCGTCTCGTCGATGTCGACGCACACCACGCGCGCCCCGCACTGGGCGAGCGCGTGACTGGTCTGGCGGCCCATTCCCTGGCCCGCGCCGACGACGACGAGGTTGCGGTCATCGAGCCTGAGGAGTTCCTGGTATCCCGGAACCGGACTCTGGTCGGTGGACGTCATGGCCGTGGCCCTTTCTTGACGATCTTGCGGTGGGTGGGGGTCGGGCGTTCGGGGTCGTTCGGGGACGCTCGCTCAGGCCATGGCGACACCGCCGTTGGGCCGCAGGACCTGGCCGGTGACGAAGCGCGACGCGTCGGCCGCGAGGTAGAGCATCGCCCAGGCGATGTCGGCGGGCTCGCCGTTCCTCTTCAGCGGGGTGTGCGAGGCGCGCTGGGCGTAGGTCTCCTCGCGCCTGGCCTCGTCGACGCTGCCGTCGGGGTTCGTCCAGTACGGCGCCGTCATGCCGGTCGGCACCCAGCCCGGCGCGACGGTGTTGGCCCGCACGCCGTGCGGGCCGACCTCGGCGGCCAGCGTGCGGGTCAGGGTGGCGACCGCCGACTTGCTCATCGCGTAGCACGAGAGGCGGGGCGGCGCCGAGTCCATCCCGGCCGACGCCACGTTGATGATCGAGCCCGAGCCGCGCGGGATCATGGCGCGGGCCGCGGCGGCGCAGCCCCAGTACGTGCCCTTGAGGTTGACTCCGAGGACGAGGTCGAGCTCCTCTTCGGAGGTGTCGACGACGGTGCCGTAGCGGATGACGCCGGCGACGTTGGCCCAGGCGTCGATCCGCCCGTGGGCGTCCAGCGCGGCCTGGGCCAGCCGGTCGACGGCCGCCCGGTCGGTGACGTCGGTCGGGACGGCCGTGGCCGCGCGCCCGAGGTCGCGCACGGCGGCCGCCGTCTCGTCCAGGCCCGCCTCGGTGACGTCGGCCAGCACGACGTCGGCCCCCGCCTGGGCGAAGGTGATCGCCGTCTGGCGGCCGATCCCGCTGGCCGCCCCGGTGACGACGGCCGTCCGCCCGGTGAGCTCGAAGGCCCTCTCAAGATCTTGGTGCATGGCTCTCCGCCGCATCAGTCGAAGGGAAGTGGTGAAAGAATTTTCGCAATGTGCGAAGGCCCGGTGCCAGTGCGGTACGTTGCACACCGCGCGGCCCAGAACCCGAGGGAGGACGTGATGGCGCGACCGGCACCCGCCGCCGCCCGGGCGTTGCAGATCATCGATCTGCTCGTGACGCACCGCGGCGAGCAGTTCACGATCTCCGACATCGCCCGGCGCACGGGCATCGGTCTCGGCTCCACCCACGCGGTGCTCGCCGTCCTCGAGGAGACCGGCTACCTCAGCCGGCATCCGGTCCGGCGGACCTACGGCCTCGGCCCGGCGCTGGTGAGCGCGGGGATGGCCGCGCTCGAACAGCACCCCGCGATCCGCGTCGCCGCCGAGCAGATCACCAAGCTCGCCGCCGAGCTCGACGCCGACGTGGTCGTCACGGCGGCGACGCCCGCGGAGATCGTGTTCGTGGTCGTGGGCGGAACGGGCTCGCGGTACGGCCCGGGCTTCCGGGAGGGCGAGCGGGTTCCGCTCGTCCCGCCGCTCGGCCTGGTGTTCATGGCCTGGGCGGATCCCGGCGAGGTGGAGGCGTGGCTGGGCCGCGCCCCGGTCGCGCTCGATCGCGACCGGGTGGAGCTGGGGCTGGCGACCGTCCGCGAGCGCGGGTACGCGCTGGGACGGATCTCGGCGATGAGGCGGGTGCTCGGCGACCGGCCGGCGTCGTTCGCCGACCCCCGCCCGGACGAGGGGGGCGACCACGACGCGCTGGTGGCCTCGATCTCGCTGCACGACGACTACGACCTGCCCGCGATCGAGCCCGGGCGGGAGTACGACCTCGGCATGGCCTCGGCCCCGGTGTTCGACTCCGACGGCCGCGTGTTCGTCGCCATCACCGCCAGCGGCTTCTCACCCGGGCTGACCGGGCGGGACGTCGTCGACATCGGCGAGCGGGTCAGGGCCTGCGCCACCGTCGTCACCAAGCAGACCCGCGGCCGGCCGCGCGGCTGACGGCGCGGCCTCGGCGGTCCCGGGTTCCGTCGCCTCATCGGCGGCCTCCTGCTCGGCGGCCTTCCGTTCGGCCGCCTCCTGCTCGGCGGCCTGCTGCCGGAGGAGAGAGATCAGGTCCACGGTCAGGCGCCCTTGAACAGGGCGTCGTAGTCCACCCGGTGCCCGCGCCTCTCCAGCTCGGGGATGACCTCGGTGCCGAGGAGCTCGATGCTGCGCATCACCTTCTCGTGCGGCAGCGTCCCGAACTGCGAGTAGCACAGCAGCTGGTCGACGCCCGCCTCCTCGTACCGGAGGATCTTCCGGAGGCACTCCTCGGGCGTGCCCACGATGATCATGTCCTGCTCGGTGTACCGGTTGATGTCGATGTCGCCCCGGATGGTCGGCTCCAGCAGCGGGAAGATCTTCTTCTTCTCGTCCTCCGGCAGGTGGGCCAGCTCCCACTGGAGGGTGAACTCGGCGAGGTTCTGGTACCACCACTTCACCGAGTTCCACAGGCCGTACCGCTCGGCCTCCTCGGGGTCGTCCGTGCAGTGCACGAGCGTGTACGCGCCGACCCGGTCGTTCTTGAACTTCGGCAGCGGCTGCTCGCAGTCGGCCTGGCCGCGGCGGTAGGTGTTGATCGCCTCCGCCATCTTCTCGACCGGCTGCATCAGCGCGAACGACAGGAGCCCGAGGCCGAGCTTCCCGGCGTTGTAGGCGGAGGTCTCGCTCGCCGCGGCCAGCCACGCGGGCGGGTGCGGGTTCTGGTACGGCCGCGGGGTGATGAAGCGCTCGGGGAAGTCGATCGTCTCCGACTTCCAGGTCAGCCGCTCCTCGGTCCACGCGGCGATGACGAACTCGAACGCCTCGCGCCACATGTCGCGGGACCGGTCGTCGGCGGGGACGCCGAAGGCCAGCTGCTCGTTGGGCGTCGAGCGGCCCGACCCCCACTCCACCCGGCCGCCGCTCAGGAGGTCGACGGTGGCGACCTTCTCGGCGACCCGCACCGGGTGCTGGAACCCCGAGGGGAGCAGCACCACGCCGAATCCGAGCCGGATGTTCTCGGTGATCTGCGAGAGCGCCCCGAGGATGGTCTCGTTGCACGGAGCCGCGGACCGCCCTTCACGGAAGTGGTGCTCGACCACCCAGGCGGTCTGGAACCCGAGCCGGTCGGCGAGTTTGATCTCCTCGAACGCCTCGGCGTAGGCCTGCTGCTCGGCCTTCTTCTGGCCCTCGGGGAACGGCTCCTTGTAGGGGCCGACCTTCGGCTGCAACTCGTACATCAGGTCGAGCTTCACGCTTTCTCCCTGCCTTTCCTCGCCTGTTCTCGGTGCTGTTCGCGTTGTTCGTGACGACGGAGCGGTCTCCCGGCTCAGACCGCGACGAGCCTCTGGAAGCGGCTGCCGTGGAAGACCAGCGGCTTGCGGTCGGGTTCGGTCCGCAGGGCGTGGACGGCCAGCAGCGCGATCGTGTGGTCCCCGGCCGGAACCTCGTCCGCGACCTCGCACTCCAGCCACGCGACGGCGTCGTGCACGAACACCGCGCCGCCGGCGCTGGCGCTCCACTCGACGCGGGCGAACCGGTCGCCGGTCTTCAGCGACAGCGCCCTGCACGCGTCGTTGTGGTGCTCGGCGAGCACGCTGACGCCGAGCCGGGGCGTCGAGCGCAGCCGCGGCCACGTGGTGGAGGAGTTCTGCAGGCACACCAGCACCCGTCCCGGATCGAGGGAGACGCAGGTGAAGGAGCTCGCGGCGATCCCCACGGGCTCCTCGCCGTCGAGCGCGCAGAGGGCGGTGACCCCGCTGGGAAAGCACCCGTAGGCCTGCCGCAGCTGGGCCGGGTCCCCGGTGACGGGTTCGAGCATGACCATGAGACCTCTCCTCTCCATCAGCGCGGATTTCGCAATAACGAAATATCCTTCGCCATAAGGTGAGTATGTGAGCGGCCGATGACTCTGTCAAGGGGGAAGCGAGCAGGCGAGGCTCACGCGAACGGCCCACCGGCGCCGTTCGCCCCGGTGGGCCGTCCCACCTCAGCCAGGAACCTCTTGACGGCCGGTTACGCGGGGCCTGAGCCCGCGGACACCTCACCCGGGCCCGGCGGCGGGACGTTCATCAGGCCCGTCACCGCGACGAGAAGGGCGCGGCCGAGCCTTTCCGCGAAGTCGACCCGGGAATGAGCCAGCGCGGGATCCTTGACCGCCTCGGCGACGGAGGGGGACGGATTGGCGAAAGGCCAGAACCCGGCGACCAGCACGATCGAGAGCTGGACCAGTTCCCGCGACGCGGGCTCGGTCAGTTCCGGGATGCGCTCCCTCACCAGTTCCGCCAGCCTGGCCTGCCGCTCATGGTGGACGAGCTTGAAACCGCGCACCGCTTCGGTGGAGATGTTGCGTTCGAGTTCGGTCCCGAGCGAACTCCACAGCTCGCAGAGCAGGGGGCGCCGGGCCGCCGACCGGGCCCACGCGTCCACCACGGACGCCGGGGACGCGGCGGGCGGGAGTTCGGCGGGGAGTTCGTCCAGCCACTCGTCCAGCGTCTGGTTGAGCAGCGCGAAGAAGACCGCTTCCCGCGTCTCGAAGTAGCGCACGACATTGGTCTTCGACAACCCGACCCTGCGGCTGAGTTCACGCAGGCTGATGTCGCTCAGCGGCGACTCGCCGAGGAGTTCCGCCGCCGCCTCGAGAATGGCGCGCCTGCGGACCTCGCGCTGCGCCGCGTTGCGGGCGCGCTGGAAATCCACCTGCTGACCGCTGGACATGATCGCTACCTCGGGGGGGTGACCGCGCCACGCGTCGGATGGCGCATTCCGGGCAACTTTACGCCGCGCGTCGGCCCCGCGGGCCGGGCACGGGGTCGCCCGGGTCACCCGTCGAAGGCGATCGATTCGCTCACCGGGCGCCACCGGGCGTCCGACGCGGCGAGCCCCTCCGCCGCGGCCCGCGCCGTGGCGACCGCGTCGGCGCCGAGCAGCAGGCGGACGGGCGGGTCCGGGACCTCGACGATGTCCAGCAGGACCTGGGCCACCCGCGCCGGATCGCCCGGCTGCGTCCCGTTCGCCTCGCGCATGCGCTCCACCGTCGGCTCGATGACCGGCTTGTAGGGGTCGCTGATGGGCGGCGTACTCATCGAGGACCCGGCCCACTCCGTGCGCATGCCGCCCGGTTCGGCGACCGTGACCTTGATCCCGAAGGGCGCCACCTCCTTGGCCAGCACTTCCGAGAACCCGGTGACCGCCCACTTGGCGGACTGGTAGGCGCCCAGTCCGGGGCCTCCCACACGTCCCCCGACGGAGGAGATCTGGACGATGTGACCGGCGCCCTGCCCGCGCATGACCGGGAGGGCGGCCCGGGTGAGGTTGACCACGCCGTAGAAGTTCGCGTCGATCTGGGCGCGGAAGACCTCGTCGGTCATGTCCTCGATCGAGGCCACGTCCGCGTAGCCGGCGTTGTTCACCAGGACGTCCAGGCGCCCGAACGCCTCGACCGTCTCCCGGACGGCCGCGCGCGCCGCGGCGGGATCGGTGACGTCCAGCGCGATGGCGCGGACCCGGTCCCCGTACGCGGCGGCGAGGTCGGCGATCTGGTCGGCGCGCCTGCTGGTGGCCACGAGCCGGTCGCCCGCCTCCAGCACGGCCTCCGCGAGCCGGCGCCCCAGCCCGCCGGACGTTCCTGTGATCAGCCAGTTCCTGCTCATGACGGCACCTCTGCTCGTTCTGGTCGGATGAGGGCTCCACCACATAAGAGGCCAGTGGAACCTTATGACTCCACGATAAAGATCCAGTGGCCTCTTAGCAACCGGCGAACTCCCCGCCCCCTGACGGATCGGGCCGCTGTAGTAACTTCATGAGTGTCGTATACGAGCTTGTGAGGCCAAGAGTGACCACAGCCACGCGGGGGCCGGAAGGCCGGCGGATGTCGCCGCAGCAGGTGTGCAAAGCCGTCCGGGACGACATCATCCGGGGCGTGCTCCGGCCCGGGGAGAGGCTCACCGAGGGCGCTCTCGCCGAGCGCTACGGCGTCTCCCGCGTCCCGGTGCGCGAGGCGCTGCGCACCCTGGACGCCGAGGGCTTCGTCACCACCCGCCCGTACGTGGGCACGTTCGTCGGCGAACTGACCGAGGAGGAGGCCGCCGACCTGCTCGCCGTGCGGGGGCTCCTGGAGCCGCTGTGCGCGGTCCGCGCGGCCGCCCGGCGCACCCCCGAGCAGCTCGGCCGGCTGAAGGAGCTGGTCCTGCTCGGGCAGGACGCCGTCCGGGAGGGGCGCCTCGACGAGGTCACCCGGCTCAACAGCCGCTTCCACGAGGTACTGGCCGAGGCGTCCGGGAGCGCCACGCTGAAGCAGCTCATCACCCAGCTCAGCCAGAAGATCGCCTGGGTGTACGCGGTCGAGCTGCCGCGCCGCGCCCATGACTCCTGGGACGAGCACGCCGAGATCTGCGCCGCCGTGGAGGCCGGGGACGCCGACCGCGCCCGGGCCGTCGTGGAGCGTCACATCGCCCGCGCCGAGAGCGCCTACCGCCTGCGCGGGCGACCGCCCGAGTAGTCGTATACGATCGTCGCCTCCCACCCCGGGCCAGGCCGGCACGCACCGGCACGCATCCGAAGGGAAGACGACGATGAGCGAACTGCTGCTGCGGGGTGGGCGCCTCTGGCGTCCGGGGGCGCCGCTGGAGACCGCCGACCTGCTGCTGCGCGACGGCGTGATCGCCGCGATCGGGCCCGCCGCCGCGCCCGAGGCGGAGACGATCGCCCTGGACGGGATGATCGTGCTCCCCGGCCTGGTCAACGCGCACTGCCATCTCGACAAGACGCTGTGGTGCGGCCCCTGGGTCCCGCACTCGTCCGACGGCGCCCTCGCGAGCAGGATCGCCAACGGCGAGGGCCGGCGGGCGGAGCTGGGCCTGCCGAGCGCCGAGTACGCGAGCGCGCTGCTGGAACGGATGATCACGCGGGGCACGACCCGTGTCCGCTCGCACGCCGACATCGATCCCGAGGTGGGGCTCGGCGGCGTCGAGGCCATCGCGGAGGCGGCGGCGCGGCACGCGGGGCGCGTCGACGTGGAGACGGTCGCGTTCCCGCAGGGCGGGCTGGTCTCCCGTCCGGGCACCGCCGGGCTGATGGAGGAGGCGCTGAAGGCGGGCGCCGGCGTCGTGGGCGGCCTGGACCCCGCGGGCGTCGACCGCGACCCGGTCCGGCATCTCGACGTGGTGTTCGGCCTGGCCGAGCGGTACGGCGCCAAGGTGGACGTGCACCTGCACGACCGCGGGTCGCTCGGCGCCTGGCAGTTCGAGCTGATCATCGAGCGGACGAAGGCGACCGGCCTGCGGGGCCGGGTCACGATCAGCCACGGCTACGCCCTGGGCGAGCTGGACCCCGACCGGCAGCGCAGGCTCGCCGACGCCCTCGCGGACGCCGGCGTGCACCTGGCCACCTGCGCCAATTTCAGCGAGCCGGTGCAGCCGCTGGCCCTGCTGCGCGCCGCGGGCGCCGGCGTCGCCCTCGGCAGCGACGGCGTCCGCGACCTGTGGACGCCGTACGGCGACGGCGACATGCTCCGCCAGACGATGCAGGTCGCGAGCCGCGGCGCCTTCTACCGCGACGAGGACATCGAGGCGGCGCTGGAGGCCGCGACCCGCGGCGGAGCGCGGCTGGTGGGCGCGGACGACCGCGGGATCGCGGTGGGCGCGCCCGCCGACCTGGTCGTCGTCCCGGGTCAGGCCGCGGCGGAGGCGGTGATGTCGGTGCCGCCGCGGGCCCTGGTGATCAAGGCGGGGACGGTCGTCGCGCGGGACGGCGCGCTCGTCTGAGCCGTCGTATACGAAATGCCGCTGTAACGGGATTGACCACGAGGGGCAACGTTGGACCATTAGACAAGGGCCATGTCAAGCATCGGCAGGCCCCAGGTACTGGCGGCAGACCCTGCTCCCACGAGACTCCCTCCGCCGTCTCGGGCCGACGTATACGAGATCGAGGCGGCGCTCCCATGAGCGCCGCCGGGGAGGGCGGCGCCGACGCGCCCGCGATCGGCTTCGACGGCGTCAGCATGGTCTACGCCAACGGCACCGAAGCGCTCACGGACGTGTCGCTGAGCGTGCGGCGCGGAGAGTTCGTCTCCCTGGTCGGCCCGTCCGGCTGTGGCAAGTCGACGCTGCTGCGCCTCGCCGCCGGGTTCGAGCAGGCGAGCGCCGGGTCGGTCCGCACCGACGGCGCGGCCCTCGGCTACGTCTTCCAGGACGCGACGCTGCTGCCCTGGCGCAGCGTGCGGCGCAACGTCGAGCTTCCGGGGCGGCTCGGCGGCCTGTCCGCGGAGCGGAGCCGGGAACGGGCCGCCGACGCGATCCGGCGCGTCGGCCTGGAGGGGTTCGAGGACCACCGGCCGGCGCAGCTCTCCGGCGGGATGCGGATGCGCGTCTCCATCGCCCGCGCGCTCACCCTCCAGCCGAAGCTGTTCCTGTTCGACGAGCCGTTCGGCGCCCTGGACGAGATGACGCGCGAGCGCCTCAACGAGGAGGTCGCCTCGCTGTTCGTCAGCGACCCGTTCGCCGGGCTGTTCGTCACCCACTCGGTGCCGGAGTCGGTGTTCATGTCCACTCGTGTCGTCGTGCTGTCGGGGCGTCCCGGCCGCGTCGTCGACGACATCGGGGTCCCGTTCGGCTACCCGCGCCCGCCGGAGCTGCGCTACAGCGCGGAGTTCGCCGCGGTCGCCGCGAAGGTCTCGGCCGCGCTGCGCCGCACGGGCGACCCCGCGGAAGAGGGGGTGGCGGTATGACGACCGGCACCACGGGCGCCGCGGAGGCGGTGCGGGCGGCGGCGCGGTCGGGTGTGGCGGTCGCCTGCTGCGGCGGCGTCAACGCGACCGCGACCGTGGCCGTCCTGGTCGTGCCGGTCCTGTACCTGCTGACCCGGCGG
>NZ_JBHSON010000068.1:0-85591 GCF_042656285.1 Actinomadura rugatobispora | reverse complement strand
GGTCATGTCCTTGTCCTTGCACTCCTCCACGGAGTACTTGGGCGGCTCGAACCGGTGGTCCCGGAACGACAGGGACATGGTCCCGGAGAAGTCCTCGATGGGACTGATCTCCTCGAAGATCTCCTCGAGACCCGACTGCGTCGGGACGCTCCTGCTTCCGGCCTGCTGGGCCGCCTCGACCCGGGACTTCCACCTCTCGTTGCCCAGCAGCCAGTCGAACGACTCTGTCTGCAGGGCGAGAAGGTCAGGGACTTCGAGCGGCTCCTTGATGCGCGCGAAAGAGACGCGACGGGGGCTGGCGGGTACTGCGGAGGCGTTGCGCGAGGCTGCCAACAAAAAGGTCCTTCCGAGGGATCGCGGCGGACTGACTGCGCGCGCCGGACGACGTCACTTCTACCTCGGAAGAGCGGGACGGCGAGGGTGCGCGCGGAAGGGCAGCTTAGTGCAAACAGATACAGATGTCCACGCGTACGACAGCGTCAAACCTCGATCCCGCAAGTAGGATCGCATGCCGGTGCGGAAAACGTCAAGCCGGATGCGCAAGGAACGTCCCTGCTGGACACCTTCTCCGGGCACATCGCGCCATGGAACCGGCCAAGCGCGAACACCTCTACGACGAGATACGGCGGCGTCTCGCAGCCCGCCCCGACGGGCGGCTCACGCGCCACTGGTCCGTCGTCCTCACCATCGGCCGCCGCCGATGACGCCTTGCCCCGGACGGCGACGGGCGCCCGTCTCTGTATCTTGATAACCGCCGAGGTGCGGCCGGGCGGGCTTTCCAGGTGAGCGCAGCGCGTCGAGGAGTGGGCGGATGGCCATTCGCAGCATCCTGTTCGGGACGTCCGACGGCGACGCCGGATCGGACGCCCGCGGAGAGCCGGAGCATTTCCAGGATCTGAACCTCGACCAGATCGTGCGGGCGGCGGCGAAGGCGGGCGGAGTGCCGGGGCTGCCCCGGTACTTCCACCGCCCGCTGCGCGATGCCGGCCTCGTCGGCTTCCGCCAGCAGATCTTCCGTGAGCTGGAGGACCCGGCGGTGCGCGAGGTCGCCGAGCGGTTCACCGCGTCGATGGCCGGGACGCGGCGGCGGCTGGAGGCGCTGGAGCGCAGGAAGCATCCGCCGCAGGCGCACCGCTGGTTCCTGGAGATCGTGCTGGACCACGCCGCGGCGGTGACCGGGCTCGTCGAGGGGCTGGAAGCGGCCGGGGCGACCGCAGCCGGTCTGCGGGCCCTGCGCGACGACGTGGCCGAGCACACCCGTACCGCCGCGTTCACCGGAGTCCGCGAGCAGGCGTTGCGGCTGCGCGAGCGGCTCGGCGAGGTCCGCTACGACCTGCTGGTTCGCGGCGACCGGATCACCGTCGCCGAACACGACCCGGACGGCCGCTTCGACTACGCCCAACGGGTGCTGGCGACGTTCGACCGCTTCCGGCAGCGGTCGCGGCAGGACCGGCGAGGCGAGCCGCGACCCGAGCCGGGGCTGGGGCTGGACTTCGTCGAGGCCGGCGTCCTGGACCTCGTCGTGGAGCTGTGCCCCGGAGTGTTCCGGGACCTCGCGGCGTTCTTCGAGGCCAACCGCGGCTTCGTGGCGGACGAGATCACCCGCGTCGATCACGAGCTGCGGTTCTACCTGGGCTACCTCTCCTACCTGGCGCCGCTGCGGGTGGCGGGGCTGCCGATCTGCTACCCGGTGGTGTCCGGGACCGACAAGACCCTGGTCGCGCGGGACGTCTACGACCTCGCGCTGGCCGCCAAGCTGACCGGGGAGGACGGGCAGGGCGGGCGGGTGGTGGGCAACGACCTGAGCCTCGACGCCGCCGAACGCGTTCTGGTCGTCTCCGGGCCCAACCAGGGCGGCAAGACGACCCTGTCGCGGGCGTTCGGCCAGCTCTACCACCTGGCCGCCCTCGGCTGCCCCGTCCCGGGACGCGATGTGCGGATCTTCCTCCCGGACCGGATCCTCACCCACTACGAGCGGGCCGAGCGGCACGACGCTCTGGCCAGCAAGCTGGAGGAGGAGCTGCTGCGCATGCGCGCGCTCCTCGACCGCGCGACCCCGGACAGCGTCATCGTGCTGAACGAGATCTTCACCTCGACGACCCCGGACGACGCCCGGGCGCTGAGCGAGCGGGTGCTCGCGGCGATCACCCGGCTCGACGTGCCGTGCCTGTGGGTGAGCTTCGTCGACGAGCTGTCGCTCCTGAGTCCCAAGGCGGTGAGCATGGTCGGCACCGTGGCCGACGACGGCCGGGCGACGAGGACGTACAAGGTGGTGCGCCGGGCCGCCGACGGGCGCGCCCACGCGCTCGCGCTCGCGGAGCGGCACGGCCTGACCTACGCGCAGCTGACGGAGCGGGTACGCCGATGAGACCTCACCTGATGTCCCCCGGCGACGACGCCCGCCCCGGGGAACCGCGGCAGGGGCTTCCCGGCGAGGTGATCGACGACCTGCGGCTCGAGCACCTGTGGACGGCCATGGCCCGTGGAGACGAACGCCTGCTGGCCGTGGCCCGGTCGGTGATCTCGGCGCCGCTCACCGACCCGGCCGCCATCGTCTACCGGCAGGAGGTGCTGGACGACTGCCTGCGCAACGCCTCGCCCGTCCGGGCGCTCTACGACCTGGCCGACGAGGCGGTCGCGGCGGAGGAGAAGATCTTCCGGAGCGGGGCGGCCGGGCGCCCGCAGGGCATGCTGAACCGGGCACTGCGCGTCCTGGAGGAGCTCTGCGACCATCTGCGCCGCCTGCGCGCCTTCGCGTCCGGGGAAGGACGGCGGTTCCGGTCGACCGGCTTCACCCGCCTGTTCGCGTCGATCCGTGCCGAGACGGACGAGGACTACCTACGCGAGGCGGAGGCGGTCGTCGAACAGTTGCGGTTCGAGCACGGCATCATCGTCAGCGTCCGCCTGGGGCCCGGGAACAAGAGCGTCGGCTTCCGGCTGCACGAACCTCCGGGGAAGGGCCGCTCGCCGTCCACCCGGAGGTTCCGCAGATCCGGACTGACCTACACTGTCCCGGCCGAGCACGAGGACAGCTGGCGTGCGATCGCCGCGTTCCGGGACCTCATCCTGGAGGACGTCGCCGGGGCCGCCGCCGAGTCCGCGGAGCACGTCCGCGACTTCTTCCTCGCCCTGCGGGACGAGCTGGGCTTCTACGTCGGCTGCCTCAACCTCGCCGAGGCCCTCTCCGGGGCCGGACTGCCCGTCTGCCTGCCCGAACCGCGGGCGCCCGCCGACCGCGCCCTCTCCGCGCGGGGCCTGTACGAGCCGTGCCTGGCGCTGTCGCTCGGCGGCGCGGTGGTGGACAACGACGTCGACGCCGACGGCGCCGGTCTGATCATGGTCACCGGCGCCAACCGGGGCGGCAAGACGACCTTCCTGCGCAGCGTCGGCCTGGCCCAGCTCATGATGCAGGGCGGGATGTTCGTCGCGGCGCGGAGCTTCGCCGCGTCGCCCGCCGACGGCGTCTTCACCCACTTCCGGCGGGAGGAGGACCGCTCGATGGCGCACGGCAAGCTGGACGAGGAACTGGCCAGGATGAGCTCGGTCGTCGACCGTCTGCGGCCCGGCGCGCTGGTGCTGTGCAACGAGTCGTTCGTCTCCACCAACGAGCGGGAGGGCTCCGACATCGCCGCCGAGATCCTGCGGGGGCTGGCCGAGGTCGGCGTCCGGGCGGTGTTCGTGACGCACCTGTACGCACTCGCGCACCGCGTGCACGCCGATCCGCCCGTCCGCTGCCTGTTCCTCACCACGGGGCGCGACGCCGGGGGCGAGCCCACCTTCCGGCTCGCCCCCGGCGCGCCGTCCCGCAGCGCGCACGCCATGGATCTGTACGCCCGCGTCTTCGGCGAGCCCGCCCGCGAAAACTGACGCTCTTCCGCGGAATGCGAGGCTCACACGGCTGGTGCGGAGTAGTCCGGGATGCGGCGGCCGGAGATCAGCTGGGGGTGGATGCGGATGAAGTGGTCGTGATCGCCGGGCGCCCAGGACCGCAGCGGCAGCGCGCGCAGCGCGGCCAGTTCGGCGCTGCCGGTGGCGGCGCGGGCGCGTCCGATCACGACCACGGACCAGCCGGTCCTGGACGCGGTGTCGAAGTCGTCGATCTCGAAGGCGACGACGGCGTCGCCCGCGGCGGTCGCGAGCCGGGAGGCGGGGGAGGTGCGGATGACCACGTCCCCGTCGGCGAGGACGTAGTTGACGGGCTGGACGGCGGGCAGCGCGCGGTCGGTGAAGACGATGCGCCCCAAGGGGGTGGTGGCGAGCAGGGACCGGCATTCCTCGGTGTCGAGGATCTCCAGCCCGCCATGGTCGAGTGGCATGGCCCCAGCCTGCCCGTCCTGGGATCCGCCCATCAGGGCCGAAAGTCCTCAATCCCTACCGGCCTGTTCTGCACGGCGCCGGGCCGCCGGGCCTTCCCTCACATGTACGGGTAGTGCCGGGTGATCAGGTCGTCGGTTCCCCATTCCAGGTGGGACTGCGCGGAGACGACCCCCTCGACGCGGCGGATGTCGTGCATCAGGGTCGGGATGCGCGAGCGGAGGTCGACGCTGCCGCGCACCTGAGCGCAGCCCTGCTCCACGGTGATCTCGAGCCGGGCCGGGTCGGGCCCGATGCTGCGGTCGGAGATCTCGGCGAGGATGTCGCGCCTGATCTCCTCGTCCGGGCGGTCGTACACGCGCAGCAGGTCCGACCGGGTCACGATGCCGGTCAGGGCGCCGGTGCGCGGATCGATCACGGGGAGCCGGCCGACCCGGCGGTGGCGCATCTCCCGGGCGGCGTCGCGGACGGTGACGTGCGGGCCGATGGTGTGCACGGGCGCGGTCATCAGCTCCGCCGCGGTCGCGGCCGCGCACTTGCGCCACTCGCGGTGCCGGCGCCTGGTGGCCAGCAGGTGCTCGCCCTCCGCGGCGGTGGGGTCGGCCTCTTTCAGGATCAGGTCTTCGGCGGAGACGATCCCGGAGACGCCGCCTTCGGCGTCGAGCACCGGAACCGCGTGCATGCGATGGTGGCGCAGTACCTCGACGATCTCCTTGAAGGAGGCCGTCTCCGGAACGGTCACCACATCGGTGGTCATCACTTTCTCAACGGTGGTCTCCATGGGCCCTCCTCCGGGCGGGTCCGGACCGGCTCAGCGCGGCGCGGAGCCGACGAAGCGCTCCTCCAGGCCGGTGATCTTCAGGATCTTCGTCACCAGCGGCCGTACGCGGGTCAGCCTGACCGTTCCGCCGCACGTCCCGGCGAGCGCGTCGGCCATCTCCAGGACGGCCAGCCCGTGGGAGTCGCAGAAGCGCAGCCGGGAGGCGTCGATGACGACGCTCGGCCGGTCGGGTGTGATCATGTCGGCCAGCAGGGCGCCGAACGCCCCGGCGGTCGCGAGGTCGAGCTCACCGTTCGCGCCCAGCCGCGTCACCGGGCCGCTCGAGCCCTTGATGGAGGCCGTCAGCTGCGGGAGCCCTCCCTGGGCGGCCGGTCGGGGCATGCTCATTGTCCTGCCTTCTAGGTGGAAATCCGTAAATCTCTCCATAACCTTCGTCGTCGTCACTCGCTGTGAGTAGGGACCAAGGTCCCGGTTGAGGCGTCCCAAGGTCGGTGGGCCGCCAGGACCGAGGTCGGGTCCCCGGCCATCGGCCGAGGCCCGCGTCCCGCGACAGAGGACCTTCGCCCCTGACCGTGCCCCGCGGCCGGGTGGTGGGCTGGTGGCAGGCCATCGAGGGGGAGGGATCGCCATGGGAACGGCCGACGTGGGGCGGGAGGCCGCGGAGGAGACGGCGCGGATCGTCCGGAAGGCGGTGGAGGCGGCGGTGTGGGCGCCGTCGGTGCACAACACCCAGCCGTGGACGTTCGGCGTGCGGGGTTCGCGGGTCAGCGTGCGCGCCGACGACGACCGCCGGTTGGGCGCCGCCGACCCCCGCGGCAGGGAGATGCTGATCAGTTGCGGTGCGGCGCTGTGCACGCTGCGGATCGCGATCCGGGCCCTCGGACGCGAGGCCGAGACCGACGTGCTGCCCGATCCGGACCGGCCCCATCTGCTGGCCGACGTCCGTCTGGGGACCAGAACCCCCGGCGACGAGCAGGACCTGAGGCTTTACGCGGCGGTCCACCGGCGCCGCGCCCATCGCGGGGCGTTCCGGGGCGCCGGGGCGCCGCCCTCGCTGCTGCCGGCTCTGAAGCGGGAGGTCGAGCAGGAGGGGGCGCAACTGATCCAGGCGGTCGAGACGCACACCCAGGAGGCGCTGGCCGGCCTCACCCGCGTCGCCGAGCACGTGCAGCGGCTCGATCCCGCCCATGCGGGCGAGGCGGCGCGCTGGGCCCCGGTGCCGGGCAGTGGACGCCGCGACGGAGTCCACGAGAGCGCCTATCCGGCAGGGTCCCCGCGGACCGAGCCGGACTTCCCCGGCCGCGACTTCGCCCGGGGGCACGGCTGGGGCGCCCAGGACATCGCCGATGAGGTTCAGGAGGTTCATGAGACCGGTGGGACACGGCCCGGGACCGGGGTCATCCTCCTGATCACCACGCCGGGCGACACGCCGCGCGACTGGATCCGGGCCGGCCAGGCTCTCCAGCGGATGCTGCTGCGGGCCGCCTCCGACGAGGGCCTGGCGGCCGCGTTCCACACTCAGGCGCTGGAGATCCCCGAACTGCGCGACTTCATCCGCGCCCGGTTCTGCAACGGGCGGTATCCGCAGATGCTGCTGCGGCTCGGCGTGCCGCTGGGCCCCGAGCTCGACTCGGTCCGGCGCCCGGCGGACGCGGTGATCAGCGAGGAGTTCTGAGCCTTCTGGCTTGATCTCCAGCCGGTCGCCCGGCCCGGCTAGCGTTCGTGATCGTCGCGTTTGGCCCGCTGGGCCTTGAGCTGGGCGGCGTAGGCGGCGGCCTGGGTGCGGCGGCTCATGCCGAGCTTGGCGAAGAGGTGGGAGATGTAGTTCTTGACGGTCTTCTCCGCCAGGAACATGCGTTCGCCGATCTGCCGGTTGGTGAGCCCTTCGCCGATGAGCTCGAGGATCTGGCGCTCCTGGCCGGTGAGGGCCTCGAGGGGGTCCTTGCGCTCGTCGCGGTCGCGGATGCGCTGGAGCATCCGGGCGGTGGAGCGGGGGTCGAGCAGGGACTGGCCCGAGGCGACGGTGCGGACGGCGCCGACCAGGTCCGAGCCGTGGATCTGCTTGAGGACGTAGCCCGCGGCGCCCGCCATGACGGCGTCGAAGAGGGCGTTCTCGTCGTCGAAGGAGGTCAGCATGAGGCAGGCGACCTCCGGCATGGCGGAGCGGACCTCGCGGCAGACGGTCACGCCGTCGCCGTCGGGCAGCCGCACGTCCAGGACGGCGACGTGGGGCCGGGCGGCGGGGATCCGGGCCAGGGCCTGCTCGGCGGTGCCGGCCTCGCCGACGATCTCGATGTCGTCCTCGGCGGAGAGCAGCGCGGCCACGCCGCGCCGGACGACCTCGTGATCGTCCAGCAGGAACACCCGGATCACGTCGCCGCCCTCCGTCCGCCGCCCTTCGGTGCCCACCGTTCCCCCCGATCTTGATCGGTGATGGAATTGACGTTAGCGGGCGGGGCGGCGCGCAGGAAGGACCGTGGGCCCCGCCGGCGGCGGGACCAAGGTCCCGGATCCGGTGAGGGGACGGCCGAGGGCATGTGAAGGGGTTGGGCCGGTGGCGCAGGAGCGGCGTTCGGGCGACGAGCGCGCCAGGGTGATCCTGCCGCAGATGCGGCTGGACGATCTGCTGGCCGAGCTTCAGTCGCGGCTGGAGGCGGCGCGGGGGACCCGTGACCGGGTGCACGCGCTGCTGGAGGCGGTGGTGTCGATCGGCGGCGAGCTGGATCTGGAGACGGTGCTGCGCCGGATCACCGAGGCCGCCACCACCCTGGTCGACGCCCGCTACGGGGCGCTGGGCGTGATCAGCGAGGAGGGGGAGCGGCTGGTCCAGTTCATCACGGTGGGGGTGGGCGAGGAGGAGATCGAGGCGATCGGGCACTGGCCGCACGGACTCGGGATCCTGGGCCTGCTGATCAAGGATCCGCGTCCGCTGCGGCTGCCGGAGATCGCCGATCACACCGAGTCGTACGGCTTTCCCGAGGGGCATCCGCCGATGCACACGTTCCTGGGCGTGCCGATCCGGGTGCGCGAGGAGGTGTTCGGCAACCTGTACCTGACCGAGAAGGCCGGTGGCGGGCGGTTCGAGGAGGAGGACGAGGTCATCGTCACGGCCCTGGCCACCGCGGCGGGCGTGGCGATCGAGAACGCCCGGCTGTACGAGGAGACGCGGCGGCGGGAGCGGTGGCTGGAGGCCTCCGCGGAGGTGTCGACCGCGCTGCTGTCGGGCACCGACCCGCACGAGGTGACCGCGCTGGTCGCGCAGCGGGCCCGGCAGATCGCCGAGGCCGACCTGGCGATGGTCGCCCTGGCGGAGGGGCCCGGGGGCGAGTTCGTCGTGGCGGGCGCCGACGGCGATCGCGCCGCCGAACTGGCGGGACTGCGCATTCCGATCGACCACGCCATCGCCGGGCACGTCTATTCGGGGGGATCGGCGGTGCGGCTGGAGGACGGCCGGGGCGTGGCGGAGGGGGTGCCCGCGCTCTCCGACCCGGAGCTCGGGCCGCTGCTGGTGGTGCCGCTCGGGCTGGGGGCCTCGGCGCGCGGGGTGCTGTCGGTGGTCAACCGGCCGGGCGGGGCGGTGTTCAGCGGTTCGGCGCAGCGGCTGCTGGAGGCGTTCGCCGCGCAGGCCGCGGTCGCGCTGGAGCTGGCCGACCGGCGCCGGGACGCCGAGCGGCTGGCCCTGCTGGAGGACCGCGACCGGATCGCCAAGGACCTGCACGACACCGTGATCCAGCGGCTGTTCGCCACCGCCATGACCCTGATGTCGGCGATCAAGATCACCGAGAAGCGGGACGTGGCGGGGCGCATCCAGCGCTCCGTCGACGATCTCGACGAGACCATCCGGCAGATCCGCTCCACCATCTTCGCCCTGCAGACCACCGCCGACGACCGGCAGAGCGTGCGCAGCCGCCTGCACGGCATCGTCGACGACGCCGCCGAACGCCTGGGCTTCGCCCCCTCCCAGCGCTTCGACGGGCTCCTGGACACCGACGTCCCCGAGGACATCGCCGAGCATCTGCTCGCCGTGGTCCAGGAGGCGCTGTCCAACGTCGCCCGGCACGCCCGTGCCACGCGGGCGGCGGTGACCGTCCACGTCGGCGGCGACGAGCTCGTCCTGCGGGTCGAGGACGACGGCGTGGGCGTCCCCGAGGACGTGCGGCGCAGCGGCCTGCGGAACATGGAGGAACGCGCCCATGGCCTGGGTGGGGCGTTCAGCATCGAATCCCGCTCCGGGGGCGGCACGGTGCTGCGCTGGAGCGTCCCGCTGAACCGGGACGCCCTCTAACCGGAGGATTCCTCTTCCGGCAGCCGGCTCCGGAGGCCGCGGAGCCGGGCGATGACCTCTTCGGAGGCGTCCTCCAGCGTGACATCGGCGTCGAGCGCGGTGAGCGCGGCGACGTACTGGGCCACGAGTTCGGCGGACTCGGCGCTGAGCCGGACGGTGCACGCCTCCCGCCCGCGCGGTTCGATCTCGCCGGGGACGTGGGCGAACAGCCGGACCCGCAGTTCCTCGGCGCCGAGCCCGACGGCGAGCCGGGCCGAGTACCGGTACGCGGCCGCCGCCAGCGACCGGGTGAGGTAGGCCGCCGCGTCGGGCGCGGGCAGGTCGCGTGGCGCGAAGCGGCCGTGCGCGGGCACGGGGCTCCCGATCCGGTCGACGCGGAAGGTGCGCCAGTCCGCGCGGCCGGGATCGTAGGCGATCAGGTACCAGCGTCCCTGCAGGGTCACCAGGTGGTGCGGCTCGACGCGGCGTGCGCTCGGCTCCCCGGCCCGGCTCAGGTAGTCGAAGATCAGCGGCTGCCGGTCCCGGCAGCACGAGGCCAGGACGGCCAGCACCCCGGGATCGACGCGGGGCGCGCCGCGCGCGGGGATCGCCTCCGCGGCGCCGCCGAGGGCCGCCAGCCGGGGGCGCAGGCGCGCGGGCAGGACGCGTTCCAGCTTGGCCAGCGCCCGCATCGAGCTGTCCTCGATCCCGGCAACGCTGCCGCCCGCCGCCGTGACCAGGCCGAGGGCGACGGCGATCGCCTCCTCGTCGTCCAGGAGCAGCGGCGGCAGGTTCCGGCCGGACGCCAGCCGGTAGCCGCCCGCGGTGCCGGTCGTGCTCTCCACCGGGTAGTCGAGCGCGCGCAGCCGGTCGATGTCGCGGCGCACCGTGCGGCCCGTGACGCCGAGCCGCTCGGCCAGCTCGGCGCCCGACCACTCGCGCCGGCTCTGCAGCAGCGACAGCAGGCGCAGCAGCCTCCCGGGCATGTCCTTGCGGGCCGAGTCCCTTTCCGCGTCCATGCCGTCCAAGAATGCCAGCCCTTGAGGACAAGATGTGTCCTCAAGGGCTCCTAGCGTGGGGCGCATGAACGACACGACACAGCGACTCGCCGCGCGCACCCGGGGCCCCGTCCACGCGCCGGGCGCCGACGGATACGACGAGGAGAGGATCGGCTTCCAGCTCCTCGACCCGCACCGACCCTCGGCGGTCGTGGCCGCGGCCGGCGAGGACGACGTCCGCGCCGCGGTCGCGTTCGCCGCCGAGCACCGCGAGCCCCTGGCGGTGCAGGCCACCGGCCACGGCCTCGCCCGCCCCACCGGCGGCGTGCTGGTCAGCACCCGCCGCATGACCGCCGTCCGCGTCGACCCCGAGGCCCGCACAGCGTGGTTCGAGGCCGGGGC
Source organism: Actinomadura rugatobispora (assembly GCF_042656285.1). GTDB lineage: Bacteria > Actinomycetota > Actinomycetes > Streptosporangiales > Streptosporangiaceae > Spirillospora > Spirillospora rugatobispora. The sequence goes on along the minus strand of NZ_JBHSON010000068.1, from coordinate 74,832 downwards.
GACCTGGCGGGACGTCATCGAGGCGGCCGCGCCGCACGGCCTGGCGCCGCTGTCGGGCAGCTTCCCCGGAGTCGGCGCCGTCTCCTACACGCTGGGCGGCGGCGCGGGTCTCATGGCCCGGCGGTACGGCTTCGCCGCCGACCACGTCCGCCGCGTCGACCTGGTCACCCTGGACGCCCGGCCCCACCGGGTCACGTCGGACTCCGACCCCGACCTCTTCTGGGCGCTGCGCGGGGGCGGCGGCAACCTCGGCGTGGTCACCGGCATGGAGATCGACCTCATGCCGGTCGACCGGATCTACGGCGGCGGCCTGTTCTTCGACACCGGGCAGGTCCCCGAGGTTCTGGACGCCTGGCGGCGCTGGACCGCCGGGGTCCCCGAGGAGATGAGCTCGGCGGTGTCGATGCTGCCCTACCCGGACCTGCCGATGCTGCCGGAGCCCCTGCGCGGACGGCACGTCGCCCAGATCCAGATCTCCTACCTGGGCACCGAGGACGAGGCGCGCCGCCTGGTGGAACCACTGCGCTCCCTCGGCCCGGTCCTGCGCGACACGCTGCGCGTGCTGCCGTACACCGAGTCCGGCGCGGTGTTCGACGAGCCCGACCAGCCGCACGCCTACCGTTCGCGGAACCTGCTGGTGCGCGATCTCGACGCCGGGGCGCTGGCCGGGCTGACGAAGGCGGCGGGCCTGGCGGCGCCTGTCATGTCCGTGGTGGGGCTGCGGCATCTGGGCGGCGCGCTCTCCCGCGCGCCGCGTACCGCCAACGCGGTCGGCCACCGGGACGCGGCGTACTCGGTGATGATCCTGTCGCCGGTGGAGCCGGGCGAGGAGCAGACTGTGCGCGGCCACCACGACGACGCGCTCGCGCCGTTCGCCCCGCACGCGCTCGGACGGTCCCTGAACTTCAGCTACGGCCCGCTCGATGAGGACGAGGTCCGGTCGGCGTTCGCGCCCGCCGACCACGCGCGGCTCGCCGGGCTCAGGGCGCGGTACGACCCGCACGGCCTGCTGCGGGCCAACCACGTGATCCCGCCCGCCCGCCGGTAACGCCGCACCGGCCGGATCGGCGCGGGTCAGCGGTTCGAGGGGGAGACCAGGCCCATCTCGTAGGCGATGATGACCAGGTGCACCCGGTCGCGGGCGTCGAGCTTGGCCAGCAGCCGCGTCACGTACGTCTTCACGGTCGCCGCGCTGAGCACGAGCCGCGCCGCGATCTCCGCGTTGGACAGGCCGCCGCCGATCAGCGTCAGCACCTCGCGCTCCCGCCCGGTGATGCCGGCTCCGCCGTCCGGCCGGTACGGCGGGACGATCCGGGCCGGGGAGGGGGCGGGGGAGGGCTCGGGCCGGGCGGCGAACTCCTCGATCAGCCGGCGGGTCACGCTCGGCGCGATCAGCGCGTCCCCGGCCGCCACCACGCGGATCGCCGCGAGGATCTCCGGCAGCGCCATGTCCTTGACCAGGAAGCCGGAGGCGCCCGCGCGCAGCGCGCCGTAGACGTAGTCGTCGTCGTCGAAGGTGGTCAGCACGACGACGCGGGCCGTCCCGGGACCGGCCGTGATGATCCGGGTGGCCTCGATGCCGTCCATGCCGGGCATCCGGATGTCCATCACGACCACGTCGGGCCGCAGCTCCCGCACCAGCCGCACGGCCTCGGCGCCGTCCCCGGCCTCCCCGGCCAGCTCCAGGTCGGGGGCGTCGGCCAGCACCATGGCCAGGCCCGCGCGCACCAGCGGCTGGTCGTCGGCCAGCACCACCCGGACGCTCATCCGACCCTCGCGGGCAGCGGCAGCCGGACCGCGACCCGGAATCCGCCCTCGGGACGCGGTCCGGCGGCGAAGTCGCCGCGCAGCAGCCCGACCCGCTCGCGCATCCCGACGATGCCGTACCCGGCTCCCGGCGTGCCGTGGCCGTGGCCGCGCCCGCCGCACCCGGGATCGACCACCTCGATGGACAGCTCCTCGTCCCTCCGGTCGATCGTCACCCGGCAGCGGCGGGCGCCGGCGTGCCGCACCACGTTGGTCACCGCCTCCTGCACGATCCGGTACGCCGACAGGTCGATCTCGGGCGGGAGCGGATCGCGGTCGCCACGCCAGCGCACCTCCACGTGGACGCCGGCGGCCGAGGTCGCGGCGACCAGCCGCTCCACGTCCGCCAGCCCGGGCGCGGACCCGGCGGGCGGCACCGCCGCGGTGGGGGAGGCCGGTTCTCCGGGGGCTCCCGGAGTGGCCGCGCCCGGTGCCGGCGCCTCCGCGCGGCGCAGCGCGCCGAGCATGCGGCGCAACCCCGCCAGCGTCTCCCGGCTGGCGCTCTCGATCGCGCCCAGCGCCTCGCCCGCCGCCGCGGGCCGGGTGTCGAGGACCATCTTGGCCGCGCCCGCCTGGATGGCGATGATGCCGATGCTGTGCGCCACCATGTCGTGCAGCTCGCGGGCGATCCGGAGCCGTTCGGCCGTGACCGCCTGGGCGTTGAGGGTGCGCGCGTGCTCCCGGCTCTGCCTCAGCGAGTGGCCCACCAGCCAGGCGATGACGGCCGTCAGCCCCACGGCCAGCTCGATCGCCGTCCCGATGGGGTAGCCGAGGAGCAGCCGCACCGAGGCGTACCCCGCCAGCGTGCCGAGCGCGAGGGCCGCGGCGGCGGCCGAGACACGGCGGGGACGCGTCAGGGCGATGTGGCAGAGGGCGACCTCGGCGGCCAGGAACTGCTCGAAGGTGATCTCCGTCGAGTTCAGCGCCATCGCCATGAAGACCGAGCCGGCGAGCAGCAGCGCCAGCGCGGGCAGCGGGCGGCGGCCCAGCAGCGCGCTGCCCGCCAGCGTCGTCACGGCGGCCGCCGCCAGGCTGTAGAGGTGCCCGGCCCACAGCTCGGAGAAGACCGGCGAGGGGCGCAGATCCTCCACCTCGCCCGGCAGCCGGACGCTCGTGACGTAGGAGTAGGCCAGCGCGGCGATCCAGGCCAGCGCCGTCCAGGTTCCCGGCGGCAGCCGCCTGATCAGCGGTGGAGGCGGCGTCACGTCCATGCCGTGATCGTAAGGGCCGGTCGGTGGCGGCGCATCGGACCGGTGGCCTACATCCGCGGTCGACGGCCGCCGCGCGGCCGCCGCCGGTTTGCCGACCGTGGTCCGATGCCCCGCCCCGGCGGCCTCCGGCACCGTGGGCCGGGTGATCGAAGCCCTTGAACTGACCAAGCGCTACGGCCGGGTGACGGCCGTGGACGCGCTGAGTTTCACCGTGCGCCCGGGGGTCGTCACCGGCTTCCTCGGCCCCAACGGCGCCGGGAAGACCACGACGCTGCGGATGATCCTCGGCCTGAACGAGCCCACCGCCGGGATTGTGACCGTCGGCGGCCGCCGGTTCCGGGACCGGCCGCGCGGGCTGCGGCACGTCGGCGCCCTGCTGGACGCGGCCGACGTGCACGGCGGGCGCAGCGCGCTGGCGCACCTGTCCGCGCTGGCCCGCGGCAACGCCGTCCCGCGCCGCCGGGTCGCGGAGGTCCTGGAGGAGGTCGGCCTGGCGGGCGCGGCGCGCCGCCGCGTGGGCGGGTTCTCGCTGGGCATGCGGCAGCGGCTGGGGATCGCCGCGGCGCTGCTGGGCGACCCGCCCGTGCTGATGTTCGACGAGCCGCTGAACGGCCTGGACCCCGAGGGCGTCCGCTGGCTGCGCGGCCTGCTGCGCCGGCTGGCGGCCGAGGGCCGGGTGGTGTTCGTCTCCAGCCACATGATGAGCGAGATGGAGCACACCGCCGACCATCTCATCGTGATCGGCCGGGGGCGGCTGGTCGCGTCCGAGCCGCTGGAGGAGTTCGCGGCCCGCGGCGCCCGAGCGGGCGTGGCCGTGCGCACGCCGGACCCGGCGGCGCTGGCCGCGCTGGTGACCGCGGAGGGCGCCGAACTGCGGCGCGAGGACGACGGGACGTGCGTGGTGAGCGGGATCGGCGCGGCGCGGATCGCCGAGCTGGCGTTCGAGCACCGGGTGATGCTGCACGAGGTCACGCCGCGCGGTTCCGGCCTGGAGCAGGCGTTCATGGAGCTCACCGCCGGCGAGGCCGAGTTCCGCGGCGCGGGCGGGGAAGAGGGGCGGAGCCGATGAGCACCGCGAGCATGCCGGAGGGCGGCGCGACGTCCACGGCCCGCCGCGAGGGCGCCGCCGAGCCCCGGGCCCGGTTCGGTCACCTCCTCTCCGCCGAGTGGACCAAGCTGTGGTCGCTGCGCTCGACCTACGGCGTGCTGGCGGCGGGCGCGCTGGCCGTCGTCGGGATCTGCGCCAACTCCGCGCGCTCCAACGTCCATCTCATCCAGGCCAACGGGACCGAGGAGCAGCGGCTGGCGATCGACCCGGCGCACGCCGCGTTCGTCCCGGACGCCTACCTGATCCTCATGATCATCGCCGGGGCGGTGGGCGCGATGGCGGTGTCGGGCGAGTACGCCGGCGGGCTGATCCGCACCACGTTCGCCGCGGTGCCGGCCCGCCGCCAGGTGATCGCGGCCAAGGCGGCCGTGGTGACGGCGGCCCTGCTGGTGTTCGGCGCGGTCGTGGCCGCCTCCTCGTTCGGGCTGACCCAGGCGTTCTACGCCGAGGTGCGCATCGGGCTGCCGTTCGGCGCCCCCGGAGCGCTGCGCGCCGTCGCGGCGTCCGCGCTGCTCGCGCCGTTGTGCGGGCTGGTCGGCATGGCCCTCGGCGCGCTGGTCCGGCACGTCGCGGGCACGGTGGTGGCCGTGGTCGTGGTGCTGGCGGTGCTGCCGAGGCTGTTCATGGGGGAGACCTACCGGTGGGTCAAGGAGATCGGCAACGCGATGCCGGTCTCGGCGTGGTCGGCGCTGGTGGAGAATCCGGCGGCACGGCACGTGCCCGCCCGCTATCCGGTGGGGATCGCCGAGGCCTGGACCGTGTACGGGGCGTGGGCGCTCGTCGCGGTGATCATCGCGGTGGCCGTCGTCCACCGCCGCGACGTCTGAGCCCCTCCCGCCGGCGCCGTGGTGCTCGGCTCTGACCTGGTGTGACGCGGTGGGCCTGCGGGGCGGTCGCCGCCGCCCCGCAGGCCCACCGTTCACGGCCGGTGCACGTACTCGCGGAGGTGCACGGCGGTCAGCGAGGTCCCCTCGTCGACCAGTTCGGCGGGGGTGCCGGTGAAGACGACCTGGCCGCCCTCGTGCCCGGCTCCCGGTCCCAGGTCGATGATCCAGTCGGCGTGCGCCATCACGGCCTGGTGGTGCTCGATGACGATGACGGTGTTGCCGTCGTCCACCAGCCGGTCCAGCAGGGCGAGAAGGTGGTCCACATCGGCCAGGTGCAGGCCGGTGGTGGGTTCGTCCAGGATGTAGGTGGACCCGTTGCGGGCCATGTGGATGGCCAGCTTGAGGCGCTGCCGCTCACCGCCCGACAGGGTCGTGAGCGGCTGCCCGAGGCCGATGTAGCCGAGCCCGACCGCGGCCAGGCGGTCGAGGATCACCCGGGGCTGCCCGGTGGTGAAGAACTCGCGGGCCTCGGCCACCGGCATGCCGAGGACCTCGCTGATGTTCTTGCCGTTCAGCCGGTACGACAGCACCTCCGGGGTGAACCTGCGGCCCTCGCACTCCTCGCACACCGAGGCGACCTCGGCCATCATCGCCAGATCGGTGTAGATCAGGCCGATGCCCTTGCAGGCCGGGCAGGCGCCCTCGGAGTTGGCGCTGAACAGGCCCGGCTTGACGCCGTTGGCCTTGGCGAACGCGGCGCGGACCGGGTCGAGCAGCCCGGTGTAGGTGGCCGGGTTGGACCGCCGCGACCCGCGGATCGGCGACTGGTCGGCGACGACCACGCCGTCCCGCCGCGGCAGCGAGCCGTGGACGAGGGAGCTCTTGCCGGACCCGGCCACGCCCGTGACCACGGTGAGGACGCCCAGCGGGACGTCGACGCTGACATCGCGCAGGTTGTGCAAGGAGGCGTTCTCGATCCGCAGGTGCCCGCTCGGGGTCCGCGGCTTGTCCCGCAGCTCCACCCGGTGGTCGAGGTAGTCGCCGGTGAGCGTGCCGGATGCGCGCAGCCCGTCCAGGTCGCCCTCGTAGCAGAGCCGGCCGCCCTGCGCGCCGGCGCCCGGCCCGAGGTCGACCACGTGGTCGGCGATCGCGATCATCTCCGGCTTGTGCTCGACGACCAGCACCGTGTTGCCCTTGTCGCGCAGCCGCAGCAGCAGGTCGTTCATCCGCTGGATGTCGTGCGGGTGGAGTCCGGCGGTGGGCTCGTCGAACACGTAGGTGACGTCGGTCAGGCTGGAGCCCAGGTGCCGCACCATCCGCACCCGCTGCGCCTCGCCGCCCGACAGCGTCCCGGACTCGCGGTCCAGGCTCAGGTAGCCCAGGCCGATCTCCACCATCGAGTCGAGGGTGTCGCGGAGGGCCTCCAGCATCGGTCCGACGGCCGGATCGCGGACCGTGCGGACGAACTCGGCCAGGTCGCTGATCTGCATGGCCGAGCACTCGGTGATGGTGCGGCCGTCGATCGTGCAGGACCGGGCGGCCTCGTTCAGCCGTGCGCCGCCGCAGTCCGGGCACGGGGTGAGCTTGACGGCCCGGTCGGCGAACTCGCGCGCCTGCGGCCGCATGGACTCGCGGTCCTTGGCCAGGTAGAGCCGCCGGACCTTGACGACCAGGCCCTCGTAGGTGAGGTTGTACTTCTCGATCTTGATCTTGGTGGCGGGCTTGTGGAGGAAGTCCTCCCACTCGGCGGCGGTGAAGTCCTTCAGCCTGCGGTCGGGGTCGAACAGGCCGGAGTTCGCCATCAGCTGCCAGTAGTAGGTGTCGACGCCGAAGCCGGGGACCTTGATCGCCCCCTCGTTCAGCGACAGCTCCCGGTCGACCAGCTCGTCGACGTCGATGTCGGAGACCCGGCCGAGCCCCTCGCACGCGGGGCACATGCCCTCGGCGGCGTTGAAGCTGAAGGCCAGCGGCGGTCCGACGTGCGGCGTGCCGATCCGGCTGAACATGATCCGCAGCATGGTGTGCGCGTCGGTGGCGGTGCCCACGGTGGAGCGCGAGTTGGCGCCCATCCGCTCCTGGTCCACGATGATCGCCGCGCTCAGGTTGCGCAGCGCGTCGACCTCGGGGCGGGCCAGGCTCGGCATGAAGTTCTGGATGAACGCGGTGTAGGTCTCGTTGATCAGCCGCCGTGACTCGGCCGCGATCGTGTCGAAGACCAGGGAGGACTTGCCGGAGCCGGAGACCCCGGTGAAGACGGTGAGGTGCCGCTTGGGGATGTCGAGGGAGACGCCGGTGAGGTTGTTCTCCCGCGCGCCGCGGACCTGGATGAGGTCGTGCGCGTCGGCGGCGCGGTGACCGGAGCGGCGGACGCCGCCCGGCTGCTGGCTGGAGACCACGAAGACCCTTCTGTCAAAGGTGGGGGAAACTCGGAGAACCCTACACTGTACGCTGTACGGCTTTTTCTATCCGGGCGGCGACGCTGGATCCGGACTCGCGCCGCGCCATCCGCCGCAGCACCGCCGGCGCCACGACCAGTCCCGCGACCGCCCACGCGCCGAGCACGCCGGCCGTCTCCAGGTGCCGCCAGGAATCACCGATCTCGGCCGCGGCCACCGCGTCCGGCAGCATCGCCGAACGCAGCCCGAGCCCCAGCCAGTAGAGCGGGAACGCCTGCGCGATCCACTGGAGCCACTCGGGCAGCGCCGTGACCGGGTAGAACACCCCGGAGATCACGGTCAGCCCCATCATCGGCAGCATGACCACGCCCATCCCCTGGGGGCTGCTGAACAGGGAGCCCAGGATCGCCCCGATCGGCAGCGCGGCGAGCAGCCCCAGCGCGAGCACCCACGCCAGCGTCGCCCACGACGACACCGCGCCCAACTCCAGCCCGTCGAACAGGAACGCCGCCGCGACCAGCGGCACCAGCAGCCCGGCGACCGTGATCCCGGCCCGTCCGAGCACCTTGCCGACGAGATAGCCGGTCATGCCGTTCGGCGTCGCCTTCGCGCGCAGCAGCGTGCCGTCCTCGCGTTCGGTGGTGAGCGTCATGGCCACCGAGACCATCCCGTTGAGGACGATGTTCATCGCCAGGATGCCGGGGACCGCCTGCGACCCGAGGGAGAAGTCGGCGCCCGGCACGGTGCCGCCGCTCAGCATGTACATCACGGCCAGCGCGACGACCGGGAAGAACAGCGCCCCCCACACCTCCTGCACGCTGGTGGCGCTCTGCCGGAACTCGATCCGCCCGCGCTCCAGCCCGGCCCTGAAAGCGACCGCCTGCCCGCTCACGCCGCCTCCCCGGCGGCTTCGGCGGTGAGCTCGGCGGGAGCCTGCGCGGCCTTGCCGGACTCGAACTCCCTGACCATCTCCATGTAGACGTCCTCCAGGCTCGCCCGGCGCACCTCCAGGTCGCCGACGGCGTCGCCGTGGCGCTCGAACAGCCCGCGCACGTAACCGGTGGCGTCCTCGACCGACCGGGCCCGCGGTTCGCCGTCGAGGCTGTAGCGGACCTCGGCCTCGCGGGAGACCTGCGCGGCCAGCCGCGCCGGGGTGCCGTCCGCCACGATCCGGCCGCCCGCCAGGATCAGGATGCGGTCGGCGAGCCGCTCCGCCTCGTCCAGGTCGTGGGTGGTGAGCAGTATCGCGGTGTCCTCCAGGTCCGACAGCCGCCGCACCAGGCCGTGGAACTCCCGCCTGGCCCGCGGGTCGAAGCCGACGGTCGGCTCGTCCAGGAACAGCAGGTCGGGACGGCCGACGATGCCGACGGCCACGTCCAGCCTGCGCCGCTGCCCGCCGGACAGGTCGGCGACCCTGGCGCCGGCCCGCTCGGCCAGCCCGACCAGGGAGAGCAGTTCGGCGACGTCGTGGGGGCGGGGGCGTCCCGGCGCGCCGTAGGGGGCGTAGTAGCGGCCCAGATGGGCGAGCAGCTCGCCGACCCGCCACCTGCCGTGGTCGCGCCACGACTGCAGCACGATCCCCAGCCGCGCCCGCCACGCCTCGTCGCCGCGTTCCGGATCGGTGCCGAGCACCCGCACCTCGCCCGCGGAGCGCCTGCGGAAGCCCTCCAGGATCTCGATCGTCGTGGTCTTGCCGGCGCCGTTCGGGCCGAGCAGGGCCACGACCTCGCCGCGCTCCACCCGCAGATCCACCGCGCCCAGCACGTCGGTGGTGCCGTACCGCATGCGAAGGCCCCGGACCTCGACGGCGGGCTCGGTGGCGGATTCTTGACGAACGGTCTTTTCCGGGCTGTCGTCAATATGCGCCCTTGTTCTCATACCTTCAAGCGTCTCATTGAAGTTTCCGTCTAGCCTTTTCGCTAGGTCTCCCTGGGGCTTTGCCGGTAGCTGCGGGCAAAAGTCTCAAGACGGGGAGGAAGCACGGTGAGATCGGGGCGGCGCCGCATCGCTAGCGTGGTGTGCCATGCCGCCACTGAGCTTCGACCGCCACCGCGCCGAGATCGTCCGCCAGACCGAACTGCTGAGGGAGACCGTCAAGGAACCCGACAGCGCGGATCTGACGGCACCGGTGCCCACCCGCCCGGACTGGACCCTCGGCCGGTTGCTCCGGCACCTCGGCGGCGCCCACCGCCGGGCCGAGGAAGTGGTCCGCACCCGAGCCGCCGGGACGCCGCCGGAGGGCCGGGACGACGACGAGTCCGCCCCTGCCGACGAGGATGCGGCCGCCCTGGACGGCCGGCTGGCCGAGGGCGCCGAACGGCTGGCGGAGACGCTGGCCGCGGCGGGCCCCGAAGCCGAGGTGTGGACACCGGTGCCGGGCGTGGCCTCAGCCGCGTTCTGGGCCCGCCGCATGGCGTTCGAGACCGCCGTGACCAGGGCCGACGCGGCACTGGTCACCGGCGCCGCGTACACACTCGACGAGGACGTCGCCCTCGGCATGCTGGACGAGTGGATGGAGTACGGCACGTCCCCGGAGGCCTACCGGGAGGCTCCGGGCCGTCCCGCGCTGCTCGGCCCCGGCCGCACGCTGCACTTCCACGCGACCGGCACCTCCCCGGGCGCGGCAGGCGAGTGGCTGGTCGACCTTACGGGGGACCGCCCGGTCTGGCGGCACGCCCACCAGAAGGCCGCCGTGGCCGCGCGCGGTCCACTGACCGACCTGGTGATGCTGCTGTACGGGCGTCCCGCCGGCGGTGTCGAGATCTTCGGAGACCGGACGCTGCTGGACCTGTGGCTCGATCGTTCGGCGTCCTGGCTGAACGAGTGAGGCCCGCCGGAGGCGGCCCCTTTTGCTGAAACGGCAAAGAAGTTTGTCGTTAGCGCGGATCTCGCGCAGGCTGTCACCCGGTGGGGCGCCGTGCCGGCGCCCCGGGTGTTCGAGCGGAGAGGGCGCACGATGACAGAGGGATCCCCGGCCCACGAGACGGCCGAGCAGACGGCCGAGCAGTTCTGGGAGGAGTTCTACGGCAAGAGCGACCGGATCTGGAGCGGCAGGCCCAACCCGCTGCTGGTCCGCGAGGTGGCGGACCTGCCGCCCGGCACGGCGCTGGACCTGGGCTGCGGCGAGGGCGGCGACGCGATCTGGCTGGCGGCGCGCGGCTGGCGGGTCACCGCGGCCGACATCTCCGCCGTGGCCCTGGAGCGGGCGGCCGGCCACGCCGCCGAGGCCGGGGTGGCCGACGCGATCGACTGGCAGCGGCACGACCTGGGCGATTCCTTTCCCGCCGGCTCGTTCGACCTGGTCTGCGCGCACTTCCTGCACTCCCCGGTGGAACTGCCGCAAGAGCGGATCATGCGGTCGGCCGCGGCGGCCGTCGCGCCCGGCGGCGTGCTGCTGGTGGCCGGGCACGCCGGATTCGCCTCGACGGAACGCCACCGCGACCACGAGGCGCACTTCCCGACGCTCACGGAGATGATCGACTCTTTCGACCTGGAGGAGGGCCGCTGGGAGGTCGAGGTGAGCGAATCGGTGACGCGCGAATGGACCGCCCCGGACGGAGAGCAGGGCACCCGCACCGACAACGTTGTCCGGATCAGGCGCTCGAAGGACTGAACCCGACCGTCACCGCCCCGGCCTCCGAAAGGGTCACGGTGACGCTCGGGACGATGACGCAAAGTTTTCCGTCCCGGCGCGTAACCGGGAGAGCCGCCGAGCAGGTCAGAGGGTGGACGGAAGGAGGGCACGATGGCGAGACATGAGCTGGGCGACGAGCGGACCGGTGTCGTCGCCGAGGGAGACGAGCTGATCGTCGAGCGGGTGTTCCCCGCGCCGCCCGCCCTGGTGTGGGCGGCGATGACCTCGGCCGAGCACATTCCGCACTGGTGGGGGCCGCACGGTACGACGGCCGAGGTCACCGAGATGGACGTGCGGCCCGGCGGCCGGTGGCGGATCGGCGACGGGGCCACCGTGGTCTTCACGGGCGAGTTCCTGGAGGTCGACCCGCCGGCCCGGTTCGTGCGGACCTCGGCCCCCGAGGCGGCGGCCGGGGCGGAGCCCGAGAAGCCGCCCGCGGTCGAGACCGTCACCTTCGAGGAGGTCGAGGGCGGCACGAGCATGCGCTACCAGGCCAGGTTCCCCTCGGAGGAGGTGCTCGACTACGCGGTGTCGGTCGGGATGACCAAGGGTGTCCTCGAGCAGTTCGACCGGCTCCAGGAACTGCTCACCCCCATGCCCTGACCGCCCGGGGCCGGCGGGTGCCCGTCAGGAGCCGGTCTTGCGCGGGCCCGGTCCCACCTCCCGCGCCACGGTGTAGCGCGGGGACTCGGTCATGCGCGGCTCGGCCTTCCCCTTGAGCCCGTTCAGGGCCTGCTGGATCGCGGCGATCCGGCCCTCGGTGTCGGAGACCTCCTCGAAGTGCCGGAAGTCGGCCTCGCTGGCCCAGTGGACCACGTTGTAGACGCGCGTGCCCTCCACGCCCACCAGGAAGCGGGCGGAACGGTAGCCCGGGTAGAACCGCACCCAGCGTTCCTGGATCTCGGCGAACGCCTCGACCAGGTCGCGCTGGGTGTCGGGGCCGTCGACGGTGTAGTCGATGATCGAGTAGAAGCCGGGGTCGGCGGTCACGGGCGCACCTCGTTCGGGACGGTGATCGGTGTCGACGGCCATCCTGCGACCTCAAGCGCCCTTGAGGTCAACCGGCGATCAGGCGTGGCCGCCCACGGTGACCGTGCCGATGGTCAGCTCGGGCCTGGCCTCGAGGATCTCTCCCACGCGCTCGACCTGGGCGTCCAGTTCCTCGCGCCGCGCGGGGGAGAGGGCGACCAGCGGCTCGACGGTGACGGCGAGCCTGCGCCCGGAACGGCGCTGGTGCCACAGCCCCGCCACCTCGCCGTCCAGCAGGAGCATCTGGAAGTTGCCGCCCAGGACCCGTTCGGCGGCCTTGCCGGGGTAGAGGAACTCGGGCGGCTGGTTGCCGACCCGGTAGGCGTAGGTGTCGAAGTAGGGCAGCAGCCGCACGCCGCTCGGGGAGGTGGCGGGCGCGGCGGTGTCCCCTGCGCTCACCCAGGCGGCGGCGCCCTCGACCTCGACTCGTTCGAGCCGCCCGCCCAGCGCGTCGAACAGCTCGTTCGCCCAGGTCACCGGCGTGCTCAGCCAGTGCGCGAAGCGTTGCGGCGTGGACGGCCCGTAGGCGTGGAGGTAGGCGTGCACGAGCTCGCCCAGTGCCGCCTTGGCGTCCATGGGCCGCAGGCCGGGCAGCCAGCGGTGCGGATTGGTGTAGGTGACCTTCCGGCCCCGGTTGGGGCCGAAGCACATGACGCCCCTGATGCCCGCCTCGTGGTGGGCCTGCCGCCAGCGCGGCCACATGCCCTGGAAGGCCGGCATCGTCAGTTCCCCCGCCCACGGGCCGGTGCGTTCGACGATCGCGTCGGTGAGCTCGTCCACGGTCAGCTCGGCGTCGGCGAGGGCGTCGCCGATCGCCGCGACGATCTCGTCGGTCTGCGCCCGCGTCAGCCGCTGATCGGGGGGAGGGGTGTTCGCCTGCGGCAGTGCCGTCAGCGCCCCCACCCACATGCCCAGGTCGCGGGCGGGCAGGAGGTGGACGGTGCCGCGCGGCCCGTAGGTCTTGACGAGGCTGCGGTCGCCCCACAGCGCCTCCCGCACGTCGAGCCGGGTAGCGCCTTCGATCCGGAGCGCGATCCCCAGCTCGGCCGCCGACAGCACCTGGGCGTGCACGCCCGCCATCGCGGTCACGATCCCGGCGGGCCGCGCCCCGGTGGAGGGGGCCGACAGCGCGTGCCGCTCCAGCCGCCGGGCGCGGACCTCGTCCCAGGTCATTCGCACGGTCACCTCAGCGGACCTTTCCGAAGAAGGCGCGGATCTCGCGGGCCAGGAGCGCGGGGGCGTCCATGGCGGCGAAGTGCGCGGCGGCGTTGCCCTCGGGCCAGTGGATGATGGTGTTGTCGCGTTCGGCGAGGCGCCGGATCGCGGGCGGTCCCTCGAACACTCCGGTCGGCACGGCGGTCTGCCCTTCGGGCCAGGCGAATTCGGTGGTGTCGTACATGAACCAGGATGACGTGCCCGAGGTGCCGGTGAGCCAGTAGACGGTGGCGTTGGTGAGGAACAGGTCCCGGTCGAGCGCCGTCTCCCAGGACAGGGCCTCTGCGCCGGCCTGCCCGGCCTCAGCCCCCTTGGCGGGCGACACGGACATGCCGAACTCCTTGAACTTGTGCAGCAGCCAGGCCAGCTGCGCGACCGGGGAGTCGTTCCAGCCGTAGGAGAAGGTCTGCGGTGCGGCGCGCAGCAGCGAGTGGTGGTCGACGCCGCCCATCCACTTCTGCATCTCCTGGTACTGGGCGAGTTCGTCGGGCGTCAGTTCCGGCACGTCCTTCTCGGTGGGCATGCCGAAGCCCGCGTTGATGTGCACGCCGACGACGTGGGCGGGGTCGGCCCTGGCGACCGCGGGGGCGAGGTAGGCGCCGAGGTCGCCGCCCTGGGTGCCGTACCGGTCATAGCCGAGCCGGGCCATCAGTTCCGCCCAGAGCCGGGCGGTGCGGTCAACGCTCCAGCCGGTCTCGCGCGGCGGCGCGGAGAAGCCGAAGCCGGGCACCGACGGCACCACCACGTGGAAGGCCTGCGCCGGGTCGGCGCCGTGGGCACGCGGGTCGGTGAGCGGGCCGATCAGGTCGGTGAACTCCACGAACGAGTTGGGCCAGCCGTGCGTGAGGACCAGCGGCAGCGCGCCGGGCTCGGGCGAGCGGACGTGCAGGAAGTGCACGTCCTGCCCGTCGATCTCGGTCGTGAACTGGGGAAACCCGTTCAGCCGCGCCTCCTGCGCCCGCCAGTCGAACCCGTCGCGCCAGTACTCGGCCAGTTCCCTGAGGACCCCGACCGGCACGCCCCGGCTCCAGTCCTCGCCGGGCAGGGCGCGCGCCCAGCGGGTCCGGGTGATGCGGTCGTGCAGGTCGTCGAGGTCGGCTTGCGGGATGTCGATGCGGAACGGGCTGACCCCGGTGTTCGTCGTCATGCCCGGCACGCTAGACGGCATCTAGGTCAGTTCCTGTCCGCGACTTCGGGCATCCTCGACGGCATGGGAAACACCTCGGCACGGCTGCTGAGCCTGCTGTCGCTGTTGCAGACACCGCGCGAGTGGGCCGGCGGCGAACTGGCCGAACGTCTCGGGGTCAGCCCCCGCACCGTCCGGCGCGACATCGACCGGCTGCGGGACCTGGGCTATCCGGTGCAGGCCACGATGGGCCCGGTCGGCGGCTACCGCCTGGTCGCGGGCACGGCGATGCCGCCGCTGCTGCTGGACGACGAGGAGGCGGTGGCGATCGCGGTCGGGCTGCGCACCGCGGCTGGGAACGCGGTCGAGGGCATCGGCGAGGCGTCGCTGCGGGCCATGGCCAAGCTGGAGCAGGTGCTGCCGTCGCGGCTGCGGCGGCGGGTCGCCGCGCTGAACGCGGTCACCGTCCCGCTGCCCGAGTGGGGGGACGGCCCCAGGGTCGACCCGCAGACGCTGGCGGTGCTGGCGGCGACCGCCGCCGGCCGGGAGCGGCTCCGCTTCGCCTACGAGTCGGTGGACGGGGCCGCGTCGCGGCGGCTGGTGGAGCCGCACCGGCTGGTGCCGGCGGGGCGGCGCTGGTACCTGGTCGCCTTCGACAACGACCGGGACGACTGGCGGATCTTCCGGGTCGACCGGGTCGCGGAGCCGCGTCCCGTCGGGCAGCGGTTCGAGCCGCGCGAACCGCCCGGGCGGGACGCGGCCGCCTTCGTCCTCGACCGGATCTACTCGCTGGCGCCCACCTACCGGGCGGTCGCGACCCTCCACCTGCCCGCCGAGCGGGTGCGCGGGCGGCTGGGCGACAGCCCCGAGGAGATCGAGCCGATCGACGCGCACCGCTGCCGCCTCAACGGGCACGCCGACACGCTGGAGTGGCTGGCCAGCCGCCTGATCATGCTGGGCTGCGAGTTCGAGGTGCACGAGCCGCCGGAGCTGATCGAGTACCTGCGCGAGCTGGGCGCCCGCGCGGCCCGCGCCGCGGGGGCGCCCGGCCCGGCCGGGCCGCCGGTGCCGCCGGGCGGTGTCAGTCCATCGTGAGGACGATCTTCCCGTGGATGTTCCCGGCCTTGTACGCGCGGTGCGCGTCGGCGGCCCGCTCCAGCGGGAAGGTCTCGCGGACGTGCACCGTCAGGTCGCCCCGCGCGTACAGGTCGGCCAGCCCGGCCAGCCGCGCGGCCGAGCGGGCGGGCGGGGTGACCCGGATGCCCAGTTCGCCCGCCTTGCCGTGCTCGACCAGGGTGAGGATCCGGGCGCGGTCCTTGACCAGGTCCAGGGACGCCTCCAGCGCGTGGCCGCCCACGCCGTCGAGCGCGGCGTCCACCCCGCCCTCGGGCGCCGAGCGCAGCACCCGTCCGGTGAAGCCGGGCCCGTAGCCGACGGGGAGCGCGCCCAGCGACCGCAGGTAGTCATGGTGCGCCTCGCGGGCCGCGCCGATGACGGTGGCGCCCGCCAGCCGCGCCAGCTGGACGGCGACGGTGCCGACCGCCCCGGCCGCGCCGTGCACCAGCAGCGTGTCGCCGGAGGCGACCGCCAGCTCTCCCAGCGCGATGTGCGCGGTCTGCGCCGCGGCGCTGAAACCGCCCGCCACCTCCCAGGGCATCGACGGGGGCTTGGCGGTGATCTGGTCGGCGGGGATGACGAGCCGTTCCTGGTAGGCCTGCAGCAGCCCGAAACCCAGCACCTCGTCGTCGGGCGCGAATCCGGCGACGCCTTCGCCCGTCCGTTCCACCACGCCCGCGAACTCGTTGCCGGGGATCCGCGGGTAGGCGGCCTCGGCCCCGGCGGGCAGCCAGCCCTCCACCACCGCGACGTCGAACGGCTGCACCCCCGCGGCCTTCACCCGGATCAGCACCTCGCCCGGCCCGGCCTGCGGGTCGGGCACCTCGATCAGCCGCAGTACCTCGGGTCCGCCCGGCTCGTGGAAAGCGATCGCCCTGCTCATTTCCGGCTCCTTCGTTCAGCGTTGAACCACTGGTGAGGAGGCTAGGAGGCGGGTCGGCACGGGCGAATCCGTGGAATCACGGTAGTGGCGGCACCGGGGCGGTGAAGCGGGACAGTTCGGCGCGGGAGGTGATCCCGAGCTTGGGATAGGCCTTGTAGAGGTGGTACTCGACGGTCCGGCGGCTGAGGAACAGCCGCGCGGCGATGTCGCGGTTGCTCGCCCCGCCCGCCGCGAGCCGCACGATCTGGAGCTCCTGCGGGGTGAGCGCGGCCAGCCGCTCCTCCGCGGCCGTGCTCTCGGGTGCGGTCTCGCCACTGGCGCGCAGTTCCGCGCGGGCGCGTTCGGTCCACGGTGCGGCACCGAGCCGCTCGAAGGCGGCCAGCGCGAAGCGCAGAGGCGTGCGGGCGTCGGTGCGGCGCCTGGCCCGGCGCAGCCATTCGCCGTGGAGCAGTTCGGTACGGGCGCGTTCAAAGGGCCTCCCGCCGTCTTCGCGGTGTGCCGCGGCCGCCTGCTCGAACAGCCCGCCCGCCTCGCGCGGCGGGGCGAGCAGGGCGCGGCAGCGCAGCGTGACGCCCCGGGCCCACGGCGGCCCGGCCGCCTCCGACCAGGCCGCGAACCGCCGGAACGGCCCGTCGGCCCGTCCGGGAGCCCCGGCCCGCACGGCGGCCTCCACCAGGTCCCCGGTCGCGAACCGGACGGCCGCGGTGTGCCGGGCGGGCCCCTGGACGATCTCCGCGAGCCGGTCCAGCGCCTCCTGGTACCGGCCCTGCGCGAGGTCGAGCAGGGCCAGCGCGCAGCCCGCGGCGGCCGCGGCCTCGTCATGGCCGTCGCCCCGGGCGAGGGCGCGTCCGGCCAGTTCACGGCAGCCCTCGGCATCGCCCTCGATGGCCGCGAGGCGGGCGGTGACCGCGGCGATCCGGCCTTCGCGGTGGCTCTGCCCGGTGTCGCGGGCGAACCCGAGGGCCTCGGCCGCGACCGCTCTGGCGTCGCGGTGCAGGCCGGCGGCGGCCTGGGCCTGGGCGAGCATCTGGAGGGTGAGCGGCAGCGCCCCGGCCAGCCCCAGGCCGCGGCTGCGGGCGGCGTCGCCGGAGGCCAGTTCCGCCGCGGCCGCGTCGTCGCCCAGCAGCAGGGCGAGGTTGATGACGAACAGGCGGACGATCAGGCTCTCGTGCGGCTCGGCCCGGGATCGTCCGACCAGGTCGCGCAGCGGCGCCAGCGCCGCGGCGTGGTCGCCGGCCGCCAGCCGCTCCAGCGCCACCAGGGCGGCGGCGACCGGAGCGGCGCCCGGAACCCGGGGCATCAGGTCCGCGGCCAGGCCGGCCACCCGGCGCAGCGCCGCCTCCTCCGCGGACGACCAGGCGTTGCCGGCCGCGATGACCAGCAGCGTCAGCGCCAGCCCGGGATCGTCGCCGGCGATCGGCTCGGCGCTGCCGGCCAGCAGCCGGGCGCTGCCGCCGGGGGTGCCGCGCTCGTGCTCGACGGTCGCGCGGACCATGGTCGGGCCGACGTGCAGCAGCGGGTCGCCGGTCATCGCCAGCGCCCGCTCCGCCAGCGCGCCGGCCTGCTCGGTGCGGCCGACGGTGATCGCGGCCTGAGCGGCGCGGGTCATGCGCCGGGCGCGGTCGCCGCCGCCGGGGCTCAGCCGCGCGGCCTCCTCGTACAGGGCGGGGGAGGAGGCCAGGGCGCCGCGGTCGCGGGCGCGCTGGGCGGTCCGCTCCAGCTCGGCGGCGACGGACTCGTCCGGGACGGGTGAGGCCGCGGCGCGGTGCAGGGCGCGGCGGTCGCCGTCGAGGACCGCGGCGAGGGCGCGGTGCGCGGCGAGGCGGGTGGCGAGCGGGGCGCCCTGGTAGGCGGCGGCGCGGACGAGCGGGTGCCGGAACGCGACCGACACGGCGGTGACCTGCACCAGCCCGGCCCGTTCGGCGAGGGCGAGGTCCGCGGCGCCGGCGCCCAGTTGCCCGGCGGCGCGCAGCACGGTGCCCAGCTCGCCGCCGCCCTCGGCCGCGGCGACCAGCAGGACCAGCCGGGACGGTTCGGGCAACCGGTCGATCTGAACGCCGAAGGAGGCCAGCACCCGGCCGGTCACCGGCAGCGCCGCCGGGGCGGACGCCCGCCCGGACCGCTCCTCCTCGCTCAGCCCGGCGGGCAGCTCGATGAGCGCGAGCGGGTTGCCGGCGGCCTCCTTCAGGATGCGGTCGCGCAGCGGCGCGGCCAGGCCCGGCGAGCGATCGGCGAGCAGCCCGGCGGCGGCCTCGCGGCCGAGGCCGTCCAGTTCCAGCTCGGGCAGGCCGGGCGCGTCGAAGCCGTCCCGGGCGGCGAAGACCAGCGCGACGCCCTCGGCGCCGAGGCGGCGGGCGGCGAACACCAGGGCGTCGGCGGAGGCGGGGTCGAGCCAGTGCGCGTCGTCGACCAGGCACAGCACGGGCCGTTCCGCCGCCAGCTCCGACAGCAGTGTCAGGACGGCCAGCCCGACGAGGAAGCGGTCTCCGCCCCCGGTCGCGGCCAGGCCCAGCGCTCCGCGCAGCGCGTCGGCCTGCGCGCCGGGCAGGGCGTCCAGGCGCGGCAGTACGGGCCGCAGCAGCATCTGCAGGCCCGCGAACGGCAGCGCCGCCTCGGCTTCGACCCCTGTGGCGCGCAGCACGCGCGGCACGTCCGATCCGCCGGAGTCCCGTCGCGCGGCCTGGCGCGCGGCCTCGTCGAGCAGGGCGGTCTTGCCGATGCCCGCCTCGCCGCGCACCACCAGCACGCCGCTGCGCCCGGCGCGGGCCGCCTCGGCGAGCCGTGCGAGCTCGGCGCGCTGCGCGTCGCGTCCCCTGAGCACGGCCGGTCAGGTCCGGACCCGGACGCCGTTCTCGAACGTGCGGATGATGGTCGAGGTGACGCCGTGGCGCGGCAGCACGCCGGATTCGGCGTCCTCGAACGCGGTGAAGACCAGGGACCAGATCACGTGCTGGATCCAGTGGGCGGGGACCTCGGGGTCGAACACGCCCTCGCGCTGGCCGCGCTCGATCAGCCGCAGCACCGGGTCGTCGACGGAGGGGACCTCGCCCTCGCACTCCGCGTCGGCGCTGGTGGGCGGGCCGTACTGCTCCAGCACCCGGGGGTCTCCCCAGAGGAACACGATCCGTTCGCCGACCCCGACCATGGCCGCGATGAGCCGGCGCATCGCCTCCACCGGAGGCCCGTCGTCGATCTGCGCCTCCTCGGTGGCGCGTTCGAGGGCCTCCAGGGAGTCGTCGACGACGGCCCTGATCAGCTCCCGGCGGTCGGCGAAATAGCGGTGCAGGGTGCTGCGCCCGACGTCCGCGGCGTCGGCGATGTCGGCCAGCGTCGCGCCGTGGTCGCGGGCCAGCACGGACGCGCCGGCCGCCAGGATCGCGCGGCGGGTGCGTCCGCGGGCGCCGGACTCGGGGATCTCGGTCGTGCTCATCGGCCAAAACGTATCACTTGACAACCATCATGGG
This sequence comes from Actinomadura rugatobispora, assembly GCF_042656285.1. GTDB lineage: Bacteria > Actinomycetota > Actinomycetes > Streptosporangiales > Streptosporangiaceae > Spirillospora > Spirillospora rugatobispora. The sequence goes on along the minus strand of NZ_JBHSON010000068.1, from coordinate 55,017 downwards.
ATTCGTGCCACCCTAAATGGGACATCAATGTCCCAAAGAAGGAGCTCGCTGTGGAGCCAACGGCATCCGCGGTCGTCGCCGAGGGGGTCCGCAAGCGCTTCGGCGCGACCACCGCCCTCGACGGCTTCGACCTGGCGGTACGCGAGGGCACGGTGTGCGGCCTGCTCGGACCCAACGGCGCGGGGAAGACCACCGCCGTCCGGATCCTGAGCACGCTGCTGCGGGCGGACGGCGGCCGGGCGCGCGTCGCCGGGTACGACGTGGCCCGCCGGTCCGCCGAGGTCCGCCACCGCATCGGGCTGGCCGGCCAGCACCCGGCCGTGGACGAGATCCTCACCGGCCGGGAGAACCTGCAGATGTGGGGGCGGCTCTACCATCTGGACGCCCGTACCGCCCGCCGCCGGGCCGACGAGCTGCTGGAGCAGTTCGGCCTGGCCGAGGCCGCGCGCAAGCGCGTAAAGCACTACTCCGGCGGCATGCGCCGCCGGCTCGACCTGGCCGCCAGCTTCATCCTGGCCCCGCGCGTGCTTTTCCTGGACGAGCCCACCACCGGCCTGGACCCGCGCAACCGCAACGACGTCTGGCGCGCCATCCGCGCCCTGGTCGACGGCGGCACGACCGTGCTGCTGACCACCCAGTACCTGGAGGAGGCCGACCGGCTGGCGCACCAGATCGCGGTGCTCGACTCCGGCCGGGTGATCGCCGACGACACCCCCGGCCGGCTGAAGTCGCGGATCGGCGGCGACCGGATCGACCTGGTACTGCGCGAGCCGGAGGGTCTCGCGCGGACCGCCGAGGTCGTCGCCCGGGTCACCGGGGCCGAGCCGCGCGTCGACCCCGACGCCCGGCGCGTCGACGCCCCGGTCCGCGACCGCATCGGGGCGCTCACCGAGATCATGAGGACGCTCGCCGAGGACGGCGTCGCGGTGGAGGACGTGACGCTGCGCCGCCCCACCCTCGACGACGTGTTCCTGCGCCTGACCGGCCACGGCGCCGCCACGGCCCCGGCCGACGCGCCGCCGGACGGGCCGGACGGCGGCCCGGCGCCGGCCGGAGGCCCGGGCGGGACCGGACGGGAGGTGGCGGCATGACCGCGCTGACCGCGTCCAGCCCGCCCGTCCCGCCCGCGCCGCCCGTTCCGCCGTCCCCGCCCCGGACCGCACCGGACCGGCTGCGCTGGGCGGTCGCCGACGGCTGGACGGTGGCCCGCCGCGACCTGATCCACTGGCTGCGCAACCCCAGCGTGATCGCCTACCAGCTGCTGTGGCCGATCATGATGGTGCTGATGTTCGGCTACGTGTTCGGCAGCGCGATGGTGGTGGCGGGCGGCGGGGACTACCGCGAGTTCCTGATGCCGGGCATGTTCGGCCAGGCCATGATGTTCGGCGTCGCCACCACGCTCACCGCGGTCTCCACCGATGCCTCCTACGGGGTGACCGACCGGTTCCGCTCGATGCCGATGTCGTCGTCGGGGGTCGTGCTGGGACGCAGCCTGGCCGACCTGATCAACTCGGTGCTCGAGCTGGCCATCCTGGTCGGCTGCGGGCTGGTCGTCGGCTGGCGCTGGAACCAGGGCCCGGTCAGGGCGCTGGCCGCGGTCGGGCTGCTCCTGCTGCTGCGGTTCGCGCTGATCTGGGTCGGCATCCTGGTCGGGCTGATGATCAGGCCCGAGGCCGCCGCCGCGGCGTGGGCGCCGCTGTTCCCCCTGACCATGGTCGCCAACACCTTCGTCTCCCCCGAGCAGATGCCCGGCTGGATGGGGGCGATCGCCGCGTGGAACCCGCTGTCGGCCACCGTCGCCGCGTGCCGCGAGCTGTTCGGCAACCCCGGGATGGGCGGTGACTCCTGGGCGGCGCAGCATCCGATCCTGCTGGCCGTGCTCTGGCCGCTGGCGCTCGTCGCGGTCTTCCTGCCGCTGTCGGTGCGCCGGTTCCGCCGCCTGGACCGCTGACAGGTCTCCGCGGTCACGCGCCGCCGCCGGGTTCCGGTACGTCCGGCACCTCCGGTAGCTCCGGTACGGAGGGGAGTGCGGCCTGGACGCAGTCCAGGACCCGGTCCAGGCCGTACCGGAACCCGGCTTCGCGGTCCATGTGGGGCTGCCGCGCGTCCTTGACGACCCGGGTGAGCATGGGGTGCCTGCCGCTGTTGATCAGCTGGTGGACGTAGGCGGCGCTGCGCCCCATCCAGTGCTCCTTGCTGAGGCCGCTGCGGCGCCGTTCCGACTCCCAGGCCAGCTCGTCCTGGACGGCGTTGTCCACGTACCCCGTCACCAGGCCCATCAGGACCATGATGTCGTCGATCGGGACGCCGACGTCCAGCGCGCCCATCCCGAACTCCAGCATCCGCAGCTGGTTGGGCCCGAAGGAGGACCGCGCGCGCCGCATTCCGGACATCCACGGGTGGCGCAGCCGCATCGCCCGGGTGCGCTCGGCCAGCAGGGTCAGGTCGGCGCGCCAGTCGCCGGAGGGCCGGTCGGGCAGGTCGAGCTCGCCGAGGACGTGGTCGATCATCAGCTCCAGGAGGTCGTCGCGGCCGGGCACGTACCGGTAGAGCGACATCGCGCCGGTGCCGATCTCGGCGGCGATCCGGCGCATGGAGGCGGCCTCCAGGCCCTCGGCGTCGGCGATCCGCACCGCCGCCTCGGTGATCTGCGCGCGGCTGTAGGCGGGCCGCGGCCCGCGGGCCGGGCGCTCGGGGCGCATCCAGATGTTCACGTACTCGCTGCTGTCGCCGTGCGCGGTGTCGTCGCCCCGCTCGGTGCCGTCGGCCACCCGGCCCCACCTCCTCCTCCCCGAATCTTCCACCAATCCCAGTTGCGTACGTCGTACCCAGTTGTTTAGCCTACCGGCACTGAAACCGCGTACGACGTACCCAGTGGAGGGTCCATGACGGAACCGATCGTGGTGGCCGAGGGGCTGCGCAAGAGCTTCGGCGGCACCCACGCGCTGCGCGGGCTCGACCTGGCCGTGCCCGCCGGGCGGGTCTGCGGGGTCCTCGGCCCCAACGGCGCGGGCAAGACGACCCTGATCCGCATCCTGGCGACGCTGGCGGACCCCGACGGCGGCGCCGCCCGCATCGCCGGGCACGACGTCGTCCGGGACGCCGACCGGGTGCGGGCGCTGATCGGCCTGGCCGGGCAGTACGCCGCCGTCGACGAGAAGCTCACCGGGCGCGGCAACCTGCGCATGTTCGGGCGGCTCTACCACCTGTCCCGCGCCGACGCCCGCCGCCGGGCCGACGAGCTGCTGGAACGCTTCGGGCTGATGGAGGCCGCCGACCGCCAGGTGGCCGGATACTCCGGCGGGATGCGGCGCCGGCTCGACCTGATCACCAGCCTGATCCTGCGCCCCCGGGTGCTGTTCCTGGACGAGCCCACCACCGGCCTGGACCCGCGCAGCCGCAACGAGATCTGGGACAGCGTCCGCGACCTGGTCGCCGACGGCACCACCGTGCTGCTGACCACCCAGTACCTGGAGGAGGCCGACCGGCTCGCCGACTCGATCGCCGTGGTCGACCACGGCCGCGTGATCGCCGCCGGCACGCCCGACGAGCTCAAGGGCGGCATCGGCGACCGGCTCGACGTGGTGCTGGAGGACCGGGCCCTGGTGGGGCGGGCGGGCACCGTCCTGGGCGCGCTCACCGGCGGCGAGCCGGAGACCGAACCGGACACCGGCCGCCTCAGCCTCCCCCTCGCGGGGACGGTGCGGCTGGCCGACGTCGTGCGGGAACTGGACCGCGCCGGGATCGACGCCGCCGATGTGAGCGTGCGCCGGCCCACGCTGGACGAGGTCTTCCTGCGCCTGACCGGAAAGACCAAGGAGAGCGTGCGATGACCACCGTCCCTGCCTTCACCGCCCCGGCCGCCCCCACCGTCCTGGAACGGGTGCGGTGGACCTTCGCCGACGGGCTCACCCTCGTCGGCCGCGAGCTGAGCCGGATGCGCCAGGAGCCCGGCACGCTGGTCGGCGCGCTCGTCTTCCCGGCCATCATGGTCGTGCTGTTCGGGTACGTGTTCGGCAGCGCCATCCAGGTGCCCGGCGGCGGGAACTACCGCGAGTACCTGATGCCGGGCCTGTTCTCCATGGTCACCTTCACCTCCGTCATGGCCCTCACGATGCAGGTGGCCACCGACGCCTCCAAGGGCGTGATGGACCGGTTCCGCGCGATGCCGATGGCCAGGTCGGCGGTGCCGTTCGGGCAGACCGGCGCCGACGTCCTCACCGGCTTCCTGAGCCTGGGCATCATGGCGGCGGCGGGACTGCTGGTGGGCTGGCGGGCGCACCGCGGCGTGCTGCCGGCGGTGGAGGCGTTCGCGCTGCTGTGCCTGATGCGCTACGCGCTGAGCTGGGTGGGCTGCTACCTGGGGCTCGTGGTGAAGAACGAGCAGACCGCCGACCATCTGGTGCCGCTGTCGCTGCCGTTCACCATGCTGTCGAACTCCTTCGTGCCGACCGAGGGCATGCCGGCCTGGCTGAGGTTCCTGTCCGACTGGAACCCGGTCAGCGCGCTCACCGCCGCGTCCCGGGGGCTGTTCGGCAACCCGGGCGCGGCGACGGGCGACGCGGCGTGGCCGGTCGCGCATCCCACGGCGGCCGTGCTGCTGTGGTCGGCCGTGCTGCTGGCGGTGTTCGTCCCGCTGTCGGTCCGCACCTACCGGCGCAAGGGCCGCTGAGGGGCCCGTCCCGCCGACCGGACGGCCGGCGGGACGGGACGGGAACGGGACGGCGGATCAGACGCGGCCCTGCCGCTGGCTGCCGGGGGTCACCGCTTCTTCCCCTCGATCTTGTAGCGCTGCCGCAGCGACCTGCTGATCTCCTTGTACCGGCCCTCGCGTTCGGCGCGCAGCCGGGCGTCGCCGCGCGAGGCGATCCAGTCGTTCTCGCGCAGCAGCTTGCGGTAGCTGTCCAGCCGCCGCGAGGGCAGCTCACCCGCCTCGACCGCGGCGAGCACCGCGCAGCCGGGTTCGCTGTCGTGGGCGCAGTCGTTGAAACGGCAGTCCGACGCCAGATCCTCCACGTCCGCGAAGGTCTGCTGGAGGCCGTCGGCGGCGTCGATGAGCCCGACGCCGCGCAGCCCCGGCGTGTCGATCAGCACGCCGCCGCCCGGCAGCGGCAGCAGCTCGCGGCGCACGGTGGTGTGCCGGCCCTTGCCGTCCTGGACACGGACCGCGCCGGTGGCGAGCACGTCGGCGCCCAGCAGCGCGTTGCCCAGGGTGGACTTGCCCGCGCCGGACACCCCCAGCAGCACGACCGTGCCGGTGAGGACGGCGGTGACGACGTCGATGCCGGTGCCGTCGGCCGCGCTGCAGGAGACGACGTCGGCGCCGGGCGCGACCGCGGCGACCTCCTCCAGCCGCGCGTGCTCGGCCGCCGGATCGGCGAGCCGGTCGGCCTTGGTCAGCACGACCACGGGCCGGGCGCCGCTCTCCCAGGCCAGGGCGAGCAGCCGTTCGATCCGTCCCAGGTCGATGGGCTCGGCCAGGGAGACGGTGACGGCCACGGTGTCGACGTTGGCGGCCAGGACCTGCCCGCGTGACTCGCCCGAGGCCGCGGCCCGGACGATGGCGGTGCGGCGGGGGAGCAGCGCGGCGACGGCCGGGTGGTCCCCGGTCCGCAGCGCCGCCCAGTCCCCGGTGCACGGGGACTCCAGCGGGTCGGGCGAGGCCACCGGCGCGGTGTCGGCCCGCATCGGTCCGGCTTCGGTGATCACATCGCAGCGGCCGCGGTCGACGGCGGCGATGCGGGCGGGCACGAGCCCCGTCTCACGGTACGGGGCGAAGGCTTGCTCCAGGTCCCCGTCCCAGCCATAGGCGGACAGGGCCTGCGAAGATGCAGAGAACAACGGAGTGGAACCCTTGCGTGAAGGGGCCCGGCGACGGCCGTGAAGGCGTCAGCTCCGGGCCCGGGAAATGGGAATGGCCGGAGTGCTGCGCGCAGCAGTCACCGCCGCGACGGCCATACACCCCACCTCCCCTTCCCTCGGAGACCCGCAGTCCTTCCGCAGTTCCGTCCGCGACGCTACAGGCTCCTCCCTCGGCCCGCCACCGGTTTTCGGCCCCTGAGGTTCAGGCGAGCAGGGCGCGCACTTCCGCGAGGAGGTCGACCTGGGCGTGCCAGCCGGGGCCGGCGACGCCGATGACCGCGTGCCGGGCGCCCGCCGCCCGGTAGGCCGCGAGCCGTTCGGCCGCCTCCTCCGGCTTCCCGGTGAGCGGGACGTCCAGGACCTCCTCCAGCGGCCTGCCGTACGCGCCGCTGATTCCCGACGCCAGCTCCTCTCGGGAGGGCAGGCCGGGGCCGGTGCCCAGCGCGCAGGTCCCGCCGATCGCGACGACGGGCACCCGGCGGCCGTGCGCGTTCGCCTGCTCGGCCAACTGCGCGGCGCCCCCCGGCCAGCTCGTCCGGGGAGATCAGCGAGGGGAACCAGCCGTCGCCGAGCCGCGCGGCACGCCGGATCGCCGCGGCCGAGGCGTTCCCGACCCAGACCGGCGGCATGTCGACCGCGGGTTCGAGCCTCACCGGCGGCGCGCCGGACGCGTCGGGCAGCCGGACCTCCTCGCCCGCCAGCAGCCGCGGGAGCAGTTCCAGCGCGGTGTCGGTGCGCCGGCCGCGCTCGCCGTACGGGACGCCCGCGGCGGCCCACTGCCCGGGCCCGCCGCCCGACCCGACCCCCAGGACCAGCCGGCCGCGCGACAGGTGGGCCAGGGTCGCGATCTGCTTGGCCGCCCATGCCAGCGGGCGGATCGCGGGAACGAACACGCTGGTCCCGACCTTGATCCGGGTGGTGGCGGCCGCGGCGGCCGCCAGTGCGAGCGGGGCGTCCAGGACGGGGCGTCCCACGGCCAGGTGGTCGCCGTGCCACACACCGTCCAGCCCCGCGTCCTCGGCGTGCCGCGCCGCCGCGGCCAGGTCGACGCCCTCGTCGCGCTGGACGGCGATGCCGGGAAGGATCACGCCGATCTCGAAGGTGCTCACGTTCGTCCTCTCACGTCGCCGCTGCTGCGGGCGTCCCTGCCAGGGGCCCGGTGCAACGGTGCAACCTCAAGCGGAGTCGAGGTCAAGCGCGTTCCCCCGCGCGGGGGAACGAGATCGGCCGGTGCGGGGAGGAGCACGGGGCGCCGCCGCCGGAGGATCGAGCGCATGGCGTCGACGACGATGATCCCGCTGCGGCGGCCCCGGCCCCGAGACCTCGCGGCGATCGGCATTCCCTGGCTGATCGCCTACGGGACGCTGCAGACCTACTGGCGGCTCGGTCACCGTCCGGCGGAGCTGTCGCCGGTCGGCGACGACCTGGTGTTCCTCAACGGCTGGGGCGTGGTGGGACTGTGCGGGGCGGCCGTGCCGCTGCTGGCGGCACTGGCGGTGTCACGGCCGTCGAGGGCGGTACGGCGGCTGCTGCTGCTCGCGTCCTGGGCGACCGCGATCACGCTGGTCTCCGCCGCGGCGATGGTGCTGCTGGACGTGGTCGGCGGGATCCTGCCCGGGCTGGGCATCGAGTTCTTCCCGCTGGGGGCGCTGAGCCGGGCCGGATGCCTGGGAGGCGGCGTGATCGTCGGGATGGCCGCGCTGTCGTACCAGCGGGCCACCCGGGCCGGATGCGCCGCCTGCGGGCGCGCAGGGCCGTCGGAGGCACCGGAGCGGCCCGGACGCACGCCGGTCTGGGCGTTCGCGGCGGCCTACGGGGCGGTGGCCGGCTGCGCGGTGCGGATCGGTGCCCAGGCGGTGGTCGGCTTCGACGAGTCCCCGCTTGCCTCGGGTGTGTCCGTGCTGCTGTTCGAACTGGGGTTCCTGCTCGGCGGGACCCTGCTGCCGCTGTCGCTGGTCCACTCCTGGGGGCGGGTGTGGCCGCGCTGGGTGCCGGGCCTGGCCGGACGCCGGGTGCCGCGGCGGCTGGTGCTGTGGCCCGCGGCCGGGATCTCCGCGGGCCTGGTCGTGTACTTCGGGTTGATGCTGCTCCAGATGATCGCCGAGCGGCTGCAGGGCCGGAACCCGTTCCCGCCGTCGGGCGGGCTGGACCTGCCGGAGGCGTTCTTCTGGTTCGCGGTGCCCTCCTACCTGGCGTGGGGGGCGGGTATGGCGGTGGCGGCGTTCGGCTACCACCGGCTGACCCGTCGAGCCTGCGGGGAGTGCGGCCGGTGAGCCGGGGGCCTCTGCGGGTAAAGAGCGAAAGGGATGAATCACGTCAGGGCCGGTTAAGGTGATGTCAAAGACCCGACCATCGTGGGGGCGTGGCCGTGGAGGAACAGTCGGAGAAGCCCGGCGCGGTGGCGCCGCGCGACGTCGACCGCGCTGTCGAACGCGATGCCGACAGGACCACCGGCCGCGCCGCCGACCGCGACGTCGTCGACCCGGTGCCGCTGGCGGCCAGGCTCGACCGGGCGGCGGCCGAGCGCATGGAGGAGCTGTGGAACGGCGTCGGCCCGGCCGCCGTCGAGGCCGCCCGGCTGGCCACCACCGTCAGCGACCCCGTCCGGCAGGCCGCGCGCGAGGCCGCCGGCCGCGCCGCCGTCACCGTCCTGGACCAGCTCTCCGGCACCCCGGTGATGCGGGCGGTGGAGCAGGCCGCCCGCGAGGCCGCCGTGAAGATCGCCACGACGGCGGCGGAGAAGGCGGTCGCCGAGGCGCGGGCCGCGGCCGAGTCCAACGCCGTCACCGGCGCCGCCCTGGACGTCACCACCGCCGCCATGACCATCGCCGGGCAGGCCGCCTCGCATCCGATGGCCGTGGCCGCGGCGCGGCTGGCCGCCCGCAACCCCCTCGCCCGCGCCGCCACCGCGACCGCGCTCGACGTGGCGGGCCGCACGGTCGCCGCCCCGGTGCTGCAGACGGCCACCAAGGCGGTGGTCGACTCCACCATCGACACGGTCGCCGGCGTCGCCACCGACGTGGCGATGGACGCGGGCCGCGAGGTCGTGCTGAGGGTGGTGCGGGATACCGCCCGCGACACCGCCCGGGACCTGGCCGTCACCGTCGGCGGGCGGGCCCGCGAGGCCGCCGCGATGACGCCGGTGACCGCCGCCGCCGCCGAGGTGGCCGGCGAGGTGGCCGGCGAGGTGGCCACCGAGGTCGCCGCCCGGGCCGCCGGGAGCGACACGGTGCGCGACACGGTCCGGTCGGCCGGCGGGCTGCTGGCCGCGGTGGCCGGCAGCGCGGTCGCCCGTACCGCCCGCGACCTGGCCGGACGCGCCGCGACCGCCGCGGTCGAGGCGGTGCTGGCCGAGCTGATGCGCGAGGCGCTGAGGCTGGCGATGCGCGAGCGGCTCCGCGAGCTGATGTTCGAGGTGGCCCGGGACGTGGTGGTCGACGTCGCCAAGACCACCTGGACCACCGCGGCCGGGCCGGTGCCGCGCCCGGCGGAGCGGGAGGTCGAGGAGGCCGGGGAGGTGCTGGTGTCGTTCACCGGCATGCTCGGCCGGGCGGCCAAGGCCACCGCCGGCTTCATGACGACCGCCGGCCCGCCCCCGACCGCGCCCGCCTCCCGCGACGACGAACGCGAAGACGACGGCGACGGCGACGGCGAGCGCGACGGTGACGAAGGCGACCCCTGGGCGGCCGCCACCGCCCCGCCCGGCCCGGTGGCCTGAGAACTTCCTGAAATAACCATGAGAAACGGGCTCGCGCGGCATGACCGCACGTCAGCGCTGGTTACGTTGTGTTCATGGAGCCTGGGAGCACCGGTGCGGCGCCCGCCCGGATACTCATCGTGGACGACGAGCCCGCGGTGCGTGAGTCGCTGACCAGCAGCCTCGAGTTCGAGGGCTACCAGGTGGGCGAGGCCGCCGACGGGGTGCTCGCGCTGGAGCGGGTCGAGCGCGACATGCCCGACCTGGTGGTGCTGGACGTCCTCATGCCGCGGATGGACGGGCTGACCACCTGCCGCAGGCTGCGCGCCCAGGGCGCCACCATGCCGGTGCTGATGCTGACCGCGCGCGACATGGTCGGCGACCGCGTCACCGGGCTCGACGCCGGCGCCGACGACTACCTGGCCAAGCCGTTCGAGCTGGACGAGCTGCTGGCGCGCATCCGCGCGCTGCTGCGGCGCAGCGCGATGGCCGCCCCGGCGGGCCGCGGGCCGGGCGAGGTCCTGGCCTTCGACGACCTGCGGATGAACACCGCCACCCGCGAGGTCACCCGGGCGGGCAGGCCGCTGGAGCTGACCCGCACCGAGTTCATGCTGCTGGAGATGTTCCTGCTGCACCCCCGGCAGGTCCTCACCCGCGAGCAGATCCTGGAGACGGTCTGGGGGTTCGACTTCGAGCCCGCCTCCAACTCCCTGGACGTGTACGTGATGTACCTGCGCCGCAAGACCGAGGCTAGGGGGCTGGCCCGTCTCGTCCACACGGTGCGCGGGGTGGGGTACGTGCTGCGAACGGCGTCGTGATGAGGCGGCTGTCGCTGCGGGGGCGGTTGTCCCTGCTGGTGGCGGTGGCGGTCGCCGTGGCGGTGGCGGCGTGCGCCATCGCCAGCTGGTTCCTGGTGCGCGACCAGCTCTACAGGGAGCTCGACCGGCGGCTGGCGGCGATGGGCGGTCCGCTCGCCCCCAGCGGGCGGGGCTACCCGCTGCCGGGCGGGCCCGAGCCGGACGGCGCCGCCCCGCGCGACATGCGCCGTTCGTGGGAGCTGACGGGGGCGCTGGAGCAGTGCTCGCCGGCGGCGACGACCACCAGCGCCCAGCTGAGGCCGCCCGGCCCGTACGAGATCATGCAGCTGGTGAACTCCGCGGGCGGTCCCTGCACCGTGCCCAACGCCGGGTCGCTCACCGTCACCGCCGCCGACGCGCGGGTCGCCAGGGGCGGGTCGTTGCCGGCCGTGCACGACGGCACCGGGGTGACCGCCGACGGGGAGCGGGTGGACGTGCGCGTCCACACCCGCTCGTTCGTGGCGGCCGACGGCACGCGGGCGGCGGTGTCGTTCGCGCTGCGGCTCGACCAGGTCGAGGAGCCGCTGAACCGGCTGACGCTGGCGCTGGTGACGGTGGCCGCGCTGGGCGTGCTGGCCTCGGCGGGCACCGGGCTGCTGATCGCGCGGGCCTCGCTGCGGCCGGTGGACGAGCTGACCGCGGTCACCGAGCACATCGCCCGCACCCAGGATCTGGACACCCGCATCCCGGCCGAGGGCGCCGACGAGATCGCCCGGCTGAGCCGCTCGTTCAACACCATGACCGCGGCGCTGGCCGCCTCCCGCGACCACCAGCAGCAGCTGATCGCCGACGCCGGGCACGAGCTGCGCACCCCGCTGACCAGCCTGCGCACCAACATCGACCTGCTGCTGCGGGCCGAGGCGTCCGGGCGGGAGCTGCCGCCCGGGACCCGCCACAACCTGATGGTGAACGTCCGGACGCAGATGCGGGAGCTGTCCAGCCTGGTGGGCGACCTGCTGGAGCTGGCCCGTCCGGAGGAGGCCGAGCCGGCCCGCGAGACGGTGGCGCTGCACGAGGTCGCGGCCCGCGCGGTGGAACGGGCCCGGCCGCGCGGCCCCGGCCTGACCATCGACGCGCGGATCGAGCCGTGGTACGTGACCGGCGATCCGGCGTCGCTGGAGCGCGCCGTGGTGAACCTGCTGGACAACGCGGTGAAGTTCAGCCCGCCGGGCGGGGAGGTGGCGGTGCGGCTGGCGGGCGGCGAGCTGAGCGTCCGCGACCACGGCCCGGGGATCTCGGCCGAGGACCTGCCGCACGTGTTCGAGCGGTTCTGGCGCTCGCCGTCGGCGCGGAGCCTGCCGGGTTCGGGGCTGGGCCTGTCGATCGTCGACCGGGTCGTCACCGAGGGCGGCGGGAAGGTGCGGCTGGACCCGGCCGGGGGCGGCGGCACCGTCGCCCGGATCTGGCTGCCCGGCGGCCCCGAGCGGGACGACTGATCTTTCTCATCGGGGATTAATGATCGCCTTAGGCCGCTCCCACGCCGGCGGCCGAGGTTGGTCGCATGAGCCACTTGGTCACCGATCCGGCCGCCGCGGCCGGGGCGCAGCCGGACCGCCGCGAGGGCGGCGGGCGGCGGCGCCTCGTCGAGGTGGTCGTTCCCGTCTACAACGAGCAGCACGTGCTGGAGGCCAGCGTCGGCCGCCTGCACGACTATCTGGAGTCCACTTTTCCCTACCCGTTCCGGATCACCGTCGCGGACAACGCCAGCACCGATGCCACGTGGCGGGTCGCCGAGGAGCTTGAGGCGCGGCTGCCGCACGTGCGGGCGGTGCGGCTGGAGCAGAAGGGCCGTGGCCGGGCGCTGCGGCACGTGTGGAGCCACAGCGACGCCGACGTGGTCGCCTATATGGACGTGGACCTGTCCACCGACCTGGACGCGTTCCTGCCGCTGGTGGCGCCGCTGATCTCCGGGCACAGCGATCTGGCGATCGGCAGCCGCCTGTCGCGCGGGTCGGCGGTGGTGCGCGGTCCCAAGCGCGAGTTCATCTCCCGCTCCTACAACCTGCTGCTGCGGACGGCGCTGGCGGCGCGGTTCTCCGACGCGCAGTGCGGGTTCAAGGCGGCCCGGACCGAGATCGTGCAGGCGCTGCTGCCGGCGGTCGAGGACGAGGCCTGGTTCTTCGACACCGAGCTGCTGCTGCTGGCCGAGCGCAACGGGCTGCGCATCCACGAGGTCCCGGTGGACTGGGTGGACGATCCCGACAGCCGCGTCGACGTGCTGCGCACGGCGCTGGACGACCTGAGGGGCATGGCCCGGGTGGGGCGGCGGATGCTGACCGGCGCGTTCCGCGCCCCGGTGGGCGGGCGGCCCCGGCCGGGGGCGCGCGCGGAGCTGCCGGCGGGGATGGCGCGGCAGCTGCCCTCCTTCGCGATCATCGGGGTGGTCAGCACGCTGGCGCAGCTGGTGCTGTTCGTGCTGCTGCGCACGGTGACGGGCCCGCTGTGGGCCAACGCGCTGTCGCTGGTGATCACCGCGGTGGGCAACACCGCCGCCAACCGCCGGTTCACCTTCGGGGTCACCGGCCCCGAGCGGGCGTTCCGGCAGCAGCTCGAGGGCGGGCTGGCCTTCCTGCTCGGGTTGGCGCTGAGCAGCGGCGGGCTGGCGCTGCTGCACGCGACCGTGCCGGACGCCTCCCGCGCGGTCGAGGTGCTGGCGCTGGTGACGGCCAACGGCGTCGCCACGCTGGTGCGGTTCCTGCTCATGCGCGCGTGGATCTTCCACCCGCGCCGTCTGGGCCGCCGCGGCCGGGCGGGCGGGGACGCGCACGACGCGGCGAGCGGACGGAGTGGACAGGAAGTGACGGGAGGGCAGGTGCGATGAGTCTCACCGGCACCGACACGATCGGGAGCACGCGTGACGGGGCGGCCCGCGGCGAGTCCGCGGCGCACGCCGGACCCGCCGGACGGCCGGGACCGCTGGGGTCGCTGCGGCGGCTCGCGCTGGGCGGGCCCGAGGATCCGCGGTGGGCCAGGCCCGCGCTGTGGGCCGTGGTGCTGCTGGCCTTCGTGCTGTGCGCGTGGAACCTGTCGGCCAACGGATACGCCAACACCTACTACTCGGCGGCGGTGCGGAGCGGGACCGAGAGCTGGAAGGCGTTCTTCTTCGGCGCCCTGGACTCCGGGTCGTTCATCACCGTGGACAAGCCGCCGATGGCGCTGTGGGTGATGGGGCTGTTCGCCCGGGTGATGGGGTTCGGCCCGTGGAGCCTGCTGCTGCCGCAGGCGCTGGCGGGCGCGGCCGCCGTCGCCGTGCTGCACGCGACGGTGCGGCGGGCGTCCGGGCATCCGGCGGCGCTGATCGCGGCGGGGGTGCTGGCGCTGACGCCGATCACCGTGGCGATCAACCGCGACAACAATCCCGACACGCTGCTGGTCCTGCTGCTGGTTCTGGCGGCGTGGGCGTGCCAGCGGGCGGTGGAGTCCGGGCGGCTGCGCTGGCTGGCGGCCGCGGCGTTCTTCGTCGGCTGCGGCTTCAACACCAAGATGCTCCAGGCGTTCCTGGTCGTCCCCGCGCTGGCGCTGGCCTACCTGGTGGCGGCCAAGGCCCCGGTCCTGCGCCGGGTCTGGCATCTGCTCGCGGCCGGTGCCGCGCTGGCGGTCTCGAGCCTGTGGTGGATGGCCGTGGTCGACCTGATCCCGGCGGATCGGCGGCCGTTCATCGGCGGCAGCTCCGACGGCACGGTGTGGGACCTGGTCATCGGCTACAACGGCCTGGGCCGGATCTTCGGCGAGGGGGGCGGTTCAGGGGGCGTCCGCGGCGGTCCCGGCGGGGGCGGCGGCGGCTTCGGCGGTGCGGCGGGTGCCGGGCGGCTGTTCAACGACACGCTCGGCGGCCAGATCTCCTGGCTGCTGCCGTACGCGGCGATCGCGCTGGTGGCGGGGCTGCTCCTGCTGTGGAAGCGGCCGCGCACCGACCTTGGGCGGGCCGGGCTGCTGCTGTGGGGCGGGTGGCTGGCGGTGCACTTCGTGGTGTTCAGCTTCGCCGAGGGCACCTTCCACCCGTACTACGCCACGGCGATGGCTCCGGCGATCGGCGCGCTGGCGGGTGCGGGCACGGTGCTGCTGTACGGCGCGTACCGGCGCTCGGCCGCCTGGGCGTGGGTGCTGCCGGTGGGGGCGGCGATCACGGGGGCGTGGTCGTTCGCGCTGCTGGGCCGTACACCGGACTGGAATCCGTGGCTGCGCTGGGCGGTGGCCGCGGTGACCGTCCTGGCGGTGCTCGGCGTGGTCGCCGGGCGGGCGCTGCGCGGACGCGGGGGCCGGATGGTCGTCGCGGGGCTGGCGTTGACGCTGGTGGCGGGGCTGGCAGGTCCGGCCGCGTACGCGGTGTCGGCGGCCTCGTCGCGGGTGAACGGCACCAATCCGCTGGCCGGGCCCTCGACGGGGGCCGGCTTCGGCGGTCCGGGCGCTCGTCCGGGCGGCGGCCGCTTCCCCGGCGGTCCGATGCCCGGTGGCGGCCCGGCACCGGGCGGCCTGGCTCCCGGTGGCGCTGCTCCCGGTGGCGCTGCTCCCGGTGGCGCTGCTCCCGGTGGCGCTGCTCCCGGTGGCGCGATGCCGGGCGGGGCGATGCCCGGCGGCTTCCGGCCGCCGGGGTCCGCTCCCGGTGTCGGCGGTCGCACCGGCGGCGGTCCGGGCGGGCAGGTGAGCGACGGGATGCTGAAGTACCTGCGGGAGAACCGCGGCGGCGCGAGCTGGCTGGTGGCGGTGAGCAGCGCCCAGCAGGCGTCGTCGGTCATCGTGGAGACGGGGGAGCCGGTGATCGCCATGGGCGGCTTCACCGGCCGGGACCCGGCGATGACGGTGGCCAAGCTGCAGGAGTACGTCAAGAGCGGCAGGCTCCGCCACATCCTCATCGAGGGCGACGGCCGCCGTGGCCCGGGCGGGCAGGGCGGCGGTGGCGCGGAGGTCACCGCGTGGGTGCAGAAGAACGGCACCCTCGTGGACCCGAGCGCCTACGGCGGCTCCTCCGCCGCCTCGTCCGGAGCATCCGGTGCGTCCGGTGGCAGCGGAGCCCGGCTCTACAAGCTGGGCTGATCTTGAGACCGCGGGCCGGCGCGGCGTTCCACTTCGCCGCCCGGCCCGTCCCCTCCCGTACTCGCGAAGGAACTGACGATGACGACCACTCTGCCGGGCGCGCTGCCGGGCGGCCGGGACGAGGCGTCCGCCTCCGGAGGCCCGCGGGCGAGCCTGCGAAGCACGGCACGCAGGACGGTGCGCAGGACGCTGCGCGGGCCCGAGCACGACCCGCCGTGGGCGCGGCCCGCGCTGCTGGGGTTGCTGGCCTGCACCGCCCTGCTTTACCTGTGGGGGCTGGGCGCCTCGGGCTGGGCCAACTCCTTCTACTCCGCCGCCGTGCAGGCGGGCGCGACGAGCTGGAAGGCGTTCTTCTTCGGCTCCTCCGATGCCGCCAACGCCATCACCGTCGACAAGACGCCGGGCGCGCTGTGGCCGATGGCGCTGGCGGCGCGGGTGTTCGGGGTCGGCCCCTGGAGCATCCTGGTGCCGCAGGCGCTGATGGGCGTGGCGACCGTCGGCACGGTGTACGCGACGGTCAAGCGGCGGTTCCCGGCCGGTGCGGCGCTGCTGGCGGGCGGGGTGCTGGCGCTGACGCCGGTCGCGACGCTGATGTTCCGCTTCAACAACCCCGACGCGCTGCTGGTGCTGCTGCTGACGCTGGGCGCCTACGGTCTGGTGCGCGCGCAGGAGGGGGCGAGCACCCGCTGGCTGGTGTTCGCGGCCTGCTGCGTGGGGTCGGGGTTCCTGGCCAAGATGCTGCAGGCGTTCCTGGTGGTCCCGGTGTTCGCGCTGGTGTACCTGGTCGCGGCGCCGGGGCCGGTGCGGCGCAGGCTGTGGCAGCTCGTGGCGGCCGGGGCGGCGCTGGTGGTCTCGGCGGGCTGGTGGGTCGCGGTGGTGGCGCTGGTGCCGGCCTCGTCCCGCCCGTACATCGGCGGGTCGCAGGGCAACAGCGTGCTGGAGCTGGCGCTGGGCTACAACGGCCTGGGGCGGCTGAACGGCGACGAGGTCGGCGGTCTGGGCAACCTCGACCAGGACGCGGGGCCGCTGCGGATGTTCGGCGCGGTCATCGGCGGCCAGATCTCCTGGCTGCTGCCCGCGGCGCTCGTGCTGCCGGCGGCGGGTCTGTGGCTGACGCGGCGGGCCCCGCGCACCGATCCGGTCCGGGCGGCGCTGGTGCTGTGGGGCGGCTGGCTGCTGCTCACCGCCGTGATCTTCAGTTTCATGCGGGGGATCTTCCACGAGTACTACACGGTGGCGCTGGCCCCGCCGATCGCGGCGCTGGTGGGGATGGGCGCGGCGCTGCTGTGGGAGCGGCGCCGCGGCCTGGCCGCGTCGGCGGCGCTGGCGGGCGTGGTGCTGGTGACGGCGGTCTGGGCGTACGTGCTGCTGGGGCGTACCGGGGACTGGTATCCGGGGCTGGCCCCGATCGTGCTGGCGTCCGGGGTGGTGAGCGCGGGCGCGCTGCTGGGCGCCGGTCGCCTGCCGCGTTCGCCGGCGGCGGGTGCCGCGGTGGCGGCGGTGGTGTGCGGGCTCGCCGGGCCCGCGGCGTACGCGCTGGAGACCGCCGCGACCCCGCATACCGGTGCGATCGTCACGGCGGGTCCGTCGACGGGGTTCGGACCGGGTGGAGGGCGCGGGCCCGTGAACGTGCGGAGGCCCGGCGGCAACGGGGCGGGCGGCCGGTTCGCCGGGCCGCCGCCGGGAGGGATGGGCCAGGGCGGCATGCCGTTCCCGGGCTCCCGTCCGGGGCGCGGAGGGGGAATGCCCGGCGGCCCGGGAGGGGCCGGTGGTACGGGCGGGCTGCTGAACGCGGCCAAGCCCGCGGCCGAGGTGACCGCGATGCTCAACGCCGGCGCGGCGTCCTACACCTGGGTGGCGGCGGCGGTCGGCTCCAACAGCGCCTCGGGCTACCAGCTGGCCACGGGGAGGCCGGTGATGGCGGTCGGCGGATTCAACGGGACCGATCCGGCGCCGACGCTGGAGCGGTTCCAGGCGCTGGTGGCCGCCCGGAAGATCCACTACTTCGTGGGCGGCGGCTCGATGGGGATGATGAGGCGCGCCGAGAGCGGCAGCGACGCCGCCCAGCGGATCGCGGAGTGGGTGCAGCGCAGCTTCACCGCCGTCACGGTCGGCGGGACCACCCTCTACGACCTGACCGCCCCGTCCTCGTGATCGGGCCGGGCGTGAGGTAGAACTCGGAGGGAAGGGACCACGGGAAGGCACCACGAGCGAACAGCGCGAGCAAGCAGCGCGAGCGAAAGGGACGGAAACGATGGCAGAACTGCTCGACGACGCCGCGATCACCGCCCGTCTCAAGGACCTGCCCAACTGGACGCGGGACGGCGAGGAGATCCGCCGCCGGGTGAAGGCGCCGTCGTTCATGGCGGGGATCGAGCTGGTGACGGAGGTCGCCCGGGCCGCCGAGCAGGCCGATCACCATCCCGACATCGACATCCGCTGGCGGACGCTGACCTTCGCCCTGTCCACCCACAGCGCGGGCGGGCTGACCAGCCGGGACTTCGATCTGGCGGCGCGGATCGACGCGATCGCGTCCCGGCACGACGCCGCGTAGGGCCGGGCGGCGCGTCCGGTGGCGGTGCAGGTGGCGGTGTGCGGGCCGGGCGAGTGCACCGGGCGGGAGCGGGCGGAGGCGCGCGAGGTCGGCCGGCTGCTGGCCGGGCGGGGCGCGGTGGTGGTCTGCGGCGGCTACGGCGGGGTGATGGCCGCGGTGGCGGCCGGTGCCCGGTCGGCCGGCGGTGTGGTGGTGGGCGTGCTGTCGGGCGCCGACCGGGCCGGGGCCGCTCCCGATCTGACCGTGGCGCTGCCGACCGGGCTGGGGCAGGCCCGCAACGCGCTGATCGTGAACGCGGCGGACGCGGTGATCGTGGTCGGCGGGTCGTGGGGGACGCTGTCGGAGCTGGCGATGGCGATGCGCCGCGGCCGGGTCCCCGTCGTCCAGCTCGGGGGCTGGCGGGTGGTGGACGGGGACGGCCGGCCGCTCGCGGGCGTCCGGTACGCGGCCGATCCGGCCGAGGCGGTCCGCCTGACCGGCCTGTGGGACTGACCGGCCTGTGGGCTGGGCCGGGCGCCGGGCCCGGGCGGGCCCGGCGGATCGGTGGCGCGGCGGGTCAGCGGGTGCGGCGGCGGAACAGCACCCCCGAGAGCGCGGCGGCGACCAGCAGGATCCCGGCGCACCAGGCCAGTGCGGTCCAGGGCCGGTCGCCAACGGGCTGGCCGAGCAGCAGTCCGCGCACGCTCTCGATGATGGGGGTGGCGGGCTGGTTGCGGGCGAAGCCGTGCATCCAGTCCGGCATCGTCTCGATCGGGACGAACGCGCTGCTGGGGTAGGGCAGGAACAGTACGAAGAAGGTGAAGCCGCTGGCCGCCTCTGGGGTGCGGGCCAGGAGCCCGACGGTCGCGGAGATCGCCGACATGGCCACGATGAAGGCGGTGAGCAGGGCGAAGGTCGCCAGCCAGGCGGCGGGTCCGGCGCCCGGCCGGAAGCCGATGGCGAACGCGACGGAGAAGACCATGACGACCGAGAACAGGTTGCGCAGCGCGCTGGCGGTGACGTGGCCCGACAGCAGCGTCCGGCCGCCGATGTCCATGGAGCGGAACCGGTCGACGATGCCCTCCTGCAGGTCGGAGGCGACCATCACGGCCGTCATGGAGGCGCCGTAGGAGGCGCACATGACCAGCACGCCGGGCACGGCGTAGGTGACGTACTCGGGCGTTCCGGACTGGATGGCGCCGCCGAACAGGTAGACGAACAGCAGCAGCACCATGACGGGCAGCAGGACGGCGGTGAGCAGCGAGTCCAGGTTGCGGATGGTCAGGCGCAGGCTGCGGCCGGCCAGGACGGGCCAGGCGGCGAGTTCAGACAACGGTGGCCTCCTTGCCGGCGCCGGTGCTCGCGGCGTCCTGCTCGTCCGGGTGGTTCGGGTCGGTCGGGCCGCCGTCCGGGCCGGGGGTGCTGGTGGCGGTGCGGCCGGTGAGGGCCAGGAAGACGTCGTCGAGGGTGGTGTCGTGGACGGCGAAGCGTTCCACGTCCGTGCCGGCGGGGTCGAGTTCGTCGAGCAGGGCGCGCACGTGCGCGGCCGTGCCGTCGCTGGCGACTCCGACGGTGAGCCGGGCGGGGTCGCGGTGCGCGACGCGCGGCCCGAGGGCGGCGGCCAGCGCGTCGAACGCGCTCGGCCCGGTGGCGACCAGGTCGAGGCGCTGCTCCGCGACGCGGTTCTTGAGTTCGGCGGCGGTGCCCTCGGCGACGATGCGGCCGGCGTCCATCAGCGCGATGCGGTCGGCGAGCCGGTCGGCCTCCTCCAGGTACTGGGTGGTGAGGAAGACGGTGACGCCGCCGGCGGTGAGGTCGGTGACCACGTCCCACATGGCGCGCCTGCTGCGCGGGTCCAGGCCGGTGGTGGGCTCGTCCAGGAAGAGCACGGCGGGTTCGGTGACCAGGCCGGCGGCCAGGTCGAGGCGGCGGCGCATGCCGCCGGAGTAGGTGCCGACGCGGCGCCCGGCGGCCTCGGTGAGGTCGAAGCGCTCCAGCAGTTCGGCGGCGCGGCGGCGGGCCTGGGCGCGTGAGAGGCGGCGCAGCCGTCCCATCATGCGCAGGTTCTCCTCGCCGGTCTGCAGCTCGTCGACGGCGGCGTACTGGCCGGTGAGGCTGATGGCGCGGCGCACCCGCCTGCGCTGGGCGACGACGTCCAGGCCGGCGACGCGGGCGGTGCCGCCGTCGGGCGGGGTGAGAGTGGACAGGATCCGCACGGTGGTGGTCTTGCCCGCGCCGTTGGGGCCCAGCAGCGCGTACACGCTGCCCCGGGTGACGTGCAGGTCGATGCCGTCCAGGACGGTCATCGAGCCGTAGGACTTGCGCAGCCCGGTCGTCTCGACGGCGGTCTGGGCTGGTGGTTCGCTCATGGGCGGCCTTCCGTGTATGGCGTACGCTTTATTGTGTATGGGCTACGCGGTACTGCGTAGGGTATACACGCACAGGTGGGCGCGGTCAACTCCGATCCGAAGGACGCGATGGGCGAGGACAACGGCGCAGGGCTGCCGGAGGGCATCGAACTGGCCTGGGGGCTGCGGGAGCGTCCCGGCAAGGGGCCCAAGCGCGCGCTCACGCTGAAGGGGATCATCGACGCGGCGGTGCGGATCGGCTCGGCCGAGGGCCTGGAGGCGGTCTCCATGAGCCGGGTCGCGGCGGAGGTCGGCGTGTCGACGATGGCGCTCTACCGGTACGTGCCGTCCAAGAACGACCTGCTCGCGCTGATGACCGACGAGGTCTTGGGCGCCCCGCCGCCGCTGCCGGACCCCGAGGCGGGCTGGCGCGAGGCGCTGTCGGCCTGGGTGCGGGCGCTGCGCGAGGCGCTGGGGCGCTACCCGTGGTTGCTGCGCGCGCCGATCACCGGCCCGCCGATCATGCCCAACAACGTGCGGTGGATGGAGGCCGGGCTGGGCGCCATGCGCGGCATGGGCCTGCCCCCGGGGCCGCGGATCTCGCTGCTGATCCTGCTGAGCAACTTCGTCCGGTCGGAGGTCTCGCTGTTCCACGACCTGCAGTCGTCGTTCCAGGCGGCGAGCACCACCGAGGCGGAGGTCATCGGCGACTACGGCGCGATGCTCACACGGCTCGCCGACCCCGGGCACTTCCCGGAGCTTCGCGCGATCGTCGCGGAGGGGGTGTTCTTCGAGGGGGTGGGAGGGCCCGACGAGGACTTCGTCTTCGGCCTGGAGATCCTGATGGACGGCCTGGAGGCGCTGGTGCGCCGCTGCGGAGGCGGGGGTTAGTGGACCGACAGCCCGCCGTCGACGAACAGCGCCTGCCCGGTGATGTAGCCGGAGGCCGCACCGGCCAGGAACACCGCCGCGCCCGCGAAGTCCTCGGCCAGCCCGTTGCGTCCGACCATGGTGCGGGCGGCCAGCGCGGCGACCGTCTCCGGGTCGTCGGAGAGCCGGGCGTTGAGCGGGGTCATGACGAAGCCTGGCACCAGGGCGTTGCAGGTGACGCCGTGGGGCGACCACGCCTCGGCCTGGGAGCGGGCCAGCGCGGCCAGGCCCGCCTTGGACACCCCGTACGCGCCGCTCTGCACGAACGCCCGGTAGGCCTGCTGTGAGGTGATGTGGATGATCCTGCCGAAGCCGCGCTCGGCCATGCCCGGCCCGAACCGCTGCCCGAGCAGGTAGGGGGCCTGCAGGTTGACCGCCATGGTGGTGTCCCAGACGTCCTGGCCGAGCTCGCCCATCGGGGGCCGCAGGTTGACCGCGGCGGAGTTGACCAGGATGTCGGGCTCGCCGAAGACGCCGGCCGCCTCCTCGGCCGCCCGGGCCACCCCCTCCCGGGTGCCCAGGTCGGCGCTGACCCAGGCGGCACGGCAGCCGTGCGACTCCAGGTCGCGGACGGTCGCGGCCAGCTCGGCCTCCCGCCGCGCGACGATCACGACGCCGGCGCCCGCCCGGGCCAGGGCCTCGGCGATGGCCCGGCCGATCCCCGAGCTTCCCCCGGTGACGAGGGCGACCCTTCCCTCCAGGGAGAACAGCCGCGCCAGGTAGGCGGACGAGGCGGACGACGGGGACGAGGCCGGCGGCGGGGAGGGCGCGGTCATGGCCCCGACCCTAGCCGTCCGCGCCCGCGTGATCGGCGCCGTCGCCGTGCCCGCTCCCGCGCGCGTCCGGCTCCGGCGTCGGGTCGGGATCGCCGTCATCGCCGTCATCGTCGTCGCGGTGGCGGTCGCGCCAGACGATGACGGCGATCACGGCGACGACGACGAACGTCGGGACGAAGAACGGGACGGCGCTGACCAGCGGGTGCGTGGCCAGCACGCCGCTCGCGCCGCTCACGCCGCCGGTCATGCGCCGGCCCGTTCCCGTGTCCCGGGGGAGCGCGGCGCGGGCGGCTCGGGCCGCAGCGACCGGGAGACGCGGGCCACGCCCCAGCCCAGCGAGAGGATGAGCGCGAGGGTGCAGGCGAGCACGACCGAGGAGCAGGCCAGCCAGAGCCAGCCGGGCACGCCGGTCTTCAGCTCGCGCTGCAGGATCGTCCGTTCGCTCTGGGCGGGGCGGTCGAAGGACTGCGGGGCGGGCAGCGCGCGGGCGCCGATGGCGGGGTCGGCGGGCATGTAGAGGGGGACGCCCGCCATCGAGCGGCCGTCGTGCAGCCGGATCAGGGTCTTCCACTGGCCGTGCAGTGGCATGGGGGCGCTGGTGCGGTAGACGCCGCCGCCCTCGCTGACCAGGGGCTCGACGTGCAGGCCCTCGCCCTGCCAGCCGGTGATGACCGCCCACGCGGGTCCGTCGGCGGCGCGGGGCGGGGAGAGGACGATGCGGGCGTGCGCGGTGCGGTCGGCGGCGGTGCCCTGCACGGCGGTGAGTTCGACCTGGGCCCGCACGTTCTGGGGGACGTCGATGACCAGTCCGTTGGCGACGGCCGCCGCGACGCCCACGAGGGAGGCGGCGAACGCGGTCCGCGACACCGCGGGCCGGGGCAGCCGTCCTTCCAGTCCCTCGGCCAGCATCGCCCCGCACAGGCCGCCGGCGACGCCGCCGGCCACGGCCATGATCATGCCCTCGGCGAGGATGTCGCCCGTCCAGGGCAGGCGGAAGGCGGCCTGGCTCCAGGCGTACTCCCCGGCGAACCCGGCGGTGCCGATCAGCACGCCGCTCACCGCGCCGAGCGCGAGCGGGCGGCGGGCCAGGGCGAGTGCGGCCAGCTCGACGCACAGCGCCTCGGCGAAGTAGAGCGGGACCGAGGCGAGCAGTTCCCCGATCACCGCGGGGCCGACCAGCACCGACACCCCGCCGCGGATCAGCATGTAGAACAGCACCGCGAAGATCGCGCCGCCCCGGCCGACCCACAGCCGCGCGGCGACCAGCGCGCACCCGGCGGCCAGCGCGATCAGCAGCGGCTGGTGGACGAGCCGGAACTGCGGGACGCCGAAGTCGTACTCGGCCTGGAACACCGACAGCCCGATCAGCAGGCCGCCCGCGTGCATACCGCGCCGCACGTACCGGGCGGCGCCGGAGGGCTGGTCGGCGGCGGGGCCGCGCCAGGCGCGGCGGCCCTCGCGTTCCAGGATCATCATGGCGACCAGCGACAGTCCGGCGCCGCCGATGAGCATCAGGTGGGTGGGGCCCCACAGGGTGACGTCCTGGCCGAAGACGCGGTGCCACAGGTCGTCGAGGGGGAAGCCGAGCAGGGCGTAGAACCCGGCCCCGGCCAGCAGGACGCCGCCGGCGGGGGCGTACCAGTCACGGGTGATCCGGACGGCGGCGCGGCCGGGGCGCTCGCCGCGGGGCAGCACCATCGCCAGCACTCCGGCGGTGAAGATCCCGAACAGGCCGATGAGGATGGGGTAGTGGGCGATGTTGGCCAGCGGGCCCTCGTCCCGGCCGTGCGAGATGTGCAGGGAGATGTCCCAGTACATCCCGAGCAGGGCGGTGACCAGCGACAGCAGTGACACGGTGGCGGGCAGCGCGGCCCAGCCGGGCAGGCCCCGGCCCACGCCGCGCTCGGACAGGGCGGCCAGCCGGGTGAGGAGCGTGATCCGCCCGGTGCGGTGCCCCCAGCCCAGGACGAGCAGGGCGGCGGTGAGCAGCGCGGCCCCGCCGGAGGCGATGAGGATCTGGTCGAGCGCCGCTCCGCCGGCGGGCTTGGCCTCCTCGCGGAGGGCCTGGACGGGGGCGGCGGCGAGCCACAGCGCGCGGCCGTCCCCGCCGGTGTACGTCGCTCGATCCCACACGGATGCTCCTCCTGCCGTCCTACGGTCCTGCGGTCGGAAGCGGTGTGGACCGCCCCTGGCCGGAGTATGTCATCTTTGAATGTGTCATTGTCTAGTGTCACGTTTTGTGGTGTGAAACACCCGGCCGGGAGGAGAGGCATGAGGGCGGCTGTGCGACGGGTACTGGTGGCCGCGGTGGCCGCGGCGACGTTGCCGGGGGCCGCCGCGGCATGCGGCGAGCCCGCCGGGACCGGCTCGAGCCCCGCGGCGTCGCCGACGGCCGGCCGGTCCACCGCGAGCGCGAGTCCCGCCGAGGTCACGCGGATCGCGGTCACCGTGGCGGACGGGAAGGCCCGCACCGCCTCGGGCCGGGTGAAGGTCCGCCGCGGCGCCACCGTGGAGATCACCGTGACCAGCGACGCCGCCGAGGAGTTCCACGTGCACGGCTACGACCGCACGCTGGCGCTGCGGCCGGGCCGGGCGGGCACGCTGCGGCTGGTCGCCGACACGCCGGGGGTGTTCGAGGCCGAGCTGCACCATTCCGGCGCCCGCGCGTTCGAACTGCAGGTGGGCTGACGCCGTGCCGGTACTGACGGAGGCGGCGACGCCGTCGGGGGCGGCGGGCCCCGCCCTGGTGGAGGGCGTGCTGGCGCACGGGCTGGGCGGGCGGACCGACCTCCCGCTGGACGCGGTGGCCGCGATCATCGGCGGCGGGACGGCGGTCGCCGCCTCCTTCCTGGTGCTGACGGTCGCCTGGAAGCGGCCGCGGCTGCGCTCGGACGGCGGGCGTCCCCTGCCGCCCGGTCCGGCGCGGGTCCTGGACTCGGCCGCCCTCGCCCGCGCCGGACGGGCGGCGGCGCTGGCGGCGGCGGTGTTCGTGGTGGCCGTCGCGCTGGGCGGGCCGCCCGGCGAGAAGGCCAACCTGGCGCCCTGGGCGCTGTACGTCACGTTCTGGGTCGGGCTCGTGCCCGCGAGCGTCCTGCTGGGGCCGGTGTGGAGGCGCGTCAACCCGCTCCGCACGCTGCACGCCGTCCTGTGCCGCCTCACCGGGACCGACCCGGTCGGCGGGCGCCGCACGCCGCCGGCCCGGCTGGGGTACTGGCCGGCGGCCTGCTGGCTGACGGCGTTCGTGTGGCTGGAGCTGGTGGCGCCCGGCCGTTCCGATCCCCGGCTGGTGGGGTGGCTGATCCTGGCGTACGCGGCGGTCAACCTGACCCTGGCGCAGGTGTACGGGCGGGAGTGGTTCACGCGCGGCGACGGGTTCGAGGTCTACTCCAGCCTGCTGGCGCGCATGGCCCCGCTGGGCCGCCGCGGTGACGGCGCGCTGGTGCTGCGCACACCCCTGACCGGGCTGGTGGGCGGCGCCGCCGAGCCGGGGCTGGTGGCGGTGGCGTGCGTGCTGATCGGCTCGACCGGGTTCGACGGCGTCACCCGCACCACCTTCTGGCGCGACAACGTCGACCCGGGCGGCGTGGCGGCCGGGTCGCTGGGGCTGGCGTGCTCCATCGGCGCGGTCGCCGCGCTGTACGTGGCGGCGATGCGCTTGAGCGCCGCGCTGACCGGGGAGCCGGAGGGGGCGGCCGTGCCGGGGCGCTTCGCCGCGACATTGCTGCCGATCGCGCTGGGCTACAGCCTCGCGCACTACTTCTCGTTCTTCGTGCTGGAGGGCCAGATGACGTTCATCCTGGCCAGCGACCCGTTCGGCGCCGGGTGGAACCTGCTGGGCTCGACCGGGCACCGCATCGACCACGACCTGGCCGGGCCGACGCTGACCGCGCAGGTGCAGGTGAACGCGATCGTGCTGGGGCATATCGCGGCGACCATCGCCGCCCACGACCTGGCGCTGCGGATCCGGCCGCGCGAACGCGCGCGGCCGGGTCAGGCGCCGGTGGCGGCGGTGATGGTCGCGCTGACGTGTGCGGGCCTGTTCGCGCTGCTCAGCGGTTGAGGTTCCGGGAAGGCGCGGTCTCCCGTTCCCCTTCCTGTTCCCCTTCCCGGTCCGTCTCGCCTTCGTCGTCCTTGCCCGTGTCGGATTCGCGCTCGCCGGGCTGCCCGCCCGCGGGGTCCTGAGCGGCGGCGGCGCGTTCGGCGGCCTTCTCGCGCTGCTTCTTGCGGCGCTGGTACTCCTGGACGGCGATGAACACGGCCGCCGTGATCGGGCCCCAGTACTTGGCGGTCTCCAGGATCGCCTGGACCCAGCCGGGCAGGGTGAGGTCCGGCCACGGGATCGAGGGCAGGTCGATGTCGGGCCACGGGATGCGGGGCCGCGGCAGGTCCGGCGGGTCGGGCAGGTTCACCTCGGGCAGGTCGATGTCGGGCTTGGGGATCCGGATGAGCGCGGCGATGCCCAGCAGCGGGAGGAGGACCTTGGCGACCGCGGCGGCGACGTGCCGCGAGGCGTACAGGCGGGGGTAGCGGCGGGCCAGGCGCTCGCGGCGGGCGGCGCGGCTGCCCTCGGGCGGGGTGAACCAGGTTTCGCCGGCGCGGGCGACCAGGTCCTTGACGTCCTGGACGTCCTTGACCTCCAGGTCGGTGGAGGCGGGCACGAGCGCGACCATGCCGAGGTGGCCGAGCCAGTCCCAGGTGGCCTTGACGGTGAGGTCGTCGTGGGTGAGTTTGGCGGCCTTCTTGCCGGAGACGTGCTCCTCGGCGACCTGCTCGCCGTCGACGAACATGCGGATCTCCCGCTTGGAGCCGCCCGGCGGGCTCTCCACCTCCAGTCGTCGCCCGTTGTGTTCGAGCACCCAGCGTTCCCGGGCGTTGGCGGCCATCGAAGTCGTCCCCCTGGTGCGGTGGCTGCGTACGGGCCCGTACGCGGGCCCTGTACGCAGCCTGCCCGGCGGCGGGCGGGGCGGGCATCAGCCCATGTGCGACCGTCGATAGACCAAAGTCGACTCTCGACCCGCCGGCCGGCCGGCGTCAGCCCCCGGCGGACGGGACGGCCTTGCGCAGGTGGGCGGCGGTGATGGAGTCGGGTGATTCCAGCAGGCGGGCGGGGGTGCCCTCGAACACGACGCGGCCGCCGTGCTCGCCGCCGCCGGGGCCGAGGTCGATGATCCAGTCGGCGCGGCGGATGACGTCCAGGTCGTGCTCGATGACGATCACGGTGTTGCCGGCGTCCACCAGCCGGTCCAGGAGGGCGACCAGGGTGTCGACGTCGGCCATGTGCAGGCCGGTGGTGGGTTCGTCCAGGACGTAGATCTGGCCGGTGCGGTGCAGCTGGTCGGCGAGCTTGATGCGCTGCCGTTCGCCGCCGGACAGGGAGCTGAGGGGCTGGCCGAGGGTGAGGTAGGTGAGGCCGACCTCGTTGAGCGTGCGGATCCTGGTGTGCAGGGTCTTCTCGGGGAAGAAGTCCAGGGCCTCCTCGGCGGTGAGGGCGAGCACGTCCACGATCGAGCGGCCGCGCAGCCGGTGCCGCAGGACCTCGGGGCGGTAGCGGGTGCCGTGGCATGCCTGGCAGAGGGTGGTGACGGGGTCCATGAAGGCCAGGTCGGTGAAGATGACGCCGTTGCCGTCGCAGTCGGGGCAGGCGCCCTTGGAGTTGTGGCTGAACAGACCGGGGTCGGCGCCGGTGGCCTTGGCGAACAGCCGCCGCAGCGGGTCCATGATCCCGATGTAGGTGGCGGGGCTGGAGCGCCGGGAGGTGCCGATGGCCGACTGGTCGACCACGATCGCCTCGGGGTGGGCGGCGGTGAACACCCGCGAGACCAGGGTGCTCTTGCCCGAGCCGGCCACGCCGGTGACGGCGGTGAGCACGCCGGCGGGGAAGCGCGCGGTGACGTCCTTGAGGTTGTGCAGGGCGGCGCCGGTCACGGTGAGCCAGCCGGACGGCTCGCGGAAGTCCGCCTTGACCGGTGCGGATCGGCGCAGGCAGCGCCCGGTGAG
This sequence comes from Actinomadura rugatobispora, assembly GCF_042656285.1. Classification (GTDB taxonomy): domain Bacteria; phylum Actinomycetota; class Actinomycetes; order Streptosporangiales; family Streptosporangiaceae; genus Spirillospora; species Spirillospora rugatobispora. Next base: position 26,983 of record NZ_JBHSON010000068.1, on the reverse strand, counting down.
GGTGGCCGAGGCGCGCAGCTGCTCGACCGTTCCCTGGAACACCGCCTCGCCGCCGCGGGTGCCGGCGCCCGGGCCCATGTCGATGACGTGGTCGGCGACCTCGATCACGTCGGGGTCGTGCTCGACGACCAGCACGGTGTTGCCCTTGTCGCGCAGCTGGCGCAGCAGGTCGTTGAGGCGGCCGATGTCGCGGGGGTGCATGCCGGTGCTGGGCTCGTCGAAGATGTAGGTCATGCCGGTGAGGCTGGAGCCCAGGTGCCGGACGACCTTGAGCCGCTGGGCCTCGCCGCCGGAGAGGGTGGAGGTCTGCCGGTCCAGGCTCAGGTAGGACAGGCCGATCGCCTCCAGGCGCCGCAGGCGTTCGACGGCTGCCGCGGCGATGGGCCGTCCGACCGGGTCGCCGATCCCGGCGAGGGCGCCGATCAGGTCGCCGACCTCCAGGGCGCACAGGTCGGCGATGTTGCGGCCGCCGATGCGGCTGGCCAGGGCCTTGGCGTTGAGGCGGGCACCGACGCATTCGGGGCAGGTGCGCTCGGACACCACGCCGGCCGCGGCCTGCCGGCTGCGTTCGGACAGGGCGGACAGGTCGCGTTTGATGTAGAGGCGCTCGAAGCGTTCGACCAGGCCCTCGTAGGCGTTGTGGCCCATCGAGCCGGTGTGGTTGAGGCGCGGCACCCGGAAGCCCTTGCCGTACAGGAACAGGTCCCATTCCTCCCGGGTGTAGTCGCGCAGCGGCTTGCCGGGGTCGAACAGGCCGGATTCGGCGACCAACTGCCAGGGGTAGGTGCCGGTGGCGAAGGGCGGGAAGAGGATGGCGCCGTCGTCGAGCGACTTGGTGGTGTCCAGGAACTTGTCCAGGTCGACGCGGACGACGCGGCCGAGGCCGTCGCATTCGGGGCACATGCCCTGGGGGTCGTTGAAGGAGTAGACCGAGGAGTCGCCCGCGCTGGGCTCTCCGCACCGGGAGAACAGCACCCGGATGACCGAGTAGATGTCGGTCATGGTGCCGACGGTGGAGCGGGAGTTGCCGCCGATGGGCTTCTGGTCGACCACGATGGCGGGGGCGAGGTGGTCGATGACGTCGGCGTCGGGGCGCTCGTACTTGGGCAGCCGGTTGCGGATGAACCAGGTGAAGGTCTCGTTGAGCTGGCGCTGCGACTCCACGGCGACGGTGTCGAACACCACCGAGGACTTGCCCGAGCCCGACACCCCGGTGAAGACGACGATCTTCTCCTTGGGGATGCGCAGTGACAGGTCCCTGAGGTTGTTCTCGCGCGCGCCCTTGATCACGATGTGGTCGCGGTGCACGGCGGGGGCGTCGCTGGTCGGCGTCATGACCGTCACGCTAGGAGGCAAGCAGGTCAGGATCGGTCCTGTTTCGATCGCATACTGGTGGGCGTGACCGACACCTCGGCGCGGCTGCTCCAGCTGCTCTCGCTGTTGCAGGCCCGGCGCGAACAGACCGGCCCCGAACTGGCCGCGCGGCTGGGCGTGACCGTCCGCACCGTGCGCCGCGACGTGGAGCGGCTGCGCGGGCTGGGCTATCCGGTGCGCGCCGAGCTGGGCGCGCTGGGCGGGTACCGGCTGGAGGCGGGGACGGCGCTGCCGCCGCTGCTGCTGGACGACGAGGAGGCGGTGGCGATCGCGCTGGGACTGCGGGGCGCGGCGGCGGGCGGCGGCGTCGACGGGATCGAGGAGACCTCGGTGCGCGCGCTGGCCAAGCTGGAGCAGGTGCTGCCGGACCGGCTGCGGCGCCGGGTGGGGGCGCTGGCGACGGCCACGATGCCGATCGCGGCGCCGCCGGCGGGGCCGAGCGTGGCGCCCGAGACGCTGACGGTGCTGGCGGCGGCGTGCCGCGACCGGGAGCGGCTGCGGTTCGCCTACCGGGACAAGGGCGACGCCGAGAGCCGCCGGCTGGTGGAGCCCTACGGGCTGGTGTCGGCGGGGCGGCGCTGGTACCTGGTGGCGTGGGATCTGGGCCGGGGGGACTGGCGGACGTTCCGGGTCGACCGGCTGGAGGAGCCGCTGCCGACCGGGGTGCGCGGCGGGGAGCGGACGCTGCCGGCGCCGGACGCGGCGGCGTTCGTGAAGCGGTCGCTGGCGGCGGCGCGGCCCGTCCGGGAGGCCGTGCTGACGGTGCACGCCTCGGCGGCGGAGCTGGCCGACCGGTTCCGGGTGGCGGGGACGGAGCTGGAGCCGGTCGACGAGCGCACCTGCACGCTGCGCACCGCGGCCGACTCGCTGGAGTGGACGGCGCTGCGGATCGCGTTCCTGGAGATCGAGTTCACGGTGCGGGAGCCGCCGGAGCTGGCCGGGCGGCTGGGCGATCTGGGCCGCCGCCTGCAGCGCGCCGCCGAGCGTTCCGCGGAGCGCTCCGCCGCGTCCGAGGGGCCCGCCGGGGCTGATCAGGGGCGGGGCTGATCAGGGGCGGTGCGGGGCCAGGAGGCGGTCGAGGTCGGTGCGCAGGGCCTCCCGCAGGGTGCCGCCCTCGCCGGTCATCGCCCAGACGATCAGGACGCCGTTGTAGGCGACGTGGACCGAGCGGGCCAGTGCGGCGGTGCCGGTGCCGGGGGCCAGGCCGCCGGTCGCGGCGGCCTCCCGCAGCAGCGCGGTGATCTCCTCGCGGACGATGCCGAAGTGGACGGCGGCCGGCTCGCGGAACTCGGGGTCGGCGAGGTCGAGCTGGAGGAAGGCCAGGCTGTTGGCCATCTCCTCGGGGGTGCGCACGGTGGCGGCCATCGCGCCCAGCGCCGCGTGCAGGATCTCCAGCGGCGCGTCCCCCGGGGCGGCCTGGCGGCGGGCGTCCTCGAAGTAGCGGCGGACGCCCGGGCCTGCCTGCCGGGCCAGCGCCAGCAGCAGCCCGCGTTTGGAGCCGAAGCGCTGGACGATCGTGGCGGGGGCCAGCCCGGCCTCGGCGGCGACGGCGGCCAGGGTGAGGCGGCCGGGGCCCAGGCGTCCCAGCACGCGGGCCGCCGCGCGCAGGATCGCCTCGTCGCTGGTGGTACGGGGGCGCGCCACGGCCGGGCTCCTCACGGGGTTGGACCGGCAGGTTTGTGAATGCCGGTTCGGTAACTGTAGCGGGCCCGGCCGGGGCCGCCGCGCGTTCGGCCGGGGATCCTTCGGCCAAGATCTACAAAGCGGCTCGAGGGCGGTTCACACGCAGTGAAGCATGTGTTACAAACTCCCTGTTACAGCCTGGCGCAAGGAGGGGCCATGTCCGTCACGCGACGTCAGATCCTGGGCCGCGGCGGCGCGGTAGGGGCGGGCATCGCCTTCACCGGAGCGTTGGAGCAGCTCTTCGCCGGCACCGCGTCGGCCGCCCCGGCGGCGGCCCCGGCCGGGAGGCCGGCGGGCGGCTGGGCGGGGTACGGGCCGCTGCTGCCCGACCCGGCCGGGATCCTGGACCTGCCCCGCGGCTTCCGCTACAGGATCTTGTCGCGTGAGGGCGAGCCGCTGCGCTCGGGCGAGGGCCCGGTGCCCAGCCACGCCGACGGCATGGCCGCCTTCCGCGGCCGTTCGGGCGGTGTGCGGCTGGTGCGCAACCACGAGAACCGCCCCGACGCCGAGCATCGCGTCCCGGCGGTCGAGGGGCTGACCTACGACCCCGAGGGCAAGGGCGGGTGCACGGCCCTGGAGGTCTCCGCCGCCGGCCGGGTCCGCGGCGAGCGGGTGGCGATCGCGGGGACGGCGGTCAACTGCGCGGGCGGCCCCACGCCGTGGGGGACCTGGCTGACGTGCGAGGAGAGCGAGGACAAGGCCGGCACCAACGGCTACACCAAGGATCACGGGTTCGTCTTCGAGGTCGATCCGGCCCGCCCCGAGCGCGGCGGCGCGGTGCCGCTGACGGCGCTGGGCCGCTTCCAGCACGAGGCCGTGGCGATCGACCCGCGCGACGGCGTGGTGTACGAGACCGAGGACGCCTTCGAGAAGCCGTTCGGGCTGTTCTACCGCTTCCTCCCCGACAAGCCCCGGGGCGGCTTGGGCAGCCTGCGCGCCGGAGGACGGCTCGAGGCGCTGCGGGTGCCGGGGGTGACCGACCTGGCGGTGGTGCAGGAACCGGGCACCACGTTCAAGGACGTGCGGTGGGTCCCGGTGCCCGACCCGCTGGCCAAGCAGACCCCGATCCGCTTCCAGGACTTCGGGCCCGGCGGCATCACGCACGGGCAGAAGCTGGAGGGCTGCTACTGGGGCGGTGACCGGCTCTACTTCGTGTGCAGCTTCGCGCGCAGGAGCGAGGGGTCGCAGGCCGACCACTTCGGGCAGGTGTGGTCGTACGAGCCGCGCTCGCGGCGCCTGACGCTGGTGATCGTGTTCGGGCCGGACACCGATGTGAACACGCCGGGCGAGTCGCCCGACAACATCGCGCTGGCCCCGCAGGGCGGGCTGATGGTGTGCGAGGACGGCGGCGGCGCGCAGCACGTGTACGGGGTGACGCGGGGTCGCACGGTGTACCCGGTGGCGCGCAACCGGCAGAACACCGGCACCGAGCAGGAGCCGGAGTGGGGCGAGTTCGCGGGGGTGACCTTCTCCCCGGACGGGCGGACGATGTTCGTCAACGTCTACGACCCGGGCACGACCTTCGCCGTCACCGGCCCCTGGCACCGCTGACCGCGTCCCCCGCGCCGTCCCCGGCGTCCCCGGTGTCCCCGGTGTCCTCGGTGTCGCCCGGGTCCGCCGCGGTCGGCGGGGCGTCGCGGGCCACGGTGACGATCTCGTCCAGCAGCGCGGCCACGGCCGGGGGGACGGGCCCGGCGGCCACCAGCGCGGTGATGCGGCGACGTCCCAGCCCGGTGCAGGGCGGCGGGGCGACCCCGGGCTCGCGGTGCAGGGCGAAGGCCAGCGCGGGCATGGCGGTGACGGCCAGGCCGCGGGCGACCAGGCGCTGCACGGCGATGTGGTCGTCGGTGGCGAAGGCGATGCGGGGGCTGAACCCGGCGCGGGCGCAGGCGCGCAGCAGGTGGCCGCGGCAGCGTTCGCAGCCCGAGGCCCAGGTGTCCTCGGCCAGGTCGGCCAGGTTGGGGCGGGTGGCGCCCGCCAGCGGGTGCGCGGCGGGGACGGCGAGCCGGACGGGGTCCTCGCGCAGCGGGATCTCGCGGAATCCGGCGTCGTGTGAGGTCGGTTGAGTGAAAACGCAGGCGATCAAGTGATCCGACTTGACGGCTTGTGTTCAACCCCGTACTTTCAGTAGCGCGATCTGGGACGCCGGGTTCGATGTCAGCGTGCGGGGCCCCTTTCCACCGGAGTGATGGTCTGGGGCCTCCCCGTCGCCTCTTGTCGAGCCCACATGGCCAGGTCGCATAGGGAACCGGCCTCCCGGGAACGGACCACGCACGCGATGCGTGTCGCCGGCCCGGGGTCGAGTACGCCGGGGACCAGTGCGCCCAGCACCGTTCGGGGCGCGCGGCTGAGCAACTCATGCACAGTCCCTAGGAACGGTAGGCGAACACCAGGGCCAGGTCGCCGGCGCGCCGTGCGGCCAGGGCAGGCGGTTCGGCCTCGGTGAGGGAGACGGTGACCGCGGGCGCGCAGGGCGGCCAGCGCGCCGCGGCGGTCATCGATCCCAGCCGGGCGACCTCGCGCAGGACGCGGGCGCGGTTGAGGTCGAGCATGGCGGCAAGGTATCAATCATTTCTGGGTCGGCCCTAGAAGATAGTCGTTTGTGCTATGGGTCCGGATTCGCCGATGATCGGGCCATGACCGACACGAGCAGCGCTTCGTCCAGCGCTCTGTCCAGCGCTTTGTCCAGTGATCCGGCCGGCGGGAGCCTTTCGGCGCGGGAGGCGCGGCGCGAGTTCGCGCCCCGGGTGGCCTATCTCAACACCGCCTCCTACGGGTTGCCGCCGCGGGCGGCGCACGAGGCGATGCTGGCGGGCGAGCGGGACCGCGCGGCGGGCCTGCTGACCACGGCGACGGGGGACGAGGCGGTGCGGCGGGCGCGGGAGCTGTTCGGGCGGCTGGTGGGGCTGCCGCCGGAGCGGATCGCGTGCGGGTCGCAGGTGTCGTACTTCGTGGGGCTGGTGGCGGCGTCGCTGCCGGCGGGGGCGAGGGTGCTGGTGGCCGACGGCGATTTCACCTCGCTGCTGTTCCCGTTCCTGGCCCGTCCGGATCTGGTGGTGCGGTCGGTGCCGCTGGAGGAGGTCGCCGGGTCGGTGGACGGCGGGGTGGACCTGGTGGCGGTGTCGGCGGTGCAGTCGGCCGACGGCCGGGTCGCGGCGATGGAGGAGCTGATCGGGGCGGCGCGGGCGCACGGCGCGCGGATCCTGCTGGACGCCACGCAGGCGGTGGGCTGGCTGCCGGTGCCCGCCGACCGCGTGGACCTGCTGGTGTGCGGCGGCTACAAGTGGCTGCTGGGCCCGCGCGGCACGTGCTTCCTGGCCGGGACGCCCGAGGCGCTGGCGGCGCTGCCCGCGGTGGGGGCGGGCTGGTACGCGGGCGAGGACGTCTGGGACTCGATCTACGGGGGGCCGCTGCGGCTGGCCGGTGACGCGCGCCGGCTGGACCTGTCGCCGGCGTGGCAGAGCTGGGTGGGCCAGGTTCCGGCGCTGGAGCTGCTGGTGCGGGTCGGGGTGGAGGCCGTCGGCGCCCACGATCTGGCGCTGGCGAACCGGTTCCGGGCGGGGCTGGGGCTGGGGCCGGGGGATTCGGCGATCGTGTCGGTGCCGGTGGCGGAGGGGACGGCGCAGTCGCTGGCCGCTCAGGGGGTGGTCGCCTCGGTGCGGGCGGGGCGGTTGCGCTGCGCGTTCCACCTGTCGACCTGCGAGGCGGACGTGGACCGGGCGCTGGAGCTGCTGGCGGGCCGGGTGCTGCCCGGGGGGTGAGGGATGATCGCCCCCGCTAGCCTGTTTCGGGGCGGACCGGGAGGACCGGGAGGTGCGCGCGTGGCGATGCGGAAGGGACGGCGGGATCGCGATGGCGGATTCGGCGCAGCTGGTGGCGTTCGCGGTGACGATGGGGCTGGGCGCGATGTCGCCGGGCCCGGATTTCGCGATCGTGGTCCGGCACGCGGCGGTGGGCGGGCGGCGCGGCGGGATGGCCGCGGCGCTGGGCGTGGCCCTGGGCGTGCTGGTGTGGGCGGCGACGGCGGCGCTGGGGGTGGCGGCGCTGCTGGCGGCCTCGGCCACGGCGTTCACCGCCGTGAAGATCGTCGGGGCGGTGTATCTGCTGTATCTGGGGGTGCGGTCGCTGCGGGCGGCGGCCCGGGGCGGCGGCGCCGGCCCCGGTGAGGGGCCGGGTGAGCGCGCGGCGGTGCCGTGGTGGGCGGCGTTCCGCCAGGGCCTGCTGTGCAACGTGCTGAACCCGAAGGCGGCGGTGTTCTTCGTCGCGCTGATGCCGCAGTTCCTGGGCGATCACCCGGCGGTGACCGACACGCTGCTGCTGTCGCTGGTGGCGGCGGCGGTGGCGTGCGTGTGGTTCATGGCGGTGGCCAACGTGGTGGGGGCGCTGCGGCGGGTGTTCTCGCGGGAGCGGGTGCGGCGCGCCATCGACGGGCTGACCGGGGCGGCGCTGATCGGCCTGGGCGTGCGCCTGGCCGTCACCCGCGCCTGACCCCGGTCCCTTCTCCCGTCACGCCTTTCCGCTCACCTGTCTGGGTGCGCCCGGCGCCGGGTCATTCGCGGGAGCCGATGACCTCGGCGGGGTGCTCGCGCAGCGCCAGGCGCGCGGCCAGGGCGAGCGCGGTGACGGCGGCCAGGATGCCCAGGCACGCGAGCGGCGGTGCGTGGGGCGGTGCGCCCCGGGTCATGCCGGCGGCGAACGCGGTGAGGGTGGCGGCGGCGATCGCGGTCCCGGCGGCGGCGCCGGTGGCCACCAGGATGAGGGTCTCCCAGCGCAGCATCCGCATGATCTGGCGGCGGGTGGCGCCGGCCAGCCGCAGCAGCGCCAGTTCCCGCGCGCGGTCGCCGGTGGCCATCGCCAGGCTGTTGACCAGCGCGATCGCGGTGAAGGCGATGATCAGTCCCATGGCGGCCAGGTTGACCTGGGCGGCGCCCTGCCGGGCGGCGCGGCGGCGGTCGGCGGGGGCGCCCGCCTCCAGCAGCCGCGGCCCGGGGCCGGCGGCGGCCAGTGCGGCCAGGCCGCGGCGGGCAACGGGCGCCGCGCCGGGCCGCGGGGTGATCAGGACGGTGTCGGCGCGGGGGTCGTCGACATGCCCGGCTACCTGCTCGAAGGGCAGGGTGACGTCGCCGAACCCCAGACCGCGCCGGTAGATCGCCACCAGCCGGGCGGTGGCGCGGGTGCCGTCGCCCAGGATGAGGGGGATCCGGTCGCCGAGGCGGGCGCCGCGGTGGTCGGCGGCGGTGGCGCTGAGGGCCAGCGCGCCGGGGGCCAGGCGGTCCAGGGAGCCTTCGCGCACGTCCAGGTCGAGGGCGGCGGAGGGCCTGCCGGGGGTGACGCCCTGGGCGGGGTACTTGTCGACGCCGACGCGCAGGGTGGTGCGCACGATCTGGGTGACCTCGCCGACCCCCTCCAGGCGGCGCGCGGCGTCGGCGACCCCGGCGGGGACGCCTGCGGGTCCGGCGAGCGCGTAGGGGGCCAGGGTGCCCTGGTCGGCCTGCCTCCCGGCGGCGTGGCCCAGGGTGGTCTGGACGAACAGGATCGTGCCGGTCATGGCGACGGCGAGGGTGAGCGGGGTGGTCACCGAGGCCAGCCGCCGGGCCGCGGCGCGGGTGTTGGCGGCGGCCAGGAACCCGGCGGCGCGGGAGGCCCGCAGCGGCACGCCCAGGATCGTGGCGGCGGCGTGGGTGATCGGCGGCCCGAGCAGGGCGGTCGCGACGGCGGCGAGGACCACGCTCAGGAAGGTGACCGGTGAGGCGGCGGCCTCGGTGTCCAGCCGGGCCAGCACGGCCAGCAGCACGACATGGGCTGCCAGGACGGCCAGGCCCGCCAGGGCGCGGGCGGGTCCGGGACGGGCGGAGGGCACGGCGGCGTCCTGCAGCGCCTCGGTGGGGCGCGGGCGGGCGGTGCGGCGGCCGCTGATGCGGGCGGCGATCCACGCCGCGGCCAGGGTGGCGGCCACCGATCCCAGGACGGGGAAGGGGCTGAAGGAGGGCCGCAGCACCTCGGGCATCGCGCCCAGGTCCACGAACCGTCCGCGCAGCCAGGCGGCCAGCGCGAGCCCGGCGGCGGCGCCGGGCGGCGTGGCCAGCAGGCCCACCGCCAGGGCCTCGCGGCCGATCATCGCGCGGATCTGGCGGGGCGTGGCGGCCACGGCGCGCAGCACGGCCAGTTCCCGGCGGCGCTGCTGGATCGACAGCGCCAGGGTGCCGACGACGACCAGGATCGCCACCGCCAGCGCGGTTCCGCCCAGCGCGCCGCCCATGCTGATGAGCATCGTGCGGGCCTGGGCGGCGTCGCGGAACTCCAGCGGGCCGCGCTCCTCGCCGGTGTGGACCTTGGCGGGGGTGCCGTCCAGGGCGGCCCGTACCGCGCGGGCGAGCGCGGCGGTGTCGGCGCCGGGTTCGGGCAGGACGCCCAGCGCGGTGATCTGGCCGGGGCGCCCGGCCAGCCGGCGGGCCTCGGCGTCGGAGAAGAACACCGCGGCCTGGTGGCGCGGCCCGCCGCCGCGTGGGGCGGCCAGGCCGACGACGCGGTGGAGGGCGGCGGGCGCGGTGGTCTGCACGGTGACCTGGTCGCCGACCTTGGCGCCCGCGCCCGACAACACGTCTAGGACGATCTCGCCGGGCGCGGCGGGCGGGCGGCCGGCGCGCAGCGTGTAGGGGGTGAGGGCGGCGGAGGACCAGCCGTACCCCCGGGAGGGGACGCCGGAGGGGCGTGGGGTGCGGTCCAGGACGTCGGCGGGGAAGGCGACCTCGGGGACGAGGGCGGCCACGCCGGGAAGCGGTTCCAGGCGTGCGGTCAGGCCCTCGGGCAGCCAGGCGCGTTCGGTGAGCGGCTTGCTCTTGACCTTGGTCGTGTCGTCCTTCTTGTTCCGGGTCCAGTGGGCGTTCTGGTCGGCGGCGACGACGATGGGCGTGCCGGCGTAGCGTTCGGCGGGGATCGCGCCGCGCAGGCCGGTCTCCATGAGCACGCCGCAGGCGGTGAGGAGCGCGGCCGCGCACAGCAGCGCCAGGTAGGCGCCGGCGAAGGCGGCCTTGCGGGTGCGCAGCGTGGCCAGTGCCAGGGAGCCGATCACGAGCGGGCTCCCAGGGTGGTCATGCGCGCGGCGACGGTGTCGGCGGCGGGCGAGCCCAGCGTGTCGGCGACGCGGCCGTCGGCCAGGAACACCACGGTGTCGGCGTAGGAGGCGGCGACCGGGTCGTGGGTGACCATGACGACGGTCTGGCCGGTGGTGTCGGCGGTCTCGCGGAGCAGGGCGAGCACCTCGCGGGCGGTCACGGTGTCCAGCGCGCCGGTGGGCTCGTCGCCGAAGACCACGTCGGGGCGGGTGATGAGGGCGCGGGCGATGGCCACGCGCTGCTGCTGCCCGCCCGACAGGCGGGCGGGGCGGTGCGCGGTGCGGCCGGTGAGGCCGACCCGGTCGACGACCTCGGCCAGCAGGGCGCGGTCGGCGGGCCGCCCGGCCAGCCTCAGCGGCAGGGTGATGTTCTGCTCGACGGTGAGCGAGCCGATGAGGTTGAAGGCCTGGAACACGAACCCGGCGCGGGTGCGGCGCAGCCGGGTCAGGGCGGTCTCGCCGAGGCCGGTGAGGTCGGTGCCGCCGAGCCGCACCGTCCCGGAGGTGGCCCGGTCGAGGCCGGCGGCGCAGTGCAGCAGGGTGCTCTTGCCGGACCCGGAGGGGCCCATGACGGCGGTGAAGGACCCGCGCGTGACCTGCAGGGTGACCTCGCGCAGCGCGGTGACGGCACCGTGGCCGCGGCCGTAGGTCTTGGTCACCGCCTCCAGCCGCACGGCGGGCTCGGGCGGGCGGTGGGGGAGTGTCGGGTTGTGCTCGGACGGCATGGGCTGCTGTCCTTTCCGGTGGAGGGACGTCGCGCGTGAGAGCACCCCGGGCAGGGGTGGGTGCGCGTCTTTCCGATCCGGGCCGCCGAGTTGCCGCTCGGCGGCCCGGCCCGGGCCCGCCTCGGGGAGGCCGGGCCGGTCTGCGGTCGTGGCGTGCGCCGGGTGGTTCAGGGGTCCTCGGCGGGCGGGGCGGGGAAGGCCAGGAACCGGGTGAGCATCGTGCGCGCTCCCGGCGGGAGGCTGCCTTCGGGGCGTTTGTAGCGGTTGAGCAGCGCGATGTAGTCCTCGAAGAACTCGCGCAGCTCCTGGGGGGTGACCTGGATGGTCCCGCGCGAGTAGGGCAGCGCGTCGTCCCACTCCTGCCCGCCGGTGGCGTTGTCGGCGTTCAGCTGCGCCTGGGCGAACAGCTCGAGGTCGGCGGCGAAGGCCAGCCGGTTCATCTCGTCGACGACGGCGCGGGTGGCGGGGTCCTGCTCGGAGCGGCGGGGGAAGCGCAGGTCGCGGCGGGCGGCGCGCCACCAGCGCTCGCGGCCGCGGGCGCGCTCGGGGACGTCCTTGACGAACCCGTGCCGGGCCAGTTCGCGCAGGTGGTAGCTGGTGGCGCCGGTGTTGAGGTCCAGGGCGCGGGCCAGGGTGGCCGAGGTGGCGGGCCCGTGCAGCTGCAGGTGCTGCAGCATCGCCTGGCGGCGCGGGTGCGCCAGGGCCTTGAGCGCCTCCAGGTCGCTGATCTCCTCCGGTGCCGGCATGCATGCAAAGGTAATTGTGCACAGGAGATTGTGCAAGCCTGGGCGGCAACCGAAGCGGCCCCACGCGCGTCCTCTTTGCCGGAGGGAACGGGGGCGGGCGCGGTGGTGTGGAGCCTGGTGTATCTACTGGCGGTCTTCGGCGGCATCTGCGCCGTCGGCCTGCTGATCGCGTGGATCGACGGCGTGCTGGTGCGGCGCGCCGCGGTGCGGCGGCGGGCGGCGTCCCGTCCGGGGCCGCGCTCGTCGCTGGTGGGCTGCGGGCGCGGCAGCAACGATCCCGACGCCGACCCCGACCGCCGCCCCGCCGGAACGGCCTGACCGTCCCCGGACCCGAGGCGTCCTCCCAGATGACCCGGCCCGGCCGCGCCGTCTTCGTGCGCGAAGGGGAAGCCGCCGTCGCGGGCGGCACTGAAGGCCCCCTCGATCCAACGGCTGAGGTTCGCGGGCCGCCGGACATGAGAAACTGGTCCGGGAGTTGTCCGCCGAGTTCGGAGGGGGCGCCGTGTCGACCGGTCAGCCGGTTCTGGGACGACCGGCGGGCGCCCGGGGCGAGCAGACTCGGCGGCGCGTCATCGCGGCCACCATGCGGTGCGTGTCCGAGGTCGGCTACTCGCGCGCGACCATCCGCGAGATCGCCCGTATCGCCGGGATGACCAGCGGCAGCCTCTACCACTACTTCCCCAACAAGTCCGAGCTGATCAAGTCGACGTTCCTGGAGATCGCCGCGATCACCGTTCCCCGGCTGTCGGCCGCGGCGGAGGGGGCGGACGGCGTCCTGGACAAGCTGATGGCCGTGTTCGACGAGAGCGATCGGCTGATGCGCGAGTACCCGTACGCCGCGGCGTTCGACCGCGCGATCCGGGCGGAGAGCGCGGGGCACCTGCGCCTCGCCGAGGAGAGCGACACGATCTTCTCCTCGTTCGACGAGGTGATGGCCGGCATCATCGAGCAGGCCGGCCGGGAGGGCATGCTGGGGCCCGGTGTGGACGTCGCGACCGCCGCGGCCGCGATCCTGGCGCTCATGCGCGGCCTGTACGACCACGCGGCCGCCTCGCCCGGCGACTACCACGCCACGATGGGCGCGGTGAAACTCCTCGTCCGGGGCACCCTCTTCGACTACACCAGGCTGACCTGACCGGGCCGTCTCCGCCCCGGCCGTCCTGACCCGCCCCCCGCTCATCGCACGCCCGGACCCCGTCCGGACTGGACCGATCCATGCCCGGAGGGGCCTTGACGGGCCCCGATGTGACCCAGATTATTAATTAATCGATTGATTGATTCTTGGCGGGGCGAGATCGGCACCTCCGAAAGGAGTCGAGATGGTGCAGCAGGCCGCACGACCGGGAGAGTGGTTCGACACGGGGTTGAGCCTCGCGGAGATCGGCGCCGACGATTTCGGCTCGCGCATCCCGACCGACCGCTACACCTCCCGCGAGTTCCAGGAGCGCGAGCGGGACCTGGTCTGGACGAAGACCTGGCAGATCGCCGGGCGCGTCAGCGAACTGCCCGGGACCGGTGACTGGAAGACCTACCGGCTCTTCGACCAGTCCTACATCCTCGTCCGCGGCAAGGACGGCGTGATCCGCGGGTTCGTCAACGCCTGCCGGCACCGCGGGAACCTGATCTGCGAGGGCGGCCGGGGGAACGCCAAGCGGTTCCTGTGCCGGTACCACCTGTGGTCCTACGACCTGGCGGGGAAGCTGCGCGGCGTGCTGCGGGAGAACCTCCAGGGCCCGATCGACAAGGACGGCAACTCGCTGCTGCCGGTATCGGTCGGGACCTTCGCCGGTTTCATCTTCCTCAACCCCGACCCCGGCGCCGAGCCGCTCGCCGACTACCTCGGGGACGAGGTCGCCGAGCTCCTGGCGCCCTACCGTCTCGAGGAGATGACCACGGTGATGGACGTCCGTGAGGCCCTGGAGTGCAACTGGAAGGTCGTCATGGACGCCTTCCAGGAGGGCTACCACGTCTCCGGCGTGCACCCGCAGCTGCTCAACCAGATCGACATCGACCCGGCCAGGAGCCGCTACCGCTTCCTCGGCAGGCACAGCGTGGCCTGCGCCCCCTTCGACGTGGCGAACGCCGGCGGCTCCGGCCCGGAGCAGCACGTCGAGGGAATCCGGGCGCTCGGGGAGACCTTCCCGTCCCTCCCGATGATCCTGCCCCGGTTCGACGAACTCGTCGCCGCCCACCGCGACACGAACGGCGGGCTCGCCTTCGGTGAGGGCGTCACCGCCCGGACGATCCTGCAGCGGGCCGCCCGCGACACCCTCACCGGCATGGGCCTGGACGTGAGCGGGCTGACCGACGCCCAGATGAGCGACAACCAGGGCTGGACCCTCTTCCCGAACTTCTTCATGACGATCCGCGCGGGCGAGTGCCACGTCGTCATGGCCGTGCCGCACCCCGGCGGCGACCCCAACAGGTGCGTCTGGCACGTCAGCAGCCACATGTGGCTCCCCGGCGGGCTGGCCGACCAGTACCGGGCCGAACCGGTCGAGGTCACCGAGCCGGGAAGCCACGAGTACTTCCTCGCCCTCCAGCAGGACTACGAGCAGATGCAGCGCCAGCAGGCGGGCCTGCGCAACGAGCGGCTCGATCACCTGACCCTGGTCAGGGAGGAGGTCGTTCTCGCCCACTTCCATGCCGTCCTGGACCGCCACCTCGCGGCGGCGGCACGATCCTGAAAGGCAGACCGTTGGCCCTCCGCCAGATCAGCGAAGTCATCGACGGCCACACCGGCAACGCGCGCACGGTGCTGGAGTACGGCATGACCACCAAGCGCATCGTCGACGGCGCCAAGCGGCCGGGTTTCACCGCCGGGGACTGGGCGCCGCTCGCCGCGCTGGTGGCGGTCGAGGAGTTCGAGCGCGTCGGCACCTTCAAGGAGGTGATGACCTGGGAGGAGTACGTCGGCTTCCTGACGGGCTGGGCGCCCTCCGCCGAGTGGGCCTGCCTGTTCAGGCGCATCACCGAGACTCCGGACCGGATCTTCCTCGAACTGGAGGAGCGCAGTACCGTCGGCGGCCACGAGAGTGTCGCCAACTCGGTGTCGGTCTATGAGTTCGACGGCACCGGCAAGATCCGGCACATCGACGTCTACCTGCAGATGGCGCCGCCCCCGCCGGAGATGCTCAAGGGCTACGAGGGCATCGACCTCACGCGGTGAGCCGGATCACGCGGTGAGCCGTCCGCGCGCCCTCACCTGGTGATCTTCTCCAGGAAGGCGTCCAGGTTGGCGTGCAGGCGGGCGACCTTCTCCTCCAGGGTGAGGGTCTCCTCCAGGTCCCGCCCGGCCACCGACTCCTTGCGGCCCCGCAGGAACAGCGAGCAGTGCAGGTCGCCGCACACGTACTGGCCGACGGTGTTGCCCTGGCGGCCGGCCTCGCCGGTGCGGCGCGCGGTCATCAGCGCCACCCCGCCGCCGGTGCGCGTGGTCAGGCACAGCGAGCACATGCTGCGCGCGGTGAAGCCGCGCCCGCCGCCGGAGGTCGCCCGCAGCGCGATCCCGATCGGCCGGGCGTCGCGTTCGGCGACCAGGTAGGCGCGTTCGGGGGCGCCGGGGTCGCGCCAGCCGAGGAAGTCCAGGTCGTCCCATGACAGGTCGGCGAGGTCTCGTGGCAGGCCGAGCCGTCTGGCCTCCCCCTTGGAGCAGTTGACGAAGGATGCGCGGATGTCACCCTCGGTGATTGCCTTCATGGGGGCGAGGCTAGCCAGGCTGTGGTTATTATGCAAATTCCTAAACGATTTAGCTTTGAGGGGATGGTCGATGGCACGCGCGGGGGTGACCGTCGAACGCCTGACCCGGGTGGCGGCGGACCTTGCCGACGAGATCGGCTTCGACAACGTCACGGTCACGGCGCTGGCGCGCAGCTTCGGGGTCAAGGAGGGCAGTCTCTACTCCCACATCCGGAACATGCGGGACCTGCGGGCCAAGGTGGCGCTGTTCGCGCTGGACGAGCTGGCCGGCGAGGCGGGCGAGGCCCTGGCCGGGCGTTCGGGCAAGGAGGCCCTGGTGGCCTTCGCCAACGCCTACCGGGACTATGCCCGGAGGCATCCGGGACGCTACGCCGCCACCCGCTTCCGGCTCGACCCGGAGACCGCGGCGGCCAGCGCGGGCGCGCGGCACGTGGAGCTCAGCCGCGCGATCCTGCGCGGCTACCCGATCCCCGAGTCCGACCAGATCGACGCGATCCGCCTGCTGGGCAGCACCTTCCACGGGTTCGTGAGCCTGGAGACGGCGGGGTCCTTCGCGCACTCGGCCGCGGTGCGCGACGAGGACGCCTCGTGGTCGCGGATCCTGGACGTCCTGCATGCGGCCCTGTCCGGCTGGCCCGCGTCCTGACCCGCCCCCTGACCCGCCCCCGGGTCAGTTGCGCGCGGGCTGGTGGGGCCGCCGGGCGCGCAGGGTTTCGCGCAGTTCCTCGGTGAGGGCCTGGGCGAGGTGGGGGCGCCCGTGGAACTGGGCGGGGGTGTTGTGGAACACCGCCACCCGCCACACGCCCATGGTCTGGGCGGCGGTGATGGTCTGGACGGAGTTGAGGTCGGGGCGCAGGTCGTCCCCTCCGGGCGGGACCATGCCCGCGACGGCGCGCAGCACGGCCGCGCCGGGCCCGACCAGCCGCACGTCCTGGATCTTGCCGACGTAGGAGCCGGTGGCGTGGTCGGCGAAGGTCGCGCCGATCTGCTCGGCGATGGCGGCGCGCCCGGCGTGCACGGTGCCGTCGAAGCCGACGGTGAAGCCGTCCTGGCGGAAGGGGGCGGCGAAGGCCTGGGCGTCGCGGGCGTTCCAGCCCTCCAGGACGCGCCGGTACAGGTCCCGCACGGCCTCCAGGGCGCCCAGGCTCTCGGCGTAGCGGTCGTGGTGGACCTGCCAGCGGTCGGTGGTCCAGTTGGGCCAGTCGACGCGGGCGCCCTCCAGGGCCTTCTCCAGGTAGTCCAGGTGGACGTGCCAGCCCGCCAGGGTCTGCGGGATGAACTCCTCGGGCGCCTCCAGGTCGCTGGTGAACACCAGCAGGGTGGCCGGCGGGGGACCGGGCAGCGGGACCAGCTCCCAGCGCAGCGTGCCGTGGATGTCGGAGTCCAGTTCCAGCAGGCGGGGCGGGTCGAAGGCGGTGACGGTGCCGCGGGCGACGGCGGGCTCCTGGTCGCCGGCGTTGAGCCAGCGCAGCTGGAAGCGGCTGCCCACGCGCGGTTCCAGCTGCGCCTCGGCCAGCCAGGCGGAGATCTCGCCGGGGTCGGTCAGGGCCCGCCAGACCCGCTCGGCGGGGTGGCTCAGGCGGCGCTCGAAGCGCAGCAGCGCGCGCCCCTCCCGCACGGTGGCGGTGCCGTCGGGCGCGGGCCCCTGGTCCCCGGATCCGGATGTGCCGTTGGTCGCGTCGTCCATGTCCTGGTCCTGCCCTTCCTCGGCGCGATCACCTCTTCACATAACCTAGCAGGAATATAACTCTGCAGGCATGTTCGCGGGCGGGGACCTCGGACGCGGCTCCGGCGGCCGTCTCCGGGTGCGGTCTCCGGGTGCGGTCTCCGGGCGGGCTAGGCCTTGGGCTCCTGCGTGATGCGCACCATGTTGCCGGAGGGGTCGCGGAAGGCGCAGTCGCGCGGGCCCCAGGGCTGGTCGATGGGCTCCTGCAGTACTTCGGCGCCCGATCCCCGCACCTTCTCGAAGGTGGCGTCGAGGTCGTCGGTGCGGAAGACGGTCATGGGCAGGACGCCCTTGGTCAGCAGTTCCTGCAGGGCGTCGCCGTCGGCCTGGGACCGGCCCGCGTGGGGCTCGGACAGCACGATCTCCAGGCCCGGCTGGGTGGGGCTGCCGAGGGTGACCCAGCGGAAGCCGTCGGAGGCGACGTCGTTGCGTACTTCGAGGTCGAGCGCGTCGCCGTAGAAGGCGAGCGCCTGGTCCACGTCGTTGACGGTGATGTGGCAGTACTGGAGTGCGATGGTCATAGGACCAACGCTAGGCGGCGGGGCGGCGGGCCGCTTCTCCGATCCTGCTCGTAGAGTCCCTGGTCGGCCGGGTGCGCGCCTTGGCCACGCAGGGCGGCATCGCCGTCACGGCGCTGTGCTCGCGGGCGCGGTAGGCGCTGGGAGTCTCCCCCACGATCTCGGTGAACCGCGTGCTGAAGGAGCCGAGCGAGGTGCAGCCGACCGCCATGCACGCGTCGGTCACGCTCATGCCCGCGCGCAGCAGCGCCATGGCCCGCTCGATGCGGCGGGTCATGAGGTAGCTGTAGGGCGTCTCGCCGTAGGCCGCCCGGAACCGCCGCGAGAAGTGCGCCGGGGACATGAGCGCGTGGCGGGCCATCGTGGGCACGTCGAGCGGACGCGCGTACTCCCGGTCGATCAGGTCGCGCGCCCGCCGCAGGTGCGCGAGGTCGGCGAGCTCTTGCGGGGTCATGAGGGCAGCGTATCGGCTCCGCGAAGCACGCTGACCTGCGGGTACGGGTCCGGCGGGGGTGGCCCCGGGGCTCGGGCGGTTCGCGTGCGGTGTCAGGCGGGCGGCCAGGTGATGAGGGTGTGGCCCCAGGTCAGCCCGGCGCCGAACCCGGCGAGCAGGACCAGTTCGCCGGGCGCTATGCCGCGGGTGCGCACGGCGCGGTCGAGGGCGTAGGGGAGGCTGGCGGCGCCGATGTTGCCGACCTCGTGCCCGGCGATGACCATCTGGCCGGGCTCCAGCCCGGCCCGGTCGGCCAGGGAGGTCACCAGGCGGGGGTTGGGCTGGTGGGGGACGACCAGTGCCAGGTCGGCGGGTTTGAGGCCGGCGTCGCGGGTGGCCTCCTCCACCAGGCGGGGGAGGATCTCGGTGATGAAGTCCCGCACGGCGGTGGCGTCCATGTGGATGGTGTGGCCGCGGGAGGCGAGGGTGGCGGGCCCGGCGGGGAGCCGGCTGCCGCCGGCGGGGATGAGCACGTCGCCGGCGCGCGAGCCGTCCGAGCCCAGGGTGACGGGGCCGATGCCGTAGGGGGCGGGGACGGGTCCCACGACGGCGGCCGCGGCGCCGTCCCCGAACAGCGCGCTGGTGGCGCGGTCGTGCTCGTCCAGGAAGCGGGAGTAGACCTCGACGCCGATGACCAGGGCGTAGGGGGACGAGCCGCGCTGCAGCGTCAGCCAGCCCAGGGCGGCCTGCAGCCCGTAGACGAACCCCGAGCAGGCGGCGGCGACGTCGAAGGCGGCGGCGTTCGGCGCGCCCAGCAGGGCCTGGACGCGGCAGGCGGTGGAGGGGCCGAGCTCGTCGGGGGTGGAGGTGCCGACGACGATCAGGCCGATGTCCCGCGGTTCCAGGCCGCCGGCCTCCAGGGCGCGCAGGGCCGCGGCCGCGGCCAGGTCGGAGGCCGCCTGGTCGGCGGAGGCCACGTGCCGGTGGCGGATGCCGGTGCGCCGTTCGATCCAGGCGGGGGCCAGGCCCAGCGCGCGGGAGAGGTCCTCGCTGGAGACGCGCTTTTCGGGCAGGAAGGATCCGGTCCCGCGGATCGCCCAGTGCCGGTGCCGGTGTTCCTGCCGTTCCCCTCGTGACCTGACGGGCATGCCGCGCCCTCCTCGCCTCGATCCCATCCACCGGTCCCTGACCTGGGCCGATGGCGCGGGGAGCGGGCCGACCGCTCGCGCACGGTTGTCAGTCCGATCCCTTGCGTGAATAATCCCATTTCAATAGTTTTTTTCCATGTCGGCATACCAAGCGCACTTTATCCACGAAGCCAGGAGTTTCTTGCCCGTTGGTAAGGAGAACCCCCCATGTCCGCTTCTGACGAGGTTCCTTCCGGGTGGGTGCGAGAGGCGGGGGCGGGTGGCCCGTGCGCCCTGCTGTTCCCGGGAACCGGCTCGGCCGGTCCGCCCGACCTGCGCGCCCTGCCGGCCGCCCATCCCGCCGCGGCAAGCGCCGTCGAGGAGGTCCTGGACGCGGTCGACACGGCCGCCCGACAGGCCCTGGCCGAGGGAGCGGAGGTCCCCGAGGGGGCCCCGGGCGCGTCGGCGCGGTGGCCTTCCATGCGGGAGATCCTGTGGACCGACCCGGACCGGTACGCGGCCGCGTCCACGGTCGCGGGAGTGCCGCAACTGGCCGCCTACACCGCCTCGGTGGCGGTGGACCGGGCGCTGCGGGCGGCGGGCGCGGTGCCCGCGTTCGCCGTGGGGCAGAGCTTCGGGGAGATCGCGGCGCTGGTGAGCGCGGGGGCGTTCGGGGTGGCCGAGGGCGCGCGGATGGCCCTCAGCCTGGTAGGGGTGCTGGGCCGGGCCGGCGCGGGCGGCGGGATGGGGCTGCTGCTGGCCGGCGAGGACCGCGCCCGGGTGCTGATCGAGGGTGCGGGGGCCGGCGCGGAGGTCGTGGTGGCCTGCGTGAACGCGCCGTCGGTGACGGTGGTCAGCGGCCCGGAGGGGCCGCTGGAGAAGGTGCTGGCCTTCGCGCGCGGCGCGGGGGCGCGGCCGGTGCGGCTGGCGGTCCCCTACCTGGCGCACCATCCGGCGATGGCGGGCGCGGACGCGCAGTGGTACGAGATCATCCGGGCGTTCCCGCAGGGGCCGCTGCGGATGCCGGTGCACTCCCCGGTCCGCGGCCGCGCCTACCGCGACTCCGACGACCTGCACCGGGCGCTGGCCGACTGCATCGTCAAACCGGTGCGGCTGCCAGGGGTGCTGCGGGAGGTGCACGCGGCGGGCGCGCGGGTGTTCGTGGAGGCGGGCGCGGGGGACGCGCTGTGCCAGTGCGCGCGGGCGTGCGTGCCGGACGCGCGGACGCTGGTGCCCCTGCCCGACAGCCGCCGCTCCCGTCCGGGCCCCCGGCAGGAGCGGGTCCCCGCGCCGACGGCTCCCTGACCCCTCGCTGACCTCTCTGGCAGTCCCCCCGACCGCGACAGGAGCGCGTGATGGGCACCGATCCCCGGCCCGATCCCGATCTGCTGCGTTTCGTGCGCGGCCCGTCCCTGAGCGAGGAGATGCGCGAGCGGGTCGCCCGGGCGGTCCCGGGAGAGTTCTTCGTCCACCCTGACGGGCTGACGCCGCGCGAGCAGCAGGCGCTGACCTACCGGCGGCTTCGGGCGGCGGGGCTGAGCGCGCCGCCGGCCGCCGAGCTGCTGGCCGATCCGCCCGCGCTGTGCGCGCTGCTAGAACGTGCCGCGATCGCCGATCCGGCACTGTTCCACGTGATGCTGCTGCACTACACGCTGGTGCTGGGCCCGATCCTGCGCTTCGGCACCGACAACGACGGCGACGGCGGTGTGGGCGCCGAGCGGGCGGGGCTGGAGTCGATGTCCTCGTTCGGGGCGCTGCTGATGACCGAGCTGGGCCGCAGCAACAGCCACCTGTCGCCCCGCACGATCGCGCGGCACGACCCGGCGACCGGCGGGTTCGTGCTGGACTCCCCGGACGCGCAGGCGGCCAAGTTCCCCACCAGCACCGCGCATCCGCGCGTCCCCAAGACCGCCGCGGTGTACGCCACGCTCGTGCAGGGCGGGCGCGAGCGCGGGGTGTTCGTGTTCGTGGTGGCGTTGCGCGGGCCGGACGGGGCGCCGGCGGAGGGGGTGGAGATCGTCGAGGCGCCCGACACCACCGGTCTGCAGGTGGACTACGCGGCGGTGCGGCTGCGGGGGCTGCGGGTGCCCCACCGGGCGTGGCTGCGCGATGGCGCGCGGATCGGCGCCGACGGCTCCTTCCACGATCCGGTGGGCGGCGCGGCGCAGCGGCTGACGCGGTCGATGGGGATCGCCCCGGCGGTGTGGCGGGCGGTGATCTCGGTGTCGGCGGCGATCACGCGGGCGTCGGCGGGGATCCTGCTGGCGCATTCGGCGGGCCGGGTCACGCTGGGGCGGCTGGCGCCGCTGCGTCCGCTGACCGACTACCGCAACCAGCGTGACGCGGTGCTGGGGTCGCTGGCCTCGGCGTACACGCTGACCGCGGTGGCCGGGCGGGTGAAGGCGGCCGGCACCTCCAGCGGCGGCGGGGCACCGGCGCCAGGCCCGGATCCGGGTGCGGGCGGTCCGTCGACGGCGTGGGCCCCGTGGTCGGCGGTCGACCGGGACCTGGCGCTGCTGAAGGCGGCGGCGACGGTGGAGGCGCAGGAGACGGTGTCGCTGTGCCGGGTGCACTGCGGGGCGCCGGGGTTCACCGCCACCGACCGCCTCAACGCCTACCGGGGGCTGGCGCACGCGTACCTGAACGCCGGCGGCGACAACCAGCTGATCCTGTTCGACACTGCGCGGGCGATGGCCGCCGGGGACCGCTACGAGCCGCCGCCGGTGGAGGCCGCGCCGGCGGGGGGCGGTGATCTGCTGTCGCCGGGCGAGTGGCTGCGGATGGCGCGCGCGTGCGAGGCGCGGATGGGGGCCCGGCTGGCGGATCGCGTGGGCGCGGCGCGGGCGGCGGGCCTGGACGGTTTCGATGCCTGGAACGGCAACCTGGTGCTGGCGGCGCGTACCGCGACCGCGTGCGCGGACCGGATGGTGCTGGAGACGCTGGCGGGGGTGTGGGAGCAGGCGCCCGAGCCGCTGCGGGCGCTGCTGCGCTTCTACGCGCTGGGGTGGATGGACCGGCGTGCGGGGCAGCTGCTGGACGAGGGGGTGCTGGCGCCGGGGTCGCTGGAGCGGGTGTGGGCGCTGCGGGGCGAGGTGGGGGACGTGCTGGCGCCGCGGGCGGCGGAGCTGGCGGAGGCGTTCGAACTGCCCGCCGAGATCACCGCGCCGACCTCGTTCGTGCCGGGCATGTGACCCGGCCCCCGCCGCGGCAGGCCCCACCGGGCGGGGCCTGCCGGGGCCTGCCGGGGGTTTCGCGCGGCGTGGAGGGCCTGCGGGTGCGGGGGATGTTCCCCTACGGTGTGGTGAGGCGGCATTTGCCGCCGCCGAGTAGCGGAAGCGGCGGTGGGAACCGGTACCGGTTGACTACCGTTCTCGTTACAGACCGTACGGGTGACAGGCGCCCGCGCGGAGTCGATACGGAGGTAGCACAGTGGGAGTCAGTCTGAGCAAGGGCGGCAACGTCTCGTTGACGAAGGAGGCTCCCGGACTGACCGCGGTCGTGGTGGGTCTGGGCTGGGACGTGCGGACCACGACCGGCAGCGACTTCGACCTGGACGCCAGCGCCCTGGTGTGCTCGCAGGAGAACAAGGTCCTGTCGGACAAGCACTTCATCTTCTTCAACAACCTCAAGAGCCCCGACGGCTCGGTGGAGCACACCGGTGACAACCTGACCGGTGAGGGCGAGGGCGACGACGAGCAGCTCAAGGTGAACCTGGCCTCGGTGCCGGCGGAGGTCGCCAAGATCGTGTTCCCGGTGTCGATCTACGACGCCGACAACCGGCAGCAGAGCTTCGGCCAGGTCCGCAACGCCTTCATCCGGATCGTCAACCAGGCCGACAACAACGAGATCGCGCGCTACGACCTGTCGGAGGACGCCTCCACCGAGACCGCGATGGTGTTCGGCGAGCTGTACCGGCACGGCGCGGAGTGGAAGTTCCGCGCGGTCGGTCAGGGCTATGCCTCGGGCCTGTCGGGGATCGCCTCGGACTTCGGCGTCAACGTCTGAGATCGGGGTCCCCGGGACGGGTGCCGTCGTCCCGTGCGGGTGCGCGCGGGCGTGTGACCGCGACCAGGAGGGCGCCATGCCGGACGGCCCGGCGCCCTCCTTTGTCGTGTGCGCGCCTGCCGCCTGCCGCCCTGCCGTCGGCGGGCGGAGGGGTCAGGTGCTGAAGGGGACGGCGGCCAGGGCCTCGACCTCGATGAGCAGGTCGTCGCGGAAGAGGGCGGAGACCTGCACGAGGGTGCTGGCGGGGGCGGTTCCGGCGGGCAGGAACTCGTCGCGGACGGCGCGGACGGTGGCGACCTGGCCGGCGTCGCGGACGAAGTAGCCGAGTTTGATCACGTGTTCCCAGCCGGCTCCGGCGGCGTGCAGCGCGGTGGCCAGGTTGGTGAAGACCTGGCGGGCCTGGGCGGCCAGGTCGCCGGGCCCGACCAGGGCGCCGGAGGCGTCCAGGGGCACCTGGCCGCTGACGACGACCAGGCGGCCGGGCGCGTCGACGGAGATGACGTGGCTGTATCCGGGGCCGGGGGCCAGCCCGCCTGGGGCGAGCCGGCGGATGTGGGGGCCGGGGCGGGTCTCGCTGTCGCTCACATGATCCACGCTAGCGGCCCGGGCGCGGCCGGCGGCCGGGTGGCCGGTCGGGTGGCCGGTCAGGTGGCCGGTCAGGTGGCGAGGAGCTCGGCGCGCAGCCGGGTCTTCAGCAGCTTGCCGCCGGGGTTGCGGGGCAGTTCCTCCTCGCGGAACCAGACATGCTCGGGGATCTTGAACGGGGCGATCCGCCCGGTCAGGAAGGCGCGCAGCTCGGCGGTGGTGAGGGTGGTGCCGGGGCGCAGCCGCACCACGGCGCCGACCTCCTCGCCCAGGGCGTCGTGGGGGACCCCGATGACGCCGCAGTCGGCGACGGCGGGGTGCTCGTAGAGGGCGGCCTCGACCTCGGCGCAGTAGATGTTCTCGCCGCCGCGGATGAGCATGTCCTTGGCGCGGTCGACGATGTAGACGAAGCCGTCCTCGTCCAGGCGGGCCAGGTCGCCGCTGTGGAACCAGCCGCCGGCGAAGGCGCGGGCGGTCTCCTCCGGGAGGCCCCAGTAGCCCTTGATGACGTTGGGGCCGCGGATGAGCAGTTCGCCGACCTCGCCGCCGGGCAGTTCGGCGCCGTCGGGTCCGGCGATCCTGACGTCGCAGACGGCGACGGGCGGGCCGACGCTGTCGGGGCGTTCCAGGTAGTTGACGCCGCCGTTGTAGGTGGTGACCGAGGAGGTCTCGGTGAGCCCGTAGCCGTTGCCGGGGGTCCGCTCGGGCAGCCGCTGCCTGATCTTGTCGACGAGGGTGGGCGGGGCGGGGGCGCCGCCGAAGCTGACGCCGGTGAGGCTGGAGGTGTCGTAGTCGTCGAAGTCGGGCGAGGTGAGGACCTGCCAGGCCATGGTGGGGACGCCGCCGAAGCCGGTGACGCCCTCGCGCTGGATGAGCCGCAGCGCCTCGCGGACGTCCCACTTGTACATCAGGACGACGGTGCCGCCCTGCAGGGCGCTGCTGACCAGGGCCGAGTGGCAGCCGGTGGCGTGGAAGAAGGGGACGCTGAGCAGGGTGACGCGGCGGGATGGCGCCGGGGGCCGGTCGGGTGCGCCGCCGGCGCGCACCCCGGCCGAGGCCAGGCCGTAGGCGAGGCTGAAGGGGTTGGTGGCGATGTTGCGGTGGGTGCCCAGTGCGCCTTTGGGGCGGCCGGTGGTGCCGGAGGTGTAGAAGATCGTGGCGTCGTCCTCGGGGTCGAGGGGGACCTCGGGCGGCGCGGTGGCGGGGTCGACGGCGCCCAGGGCGTCCTCGAAGGAGTGCGTTCCGGCGGGGAGGGGGCCCTCGGCGCGGGCGACAAGGGTGGGCAGCGCGAGCCGGGGCAGGGCCTGGGCGAGGCGTTCGGCGCGCTGGGCGTCGGCGACCAGGAGCTTGGCGCCGCTGTCGGTGAGGCCGTATTCGAGTTCGGCGGCGCTCCACCAGGCGTTGAGGGGGACGACGACGGCGCCGGCGAGGGCGGCGCCGAAGAAGGCGACCGACCATTCGGGGTAGTTGCGCATGGCGATGGCGACGCGGTCGCCCTTGGCGATGCCGTGGCGGTCGATGAGCAGGTGGGCGAAGGCGGCGGCGCGGGCGTGGTGGTCGGCGAAGGTGAGGCGGTCGTCGCGGTAGACCAGGAAGTCGGCGTCGCCGTGGGCGCGCGAGAGGTCCAGGATCTGGCGCAGGTCGGTGGGGGCGTGCTTCCACACGCGGGTGCGGGCGCCGCGGATGTCGATCTCGTCCATCTCGAAGAGCCG
Organism: Actinomadura rugatobispora; assembly: GCF_042656285.1. GTDB lineage: Bacteria > Actinomycetota > Actinomycetes > Streptosporangiales > Streptosporangiaceae > Spirillospora > Spirillospora rugatobispora. The sequence goes on along the minus strand of NZ_JBHSON010000068.1, from coordinate 1,536 downwards.
CCCGGGCGCGGTCAGCGCCGCCCGGGCCTCGGCGATGGTCGTCACCGCGCCGTTCATCGCGCCACCTCCGCTCACCGAACAACATTCGGCCGATCTGGGGTGAATGTACGACCGGTTCGGCGGGCCGGTCAACGGTGCCGCCGGCCGCGCGCGTGGTCGTGGAGGGGGTGCGGGGCTGCGAGAATGGGCGCATGACCGAACGCAGGCCGATCGAGTGCTGGCTGTCGGACATGGACGGCGTCCTGGTGCACGAGGGCCACCCGATCCCGGGGGCCGACGAGTTCATCCGGCGGCTGACCGAGTCGGGCAGACGCTTCCTGGTTTTGACCAACAACTCCATCTACACCCGGCGCGACCTGTCGGCGCGGCTGGCCTCGATGGGGCTGATGGTGCCGGCGGAGGCGATCTGGACCTCGGCGCTGGCGACCGCGCAGTTCCTGGCCGACCAGCGGCCGGAGGGGTCGGCGTATGTGATCGGTGAGGCGGGGCTGACCACGGCGCTGCACGAGGCAGGGTACGTGCTGACCGACATCGAGCCCGACTACGTGGTGCTCGGGGAGACCCGCACCTACAGCTTCTCGCAGATCACCCGGGCGATCCGGCTGATCGAGCGGGGCGCGCGGTTCATCGCGACCAACCCCGATCCGATCGGGCCGTCCACCGAGGGGTCGCTGCCGGCGTGCGGCGCGGTCGCGGCGATGATCACCAAGGCGACCGGGGTGGATCCCTACTTCGTCGGCAAGCCCAATCCGCTGATGATGCGGACCGCGCTGAACCGGGTGGAGGGGCACAGCGAGTCCACGGCGATGGTGGGCGACCGGATGGACACCGACGTGGTCGCGGGCGTGGAGGCCGGGCTGGAGACGATCCTGGTGCTGAGCGGGGTGACGCGCAAGGAGGAGGTCGAGCGGTTCCCGTTCCGGCCCTCGCACGTGCTGCCCTCGATCGCCGACGTCCTGCCCATGATCGGGGAACGTTCCGACCCCTGACCCGCCCCTCGTCGTGGCCGTCCCGCCCCGGGCGTCCGGCACGTCCGAACGTGTCCGGCGCGGCACGCCGATGTCGCGGTACGTCACCCGCGCCGCATTTCCCGTTACGCTTCGTGTTGATCATGGGTTTTTCGGGGTGCGTCGCTTCGGGGGGCGGGCATGGACGAAAGCTTGGGCATCGGCACCGGTTCCGGTGCGTGCATCGGTGCGGTCGGGGGTGTGGCGCGCCGCCGCAGGGGGCGGGGCGCGGACGGGCCGGCCGTCTGAGGGCGGCGCGGCATGCATCGACTCCAGGAGCGGGCGAGCGCCCTCGAGGGCCCGCGGGGCCCCGGGCGGCGGGGGCCGCGGCGGCGCGGTGCCGGGCCGCGGTGGTGGTGGACGGCCGGGGTGTGCGCGGCGTGCGTGGCGGTGGGTGCCGGGCTGGCGGTGTGGAGGCGCGCGGACTGGGGCTGGTATCACGCCGCTTCGGTGGAATGGCCGCCCGCACCATGACGGCCGGCAGGTCCGTCCCGAAGGTCCTGTCTCGTGACCACGCCGCTTCCGCGGT
>NZ_JBHSON010000067.1:0-64168 GCF_042656285.1 Actinomadura rugatobispora | reverse complement strand
GATCTCCAAACACCGGGCAAAAGGCCAGGTCGACCGCACCAACCACCGGGCGACCCTCACCATCGACATCCTCCACCCACCTGAGTTGACGCCCACCCCAAGCCCTTAACTACCCGGCATTGCCCCTAGCCCTCCAGAACGTCCTGGCCCGCTGAGACGTCCCACCCCTTCAAGGTGTCGGAATCCGGGCAGGCTGGTCGCTTGGTGGGTCGACTCGCGACCCTCGCGGTGGGGCCATCGCCGAATCCTCGGTCCGGGGCATCGGATCGGTGAGGGCGCCGTTCGGCCGCGATCCTGGCCGCGGCCGGGCGGGTGTCGTGGCGCGCGACTTCCTGCACTGTTGCTGTTCCCTGGCCACCCCTCTGGGCAGCGGTGATGCCGATCTCTCGATCCATCATTACAAAGATTGCAAGACTATTGCCTTTGGTTGGGGCAAGCGTTAGATTCGGCTGTTGAGAACCTCGTTCTCTTCCAGGTGATACGTTCACGCCGAGCTCGCTGGGAGTCCGTCACCATGGTGATGCAAGGGGCGCGCTGGGCCGGAGCGGCTCACCCCGCCGAGTCGGCCGTTCGGCGCCAACGGCCTGCGCACCGGTCGTCCGGACGACCGCGTCCACGTGGCGCAGGTGGCTGCTGCGCCCCCGGCCAGGCGCTGAGAGTCAACGGCGGACGCAACATGTGATCGCCCAGCAAGAACCCGCCCCCAATCAACCACCCCCCCGAGTAGCCGAAGCGCCTAGATCCGGGCCTGCGAAGCCGCAGGCCGATGTCGTCGTGCTCGGAAACGGGCCGGACTCGTCCGACGGCCTCGGCATGGCTTCACCCCACGCGCCCAGCGGCCGTCCGGCCCGGCGCCCACCACCCCCTACGGAACGCCATCACCGAATGGCGTCGAAAGAAGGCGAACGATCACATGATCGGGATGCTGAAGCTCACGTCGATCGCCCGCGCACCGGCCATCACCGCCGGGGGCGGGGCGGGCGCCTCTGCCGGAGCATCGGACGACGACGCCATCACGATCGGGGCGGGTGGTGTCAGCGGACACCGGGATCTCGGCCGGGCCGAGGACGTCACCGGCCAGAACATCGGGGTCAACGCGGACGCAACACCTGACCAGAAGGAAAGATCATGAGAGCACCGCGCATCCTCGTGGCCGCCGTCGCCGCGATGACGATGGCCGCCGGCACGGCGTGCGGCCCGGGAACCGACGCCTCGGCGCCGTCGGGGACGGGGCCGGGCGGCAAGCCGTTCAAGATCGACGTTCTTCTCGGTCTGAGCGGCGACTACGCGCCGGTGGGCAAGGTGATGGCCCAGGGCGCACGCGCGGCCGCTTCCGTGATCAACCAGCAGGGCGGCGTCTTCGGCAAGCCGGTCGAGCTCAACGTCATCGACACCGCCGGCGACCCTGTCCAGGCCGTCACCCAGACGCGGAAGCTGGTGGCCGACGGTCGCCCCCAGGCCGTGGTCCCCGGCATGGTCACCGCCGACATCATGGCGACCGCGCCGCTGCTGGCCCAGGCGAAGGTCTTCATGGCCACGCACGGGCCGGATCCCAGGCTGAACGACCCGAAGAAGTACCCGTACCTGTTCGGCACCACCTACCTCCGGGACCAGATGGCGACCTCCCTGGCGGCGGAGTTCACCGCGAAGGGATTCAAGAAGGTCAGCCTGATCACCGCGGAGAAATCGGGCTCGGTGGGCGCCCAGACCATCAAGGACGTGCTCGGGACCAAGGGCATCACCACGAACATCGTGACGGTGCCGGTGGCCGCCGTCGACGCGACGTCCCAGATGCAGCAGGCGCTCGACCTCGACCCCGACGTCCTGGTCCTGGACTCCTACGGGCCCCCTTCCGCCGCGATCGTGCAGGCCCGCACGAAGCTGAAGCCCGACGTCCCGACGTACGCGAGCCAGAACTTCTCGTCGGGCGACCTTTCGGAGAACGGGCCTGCGAGCGCCTACGACGGGGTGCGGCTGCAGTCGCTCTCCTTCGCCGTCAAGGGGCATCCGACCACGCAGACGCAGGCGTTCAAGGCCTTCTTCGACGCCACCCGCCAGCAGACCGGCGGCACGTTGGAGTTCAGCATGAACACCTACGTCGTCACCTATAACGACGTCATCCTCGCGGCCTACGCGGCCAAACTCGCCAACAGCACCGACCCGGCCAAGATGACCGCCGCGATCGAGAAGGCGGGTCCGGCGCAGATCCCCTACTTCCTCGGGCCGGTGAACTTCTCCTCGAGCAACCACTACCCGAGCTTCGGCCCGGAGTGGTGGGCGTTCGCCGGCTACAAGGGCATGGACAACTCGCAGATCGTTCCGGCCACGCCGTGACGACCATCTGGACGGGCCTGGCGATCGGCGCCGTGTACGCCCTCGTCGCCGTCGGCTACAACATCACGATGGCCCAGAGCGGGGTCTTCAACTTCACGCAGGGCCAGATCATGGTCTTCAGCTGCTTCTTCGCGTGGTTCATGATGGTCGACCTGGACCTTCCGTGGTGGGCGGCCGCGATCGCCGGCGCCGTCGCGTGCGGCCTGATCGGGCTGCTGGTGGAACTCCTCGCCATTCGCCCGGTCGTCGCCCGCCACGGAGCGCACGGCCACGCCGTGCTCGTCACCACCGTCGGCGCCTTCGTCATCATCCTGGGCGTCCTGGCGGCGACCTGGGGGCGGACGCCCAAGTCGCTGCCCTTCTTCGGCGGCACGGAGACCGTGACGCTGCTCGGCGGGAAGCTCGCCCCGGTGGACATCTGGCTCGTCGCCCTCGCCGTGGTCGCGGCACTGGCGATGCACCTGGTGTCCGGACGCACCGCGTGGGGGCTCAGCGGGCGCGCTGCCACCGACAACCCCGACGCGGCGAGGGCGAAGGGCGTCAACGTCACGGCGCTGCGGACCACCGCGTTCATGCTGGCCGGTGGCCTCGGGGGCCTGCTGGGACCGGTGATCGCCCCGAAGGTCGGCGTCAGCGTCTCCATCGGGGTCTCGCTCACGATCTACGGCTTCGTCGCACTCGCCCTCGGCGGGTTCGGGAGCTACCTCGGCTGTCTCGTGGGAGGCGTCGCCGTCGGTCTCGTCCAAGCGTTCGCCGGCCGGTACTTCGGCGCGGAGTACCCGCCCCTGATCCTGTTCGGGCTGCTGGTGATGATCCTGCTGGTGAAGCCCACCGGCTTGTTCGGCCATCGCGGATTGAGGGTCGTATGAGCATGCGTCAACGGCTGTCCGCCCTCGCGCTGGACACTCCGGCCCCCGCCATCGCGGCCTTCGTCCTGGTGGCACTGCTGCCCCTGTTCGGTCTGGCCGGCTACTGGCAGCAGCAGCTCGCCCTGATCGCCATCTACACCCTGATCTGCAGCGGCCTGAACCTGAGCTTCGGTTACGCCGGCGAGCTGGCACTCGGGCAGGTCGCCGTCTTCGCCTCCGGCTCCTACATCAGCGCGATCCTGTACCAGCACGGGGTCACGGACATCCTGGCGGGCTTCGCCGTCGCGGCCTGCCTGGCGGCCGTCACGGGACTCCTCACCGGAATTCCCGGCCTGCGCCTGAGCCGATGGGCGCTCGCCCTGGTGTCGTTCTTCTACGTCCTGCTCGTTCCGGAACTGCTGAAGCTCTTCGAGTCCGAGACCGGTGGTACGGCGGGACTCGCCGGCATCCTCGCTCCGACCTTCTTCGGCTGGCCTCTCGGCACGACCGGGTTCTACGTCGTCGCGGTCGTGGTGACCCTGCTCTGGCTGCTGCTCCAGCGCAACCTCATCGTGTCCCGCTTCGGCCAGTTCCTGCGCATTCTTTCCGCGAGCCCGACCCTGACCGAGAGCCTTGGCGGCTCGGTGTACCGGTTGCGTGTCCAGGCGTACGTCATCGGCGCGCTTCCTGCCGGGCTCGCGGGAGTGCTCTACACGTACCTCACCGGCTTCGTCAGTCCGGAAGCCTTCACGCTGCACATGCTCATCGCGCTCCTCGCCGCGACGGTCGTGGGGGGTGCCGCCAGCGTCTGGGGCGCTCCCGTCGGAGCCGCGATCCTGGTGCTCGGGCCGCTGCAACTGAAGTCGTTCGAGGAGTACTCGACGCTGGCCTACGGTGTCTTCCTCGTCGTCATCGGGACCGCCTTCTCAGGAGGCCTCGCCGGCCTCGCCCGGAAGTTCCGTGACCGGGCGCTCCCTGGCCGCGGATCGCAGGGCACCGTCGAACGTCCCGCGGATCTGTCGATTCCCGGCACGCGGATGGTCGTGGCCGGGGTGGAGAAGAGCTTCGCGGGCCTGCGCGCGCTTTCCGGCGTCGACCTCACGGTGGAGCCGGGGACGATCGCCGCGATCATCGGCCCGAACGGCGCCGGCAAGACCACGCTGCTCAACCTCGTCTCCGGCCTGCTGCCGGCCGACGCCGGCCGGGTCGAGCTGGCCGGTCGTGAACTCACGGGCCTGCGGGCGCACCGGGTCAGCCGGCTCGGCGTGGGCCGGACCTTCCAGACCCCGGTCGGCCTCGGGTCGATGAGCGTCCTGGAGGTCGTCGAGTCCGGCCGGTTCCGGAAGGGGGACATCGGCGCCCTGTCGGCCGTCCTCCGGCTGCCGAAGTACCACCGGGTCCGGAAGGCGGACCGGGAGGCGGCGGTCGCGGCGCTGTCGTTCGCCGGCCTCGAGCATGCCGCCGCCCAGGACGCGGCGTCCCTTCCCCTCGGGACCCGGCGGCTGCTGGAGGTCGTGCGATCGGTGGCGGGCGAGCCGAGCGTCCTGCTCCTCGACGAACCGGCAGCAGGCCTGGACGACAACGAACTGCGGGAGCTGGGCATGCTGATGCGCCGGATCCGGGACGCGGGCGGGACCGTCGTGCTGGTCGAGCACAACGTCCCGTTCGTCATGGACGTGGCGGACCAGGTCTTCGTCATGGAGCTCGGCCGCGTCATCGCGGCCGGACCACCCGAGGTGGTCCGGCGTGACCAGCGCGTCATCGACAGCTATCTCGGCCGCCGCGGCCGGCGGGAACCGGACGACCTTGATTCGAGGACGACGTGATGGATGAGTCGACCAGCCCGCCCGCCCTCGATGTCGCCGACCTCCAGGTCGCGTACGGCGACCTCGTCGCGGTCTGGGAAGCCTCGCTGCAGCTGATGCCCGGCAGGATCACCGCGCTGGTCGGCCGGAACGGAGCCGGCAAGACGACGTTGCTCTCCGGGATCTGCGGACTCCTGCCGACGCGATCGGGCAGCGTCGCCCTCGACGGACGGACCATCACCGGCCTGCCACCGCATAGACGCGTGCGGCTCGGCATGTCGATCGTGCAGGAGGGCAAGCAGGTCTTCCGGGACCTGTCCGTTCACGACAACCTGCGCGTGGGTCTGCGCGGCCGCCGATCCCGTCAGGACGACGCGACGATCCTGGAGGAGCTGTACGAGCGCTTCCCGGTCCTCGGGGAGCGGCGCAGGCAACGAGCCGGGGCGCTGTCCGGCGGCCAGCAGCAGATGCTGGCGATCGCCACGGCGCTTGCCGCCCGGCCCCGGGTGCTCCTCGTCGACGAGCCGTCCTCGGGGCTGGCCCCCGTGATCACTGATCAGGTGTTCGAGCTTCTGGACCGGCTTCGCGCGGAGGGCCTCGCGATCCTGCTCGTCGAGCAGCTCGTCGACGAGTTGCTGGGCGGCATCGCCGACGACGTGGTCGTCCTCGACCGGGGACGGGTCACCCTCCGGGACCGTGCCTCGAACCTCTCCGCCGAGACCATCGCGAACAGCATCTACTCCTCCCTCTGACCACGACGGCCGCGTCCGGCCCGACCTTGTGAGCGTGCGGCCCGGTTCCGGACGGGATCAGTGTTCGCGCAGGAGGGCGCCCGCGCCGTACACCCGGTCGTGGACGCCGTTGTCGCGCAGTGCCATCCACCACGTGGCGGCGTTGATGGCGATGACCGGCAGGCCCAGCCAGCGTTCGGCCTCGTCGGCCAGCCGCACCATCGACAGGTTGGTGCCGCATTGGACGAGCGCGTCCACCTCGCCCCGCGTCAGCTCCTGCAGCGCCTCCCGCAGGTCCTTCTCGGGTACGTGCGCGATCGACACCGCGGTCGGGCACCTGAGGCCGATGATGCGGTCGACCTCGAAGCCGAGCTCGGTGAAGAACCGCTCGACGTTGGCGTCGCCGACCGGCTGGTACGGGGTGACGATCCCGATGCGCCGCGCGCCGTAAAGGTGCAGGGCGCGCTCGCAGGCCTCCGCGCCGGTCGCGACCCGCAGGCCGGTGATGTCGTGGATCTGCTTGACGAACTCCTTGTTGCCGGCCACGCCGCCCCAGAACGTCTCGGCGGACATGCCCATCACCATGTAGTCCGGCTCACAGGTCAGCACCCGTTCGCAGGCCGCGCCGATCTCGTCGCGGATCTGCTCCAGCAGCCGTTCCATGCCCGCGTCGCCGGCCATGTTCTGGTCGCGGATGTGGATCCGCGAGAAGTGGGACGTCACGCCCGGGACGCCCATCCGGGAGAAGTCCGGTTCCACGATCGTGTTGGTGGACGGCGCGATCACTCCGAACTTGCGCCGCCAGCCGAGAGCATCGGTCATGCCGCTTCCTTCCCTGTCGGTACGGGCTCGCGGGCCGTCCTGGCGAGCCGCCAGGCGGCGAACGCGAACGCCGCCTGCGCGACGGTGTTGCAGGACTGCTCCACCCATTGCAGGGCGATGGACTGCTCGGACCTGGCCGCCATCGGGCCGAGCAGGTACTGACCGGCCAGCCAGAGCCCGAACAGCACCGCCGCGAGCACGTCTCCCTCGCGGCGGGCGGCCCGTACGAGCAGCACGGCCACGACGGTCACGGCGATGATCGTCCACACCATTGCGGGCCAGGTGTCGCGCAGGACGGCAGCGGCCGCGAGCACCGCCGACAGCGGGACGGCGAGCACGGCGGCGTGCGGCGTGCGGCGCAGGTCCCGCGACAGCGCGTACGCGAGCACCGTGAAGCCGAGGGCCAGCAGCGGGAACAGCGCGTGGTACAGCCATGGCAGGTCGGGGCCGTCGAGCGCGACGATCAATTTCCAGCCGGCCTTCGCGAACCCGCCCGCCAGCAGCAGGCCCGCCGCAGCGGGCACCAGGGGGTGCCGGTGCCGCAGCAGCATCACGCCGGCGGCGGTGAGCGCCACCGGGACGAAGTCCTCGGCGGCCAGCGCGATCGGGTAGTCGGTCATGCCGGGCGCTCCGCGTCCCCGAACAGGTCGCGCTTCCGGAACGTGGCCAGCGCGAACCGTCCCATGATCTTGGGGGTGGTGAGCCAGGCGACGGTGCCGCCGTTGCGGGTACCGGCCAGGACCTTGTCCGCCAGCCAGGGCGTCACGGTCTCCACCTGGTCGGCGAGGATGTTGAAGACCTTCTTGGCCTTCGCCAGCTCCTTGGGGGAGTAGTCCCGGATCAGCAGATCGGTGACGACCATGCCGGGGGACAGGTGCGCCACCTTCACGGGCCCGCCCTTGACCTCCTTGGCCAGGCCGGTGGTGAGGTAGTCGCTGCCGCGCTTGGTGGCCCCGTACGCGATGAGCCCCGCCACGGTCCGCCCGTCGCTGCCGAGTCCGGCCATGTTCCACACGGTGCCGCCGCCCTGGGCCGTCATGCCCCGTACCGCGACGGCGCTGCCGTGCAGGACGCCGAGGAGGTTGGCCGACACGACCGTCTCCAGCTGGTCCGGCGGCAGTTCGGTCAGGGGGCGCCGGGCGGTGGAGACCCCGGCGTTGTTGATCCAGTGGTCGATCCGGCCGAACGCCCCGGCGGCCTCGTCCCAGAGAGCCTGCACCTGGTCGCGGTCGGCCACGTCGCAGACGGCCCCGACCGCGCCGTCGCCCAGCTCGGCCAGCGCCTTGCCGACCGATTCCGGCGACCGGCCGCAGATCGCCACCCGGGCGCCCCTGGCCAGGAACTGCCGGGCGAGGCCGAGCCCGATGCCGCGGGTGCCGCCGGTGACGACGACCGCGGGCCCGCTCCCGGTCATGCCGCCTCCCAGGCCAGCACGCCGTGCAGGACGCCGGCGAGGACGTTGCCCTTGAACAGTTCGTACACGACCGCGAGCGTCTCGCCGGCGGACATCCCCGGCCGCGCGTCGATCATGAATTCGCGGCCCTTGGCCTTCCACACGTCGCCGAAGTGCAGGACGGGGTAGTTGGCGCGCCCGAACGCCTGGGCGTTGCCCCAGGCGCCCGGCCCTTCGTAGAAGGAGCGGAACCCGTCCCGCCGGACGTCCACCGTGTGGTTCCGGTCGAGCGCGCCGGACCAGGTGACGCGATGGCGGGTGCGCAGCAGGTCGAGGGGCTCCAGCTCGATCGACACGGCCACTTCACCGGCCGGTTTCTGGTCGGCGCCCCACAGCTCGCACGTTCCGCTGTACGCGCCGCTCGCCTTGGTCGGGAGGACGTACGGGACCGGCCCGTTCCGGGTCTCGCCGTCCAGGAACCGTTCGATCTCGGCCCGGGTCCCGGCGTTGGTGTCGTAGTCGGTGCTGCGCCTGTAGACGCCGTTGAAGCAGCCCACCAGAGCCCACCCCTGGTAGAGGGTGGACGAGTACACCTGGGTCTCGCCGTCGGGCAGCACGTGGTTCCAGGTGTTGAGGTCCACCTGCCAGCCCGGTCCGTAGTAGTGCGCGTCCACGAACCCGCCGTACGGTTGCCCCGTACCGTGGAAGTCGGGCCCGGTGTAGACCCGGTCGCTGTCGGAGTCGACCACGCCGAACGCGAACGGCGCCCCCAGCCGGAACCTCCCGGCCAGCGGGCCGCCGCCCTCCAGCCCGCCGTCCATGTAGTACGTGGTGCTGCCGTTCTCGAACACCGAGGAGCGGCGGATGTCCTCGTACCCCTGCCAGGTGCCGGTGGCGTCGAACAGCGACGGGCGGCCGTGCCATTCGCCGGCGATCCGGGTCTGCCACTCGCTCGGCTCAGCCATGGGAGGCCCCCGTCTCGTTGGTGAGCAGTTCGGCACGGAGTTCCTCGGCCTGCTCGTCGCCGAGGAGACGGGCGACGTTCGCCCAGACGGGGTCGACCTCCGGGCTGAAGAGGGCGGCGCGGTTCCGGGCGTCGCGCGCGGCGAGGCCGGTGTCGGAGAGCGTGCCGAGCACGTCGTCGGGGACGCCCTTCACCAGCAGCTCGCGCCAGTGCTCGAAGTAGCGGTCGAGGTAGGCGCCGATCTGGTCGAACTGCTCCTCGGTGGCCCGGTCGACGAGCATCCAGGGCGACATCATGGCGTGCTGGCGGGGCCCGATCGCGGCCGTGGACGGGCCGAACCGTTCCCGGACCTCCTCGTAGGCCGGGGTCAGCGGCTGGAACACCGCGTTGACGTACTCCAGGTGCGCGCCGAGGTCGGCGCGCGGCACCAGGTCGATGTGGTACGCCAGGTTCCCGCCGGCCATGACCGCGTCGAGCGTGAAGTGCGGGACGGCCGACTCCGTGCCGGTGAAGGCGAAGACCATGTGGCTGTCCATGCCGATGGCCTCGACGGTCAGGCCGATGCGGACGATCTTGGCGATCCGTTCGCCGCGCAGGACCTCCAGCGTGCCGACCGGTTCGGGGGACATCGGTCCGGTCAGGTCCTTCGCGCGGACGGTGGTCAGCTCTTCGATGCCGGCCAGCGCCGCCATGGTCCGGTCGCTCAGGGCCTTGGGCCGCGACACGCTCACTCGCTCTCTCCTTCGGTGGTCCGTTCGCGGGGGCGGGGGTCGGCGCCGCGGGCGCGGTGCTGCCAGGCCCGTGCCAGCTCGGGGTTCTCCCGGCGGGCCGGGGAGGGGATGACGGCGGCGTTCCCGGCCCGGCCGCCGGCCACCGCCGCGTCGTCGTCGCCGACCCACCAGCCGTCGGCCATGAGCTTCTGGCGGCGCCGCCGGTAGGCGACCTGGAGGGCGTCGCTGCGCAGGTGCAGCTCGTCGGGCAGGTCGTAGGGCAGCAGTTCGGGGCGCTGGCTCTCCACCACGGGCTTGTCCTGCAGCAGGATGCTGCGGATCCGCTTGCGGGCGTCGCGGTCGGCCCACCTGCCGGTGAAGAAGTTGCGGTACCCGACGATCTTGACGAGGGTGCGGTCCCGGCTCAGCGGGATGTTGTGGTCGTAGAGGATCATGTCGCCGAACGGCAGCCGGACGTGCAGCTTGACGATGTTCGGCAGGTACCAGCCGTTGGTGACCACGACCTCCGCGGGCCGCTCCTTGTAGAGCCGCTTCCACAGACCCCGGGCCGGCGGCGGGCTGAGCCGGATGTCGGCCACCGCCGACCAGTCGTCCTCGGTGATGTCGTAGTCGGGGATCTGCGGCTTGTCGGGGTTGCCGAACCGGGTGCCGTGCACGAACGGCGTGTGCGCGGCGTCCACCACGTTCTCGAACGTCCGCTCGTAGTTGGCCTCGATGACCATGTCGACGTACACGGTGCTGAACGCGGGGTCCTCGTGCTCGGGGAACGCCGGGATCGGCGGGCGCTCCTCCGCCGGCAGGTCGCCGAGGAACGCCCAGATCAGCCCGGCCTGCTCGCGGACCGGGTAGGAGTCGACCCGGGCCTTCTTGGGGATGCCGCGCCCCTCCGGATTGGCCGGGATCTTCGCGCAGGCGCCGTCCGGCTCGTACTGCCACCCGTGGTACGGGCAGGCGATCCGGTCGCCGACCAGCGAGCCCGCCGACAGGGCGGCGCCGCGGTGCACGCACAGATCGGAGAGGCAGACCACGCTCCCGTCGCGCTTGCGGTAGAGCACGAAGTCCTGGCCGAGACACGTCACCTTCGTCGGGGCACGGGTGACCGCGTGCGCGAACTCGACCGCGTACCAGAAGTTCTTGAGCATGGGGCTCCCTATCGGCGCCGCAGGTCGATGAGCGCCGGGTCGGCGTTCGGGGTCACGTCCTCGCCGCGCACGTGGGCGCGCAGGAACGTCACGACCAGGTCGGTGAAGGCACGGCGGCTCTCGCCGGGGTCGGTGTCGGGGTCCAGGTCGAGGAAGGCGCGGGCCGCGGTCGGGTCGACCGGGTCGGCGACGGCGAAGTGGTTGGCGCCCTTCACCACGGCGAGCAGGTCGCCGGGGCCGGCCAGCGCCTCGGTGAACGTGCGGGTGACCGGGTCGGACGGGACCGGCTCGCCGTACCGGTCCGAGCTGCCCGCGATCACGCCGTCCCGGGTGCCGACGCCCAGCAGCACCGGGCAGTCGGCCTGGGCGGGCAGCACGGTGCCGGGCGGCCAGCCCAGCATGGTGGCGACCATGGTGTGGGTGCCGTAGGCGAAGCAGGCCCGCACACCGGGGACGAAGCGGGCCGACTGGAGCACGACGGTGCCGCCGGCCGAGTGCCCGCCGAGCGCGATCCGGTCCAGGTCGAGCACCCCCTTGAGCAGGTCGATCCCGCCCAGCGCGTCCAGCACGGCGGGGATGGCCGGGCAGGTGGGACGGGTGCCGTACGCGTCGGGCCGGGCCGCGTCCACGTCCACGCCGGGTGTCAGCCCGTACTGCCCGCCGAACAGTTCGGCGACCCGGTCGAAGGTCACGACGGCGAAGCCGGCGGCGGCGATGCCGGCCGCCAGGGGCCGGTAGGCGGCCTGCTCGACGTTCACGCCGGAGCAGAACAGCACCACCGGGTACGGGGCGCCCGCCGGATCGGGCGGGAACACCCCGGTGAGCCGCTCGGCGTCGGTGCCCTCGGCCCGGGCCGGATAGTAGACCTTCAGGTGGGCGGTACCGAACGGCGAGGGGCCGCCGGTTCCGGCCGGCCACCACAGGGAACGCACGTTCATGGGCGCGGCAGTTCTCGGTCGCCGCCCCACAGGGCGCGGACGAGGCGGTCGGTGGTCTCCTCGCCGAAGTAGCGGACGCCCATCACGTTCGCGGGGTCGCGTTCGGCGATGTTGCGCCGGGCGGCGAGGTCGGCGGCGGCCAGCGCGGCCCGTTCCTCCCCGGGTACGGGCGCGGCCTCGTCGACCCAGCCGAGCCAGCGGTCCACGTGCTCGTCCAGCAGCCGCTCGACCAGGTCGATGTTCTTCTCCGAACGGGGGAAGGAATAGCAGTGCGCGGTGGGCGAGAGGCTCGCCCGGATGAAGCCGGCGCGGCTGGTGAACCACTCCAGTTCCGGGTTCTCCTCCCGTACGGCCAGCCACGCCTCGTCGAGGGGCCCGTAGTAGGCGTCGTAGTACGCGCCGTCGGCGAGCAGGTTGGTACGCGGGACGGAGTCGACGTAGAACCAGCCCTCCGGCCAGACCAGGAGCGCGATGCCGAGGTGCGGGACCCGGATGTGCGGGCCGAGCCACACGGTCAGGTGCAGATTGGCGAACCCCGCCGTCGGATCGCCGAGCCAGGAATGCACCATCCAGTCGACCTCGGGCCCGCTGTAGGCGGCCAGCCGCCCGCCGGGGCTCTCAGGAGGGTTCCCGTACGACTCCAGGGCCTCGGTGGAGGGGTCCCGGGACAGCTCGAACCGCGCGTCGATCTTCGCCTTCAGCCCGGTCAGGATGGACTCGTAGCGGTGGAGGGTCTCGGTCACGTCGATGACGGGGGACTCGTCGAGCATCTGCTCGACGTGACGCAGGGTTTCCTTCAAAGGGGGCTCCGCTCAGTGCGTGACGGCGGGTGTTTCGCCGGCAGGCGCGTCGCCGGCCGGCGCGGCCAGCGCGGCGAGGGCGTGCGCGGGACGCCCGCCGACCAGATCGGTGTTCTTGGAGACGAGCCGGTTGACGGCCTGGGCGGGGTGGACGGCCGCCATCGTGACGGGGCGGGAGGCGCGGGTGACCACGGGATGGCTGATGCGGCCCTCGAACGGCCCGTCCCAGGAGGTCCACAGGGTGAAGTCGGCGGGGAGGGCCAGGACGAGGCCGTCCTCCGGACCGGAGGCGATGACGTTCAGCCGGTTCTCGGCGGCGCGCTCGGGCAGGCCGAGCGCGGTCTCCCACTCCTCCAGCGGCGTGAACGGCACCGCCACGGCGTCGGCTTCGGCGATGGCGGCGAGCCGGAACGTCTCGGGGTAGAGCGCGTCGTCGCCGACGACGAGCGCGAGGCGTCCCCACGGCAGCGTGAAGATCTCCAGGCGCTCGCCGTATTCGGTGGCCCAGGGTGCGTGCCGGGAGCTGGCGTGCAGCTGGGGCTGGCCGCCCGCCAGGCCGTCCGCGTTCACCAGGTAGGCGGTGTGCGCGCTGCCCGCCCGCACGCTCGTCACCACATGCGCGGAGGTGCCCTCGACCGCGCGGGCCAGGGTCTCGACGACGGCCGCCGGGTCGGCGCCGGTGCCGAACGCCAGCTCCGGCAGGACGATGAGCTCGGCGCCCGCCCGCGCGGTCTCGCCGGTCAGGTCGGGGGAGCGGACGGCGGCGGCCGCCAGCTTCCCCGCACCGGGCGCGGCGGTGCGGGGAAGCGGCGGCCGGACGATCGGGGCGTACAGCCTCGGCCTGCGGGCGGCGAACACGTCGGTGCCGTCCGGGCGGGTCTTGGGGTCGGCCAGCGCGGGGTCGATGTCGGCGACGACGACCGCCTCGCCGGTGCGCGGCCCCTTGGCCAGCACCGTCCCGTCGGGGGCGACGATCTGGCTCTCGCCCGCGCCGTCCAGCAGGCCGGGCGGCACGCCGAGCCGCCCGGCGATCGCGGGCAGCAGGTCGGCGGGCAGCAGCGGGCCGACCTTGTTGGCGGCCACCACCCACACCCTGTTCTCGGCGGCCCGGACCGGGACGTGCAGGCTCGCCTCGTCGGTGGCGAAGGAGTTGAGGCTGTTGAGCAGCACCTGCGCGCCGCGTACCGCGAGGTCCCGGGGCACGTCGCTGGTGACGCCCTCCATGCAGGAGTACAGGCCGAGCCTGCCGTGCGGGGTGGCGATGACGGGTCCGGCGGTGGTGCCGGGATCGAGGTGGTCGCCCTCGGCGCCCATCAGGGTGAGCTTGTCGGACCGGCCGAGCAGCGCGCCGTCCGGGCCGTACAGGAGGCCGGCGACGGTGACCCGGCCGGCTTCGGCCAGCGTCACGTTGATCTTGAGATGGACCCGGTGCTCGGCGGCCTTGGCGGCGATCGCGGTCAGGAACGGACCGTCCAGGGTGCAGGCGTGCCGGCGGGCGCTGGCGCGGTCCTCGTACCAGGACAGCCGGTTGCAGAATTCCGGGAACGCGATGAGCCGCGCCCCCTCCGCCGCCGCCCGGTCGGCCATCCGCAGGCAGGTGGCGAGGTTGCCGGCGACGTCCAGGCCGGCGGCGAACTGGACGGCGGCGACCCGGACCGATCCCATGCGGCCTCCCGGCTCTCGAAGGGCGGTTCTGCGGACTTGGTTCCACTAGCGAAACGGCGTTTCCAAACTCTACAATCGCGGTCCACCCGCCCGCCAGATCCCCGAGGCGGAAACTTCACCCGACCAGCCCGGAGGCCCGCGGATGCTCACCCACGTCGTCCTGATGAAGTTCACCGACCCGGCCGACGCCCCCCACGCCAAGGAACTGCTCGAAGGACTGGCCGGCAGGGTCGCCGAGATCCGCTCCATCACCGTCGGGCTGGACGTTCTGCGCACGGAGGCGTCCTTCGACCTGTGCATGACCACCACCCATGACTCGGCGGAGGCACTGCGCGGCTACCAGGAGCATCCGGCCCACCTGGAGGCGGCCGGCTGGCTCCGGCCGCGGCTGGCCGCCCGCTCCGTGGTCGACTACGAAGGCGGCGATCACGAGGGCTGACCGGCGGGCGGGACGGCGCGGGCCGCCGCGGCGTCGGCGTCGGCGTCGTAGTGCCGCCGCCCGCCGAAGGTGACCAGGGTGCCCGCCAGCAGCGGCAGCAGCAGTGCGGTGAACGCGCCGCGCAGCGAGCCGGTCAGGTCGGAGGCCGCGCCCACCAGGAGCGGTCCCGCCGCGCCGCCCAGCGTGATCAGGAACTGGAGCACCGCGAATCCCAGCCCCCGGCGGTCGGCGCTGACGACGTCGGCGGTGGCCGCCGTCAGGTTGGGGATCGCGATGGAGAAGCCGGTGTTGGCCAGGAAGTAGAACGCGATCTGCCCGGGCAGCGCCGGGATCAGCACCGCCCCCGCCAGGCCGGCGGTGCCGATCGCCAGGCCGATCGCGCCGATGTGGACCCGCCACCCGGGGGACAGGCCGTGCCGCCGGTCCCCGTACCGGCTGCCCAGCAGCGTGCCGAGGACCATTCCGGCCAGCCCCACGCCCCCGGCGATGGCGGCCGCGGGCCCTTCGGCCAGGTCGTAGGCGCGCTGGTAGTAGCTGGGCATCCAGTAGAAGAGGCCGCCGAGCCCGAAGAACAGCATCGTCAGGCCGAGGACCACCGAACGCAGCGTGGGGATGGCCAGCAGGGTGCGCAGTTGCGCGGCCACCGGCTCCGGGGACGCCGCTCCCGCGGTCTTCGTCGTGCCCGTCGTGCCCGTCGTGCCCGTCGTGCCCGCCGTGCCCGCCGTGCCCGGCGCCTGTGCAGGTGCCGGGTCCGGTGTCGTGTCGGGTGTCGTGTCGGGTGCCGGGTCCGGTGGCGTGCCGGGCGTGGCGTCCGCACGGCCGGCGCGCATGGCCTCGATGCGGTCGCCCAGGCCCCGCACCGGCTCGCGGACGGTCAGGCAGAGCAGCGCGATGACGGCGCCCGGCACGGCGACCAGGAAGAACATCATGCGCCAGCCGAAGGCCTGGGCCAGCGCGCCGCCCGCCATGATGCCCAGTGGCAGGCCGGAGTAGTAGGCGAAGCGTTCCAGCCCGTACGCGCGGGCCCGGCCGGGGCCGGGGTAGTAGTCGGCGATGAGGCTGGAGCCGGAGGGGTTGTAGAGCAGTCCCGCCCCGCCGAGGAAGACCCGGACCGCGAACAGCGTCGCGTACGACTGGACCAGGCCGCTGCCCAGCGTCAGCAGCGACCAGACCGCCACCACGGCGGCGATGGTCCAGGTCCGCCGGGTGCGGTCCGCGAGCCGCCCGGCCGGGATGAGCAGGATCACCCCGGCCAGAGCGGCGGCGGTGGCGATGGCGCCGCCGGCGGTGTCGGAGAAGCCGAACTCCTCCTGGATCCGGGGGAGCGCCCCGGCCATCAGGTTGGCCTCGACCCGGTCGATCAGCGCCACCAGGGCGACGCAGACCGCCGGCCACCAGCCGAACGGGGCGGCCCGCCCCGGATCGACGGGGACCGGCGGCCGCCCGGCATACGCCGTGATCCTGGGGAGCGGGGCCGGTGAGGGTTCGGTGGTGGCGGTCATCGTGCCCCGTTCTCTCGGTGGAGACAGCGTGCGGGTGGTGCGGTGGCCCCGGTCGGGGGGCGCCGGGTCAGGAGGCGCCGGTCAGCGTCTCGATCTGGCCGGCGTTCAGCAGGCCCTGGTAGTAGGAACCGCCGGGCAGGTACGCGGCCGTCTGGGTGCCGTCGAAGGCGTCCTTGACCCAGGCGCCCGCGAATGTCTGCAGGGCCGCGATGTCGGTGGCCTTGGGCGTGCCGCACGCGACGGTGCCCACGGCGTCGGTGCTGGCGCCCTCGGCGTCGGTGTGCGCGCCGCCCGTGAGGCGGACGCCGACGAACGGTCCGCTCACCTTGGCCTGGACGGCGTCGGTCCCGCTTCCGCTGTTGTTGCAGATGCCGTCGGGCGCGGAGATCGTACGGACCGTGCGCCCGGTCCCGCGCAGCGCGTCCAGGCCGGTGTCGAGGTTGCCGCCGATGAACGACTTCACCGGGTCCAGCAGGACCAGGCCGCGCACTCGCGCCCATGCGGCCGGGTGGTTCCCGCGGATCCGGCCCGCGACGTAGGTGACGGCCTCGCCGCCCGCCGAGTGCCCGGAGAAGACGAGCTTGTCCGGCAGGGTGAGCTCCGGCCGGCCCGCCTCGGCCTTCGCCTTGGCGAAGCTCCGGCCGAGCTTGTCGGACGGATCCGCCATCTTGCCGAACAGATCGGCGACGTTGCCGAGGAAGTCGGTGTTGTTGCCGATGTTCTGCAGCGTGCAGCCCAGCAGGTGGGCCGAGGGCAGCGTGGGCGCGAAGACCAGGTAGCCGGCCGAGGCGTACTTCCCGGCCAGATCCGCGATGTGGTCGTTGGCGCGGGCGAAGCCGTGCTGGAGCCACACCAGGCCCTTCGGGGAACCCGCCGGGAGGTACCAGTCGGCGCTCTGGTTCAGCATCGTGAACGCGCAGCGGATCTCGACGGTGGTCTGGACGCGGGTGACCGCGGCCTGGGCGGGGGCGATGGGGCCGAGAGCGGTCACCGCGAGTGCGGCGGTGGTGGTGGCGGCGAGGGTGCGGATGGCATGGACGCGCATGCTGCCTCCGAAGGCAACCAACCCCGTTTCTCTAGAGGAAACGGAGTTTCCAATATTGCCTTCATTAAGCGGTCCCGCGGAGCAGAAGGCAACGGGGCGTGGAACGCGATTCGGTAACGCTCTCGCGGCCGTCACAGCGGGTAGGCGCCCGCGTCCATCCCGCCGCCGCCCGCGCGGAACGCGGCGGGGGCGTGGACGGCGCACGTCTGCACGTACTCCAGCAGCCCCTCGACGCCGTATTCGCGGCCATGGCCGCTGCGCTTCACCCCGCCGAACGGGGCGTGCAGCGCCATCCCGGTGCGGTTGTGGGTGTTGACGAAGGTGAAGCCAGCCTCGAAACGGCGGGCGAACGCGAACGCGCGCTCCTCATCGGCCGACCAGACCGAGGCGCCGAGGCCGAGCTCGCCCGCGTTGGCGCGGGCCACCGCCTCGTCCTCGGTGTCATAGGGCAGCAGCGGCACCACCGGGCCGAACTGCTCCTCCGCCACCACCGGGGCGTCGTCGGCCACGTCCGTGACAAGGGCCGGACGAACGAAGTGGCCCCGTTCCAGGTCGACGCGCACCGCGCCCAGCCCGGTGACGGTGCCCCGTTCCGCCGAATCCGCGATGAGCGCCCGTACCCGCTCGGCGGCCGCCGCCGAGACGACCGGGCCGACCGTCGTCCCCTCGGTGAGCGGGTCGCCGAGCACCAGCGCCCGCTCCGCCGCCGCCAGGTACGCCTCGCGGACCTCGGCCAGCCGCGACCGCGGCGCGTACAGCCGCTTGGCCGCCATGCAGACCTGCCCGGCGGTGGCGAAGGAGGCCATCACCAGCCGGTCCATCGCCGCGTCCGACAGGTCCGCGTCGTCCAGCAGCACCACCGGGTCGTTGCCGCCCAGCTCGAGCACCGCCGGCGTGAGCGCGGCGGGGGCCGCCGCCCCGATCGCGCGGCCGGCCGCGGCGCCGCCGGTGAAGGCGACCCGGTGGACCGAAGAGTGCCCCACGAGCGCGCCGCCCGCCTCGGCCCCGCCGTGCACGACGTGCACCAGTCCGGGCGGGAACGCCGCCAGTACCCGCGTGACCGCCAGCGGTGCCAGCGGGGACGGCTTGACCACGGCGGTGTTGCCCGCCGCGAGCGCCGGGCCGACCTTGAGCAGCGCGAGGATGACCGGCGCGTTCCAGGGCGTGATCGCCGCGACCACCCCGTACGGGCGGCGCCGCAGCACCAGCCGCCCGGCCGCGTCGTCGGTCTCGCGGTCGGCGTAGGCGGCGGGCGCCCGCGCGGCGGCCCAGCGCAGGTACGCGACGGAGAACCGCAGCTCGCCCGCGCAGTCGGCCAGCGGCTTGCCGGTTTCGCGGGCCAGCAGCACCGCCGTGCCCGGCAGCATGGCCTCGACGGCGTCGGCGGCCCGGAGCAGGACCGCGGCCCGCTCCCCGGCGGGGACCTCGCGCCAGGAGCGTTGCCGGTCCGCGGCGGCGCGGACGGCCCGGTCCACCCCGGCCGCGTCCGCCACCGGGACGCGGCCCACGATCTCCGCCCGCCGGGCCGGATTCTCCCGGACGATCTCGGCCGGCATCAGGCGACGTCGCGCAGTGAGGCGATCATGGAGCTGCGCAGCAGGTACCGCCGTGCCTCGACGGGGTCGGCGGCCAGCCTCCGCAGCTCGTCGTGGTACTCGCCCGGATCGCCGGAACGGAGCCGCTCCCAGTTGGCGTGCGTCGCCCGCCGCACGAACGTTCGGGCCGTTTCGCGGCGCGCTTCCGCCACGGCGTCGAGCGCCTCCTCGGGGCCGCCCTCGATCACGGCGGCGAGGGCCCCCGCCATGAGCACGGCGTCGTGGATGCCGCTGTTCATGCCCATGCCGCCGAGCGGGTTGTTGACGTGCGCGGCGTCCCCGGCCAGCAGCACGCGGCCGGCGCGGAAGCTTCCGGCGATCCGCTGGTGCACCCGGTAGAGGGTGGCGTGCGCGACGTCCCACGCGGTGTCGGCGACGCCGCGGAGCCGGTCCGGAAGCCGCTTGAGTTCGTCGCCGTCGTCGGTGCCCTCCGGCGTCGGGAACAGCACCCGCCAGTGGTCGGGCGTGCGCAGCAGCACCAGCCACTCGGCCGGGTCGAAGACGTAGTTCACCGCGGCGATGCCGGGCAGCAGCCTCGCGACGTCGGTACGGGTCGAGGCGACCAGGAACCGTTCCGGGTACGTCATGCCCTCGAACGGCACCTTCAGGGCGCGCCGGACCGCCGAGCCCGCGCCGTCCGCGCCGATCAGCCAGTCACCGCGCACCCGGCCGCCGTCCGCCAGAGCCGCCTCGACCCCGCCCGCGTGCGGCAGCACCGACCGCACGGCCGCGCCGAAACGCACTTCGCCGCCCGCCGCGAGCAACCGGTCCCGCAGGAGCGGGGTGAGCTTGCTCTGCTCGCACTGCACGCGGAACGGGTACGGGGTGTCGCCCGCCAGCACCGACAGGTCCAGCTCGGCGATGATCCCGCCGCGCCGTTCCCGGTACTGGAAGGTCCGCGAGACGAGGCCGCGCCCGATCAGGTCGTCGAGCACGCCGAGATCGGCCAGCATCTCCAAAGACGGCGGATGGAAGGTGGAGGCGCGCGACTGCGCCGCCAGCTCCGGGCCCGCCTCCAGGACCGTGACCGGTACGCCGCGCCGGGCCAGGGCCAGCGCGGCGGTCAGCCCGACCGGTCCCGCCCCGGCGACCAGCACCCGCGTCACGGCGTGTCCCTGGACTGCGGCGTGTCCCGGGAGTGCAGCGCGAAGCCGTCCTCGACACCGACCACGCGCGGGTTGGTGAAGAAGCGCAGCGTCTCGGCGGTGCCCTCCTCGCCGAGCCCGGACGCCCCCCACACGGGGCGCGGCGCGAACAGGTGCAGGCTCAGCACGCTGGAGCCGTTGACCTTGACCTCGCCGGCGCGGATCCGGCGGGCGACGGCCAGCGCCGCGTCCTCGTCGGTGCCGGTCACATACCCTTCCAGCCCGTACGCCGTGCCGTTGGCCAGCGCGACGGCCTCGTCCAGCGTCCGGTACGGGTGGACGGTCGCGACCGGCCCGAAGATCTCCTCGGTGGCGTCGACGGGATCCACCCCCGTGACCAGCGCGGGAGCCAGGTAGTTGCCCCGGTCGGGCACCGTGGTGGCGGACCGGACCCGGCCGCCGAGCGCGTCGCGGCGGGCGGTGACGCGGTCGCGGTGCCGGGAGTGGACCAGCGGCCCGAGATCGGTCTCCGGATCCAGGGGCGGGCCGGCGCGCAGGGCCGCGAGCCGCTCGCCGATCGCCTCCAGCAGCGGGTCCAGGGCGCCCGCCGGCACGATCAGGCGGCCGAGGGCCCGGCACCACTGGCCGTTCAGGGTGGTGAGCAGGTCGACGGCGGCGCGCGCGGCGCGCCTCAGGTCGGCGTCCGGCATGACGACCAGCGGGTTGTTGCCGCCCAGCTCCAGCTGAACGGGCTTGATCCCGGCGGCGCAGGCGGCGGCCACCGACCGGCCGCCGGCCGTCCCGCCGGTGAACGACACCGCGCGGACACGGGGATCGCCGGTCAGCCGCGCGCCGGTGCGGGCGTCGCCGTGGACGAGCTGGAAGGCGCCGCCGGGGACGCCGCGTTCCGCGAGCGCGCCCGCGACGGCCTCGGCGAACCGCTGGCTTCCGTACGGGGCGTACTCGCTGGGTTTGAGGATCGCCGGGCAGCCGGCGGCCAGCGCGTTGGCGACCTTGTGCGCGGCCATCGGCGCGGGGGCGTTCCACGGGACAAGGCACAGGGCGGGACCCCAGGGCAGCCGCCGCACCTCGACCGGGCGGCCGTCCTCGCGGGTGCGGGCCGTGTCCAGGCCGCCGCCGCGCAACTGCTCGGCGGCCAGCCGGAACGCGCCGGTCACGATCACGCCGAGGGGGGCCGCCTGCCGGATCGGGACGCCGGTGGCGGCGGCCTCCAGCGCGGTGATCTCGGCGGCCACGGGCTCCAGGGCGCCGCTGACCGCGTCCAGCAGGTCCGCACGTTCGGCGGCCGGGACGGCGGCCCAGCCGTCCGCCGCGCTCTCGGCCGCGGCCAGCGCGCGTTCCAGGCGTTCCTCCGGGGTGACGGGGGCCGGGCCCAGTGCCTCGCCGGTGGCCGGGTCCTCCAGGATCGGGCCGGTGCCGGCCGGGGAGGCGGCCCACTCCCCGGCCACCAGATCGCGATGCGGCGGGGTCATTCGGGCACGCTCGCGAACAGCTCGTTCTCCTTGTTCTCGGTGATGATCTGTGCCGCTTCGAGCCGGCCGCGCTCGGCCGGGAACGTCATGACCAGCCCCATCGCCAGGTCGCGCAGCGCGCGCCCGACGATGCCGTCCATCGTCGCCGTGGAGGTGCCGCACGCCTTGAACGCGCCGAGGGCGACCTGGAAGCACGCCTCGGCGATGTCGCCCTTGGCGATCCGCCACTGCCGGTAGACCTCGGGTTTGGGCCGCAGCGGCGGCTCGGAGGTCTCCAGCTCCAGCTGGCGGCGGATCCAGAGGCAGGCCGTCTCCAGCCGCTCGGTCATGTCCCCGATGATCACCTGGTGCATCGGGGAGGACGCGATCGGGCGCCCGGAGTCGGCGAAGGTCTTCCGGGTGAGCCGGTCGACGGCGAAGTCGTACACCGTCCGCGCCGCTCCCAGGTAGCAGGCGGAGATGGCCACCTGGTTCCCGACGAAGCTGCCCCGGCTCATCGTCAGCATCCGCACGAAGGCGCCGGGGACGGTGAGCGCCTCCTCGGCCGGAATGAACACGTCGGTGAGCGTCACCCCGTGGTTGTTGGACGCGCGCATGCCCAGCCCGTTCCACGGGGTGCGGGACGCGACGCCGGGCGCCTCGCGCGGTACCAGGAACAGGGCCAGCCCGTCGGCGTCGGACGTGCCGTCCAGGCGGGCGGTCACGAGATAGGTGTCGGCGACCCCGGTGGCGCAGCCGAACGACTTCACCCCGTTCAGCACCCAGCCGCCCTCGGCCGGGACCGCGGTCGTGGCGATGGCGATGTTCGCACCGGAGCTCTTGACCTCCTCGCTGGCGAAGTTGGCCATCCACGTCCCGGCGGCCATCCGGTTCAGTACCTTCTCGGCGAACGCCCGGACCGGCTTGACCTCCTCGTCGCCGGTGAAGAGCCCGGCCTCGATCGCCTCCAGCGGGAGCAGGCCGCGCGAGGCGCTGGTGTTGTGGAAGAAGTACGCCAGGGCGGTCGACGGGCAGGCGGTGCCCATCGCGTAGGTGGCGGCGGCCAGGTCGCGCAGCCCGCCGCCGAGCCCGCCGTACTCGGCGGGCACCACGAGGCCGAGCAGCCCGGCCTCGCGCAGCAGCGCCACGTGCCCGATCGGGAACTCGGCGGCGCCGTCCGCGGCGGCGGCCGCCTCGCGCAGCGCGGGCAGGACCGACTCCACGCGTTCGGCCCGTTCGCGTTCGGCCGCGGTCATGTTCTCGACGAGCCGTTCGCCTGTGGATGTCATCGGAACGGTCCCCCTTCGCTTGGTCCGGATGCGGGGCGGTCGAGGCGGTAGGTGCGTCCGGGCAGTGCCGAGCCCCATATCGCCTCCAGGTCCGTGGCGGCCGTCACCAGTGCGGCCCGGTCGATCGGTGCGGCGACGCCGAGGCGGGCGGCGAGGAACAGCACGTCCTCCGCGCACAGCCCGCCGTCGATGCCGCCGAGTGTCGCGTCGAAGTGCCGCACGCCGCTCTTCATCGCGGTCAGCGCGTTGGCCGGCCCCAGGCCGTACGCCTCGCGCAGCCGCACGCGCAGGGGCACCGGCCGGACCCGGGGCACCGCCTCCTGGAGCAGGTTGCGGACCTGCAGCGGCGAGGCGGCGTCCGGGCCCTCGTCCAGGGCGACCTCGGCGCAGCCGGCCGCGACCAGCCGGTCGGCGGCGGCGAGCACCTCGGTCTCCCTGGCGGGCGCGAACGCGTCGGGCACCCGTCCCACCACGCCGAGGCCGCGCTCGCGCGCCGCGCCGATCAGGCGGAGGGCGCCCGGGGTGTCGGTGACCTCGACCATGATCGGGGCGCCGTGCGGCAGCACGGGCAGCCGCGCCGGCTCCTCGACCAGCGTCGACCAGGACGGGCGGCGGGGGACGGCGGCACCGGGTTCGTCGGCACCGGGTTGGTCGGCACCGGCCTGGACCGCCGAGGGCAGGGCGGTCGCCGGGACCCGGACGCGGACCCCGGCCGCGTGGACGGAGTCCAGCAGCAGGGCCGCCCCGGCCGGGGTGACCCGGGTCCGGGCGGAGCCGAAACCGCGCAGCCGGCGGTCCAGCGCGGCCGCCAGGCCGGTGTCCGCGAGCGTCACCTCGTCCGGCAGCGGGTCGGCGAGCTGGCCCCAGGCGCGGGAGTGGAAGAGCAGCGGCGCGGTGCGGCGGGAGACCTCGGCGGCCAGCACCTCGCCCACGAAGATGGTGTGGTCGCCGCCCGGATAGGCGTGCGCGACCCGGCAGTCCAGCCAGGCCAGCGCCCCGCCGAGCACGGGGGCGCCGGTGGGCGCGGCGGTCCACGGCTGCCCGGCGAACCGGTCGCCGCGGTCGCGGCCGGCGAACCGGTGGCCGATGCCGGTCTGGTCCTTGCCGAGGAAGCTGACGGCGAAGACGCCGCTGCGCTCGATCAGCTCGTGCGTGTGGATGCCCCTGGCGAGGCAGACCAGGACCAGCGGCGGGTCGAGGCTGACACTGCTGAACGAGCTGGCCGTCATGCCGTGCCAGCGGTCTCCGGCGGTGGTGGTGACGACCGCGACGCCGGTCGGCCACTGGCCCAGCACCGCCCGGAACGTCTGCGCGTCGACCGCCACGGCATCGTTCCTTCGTTTCGCTAGAGGAAACATTGTAACGCTCACGGTAACGATCGCCGGATCGGGTGTCAACGCCCGAGCGGGCCGCAGGTGTTTCCCTAAGGGAAACGCCATGCCCTAGACTGCGACTGGCCCACCCTGGTCCGTCGGAAGGAACCGCCGTGTCGCGCAATGCGACCTCCCAGAACGCCCCCGCACCCGCCGCCGAGGAGGGCGAGGGACAGAGCCGCTCGATCGCCGCCGTCGAGCGCGCGATGGACGTGCTGCTGCTGTTCGGCCGGAGCGCCCGGCCCGACCTGGGGGTGACCGAGATCGCCACCGAGCTCGGCCTGACCAAGGCCGCCGTGCACCGCATCCTCACCGCGCTGCGCAGCCGCGACCTGATCACCGTCGACCCGGTGAGCCGCAGGTACGCGCTCGGGCACGCCGCGATCGGGCTCGGCCGCGCCTACCTGGCCCGGATGGACCTGCGCGCGATCGCCGCCCCCGAACTGCGCCGCCTCTCCCAGGAGGTGGGGGAGACCGCCACCCTGTCGATCCGCCGGGGCGACACCCGGCTGTACGTCGACCAGGTCGTTCCGCCGCACGAGCTGCGCGTCGACGTCAGCCTCGGCATCCCGTACCCGCTGCACGCGGGCAGTTCGTCCAAGGCGATCCTGGCCTTCCTGGACCCGGTGGAGGTCGATGGCCTGGTGGCCCGGCACGGGCTGGAGGCTCTCACCGGCAGGACGATCGTCGACGAGTCCCGGCTGCGCAGGGAACTGGCGGCGATCCGCAAGCGCGGCTACGCCTCGTCCCAGGGCGAGCGGCAGGAGGGCACCGCGTCGATCGCCGCGCCGATCTTCGACAATGACGGCCGGGTGATCGCGGCGTTGAGCGTGGCCGGCCCGCTGACCCGGTTCAAGGCGCGGATGGCCGAGTGCGCGCCGCCGCTGCTGGAGGCCGCGAGCCGCATCTCCGGCCGGCTCGGCCACGACGGCTGAGGGAGCGGCCACCGCTCACAGGTCGGCGCCGGGCTTGAACACGCCGAGGGCGGCCGCGCCCAGGACGGCCGCCCAGATTCCGAACACGTACGGCAGGCAGCCGTCCACCGAGCGCTTGAGCGCACGCTCGACCTGCGGGGTGGAGCCGCCGCCCAGCAGCGCGTCGAAGGCGGGACCGAACGGGCGGAGCGTGACGCGGATCCCCAGCCCGCAGGCGATGGCGAGGGTGTAGAGGGCCAGCTTGGCGCCGAGCCAGCGCGGGTCGGTGCCGACACCGAACGGGCGGTCGGCGAGCAGGGTGTAGCCGGCGACCACGGCGAGCGCCGCCACCAGGGCGATCCGCACCGCCCAGTCGGCGCGGCGCACCCAGGGGAACCCGCCGTGCGTGCGGTGGTCGGCGACGGTGGCCGCCAGCCAGGCCAGCGCGAAGATCCAGACCAGCGTGACCTGCCACCAGCCGAAGGCGGGCGCGCCGAACAGTTCGGCGCCGTGCGGATCCAACGCCATCAGCGTCACCCCGCTCGGCAGGAACAGCACCAGGCAGACCTTCGGGCCGAGGTCGAGCCCGCTCATGACGCTGAGCGCGGCGGCGCGGGCGGCCGGGGCCAGATCGGGCTTGAGCACGTACCGGCTGGAGTAGAAGACCCCGAGGTCGCCGCCCAGCCAGAAGACGAAGAGCACCAGGTGCAGCAGGATCCACCAGCCGTGCGCGTGAGCCCCCACGACCATCCCCTTGCTTTGGAAACGAAGTTTCGTTGTGGGGAACGTTAACACGTGCCGGTCAGGTGCCGGCGGCGCGCGCCCGCCGGCCCGCCAGCTCGGCGAAGACCACCAGCCGGTAGGCGGCCGAGAACTTCGGATGGCAGGTGGTGAGCGTCAGCATCGCCTTGCGGGGCTTGCGGCCCGGCTTCATCGGCACCGGCGCCGCCACGTCGGTGCGGCTCGGCCGCACGATGGTCCGGCCGGTCACCTTGTAGACGTACGTCGTGGTCGCGGTGTCGACCAGGATCTCGTCCCCGCGCGCCAGCTCGCCGTTGCGCTCGAACGGCCCGCCGTAGGTGGTGCGGTGCCCGGCGACGGCCAGGTTCCCGACCTCGCCCGGACCGGCCGTCCCGGGATAGTGGCCGGGTCCCTTGCGCAGGTCCGCGACGCCCACGCCCTCCACGACCGCGTACCGGTACGACGAGCCGAACCTCGGCACGCGCAGTAGCGCGAACGCGTCGCCCTCCGGCACGGCCGGGGGCGCGGCGCCCCGCCCGCCGCCGCCGTCCGAGCCCGTTCCGGCCAGGGCCCGCACGCGTTCGGAGTTCCACCGGCGTTCGAGATCGTCGTGCAGGTCGCCCTGCCGCCGTTGCGTGAACCCGCCCGTCCCCCAGGACAGGTAGCCGACGAACATGGCGAGGATGAGGCCGGCCGTCAGCGACATCTCGGCAAGGCTCCTCAGGACCGTGCGCATGGCCACGAACCGTAACCCGGAAAAAGGGAAACGGCGATCCCCACAATGAAACGATTCTGTTTCCGGCGCGGGCCATCCCTTGACATCGTGCGCCCGCACGGCTTCGCTATGTCCACGTTGCGAAACTATGTTTCCCTATGCGAAACAGAGTGCGGCGGAGAGGAGTGGCGACACACGATGAGACGCTCACGAACGGCTCTGCGCGGCGCGGCCGCGGCCATCACCGCGGCCGGCGCCGTCGCGATCCCGGTCGCGGCGGGCACCGCGTACGCCGGCACGGGACAGATCCCCTACCAGTGCCAGATCTTCGGTACCCGGTTCGATTACAACGCGACCGTGACGGTGACCGCCCCGGCCGCGGCGAAGGTCGGGGACGAGGTGAGCGTCGACGTCGACTTCTCCGACCTCCCCGGGGTCGCGCCGCTGCCCGTCCAGAAATGGACCACCTCCGGATCGGTGACCGTCTCCGGGGCGCAGTCGGGCACCCTCCCGATCAAGGCGCCCGAACGGACCGGCCCCGTCCCGGCCTACGGACCGCTCCCGATCGGCAAGGTCTCCGGCAGGCTCACGCTGAGCGCGCCCGGTGACGTCGGCCTCGCGCCCGCCGGGCTGTCGATCCTCGCCGACGCCGGCGCCCAGGCGACCATCGCCTGCACGCCCGTGACCACCCCCGCGCCACTGGCCACCATCAAGGTCGAGGAGGGCGGGCAGGACGGCCCGGACGCCTCGGTCGAACCGCCCACCGTCGTCCAGGGCGGCGCGTTCACCGTCTCCGGCACCGGCTGGCGGCCGGGCGCGGCGGATCTGACGCTGTGCGACGCCAACGGCGCCGCCTGCGAGCCGGACGATCTCACCGGCGTGACGGCCTCGGCCGACACCGCGGGCAGGCTGACCGCGTCCGGGAGCATCGCCGAGTCCGCCGCCGTCGGTGCCCGCACCCTGATCATCGCCCAGGGCGCGGTCACCAAGAGACTCGCCCTGACCGTCACGGAGAAGGTGACGCCGCCCGACGGCGGATGCGGCGACAAGCCGGCCTCCGAGTGCGGCGAGCAGAAGATCAACCTGACCGTCAACGGCGGTCCGCTCACCATGTCCCGGCAGCCGGGCGAGGTCGACCTGACCCCGGTCACGCTGAACGGCACGGAGCAGAACGCCACCGGCTCGCTCAAGGACGTCGAGGTCGTCGACGCTCGGGGCGGCACCACCGGATGGTCGCTCACCGGCACGCTGACCGACTTCGGCTCCGCCGCCGGCACGAAGATCCCGGCCGGGAACCTGTCCTGGACCCCCCGCTGCACCGCCGGCCCCGGTGCCGGCACCGTGACGCCCGGCAGCGCGGGCGCGCTCAGCACCACCACGGCCGCGACCCTGTGCCGCGCGCCCGACGGCGCCGGGAAGATCACCGGCGGCACCTTCACCGCCGATGCCGGCCTCGACCTCAAGATCCCGCCGACGACCGGCGCCGGCCGCTACACCGCCATCCTCACCCTCACCCTGTCCTGACCGTCCCGCATCCGCTCGACGCCACCCGAGGTGATCGATGAGCCCGCGATCCCGGATCGCCGCCGCCGCGGCGTCGCCGGCCCTGGCCACCGCGCCCGGTGCCGCCCTCGCGGCGGCGCCGGCCGGGACCGCGGCGCCGCCCGCGCCCGCGCCCGCGAACGGGAACGGGTCCTGGTCGGTGGGCCCGGTCAACCGCAGCGCGGCCCTGGCCGCGCGGCCCAACTTCGCGCTGGAGGCACCGCCCGGGGAGACCGTCCGGGACGCCGTGCGGATCACCAACCTGACCGCGGCCCCCATCACCTTCCGCCTCTACGGAGCCGACGCGTACAACACGCCCAGGGACGCGGGATTCGCGCTGCGCACGGCGGAGGAGAAGGCCCAGGACGTCGGCGCCTGGATCGCCCTGAAGAGCACGACGCTGAAGGTCCCCGCGCGTACCGCGAAGGAGGTCCCCTTCACCGTGAAGGTCCCCGCGCACGCCACCCCCGGCGAGCACATCGGCGGCATCGTCGCGCTGAACACCGCCGTCGAGAGCGTCCAGGAGAGCGGCGGCGCCCGCGTCGGGATCCGGCGGGCCGTCGGTGCCCGCGTCTACCTGCGTGTCAGCGGGCCGCTGACCCCCGGCCTGCGCCCTGACGGGCTCACCGTCGCCCGGACCGAGCCGCTGGTCCCGTTCCTGCGGAAGGGGCGGGGAACGATCCGCTACACCGTCGTCAACACCGGCAACCAGCGGATCACGCCGACCGCGCGGGTCTGGGCCACCGGGCTGTTCGGCCGCCGGATCGAGCAGTGGCCCGACCGGCGGCTGCCGGAGATCCTGCCCGGCCAGCGCACCGAGATCACGCTGCCGTGGAACGGCACCCCGCCGATCGACGCGGTGACCGTCCGCGTGGAACTCACCGACGGCGACGGGATCAGAGCCCGCACGCAGGTCGGTTTCACCACGGTGCCCTGGGCGGTGCTGATCGTCCTTGCCGGCTCCATCTTCCTGGTGTGGTCGGTGCTGCCCCGGCTGATCCGCCGCTGGCGGGAACGGGCCGGCCTGGGCGGAACCGACGAGACGGGGGTGTTCCTGTGAGGATCCACGCGCTCGCGGTGCTGCTCGCCGCCGGGCTGGCGGTCCCGGCGTCGGCCGTTCCGGCGCAGGCCGTGCCCGGAGTCATCCGGGCCGCCGCCCCCGGCGTGGGCGTCCAGCCCACCGGCGCCGCGGCCGGCACCGCGGCCCGGGTACGCGGCAGCGAGTGGACGCCCGGAACGACCGTGCAGATCCAGATCTGCGGTGCCGGCGCGGTGCACGGCTCGGCCGACTGCGACACCGAGCGCGGCGTCACCGCGATGGTCGCCCCCACCGGGACGTTCGAGGCCGGCCTCACCGTCGGGGCACCGCCCGCCGCCTGCCCCTGCGTCGTCCGGGTCGCCACCATGCCGGGCGGTACCGCCGCTCCGGCCACCGCCACCGCGCCGTTCACCGTCGAGGGGCACCGCGTCGAGCGCATCGTCCGCGACGCCGTGCCGGTCCGCGCCGACGTGGTCGGCATGGAGATCGTCGGCGGCGGGGAACGCGGCGAACTGTTCGGCGGCACGCCGCGCCGCACGCTGGTGCTCCGGATCCGCAACGCGGGCCCGGAACCCATCGTGGACGCGCCGCTGGTCGTCGGATGGGGCGCCGGGGCCACGGCCGACAGCCCGCTGGACGCGCCCGCGACCGGTACCCTCCGGCCCGGCCAGACCGCCACGTACCGGGTTCCGGTCCAGTTGCCGCCCGCCTCGTTCGGACGCTTCGTGGTCGGCGGCCGGTACGCGGGCTCGGTCCCGTTCGAGAGCTCCTTCAGCACCTATCCGTGGGGACTGCTCGGCGTGAACCTGCTGGCGGCGCTGCTCCTGCTCCTCGGGATCCGGCTGGCGCTGGGCCGCCGCGCGGCGGCCCGCCGCCGTCGGCGTCTCGCGGCGGTCCCGGCGGCGTCCCGCCAGGCGGCTCCGGACACCGGGCCCGTGGTCGAGGTCACCGACCTGATCGGCTACCTGGACTCGGCGGCGCGCTCACCGTCGGGAGCGTACGTGGTCGACCGGGACGAGCTGATCGGCTACCTGGAGGGACGGCGCGGCGGCGCCGCCGACGCCGTCGACCTGGAGGCGCTGGACCGGTTCCTCGCCCCGGCCGGGGAGGAAGGCCGATGACCACCCG
Source organism: Actinomadura rugatobispora (assembly GCF_042656285.1). Classification (GTDB taxonomy): domain Bacteria; phylum Actinomycetota; class Actinomycetes; order Streptosporangiales; family Streptosporangiaceae; genus Spirillospora; species Spirillospora rugatobispora. The sequence goes on along the minus strand of NZ_JBHSON010000067.1, from coordinate 34,116 downwards.
GCCGATGACCACCGGGCCGATGACCACCGGGCCTGCGCCGCCGCGCGGCCGCGCCACCGTCGCGGCGGCCGGCCGGCTCGCCGTGCCCGCCGCCGGAACGCTCGCGGGCGGCACCGTGCTGCTGCTCGCCGACGCCCTCGGCGGCGTCGTGAAGGTTCCCGGCGACGTGGTGACCTACATGGCGCTCACCGGGCTGCTGCTCGCGTGCGCCGGGCTACCGCCCGTGCTGTGGCAGGCGCGGCGAATGCCCGCGCACGGCGCGACCGCGGTCGCCGGCGCGCTCGCCTGCCTCGCGATCGCGCTGGCGGGATCGGTGCCCGCCGTCCCGGTCTTCGCCACCGGCGTGATGCTGGCGGGCCTCCTCGCCGCCCCGCTGCTCGCGGTGCCCCGGGCGCAGGCCGTCCGGGCGCCCGGGGCGCCGGCCTGGTGCCAGGCCGCCGCGCTCGCCGGAGCGGCCGTCGCCGCCTGGCTCGCGACGGCCCACTCCGCCGAGCCCGGTACGGCACTGCTCTTCGCGGGCCTGCCGGCCGCCCTGCTGGCGCTCGCCTCGATCGCGGTCCCGTACACGGTCCCGGCACCGCCCGCCCGGCCGGTGGCCCGGCTCCGGGACGTCGCCGGCGGGGACGTGCGCGCCGCCCTTCCCGCCTACCTGGCGGCAGGCTGGGTCGTCGGCGCGTCGCTCATGGGCGGGCTGCACCTGCTGCTCTTCCGCTGGAACCTGGTCGGTGAGCAGCCCGTGCGGCATCTGGCCTGGGCGCTGCCGCCCGCCGTGGTGCTGGTCGTGCTCGGGCGCCGGACGGCGGAGGCGGCGCGGACCCTACCGTGGCTCCTGCTGGCCGGCGCGGCGGCGCCGGTGCTGATGGCGACCGCCCCTGGGCCGGTGCTCCTCGCCGCCGGATTCACGGTCGCCGCGGCCGCCGCCTGCCTGGCCGTCGCCGCGCTCGACACCGCCGTGCTGCGCCCGCTGCCGTACGAGCGGCACCTGCCCGCCGCCGGGCTCACCGCGGTCGCGGCCGTGGCCGGCGGCCTCGCGGGGTACGGCTGCGTCACCGCCCTGCGCGGGATGCTCGCCGAGGGATCCGCGCTGACGCTGACGGCCGTCCCCCCGATCCTCGCCGCCCTCGCGGCCCTGCGCGTACGCGGCCGGGAGGCGCGGCGGCCGCCGCCGTTTCTGGAGGTCCGCGCCCTGGTGGTACCGCGGGGGCCGGTCCGGCTCCGCCGGATCCACCTGAGGGTGGAGGCGGGGGAGATCGTCGCGCTCACCGGCCCCGGCGCGCGGGTGCTGCTGGCCGCCCTGGCCGGCCGGGTCCCGTCCCGGGGCAAGGTCCTGCTCGGCGGCGCGGATCTCGCCTCGCCGGCCGCCCGGCGGCGGACGGGGCGGGGGCTGTGCCACCTCGCCGGCCCCGATCCGGGCGTCCCGGACGCGCTGCCGATCGCCGAGGGACTGGCCGGCCGCGCCCGCGCGATGGGGGCCGTCCGGCCGGAGGACGCCGCCCGTTCCGTACTGGAGGTGTTCCCGGCACTGCGCGGGCGCGGCGCTGATCTCGCCGGGACGCTGGACGCGCCCGAGCGGAGCCTGCTCTCGCTCGCCGAGGCCCTGCTGGCCCGCCCCGGGCTGCTGCTGGTGGACGGCATCGCCGACGGGCCCTGCGCCGGCGCCGCGCACGCCGTTCTGCGGCGCCTGGCGGCCACCGGCACCGCCGTCGTGCTCGCCGGACCGGCGGGACCCGGAACCAGGGCACTCGCCAGCCGCGTCTGCGCCGTCGGCCATGACCGCGTCACCGAACTCCCCGATCCCGCACCCGCCGAGGCCCGCCGGCCGTCGCCGGCGGCCTCCAGCACCGGAGGTCCCGCCCTGTGATCGCGATCGTGCTCGCCGCGCTCGTGGCGGCCCCGCTCGCCGTCCCCGCACCCGCCGTCCCCGCACAGGGGGCCGCCGCGCCGGCGCTCCGGGTCAGCCGCAGCACCGACCTCTCGGAAGGCGACGCGATCACCGTCACCGGGAGCGGTTTCCGTCCCGGGCTGAAGTCGGTGGCCGTGGGGCTGTGCCGGGAGGGCTACACCAACGGGCTCAGGGACTGCGATCTCGGCGGCGGCGCCACCTTCGTCAACATCGACGCCAAGGGCGCCTTCCCCACCGTGAAGCTCAAGGCTCGTGTGAAGTTCAACGGCATCGACTGCATGGCGCGCCAGTGCGTCATCGGTGCCGCGCCCCTGCCCACCACCAACCCGCCCGCCGTCGTCAACGCCAACACCGCGGTCGTCCGTGTCGGCTTCAAGGGGTCGTCGTTCAAGGGCGGCGCCACCCAGGCGCCCGCGGCGGCGCCCGCGCCGTCCGCGGCCCCGGATACGGGCGGCCCGTCGATCGCGCTCTGGGCCGCCACCGCGGCCCTGCTGATCCTTGCCGGAGCCGCTGTCGCCGCCGTCCAACGCCGCAGCCGATGACCAGAAGGAGCGATCCATGACCGCCATCAGAAAGCGTGCCGGTACCGTCGCCGCGCTCAGCGGAGCCTGCCTGCTGGCGCTCGCCCAGCCCGCCCTGGCCGCACCGAAGATCGACGCGAGCAAGACCACCGGGCTCAAAGCGGGGGACACCATCACCGTCACGGTGACCGGCCTGACCCCGGGCGAGACCTTCGTGACGCTCGGCCTGTGCGAACCCAAGCCCAAGTTGCCGACCGACTGCGCCGCGCAGTCCACCGGCGCCGCCATCCAGGGCACCTCGGACAGCGGCGGCAACTTCCTGACCCAGGCCGGTGCCAAGGAGGCCAAGCTCAAGATGGTGGCCAAGGCCGGGGACGTCACGTGCGCGTCCAAGGCGGGCGCCTGCGTCGTCGCCGTCACCGCGCTCGGCGCCAACATGGCGGCCAACACCGCGGAGATCCCGCTCACCTTCACCGGCGGCGGCGGAGGAGACGGAGGCGGTGGAGACGGCACTGGCGGCGGCGACACCGGTGGTGGTGGCGGTGGCGACGGGGGCGCCCTGCCGAACACGGGCAGCCCCGACGGCCTGCCCACCTACGCCCTGATCGCCTCCGCGCTGATCATGGCCAGTGGCGCGGTCCTCTTCATCATCCCGCGCCGCCGCAGGAACGAATCGTGAGGCGGGGTCGGACGGCCGCGGCCGCTCTCGCCGGCGCCCTGCTCGCGGCCGCCGCGTTCCCGGCCGCGGCCGCGGCGGCGCCCGGACCCATCACGTACACGACCACGGTGAACGGTGACCCGGCCGACGTGTACGCGCCGGCGCCCGGCGACATCAAGGCCGACCTGCCGGTGGCCCTGCTGCTCCAGGGCGCCAACGTGGACAAGTCCGCGTACGCGGCGTACGCCAGGGCGGTGGCGGGGTACGGCTTCACCGTCGTGGTGCCCAACCACCACCGGGTGGTCTTCGGGCAGCCGGGCCTGTTCGCCGAGGAGGCCCAGGCGACCTGGACCGTCGCCTGGGCGCGCGGCGAGGACGGACGGAGCGGATCGCCGCTCGAGGGCAAGATCGACACCGGCTCGCTGGTGCTGCTCGGCCACTCGTTCGGCGGCGCGGCCGGGCTGACGCTGACCACCGGCGCCTGCGTTCCCCCGTTCTGCGGTACGCCCGCGGGTAAGCCGGCCGAACTGAAGGGCGCCGCGTTCTTCGGTACCAACAACACCCCGCCCGGCGGATCGGGCAACCCGCCCGTCGCCAACACCGTCCCGGTCGCCCTGGTCCAGGGAACGGCGGACGGGGTGGCACCGCCGGCGGCGGCCCAGGGCACCTACGGCGCCCTGCAGTCGCCGCCCAAGATGCTCGTGTCCGTCACGGGCGCCAACCACTACGGGATCACCGGCACGCAGAACCCGGCGGGCGCCCTTCCCGACCCGTCCCCGCAGACGGTGTCCCAGGAGACCAGCGTCAAGGCCTCCGCCCGCTGGAGCGCCATGTTCCTCCGGACGGTCCTGGGCGACGCCTGGTCGGGAGTCTGGCTCTGGAACGTCGGGGATTCGGTGGACGACGCCGTCACGGTCCAGTACGTCCGCTGACGACCGGCGCTCCCGCGGGCCGGCGCTCCCCCGGCCCCCGGGAGCCCCGGCTCAGCGGGGTTCGGCCAGGTAGGCGAGCGCCGCGTCGAGGGAGATCACCTCGGCGTACTTGGCCTGCAGGTCGAACAGGCTCGCCTCGTGCGGGCGCGGATCGCGGTCCCCGCAGGCGTCCCGTACCACGAGGGGCACGAATCCGTGCTGTACGGCGTCGACGGCGCTGGCACGCACGCAGCCGCTCGTGGACAGCCCGCACAGCAGCACCGTGTCGATGCGCATGGCCGTCAGCGTGGCGGCCAGCGAGGTACCGAAGAACGCACTGGCGTACTGCTTGACGATGACGGTCTCGTCCGGTTCCGGGCGCGGGTCGGCCGGGAATCGGCCGAGCGGGTTGCCCGCCTCGAAGCAGGCCAGCGCCGGGACCTTGCGGTAGAAGAGCCCGCCGTTCCGGCCGCCGGGATCGAACTCGACCCGGGTGAACAGGACCGGCACGTCCCGGCCGCGTGCCCCGGAGACCAGCCGCGCCGCCGCGGCCACGGCCTTCTCCACTCCCGCGTACAGCGGCGAACCCCGGTCGAGGTAGGCCCGGACGATGTCGACGGCGACGACGGCAGGGCGGGCGCCGGGCGCCAGCGTCCCGCCGAAGCCGGCCGCCTCGTAGTCGGATTCCAGATCACCGGTCATGCGCGCGGCCTCCTCCATCGACTCGGTGCGCGAAGGCGAACCCCGCCGCGCGGAGCCGCCCCGACGTCACCGGTACGGCCGGAGTCCGGATCTCGCCCCGGTAGACCAGCTCCGGCAGCCCCTCGGCCGCGCAGATCTTCCCGAACGCCGCCGCGTTCGTCGGCGGCACCGTCGCGTCCGGGACGGCGTTGTAGACACCGGTGAGCTCCCGCTCCACCACGAACTCGAGCGCCCGCGCCGCGTCCCGGTGGTCGATCCGGTACAGCAGTGACTCCGCCGCGAACGGCACGCTTCCGCCCAGCACCTCGTGCGCGAACCGGACCCGGGCCGGGTAGTCGATGTCCCGGGGATGTCCGTACACGTCGGGGATCCGTACCACCGCCCCCCGCGGCGAGGACAGCACCGCCTCCTCCGCCGCGACGAAGTTGCGCGGCGACGCGTCCGCGTCATCGGTCGTGGGAGTCGCCTCGTCGATCAGCGATCCGCTCCCGGCCCCGTACACCGACGTCGAGCTGGTGAACACCACCCGCGGATGGACGGCCACGGCGGTCCGCGCGCTCGCCGCCAGCGTGTCGGCGTACTCGGCGACCCGCCGCGCCGCGTCGAAGGAGCGCGACAGGCGCGGGCTCACGGTCAGCACCACCGCGTCCGCGCCCCGCGTCGCCTCCGCCACGGCCGCGCTGTCGGATCCGCGCAGCACCGCGACGTCCGAGCAGACCTTCCGCAGTTCCCCGACCCGCTCGGACGAGGTCGTCGTCCCGGTGACGGCATGCCCCGCCGCACGCCACCGCCGCGCGAGCTCCATCCCGACATTGCCGCACCCGATGATCACGTACCGCACGCCCACCTCCATGGAAACGACGTTTCCATCATCTCACCCGGACGCGTTCCCGCGCACCCGTCGGACGCCGCCCGCCGGCTCCGCCCAGGGGCGAGCGATCACCGCGCCCGCCCGGCGGCCAGGCGACGGCCCAGCAGGCGGCCGAAGGTGAGGGCGGGGGTGATGAGCATGCCGCCGCAGAAGCTGTTGCCGCAGGTGGCGGCGGCGCCGATCACCTCGCCGGCGGCGTGCACCCCGTCCATCGGGGTGCCGTCGGTACGGCGCACGCGCAGGTGTTCGTCGACGTCCAGGCCGGAGAACGTGACGAGGGCGATGGCGTGGTTCCGGATGGCGAAGAACGGGGGTTCCGCGATCGGGGCGGGCAGGTGGGTGCGGCCGAACTCGGCGTCGTGCCGGGCGGTGACCGCCTCGTTGTAGCGCTCGACGGTGGCGGTGAGACCGTCCGGAGCGATGCCGGCGAGCGCGGCCAACTCGGTGAGCGTGTTCGCCTTGTGGACGCCGGCGCGTACGCCCGCCTTGGCCGAGACGTCGTCCGGGCTCCAGCCGACGACCATCGGTACGGAGCTGCGCCGCGCCTTGTCGTCGAAGACCGTCCAGAACGTCCCGTCGGCGGACGTGGCGAGCGCGCGTTCCTTGAGGTCGATGCTCGTCTCGTCCTCGGCGACGAACCGGAGCCCGGTCCGGTCGACGTAGATCTCCCAGGGGAGCCGTTCGGAGGCGATCAGCAGCGGGCGCTCGTCGTAGTACGCCCTGCCGGGGGTGGTGGGATGCGGGAGCCCGCCGAAGGTCGGCAGGTACAGGCCGCGTCCGGCGATCGCCGCGCCCGCCTCCCGCGCGATGACGATGCCGTCGCCGGTGGACGTCGGATGCGCGGCACTGACGAGGGCCGCTCCCTCGAGCTCCTCGAACAGCTCCCGGTCGGAGGCGAAGCCGCCGGTGGCGAGCACGACCGCGGGGGCCGGCACCTCGACCTCGTCGACACCGCCGCGCAGGACGGTGACGCTCGGCGCGCCGCCGGGCCGTTCGGTGAGGCCGATCGCGGCGCTGCCGAGCCACAGGTCGACGCGCCCGGCGGCGATCTGCTCGTCCAGCAGGCGCCTGAGCACGGCGAGGATGGACAGGCCGGCGTCCTTGCCGTAGTGGGTGCGCGGGACGCGGTACGGCTCGTGGCCGTAGACCAGCCGGGGCGACTCGGGCGCGAACTCGAACCCGTGGCCGTCCAGCCAGTCGATGGTCTCGGGAGCATGGCGGGCGGCCAGTTCGACCAGGTCGGCGCGGGCGGTGCCGCCGCTGATGCGTTCGATGTCGGCGATGTGCTCCTGGACGGAGTCCTCGATGCCGCGTTCGCGCTGCCTGCGGGTGCCGGCGGCCGACATGTGGCCGCCGCTCGTGTGCAGGGTGCCGCCGATCCTGGAGTCCTTCTCCACCAGCAGCACCCGTGCGCCGTGGCCCGCGGCCTCGACGGCGCAGGGGATGCCCCCGGTGCCGGCTCCGACGATGACGACGTCGTACTGGTGATGCATCGGCAACACCCGCTCCTTTGTTCCGGATAAAGGAACAAGGTTCCATTGATCAGGCTTCCATGGTGCCTGCCGTGCCGCCTCCGTGCAATCCGGGTGGGGCCGCCGTCATACCGGGCTCGTCAGGCGGGACGGTGGCCGAACCGCTCCGACAGCCGCCGCACCGCCTGCAGCAGCGCCTCGGCGCAGGCCTCGGCCTGCTGGGTGAACCGGTCGATCGGGCCGCTGACGCTGATCACGGCGATCGGCCGGTCCCTCTCATCGAGGATCGGCGCGGCGACCGACGCCGCGCCCGCCTGCCGCTCGGCGGTCGAGCGGGCGTAGCCGCGGGCGCGGATCTCCTGGATCTCGCGCCGCAGCCCGGGAGCGTTCGCGATGGTCGCCGGGGTGAGCCGCTCCAGCGCGGGCTGCGCCAGATAGTGGTCCACCTCGTCGTCCGGCAGGAAGGCCAGGAACGCCTTGGACGACGCGCCGGCGTGCAGCGGGTAGGGGACGCCCAGCGTCACCGACATGATCAGCTCGCGGCGCGGCAGCACCTGGTCGATGTAGGAGCGCGTCCAGCCGGACCGGACCGACAGCGTCGCGGTCTCGACCGTGAGCTCGGAGAGCGCGACCAGTTCGGGACGGGCGACCGTCCGCACGTCGATCTGCTCCAGGTACGCCATCCCGAGCTTCATCGCGCCGAGACCGAGCGAGTAGCGCCGCGTCGCCTCGTCCAACTCGATCAGCGCGTGCCCGCGCAGCGAGGTGAGGATGCGGTGCACCGCCGCCTTGGAGAGCCCGAGCGCGTTGGCGACCTCGGTGACGCCGAGGGTGGCCGACCGCTGCTCCGCGAAATACATCAGGACGTCGGTGGCCCGCTCCACCGTGGAGATCGTCTGGCTGGTGCCTCCGCGCTCCTCGGCGCCGGGCGAGCGCTCGCTCGAGCGGACGGTGCTGCTCATGGACGTGGTTCCTTCCAGATCCTCTGGCCGGACATCGGCGCACGCCGGTCGGGCGTGAGGCGGTTTCGTTTCGTTAAGTGTAATTCCGTTCCACTGGGCGGGCCCTCTGCCCCTCCGAGAACCGTAGCCGACCGCGAAGGGAACACGAACCTACGATGTGAACAGGGGGCCGTCCCCTCGGGCGCAGCGGCTGGGCGGTGCGCACCCGCGACCTGGACGCGGCGCCGGCCGGCGTCAGGTGCACGGGCGGCCGGGTCCTCGGAGAGCCGGCCGAGGGCGCCGACCCCCTGCACGGCAACGGCGCCGCGACGCCGACCACCACACCGAACGGCGTCTCCAGGCAGGCGGCACCCCGTCCGGCGGCGAGGCGCAGATACCCTCCCGTCTATCCGGTCCTACATGCCGTCGCCGTTCCAGCGGCCGGCGGAGCGGCTGCGGACGGGGCGGCTGGACAGGATCGGGGCGGGGATGGGGTCGCCCTTCCGCCAGTTGCGGCCGGCGCCCCAGACGTAGGCGAGGTCGTCCGTGCGCTCGTCGGGGTGCTCCAGGGAGCGCGGGTCGGCACCCCAGTCCGCGTTCACCGGAGCGTGCTCGTGCTCGTGGTCGTCGTCGCCGTGGCCGCCCTGGAGGCGGGCGGCGTCCACGGCCTTGGCGATGGCGAGGAGGCTCTTGTCGGTGCCGGTACCGTGCTGGACGTACTCCTCGTCGATCTCCCCCTGCTCGCGCTGGTACCGGACGGAGGCGCGCAGGTCGGCCAGGTCGCGGTCGCTGCGGCCGGGGGCTCCGGCGCCCAGGTCGTGCGAGGACGTCGACCAGCGCATGCGGCCCTCACCCGGGCCGTAGTTGATGGCCTCGCCGCCCCAGCGGACCCACTCGCTCTGGGTGTACCAGTTGAACAGCTCACCGTCGGAGCGCAGCAGCCAGGTCGCGCCGCCCTCCAGGCTGGTGAAGTGGCCGTGCTTCACGCGGGCGGGACGGAAGAAGTAGGTGCCGAGGTCCAGGGTGCCGAAGTTGTACTCCATGTGCCCCTGGACGGTGTACGCCTCCTCGTAGCACGGGTGGTGCGCGAGGCGGTGGTCGGTCCATCCCTCCTGCGCGTGCACGAGCCGGGTGTAGAAGCCGGTCTCCGGATCGACGTGCAGGTACTTGATGAACAGGCCGGGCATCGGGCCGGGGTTGGGAACGGCGTCCCACGTCATCGCCTCGGTGTCGATGACGATGACGTCCTCGCGGGCACCCTTCCAGCGCGTCGCCCTGGTGCTCTCCACCGCGTCGAAACCGGCGTCGCCGTACTCGCGGTAGTGCAGCAGGCGGGTGCCCTCGCTGAACGTGATCGCCTCGGTCGGGACGCCCTTGGGCGCGTAGACGTAGCCGCCCTTGCCGATCTCCTTGCCGTTGTAGGTCATCGACCCTTCGAGCACGTGGTATTCGGTGTTGGCGTGGTGGATGCCGGGGCCGCGTCCCCAGTCGGTGTGGAAGTCGACCCGGAGGGAGCAGGAGCCGTCCTCCTCGTCGACCGACAGCCGGCGCTCGCTGGCCCGGCCCTCGCCGCCGACCAGTTCGGCGCCGTGCCAGACGTAGTCGTTCTCCTGGATGAGCTCGACGTGGGGTCGCATCAGGGCACCTCTCCGGTATTCGGCGTATTCGGGGAATCGGTGGTGGCGGGCCGGGCGGTCAGCGGTCGCGGAGCTCGCGCTTGAGGACCTTGCCGGCGGCGTTGCGGGGAAGCGCGGTGAGGAACTCGACGCTGCGCGGCACCTTCGGGCCGGACAGCCGCTCGCGGCAGTGCGCCTCGAGCGCTGCGACGTCGACGGACGCGCCGGGGAGGGCGACGACGTAGGCGGCGACCCGCTCGCCCCACCGCTCGTCCGGCAGCCCGACGACGGCGCAGTCGGCGACGCCGGGGAAGGTGCCGAGGACGTCCTCGATCTCGCGGGGGGCGATGTTCACCCCACCGGAGATGATCATGTCCTTCTTGCGGTCGACCACGTAGATGAAGCCGTCCTCGTCCCGGGTGACGATGTCGCCGCTGGTGAGGAAGCCGTCAGCGGTGGTGCAGCCGCCGGTGGCGGCGTCGTCGCGCAGGTAGCCGTTCATCAGGAACGGGGAGCGGCTGAACAGCTCGCCGCGTTCGCCCGGCCCGACGGGCTCGCCGGCGGGATCGACGACCCGGACCTCGGTCATGTACCAGGGCAGCCCGACCGATCCGGTGCGTTCGGCGTCGGCCGGCCGGCAGTTGGTGACGATGCCCGCTTCGGTGGAGCCGTACAGCTCATGGACTCCGGCATGGGGGAAGGCCTCCATGACCCAGTCCTTGAGGACGGCGGGCAGGGCCGCCGCGTTGAAGTAGAGGGTGTCGAGGCTGGAGGCGTCGTACCGGTCGAGGGCATCGGACGCGCGAAGCGTCTGCGCGTGGGTCGGCACGAGGAACGCGGACTGGGCGCGGTGCCGCTCGGCGAGCGCGAGCATGTGCTCGGGGTCCCACTTGGGCAGCATGACCACGGTGCCGCCGGCCACGACGGGCGCGTAGTCGAAGACCATCCCGGCGCCGTGGTACATCGGTGCGACGGCGAGGCTGACGCGGCGGGCGCCGAGGCGCCATTCCATGGCGGACAGGTAGCACATCAGCGTCCGGGCGCGGTGGCTGCTGAGGACGCCCTTGGGCTTCCCGGTGGTGCCCGAGGTGTAGTAGAGGCAGCAGGCGTCGTTCTCGTCGACGGGGACCATCGGGTCGGTGGCCGGCGCGGACTCCAGCGCCTGCTCGTACGAGGCGACGCCCGTCCCGCCGATCTGGAGGACGACCTCGACCGGCACCGGCGGTTCCGTGTCGGAGATGTGGGCGCGTGCGCCGGAGTGCTCCAGGATGTGGGTCGTCTCGGCGTCGGTGAGCCTGGTCCCGATGGGGACCAGGACCAGTCCCGCCTTGGCCGCCGCGGCGATGACCTCGGGGTACTCCAGGCGGTTGCCGAGCCGGACGGCGACGCGGTCGCCGGGCCGGAGCCCGCCGGCGAGCAGTGCCCGCGCCAGCCGGCTCGACCGTTCGTCCAGGGTCCGGTAGGTCAGGCCGCGGTCGCCGTCGATGACGGCGACGGTGTCCGGCGTCGAGGCGGCGAACTCGCGCACGCCCCCGGCCATCGTGAGCGACGCGCCGCCTGGGAGTAGTGCCATGACACCACCTCCGTGGTCAGCGGATCCGTGTTCCACAATATGGAATTGAGTTCCGTTGTGCGTACCCGAGAGCTTGCCGGGTGTGCGTATCGCTCGTCAATGCCTGGCTTCGGGAAAGTCTGACGTTTAACGTACGATGGCGCGCGTGACCGCCGACAGGGCCCCCGACCGGCCGCCAGCTCCCGTCCCGGCGTACGCCGGGATCGCGGCCAAGCTGCGCGAGCGCATCATCGCCGGGGAGTTCAAGCCCGGTGACCGGCTGCCCATCGAGCCGGAGCTGTCGGCCGAGCACGGGGTCAGCCGGAGCACCGTCCGGGAGGCGCTGCGGCTGCTGGCCAGCCAGAACCTCGTCACCACGACCCGCGGCGTCGCCGGCGGCAGCTTCGTGGCCTATCCGCGGCCCGACCAGATCACCGAGTACCTGGCGACCAGCCTCAACCTGCTCACCCTGGACACCAAGATCACGGTCGACCAGCTGCTGGAGATCAGGGAGATGCTGGAGGTGCCCGCCGCCGGGCTGGCCGCCGCGCGCGGCGACGAGGCGGGCCGGGCGGAACTGCGCGGCTCGCTGTTCGACCCGAGCGCGCTCGACCCGGCGGAGATCTTCGCGCCCAACCGGCACTTCCACGCGGTGCTGCTGAAGATGGCGGGCAACCCGTTCCTGGAGGTCGTCACGCAGCCGGTGTTCCGCGTGCTCAACGAGCGGTTCCTGCGGGAGAACGCGCCGGTCCGGTTCTGGTACCGCGTCGACCACGACCACCGGGAGATCCTTTCCCGGATCGAGGCGGGGGACGAGGCGGGCGCGCGGGAGGCGTGCCACGCGCATCTGGAGAACCTGCGCGAGACCTACACCACCATCGATCGCACCCGCCTGACCGGCGCCTGACCGGCACTCGACCGGCCCGCCGGGCGCAGCCGATCCCGACCTCGTCGATGAGGGTGCACCGGTGGCGGGCGCCGTTCCCGATCCACTGCCGCCGGAAAGCCGATCTCCACCTCCCTCAGCTTGTCGGAACGCCGTCACGGTAAGCGGAACCAATGGGCCGTGCGCGAGGGGCGAAGGGTTGACGGGCTAAAAGTCTGACCTTTAGGTTCGGAAGGGCCCCTCGAGGGGCCCTTCCGGAGGAGGCGCGGGTTGACCGTCCACGAAGCCCAGATCGGCCGCTACTACGAGGACTTCGCCCTCGGCGAGGTGTTCCGGCATCCGTTCGGACGCACGATCGGCGAGAGCGACAACACCTGGTTCACGCTGCTCACGCTGAACACGAACCAGAACCACTTCAACGCCGACTTCGCCGGACGCTCGCCCACCGGCAAGGTCATCGTGAACTCGGGCCTGACGGTCGCGCTCGTGCTCGGCCTGTCGGTGATCGACATCAGCCAGACCGCGCTGCTCAACCTCGGCTGGACCGACATCAGGCTCACCCATCCGGTGTTCGTCGGCGACACCCTGTACGCCGAGTCGCTGATCACCGAGATGCGCGAGTCGGCGTCCCGGCCGTACGCGGGCATCATCACCGCCCGTACCCGCGGCCTGAACCAGGACGGCGACGAGGTCGTCTCCTGGACGCGGACGGTCATGGTCTACAAGCGCGGCGCTCCCCACGACAAGAACTACTTCCCAGCGGCCAAGAGCGGGCCGATGACGGGATGAGGATCACCTACGGGCCGTGGGGCGAGACCTTGGCGGAACTGGTCGCCGCCGCCCGGGCCGCCGAGGAGGCGGGAGCCGAGGCGCTGTGGCTGCCCGAACTGCACCGCAGCGCCACCGTCTCCGCCGCCGCCGTCATCGCGGGCACCGGCCGCGCCCAGGTCGGCACGGCGATCGCGCTGGCCTTCACCCGCAGCCCGATGACCACCGCGCTGGAGGCCCTCGACCTCGCCGAGATGTCCGGCGGGCGGTTCGTCCTCGGCCTCGGCACCGGCGTGAAGCGGCTCAACGAGGACTGGCACGGCGTCCGGTGGGAGCCTCCCGCCGCGCGGCTCCGCGAGACCGTGGCGATCATCCGGCACTTCGCCGCGCACGCCGGATCCGGCGAGCCGATGACCGTCGAGGGCGAACTGGAAAGCCTGCGCGTGCGCGGCTACCGGCGCCCGTTCCCGGCGACCCGCTTCCCGCTCTACCTCGCGGGGATGGGGCCGGTGATGACGAAGCTGGCCGGAGAGATCGCCGACGGCTGGATCTCGCACGAGCTGTGCTCGCCCGCGTGGCTGCGCGAGCGCGCCCTCCCGCTGCTGCGTCCCGGCGTGGACGCCGTCGTGTCCGCGGCCTGCTCGATCGATGTCGACCCGGCCGAGGCGCGCCGCCGCGCGGCCGGGCTCACCGGCTTCTACGCCTCGGTCCGCAGCTACGCCGGCTTCTTCGCCTTCCACGACCTCGCCGCCGAGCAGGAGGCGGTGATCGAGGCGTTCCGTTCCGGCGCCGGCGCCGCCGGTCTCGCCGCCGCCGTGCCCGCTCGGATGGTCGACGCGCTCACCCTCGCCGGCACCGCCGACCAGGTCGCCGAGCGCATCGCCGGCTACGCCGGGCACGCCACCACGATCAAGCTGACGCCCCCCGTCCACGGGCTCGCACCCGGGGAGATCCGGACCGCGCAGGCCCGGATCATCGACCTGATCAAGGAGCTGCCATGAGGCCGCTGGAGGACGTGCGGATCGTCTCGCTGGAGCAGTACGGCGCCGGACCGTTCGGCTCCCTGCACCTGGCCGACCTCGGCGCCGAGATCATCAAGATCGAGGACCCCCGGACGGGCGGCGACGTCGGCCGCTACGTCCCCCCGTACGCCGAGGGCGAGGACTCGCTGTTCCACGAGGCGTTCAACCGCAACAAGCGCTCGGTGCCGGTCGACCTGACCACCGAGGCCGGGCGGACGGTGTTCGAGGAACTGGTCCGGATCTCCGACGCGGTCTACTCCAACCTGCGCGGCGACGTGCCCGCCAAGCTCCGCATCACCTACGACGACATCAAGCACATCAACCCGCGGATCGTGTGCTGCTCGCTGACCGGGTTCGGGATGACCGGGCCGCGCGCCGAGGAGCCTGGCTACGACTACATCCTCCAGGGCCTCGCCGGGTGGATGCACCTGACCGGTGAGCCGGACGGGCCGCCCGCCAAGTCGGGACTGTCCCTCGTGGACTACTCGGGCGGCTACGTCGCGGTGCTGTCGATGCTCGCCGCCCTGCACGCCGCCCGCCGCGACGGCGTAGGCATGGACTGCGACGTCTCGCTGTACGACACGGCGATCTCGATGCTCACCTATCCGGGCGTGTGGCACCTCAACGCCGGGTTCACCCCGTCCCGCACCCGGTACTCGGCGCACCCGTCGCTGGTGCCGTTCCAGAACTTCCGCGCCAAGGACGGCTGGCTCGTCGTCGGCTGCGCGAAGGAGAAGTTCTGGCGGCGGCTCACGGCGGTCCTCAACCGCTCGGAGCTGGCGGACGACCCGCGCTTCGCGACGTTCGCCGACCGCCAGCGCAACGCCGCCGAACTGCTCGGCCTGCTGGAACCGCTGTTCCTGGCCCGGACGGTCGCCGAGTGGCTGGAACCGCTGTACGCCGCGTCCATCCCCTGCGGGCCGATCAACGACGTGGCCGCCGCGCTCGCCGAGGAGCACACCGCCGCCCGCGGGCTGATCGTGGAGACCGACCATCCGCGCTACGGGACGGTGCGGAACCTCGCCTCTCCCGTCCGTGCCGGTACCGAACCGCCCGCCTACCGCCGCGCCCCGCGGTGCGGTGAGGACCTCGCGCACGTCACCACCGAGGTCCTCGGCTTCACCGAGGAGCGCGTCGCCGAACTCACCGCCGCCGGTGCCTTCGGGCCGGAGCGCGCCCCATGACCGTCGCCCGCGACCTGGCGGGATGGGCGCTCGGGCTCACACTCGACACCGTTCCCGAGCCCGTGCGCCGGGCCGCCGTCCGGCACATCCTGGACGGGCTCGGCTGCGCGGTGGCGGCGGCCCGGAGAGGAGCGGCCGACGCGGCCGTCCTGACCGCGCGCGAACTGGGCGGAGGGCGCCCCGAGGCGAGCATCATCGGGCAGCCGCGCGGTGCGGTACGCGTGACACGCGCGGAGGCGGCGTTCGCCAACGGCGTCCTGACGCACGCACTCGACTTCGACGACACCCACGCGGGCGGGCTCGTGCACGCCTCCGCGCCCGTCGTCCCCGTCGCGCTGGCCGAGGCCGAGGCGCTCGGCCTCGGCGGGCCCGACATGCTGCTCGGGACCATCGCCGGGCTGGAGGCCATCTGCCGGCTCGGCGCCGCCGCACCGCACGGCTTCCATGCCCGCGGTCTGCATGCCACCGCCGCCTGCGGTGTCCTCGCCGCCGCGCTCACCTCGTCCCGGATGCGCGGGCTGAGCGCCGACGCGACCGTTCACGCGCTGGGCATCGCGGGCAGCCAGGCAGGCGGGCTGCTGGAGTTCCTCAACACGGGAGCGTCCACCAAGCGGCTGCACCCCGGTTTCGCCGCGCGCGCCGGAGTGCTCGCCGCGACCTTGGCGTCCCATGGCGCGACCGGACCGGACACCGTGATCGAGGGCGAGTACGGCCTGTACGGAGCGCTGCTGGGCCGTCGCGTCGAGCCGGCGGCGATCACCGGCGGGCTCGGCGAGCGGTGGGAGCTGACCCGGATCACCGTCAAGCCCTATCCCGCCTGCCAGCTCATGCACGCGCAGCTTGACGCCGCCCGCGAACTCCACGGACTGGAGATCGCGGATGTCACCGCCGAGGTGCATCCCGACGCCGCGTCCATCGTCTGCGGGGACGGCAAGGAACGGCCGCGCACGTCCTACGACGCCAAGTTCAGCCTGCCGTGGAGCCTCGCGGCGATGATCGTCGACGGTGCGGTGACCGCCGCGACCTACGACCGGATCGACCGTCCCGAGGTGCTCGACCTGGCCGCCCGGGTCCGTACGGAGGTCGCCGGCTACGGTGGCGCCGCCGCCGACCAGCCGGGACGGCTGCGCGCCGTCACGCCCGGCGGCCGGGAGATCCTCGCCGAGGTACCGCGGAGCGGCGGCGGACCGGACGACCCGGACATCGAGCGCGCCGTCCGGGACAAGGCGTGCGCCAACCTCGGTTCCGCGGACCATGTGGACCGGATCCTCGGCCTGCCCGGCTTCGCGTCGGTTCGACCGCTGCTCACCGTTCTGGAGGAAGAGTGACCGTTCGCCTGTCCGCCTGCACGGGGACGATCGCAAGCGCGTACGAGAGGGCCTTCGCGGCGCTGGCCGAGGCCGGCGCCGTGCCGGGCGACGTCGTCCACGTCATCGAGTACGCCACCGCCGCCGCGCTCGGGTCCTACGCCGGCGTCGAGGCCGCGCGGCGGGCGGCGCTCGGCGACCACCGCGTGCCCGTGGCGACCGTGGCCGTGGAAGCGCTCCCCGGCGGGGAGGACCTGGCCGTCGAGCTGACCGCCCACCCCGGTGGCGGTGAGCTGATCGAGGCCGCCCCGGACGACGGCATGCACCGCGGCGGTCTCCGGATCGCCGGCGGCATCGTCTACCTGCCGAGCGTCCATCCGCGCGGCGGCGACTTCCGCTCCCAGTACCGGCAGTGCCTGGAACAGGCCGCCGACCTGCTGAAGGCCGCCGGGCTCGGCCTCGGCTCGCTCGTGCAGACGATCGACTACACCGCGAGCGCGACCCGCGCGGAGTACCCGCGCTGCGGCCGTCCCCGCAAGGAGCTGCTCGGCACCGAGGACGGCGTGTTCCCCGGCGCGGCGGGCATCATCGTGGACCGGCCGGTGATGCCGGGCGCGATGGTGTCGCTGGACGCGATCGCCTCCACCGCGAAGCTGCGGACCGTCAACCCCGGCTGGAAGCGGTACGACACGCTCACCTACAAGCCAGGGGTGGCGGCCGGCGACACGCTGTTCCTGTCGGGTTTCGGCGCGCTCGAACCGGCCACGCAGAAGAGCGTCTTCGACGGCGACCTGCTCGCCCAGGCCGAGTACACCTACGCGTCCATCGCCGCGACGCTGCGGGAGGCGGGCCTCGGCGACCGGCCTCCCTACGGGAGCGTGGTCAGGCTCGTCGAGTACATCACTCCCGCCGCCGTCGAAGGCTACGACCAGGTCGCCGAGATCCGCCGGACGTACTTCGGCGACGCGCCCGCGCTCTCGTCGCTCGTCTGCTCCGCGCTGCTGCGTCCCGAGTTCCTGATCGAGGTCGTCCCCACGGCGGTGCTCGCGTGAGCCTGCTGACCGAGGAGATGCGGGCGCTCATCGGACGCGAGGTCGTCTACACGGCGCCGGAAGAGCTCGGCCGCGCCTCGATCCGCTACTTCGCCGAGGCCGTCGGCGACCGCAACCCGCTCTACACCGACGACGCGTACGCGCGCGAGCACGGGTACGCGGGCGTGATCGCCCCGCCGACCCTGATCTTCGAGACGAACCAGTACACCGGCCTGCGCCGCGGCGACGACGGCTTCGCCGGGCACACCTGGCATCTGGACGTCCCCGGGACCCGGCTGGTGCGCGGCGGCAACACCTACGAGTTCCACCGGCCCGTCCGCCCGGACGACGTGATCACCGCGACCTGGCGGATCAGCGACATCACCGAACGGGTCACCGGCCGGGGCCAGGCGATGCTCGTCGTGACCTCCAGAGCCGACTACACCGACCGGCACGGCGAGCGGCTCGCCGCCAACGAGGAGACCCTGATCTACGTGGAGATCGCATGACGGCCGTGGGGGACACGGTCCCCGAACTGGTCCGCCGTATCGAGCTCGCCGACATGGTCGCCTACGCCGGCGCGACCTGGGACTGGCACCGCATGCACTACGACCCGGCGTTCCTGGAGCCGCGCGGTCTGCCCGCCCCCGTCGTCGACGGCCAGGTGTTCGGGGCGCTGCTCGCCGAGCAGGTACAGGACTGGCTCGGTCCGTCCGCGCGGCTGACGAAGCTCGGCTTCCGGTTCAAGAACCTGGTGTTCGCGGGCGAGACCGTCCGCTGCACCGGAACGGTGACCGCGACCGGCGGCGGCCTGCTGACCATCGAGCAGCAGATCGAGGTGGTGGAGGACGGGCGCGTCGCCGTCGCGCCCGCGGGCTGCGAGGTCCGGCCGTGACCGTCGCCATCGCCGGCGTCGCCGAATCCGACCTCGGCGTCACCGGAGCCTCCATCCTCGGGCTCCAGGCACAGGCGATCACCCGCGCGCTGGACGACGCCGGGCTCGCGCTCGCCGACGTCGACGGCATCGCCACCACCGGGGTCTCCCGGTTCTCCGCCACCCAGATGGCCGACTACCTCGGGATCCGGCCGTCCTGGACGGACTCGACGTTCGCCGGCGGATCCGCGTTCGAGATGTTCGTGGCGCGGGCCGCCCAGGCGATCGAGGCGGGGCAGTGCCGTACCGTCCTCATCACGTTCGCCTCCGACCAGCGATCCGCGCGGTCGCGTTCGCTGAGCGGTGCCGTCGAGGCGCACACCCCCGAAGCGATCTTCGAGTCGCCGTACGCGCCGCTGTACCCGATCTCGTACTACGCGATGGCCGCCCAGCGGTACCTGCACACCTACGGCGCCGCCCGCGAGCAGCTCGCCGAGGTCGCCGTCGCCGCCCGCGCATGGGCGCTGCTCAACCCCAAGGCGTTCCGGTACGGCAAGGGGCCGATCAGCGCGGCGGACGTCCTCGCCGCGCCGATGATCTCCACACCGC
The DNA here is from genome assembly GCF_042656285.1 of Actinomadura rugatobispora. Classification (GTDB taxonomy): domain Bacteria; phylum Actinomycetota; class Actinomycetes; order Streptosporangiales; family Streptosporangiaceae; genus Spirillospora; species Spirillospora rugatobispora. The sequence continues at coordinate 15,288 of NZ_JBHSON010000067.1, read as the reverse complement.
TGACCACCGCCGACTGCTGCCTGGTCACCGACGGCGGTGGCGCGATCGTGCTCACCTCCCTGGAACGGGCGCGCGACCTGCGCCGGCGTCCCGCGCTCGTGCTCGGCTACGGCGAGTCCACGACCAACACCGGCATGACCACCGCCGACGACCTGCTGCGGCCGGGCTCGTTCGACTCGGGGCGCCGGGCGTTCGCGATGGCCGGGCTGACGCCGTCCGACGTGGACGTCGCCGAGGTCTACGACTCGTTCACGATCACCGTCCTGCTGACGCTGGAGGGTCTCGGCTTCTGCGCACCGGGCGAGGCCGCCGGGTTCGTCGCCGGCGGCCGGATCCGTCCCGGCGGCGACTTCCCGCTCAACACCAACGGGGGCGGCCTGTCCTACTGCCATCCGGGCCAGTACGGGCTGCTGCTGCTCGTCGAGGCCGTCCGGCAACTGCGCGGCGAGTCCGGTGACCGGCAGGTCCCCGGCGCCGAGATCGCGCTCGCGCACGGTACCGGCGGCATCCTGTCCAGCCACGCCACCGTCCTGCTGGGAGCGGACCGATGATCGAAGACGAGTGGTGGGACGCCACCCGGGAGCGCCGCCTGGTCGTCCAGCGATGCCCGTGCGGGCATGTGCAGCACTACCCGCGCGAACTCTGCACCGGCTGCGGCGGTACCTCCCTCACCTTCGCCGACACCTCGGGGCACGGCACCGTCGACTCCTTCACCGTCGTGCACCGCGCGCCCGCGCCCGACCTGGACGTGCCGTACACCGTGGCGCGGGTCCGGCTCGCCGAGGGCCCGATCATCCTCACCCATCTGGACGGCCCCGGGCCGTGGACCTGCGACGAGCCCGTCCGGCTCGGCTGGCGGCCGCTCCCGGACGGCCGGAACCTCCCCGTCTTCATGAAGGAAGCCCGATGGACTTCGAACTGACCGAGGAGCAGCGGCTCTTCCGCGACACCCTCCGCGACTTCGTGAACCGCGAGATCCGTCCGGTGGTCCGGGAATGGGAGGCCGCGGACCGGTACCCCGCCGAGATCGTCGAGACGATGAAGGAGCTCGGGCTGTTCGGGCTCACCGTTCCCGAGGAGTACGGCGGTCTCGGCGTCGACATGGTCTCCTTCGCCCTGGTCTTCGAGGAGATCTCCAAGGGCTGGATGGGCATCGCCGGGATCCTCGGCAGCCACTCGCTGTCCTGCTGGATGATCGCCAGGCACGGCACCGCCGAGCAGCGGGACCGCTTCCTGCCCGACCTGGCCGCCGGCCGCCGCCGTACCGGCATCGGCCTCACCGAGCCGGGCTGCGGCACCGACCTGCAGGGCATCACCACCACCGCCCGCCGCGACGGCGACCACTACGTGATCGACGGACGCAAGACGTGGATCACCAACGCGCGCCATGCCAGCCCGCTGCCCGTCCTGGTCAAGACGGACCCGGCGACCTACCCGGCGCACCGGGGAATGTCCGTCCTGCTGGTCGAGGACGGCTTCGAGGTGCTGCGCGACCTGCCCAAGCTGGGCTACAAGGGCACCGAGTCCTGCGAGATCGTGTTCGACGCCGTCCGCGTCCCGGCGGGGAACCTGCTCGGAGGGGTCGAGGGACGCGGCATGCAGCAGGTGCTATCCGGCTTGGAGACCGGCCGCATCAACGTCGCCGCCAGGTCCCTCGGCATCGCGCAGGCGGCCTACGACGAAGCCCTGCGGTACGCGGCGCGGCGGGAGGCGTTCGGCCGGCCGATCCACGACTTCCAGGCGATCCAGCTCAAGATCGCGGAAATGGCGATCAAGGTCCAGGCCGCCCGTCTCCTGGTCTACTGGGCCGCGTCCCGGGCCGACGCCGGCGACCGCGTCGACATGCAGGCCGGAATGGCCAAGACCTTCGCCAGCGAGGCCGCGATCGAGTGCGCCCTGACCTCGATGCAGGTCCACGGCGGCTACGGGTACTCCAAGGAGTTCGCCGTCGAGCGCCTCTACCGCGACGCGCCGCTGATGAGCATCGGCGAGGGCACCAACGACATCATGCGCACCGTGATCGCCAAGGCGCTGACCTCCGGCAAGGAGACGGTCGGGTGACGACCACCTGGCTCTACGTGCCGGGCGACCGCCCGGACCGGCTCGCCAAGGCCCTGCGCACCGGTGCCGACGAGCTGATCGTCGACCTGGAGGACGCGGTTCCCGTCGCCGCGAAGGAACGCACCCGGGAGTCGGTCGCCGGCTGGCTCCGCTCGCTGCCCGCCGACCGGCCGGCCGTCACCGTCCGCGTCAACCCCGGGGAGCTCGGCCACGCCGACGTCCGGGCGATCGCCGGTGCCGGCCTCGACGGCCTGTGCGTCGCCAAAGTCGAGAGTGCCGGCGAACTGCGTACCCTGGACATCGTCCTCACCGGCGCGGGCATGCCCGGCCTTCCGGTCGTCCCGCTGCTGGAGTCGGCGGCGGCGGTCCTGGCGGCGCCGGAGATCGCGGCCGCGCCGCGGGTCGCCCGGCTCCAGCTCGGCGAGGCCGATCTCGCCGCCGACCTCGGTGTCACGCCCGGGCCGGACGAGTCCGAACTGCTGTGGGCCCGGTCCCAGGTGGTCGCGGCGTCCGCCGCGGCCGGCCTGCGCCCCCCGATCGCCCCGGTCTCCACCGAGTTCCGTGACCTGGAGGCGTTCCGCGTGACCACGCTGCGCCTCAAACGGCTCGGATTCCGTGGCCGTGCCTGCGTTCACCCCGCCCAGCTTCCGGTCGTCGCGGAGGTCTTCACCCCCTCGTCCGCCGAGCTGGATCGGGCCCGCGCCATGCTGGCCGGCTACGAGGCCGCGCTGGCCGCCGGCTCCGCCGTCTTCGTCGGCGACGACGGCCGCCTCGTCGACGAGGCCGTCATCCGTGCCGCGCGCGAGCTGCTGGCCTGAGGCCCGGGGCGCCGACGCCGCGCTTCCAGAGAGGTCCGGCACCGGACTCCGGCCGGGCCTGCCGGTGCCGATGACTCTGTCACCCCATGCCTGGATGAGTCCGCCGAGTCGAGCACGGCGCAGGACGCGGATGCCGTCGACGCCAAGCCGTTCAGTGAATGCAGGGCGGTGTATTCATGATCGAGAACGTAGGCCGGCCGCGGCCGCAGGGAGGATGACCGGAGTCGCGAGGTGCTCCTCCAGCCGAGTGGCCATGGAGTTACACGGGGGATGGCTGCCCCCACACCCGCCCCGGGCGCGATATCACAAGCGTTAGGTGACGGCTCCTAGGAGGGCGGGGGATCGATGAAGACGTCCCGGTCAAGGCGTGACCTGTCCAGTTGGGCGGTCAGGGTGGCGAAATCGAACGCGTCCACAGCGGCGGTCGTGCCGGTGAAGACGGCTGAAGCGCTACCTGCCGGAACGACCACTTCCGCGGGGACCTGCAGCACCTGGTTGTCGCTGCTCAGCTTGATGGTGAGGGGCACATCGGTAGTGGTGCCCAAATGGATTGTCCCTTGGAACGTCTGACCTCCGTACAGCGGCCAGGGTATTTCGACGTCCTTGATACCCGGCCGTACGCGAACGTTGAAACTGCGGCTTCCGACGCCCTCGATGTCTGCGGTGACAGTGGCATTGCCGTCAATATCGTAGGGCGCTGAAAACTGGAAGTTCAGTGTGCCGCCGACCCCTTCGTTCAGCGTCCGGGAACTGGGAAGGTCGAGCCGCGGGTTGTCCGAGGAGAAAGTGACTTCCACGCCCCCGTGCGGGACGGGGTTGGGTAGGTTGAGGGTCATACCGTATGCGCCGCTCCCGTACATCTCCTGCGGACCGGTCAGACTCCAGTCGCCAGGGTCGTAGGTCCACGCCCGTAGTGCGATTACGGAGGACCTGTTCTGGCCCGGTAGTTTGGCGGTGACGGTGACGTTGGCGTCCTGTGGAATACGGACGGTCCTGCCGAAGGAGCCTGCAGTCCCCAGAGTTCCGCTTTTTATGGTGATGGACGTGGGCAGTTGGAGCGCGTCGTTGTCGCTTTCCAGCGTGATGGTGATGCCGCCTTCAGGGGCGGTGCCGTTCAGGCCCACGTCGAGCCAGACGGCATCGCCGCTTATGACGGAACTGGAGGTCGACAGGAACTTCAGGCCGGGCTGGAGTTCAAGCGGTCGGCTGAGTTCCTGGCCATGCAAGGTCGCGGTGACGGCGACGTTGAACGGTCCGTAGATGTAGTCCGGTTGATGCGTGCCGATGGGAACGGTGGCCTCGGTGGCACCGGCCGGGACGGTGACGCTGTGCGGCACGCTCACCCATGTCGGGTCCGCGGAGGCCAGTGCCACGGTGACGGCCCGGCGCGACGCGCAATCCAGCCGTACCTTGCCTTGTGCCGCAGCGCCCGAGTGCACTTTCTCGCTCGGCAACTCCAGGCCGACGAGTGCCGGATGGCAAGCAGGCGATCCCCGCATCTCGGCATTGGCCGGCATTATGAGACCGGGGTATCCGATGACGAGTGCAACGATCGCGGTCCGGATGAGGCTCCGCAACCCCTTGACCTGATACAAGCCACGTCCTTTCATGACGTTCGGCGGTTGTACGGCTCAGTGGAACCTGACCCGACGTTCGGGGGGCCCGGCGCCGGCCACGGCCGCCGAACGATTCCCACCTGCCGGGGAGGGGCTACTTGTAGACGGCTTTGAAGGTGAGGCCAGGGCCTTGTTGACCCGCGTAGGCGGATCGGCCGAGGTAGAGGTAGGGGCCGCGGTATTTGGCGTCGTTGACGGTGGCACCGGGTGAGGTGACGTCGTAGCGGCGGATGTAGATGCCGGTTCCGGTGACCTTGATCTGCAGTTTGGCCAAGGTGCCGGTGACGGGGGCCTTGGTGTTGATGCTCTTCAGCAGGACGGTCCTGCTCGGCTCCTTGCGGTAGAGCTGGAGTTGGCCGTTCTGGCGGAGGATGAGGTTGTATCCGGCGTTGTGGGGATCCGCGGCGGCGTCGGTGAAGGCGTGGTCGCGGTCGGCGGAGAAGTAGACACCGCCCCCACGTGTCTTGTCGGCTCCGAGAGCGGTGAACTTCATCCAGACGCGCAGCTCGTAGGTTTTGGGAACCGGTGAGGCCCAGCCCTGGCGGACGAACATCGGGTAGCTGCCGCGGGGCACGCCCCACCAGTCGGGGGCGGTGAAGGAGCCGCGGTCGGGATGGGCGGCGGCGAGCCGGTTGGCGGCCTGCACCTGGCCGAGGTGGCCGTACCACCAGTTCTGGGTGGCGAACGGGTCGCCGGCACGGCGGTAGCGGGCATGGTCACCGCGGGCGTAGGTGGGGTCGTCGCTGTCGATGCCGCGGACGCCGAGGGCGTAGAGCTGGTCGCGGCGGTAATGGCGGTTGACGTCGTAGCAGGTGACGACGAGTCCGGCGGTCACGTACTGCTTGATGGTGCTGTCGGGCAGGCCCTGCCACAGGGAGACGCGGTCGATGCCGTCGGCCTTGATGGCTTCCGGGGTGTCAATGGCGGCCTGCTGCGCGTTTCCGACGATGACCTGGACGGTGAATCCGGCCCGGCGTGCCAGGACGGCGTCGGAGCGGGAGAAGGTCTGGACCTGGACCGTGTTCTGCAGACCGCGTCGTGTGAGCGTGTCGATGGTGAGCCGCATGGCGGCGGTGTCCTTGGGGTGGGCGAGCAGCGGCTTGAGGCCGGCGTAACGGTCCAGGAGTTCGTTCAGCAGCAGAGGATGGGTGTCGGCGGCGGTGCCGCCGAACCAGGAACGCGGGTCGATCACCAGTTTCTTGAACGCGGCGCTGTCGAGATCGGTGACCGGGCCGGTGGATGTGGAGATGCGGTCGACGGTGGGGTCGTGCCAGACGGCCCCGGCGCCGTCCTTGAGTACCTGGACGTCGAATTCCAGCATGTGCGAGTCGGGGTCGGCCACGCCCCGGTCGAATGCTGCCGTGGTGTTCTCCGGGGCGAGAAAAGCGCCTGATCCCCGGTGTGCGATCACGAAGCGTTGCGGGAGTTCATTGATGCGTGCCCGGGTGTACGCGGATGCGTTTCCGTCAGTGCTTTGGGCGACGACCAGCAGGGGTGACAGGCAGGCGGCGACGACCGCAACGGATGTGAGGCGCACGAACGTGGAGTGTAAGCCGGTGGCTCCAGTTCAAGGGTGGCCGGCACCGGCCGGTTTGAATTGTTATCGAGCCGACAGCCGGGATGGCATACCTCTTTTCCTGACTCCTTGATCGGCAACTTGGTTTACCGGTGGACACACGATTGGTCATGTGGCCTATGTCACAAGATCGCCCTCTGGGGAACTTGATCACTGCTTGATACGTTCACGCTGCTCAAGTCGGATCCTGTCGCTTGGGCTTCATGTTCTGTTCTCCTTGGTGGGGGTGCAGTGTCCGCAGTCGATGGGATCCCGAGTCGCTTCGCACGCACTCGCCGGACTAGCCGCAGGTCGGTCGCCTTCCTGCTCGTCGCCGGTATTGCTGGCGCCTTCTTGCAGGCCGCCGCCACAGTTCCGGCATTCGCCGAAGCAGGTCCTCCGGCGCCGCCCGAGGGTTCGGAGGCGGCGGCCGGCCTTGAGGCGGCGAGAACGGGGAAGCCCGTTGAGGCGACGGCACTGCGCACGGAAACCTCGACGACCTGGGTCAACCCGGATGGCAGCGCCAAGCTGGAGGTGACAGGCCTTCCTCAGCGTGTACGGCGCGCGGATGGGTCGTGGACTGGAATCGACCTCACGCTCAAGCGGCGCTCCGACGGCGCGTTGGAGCCGGTCGCGAGTCCGGCGAAGGTGGCATTCTCCGGAGGAGGCAGCGGGCCCCTCATCTCCTTCACGGACCGCAGCGGGCTTCGTTCGATCCAGCTCGGCTGGACGAGAGAGCTGCCCGAGCCGACCGTGAACGGCGCGACCGCCACCTATGCGTCAGTGCTTCCGGACGTGGACCTGAAGGTCACGGCGACCGTGTTCGGCTACAGCGAGGTTCTGGTCGTCAAGACCGCCGAGGCCGCCAAGAACGCAGCGCTCGCCGAGATCCGTTTCAGCACGCGGACACAGGGTGTGTCGCTGCGTTCGGACGGCCACAACGGCGTCGACGCCGTCGACGAGGCAGGCCGGCGGATTTTCCACGCCGGATCGCCGAGGATGTGGGACTCCGGTGGTGCGGCACCGGCGCAACGGTCGGGCACCACGGTGTCGGCCTCGGACGAGCCCGCGGTCGAGATGCCCACGAAGATCGGGCCGGACTCGATCAGCATCGCTCCGGATCAGCGGATGCTCACGGACCCGGCCACCAGGTTCCCCGTCTACATCGACCCCGACTTCACCGAGGGCCGGAATCACTGGGGCTACATCGACAAGGCATATCCCAGCAATGTCTGCTGGGACAACTCCTGCAAGTACAGCGACGGGGACCCGATCCCGCCCAGGTCGGGCAGCTATAACGGCGCGGGGCCGATCCGCTCGCTGTTCCTCATGGATGTCGACCCACTGCCCAAGGGCTCCTTCGTCGGGCAGGCGGTCTTCTCCATCACCGGTACCTGGACTCCGGACTGGTCCTGCACGGCCAAGCCCGACGTGGAACTGTGGCAGACCTACACCGTCAACGGGAACGAGACCTGGAACAACTTCACCGGATCCGACCATTGGCTGGTCAGGCAAGACGTGCAGAACGCGTCGCTGGGCCATGACAACTGCGGATCGAAGTCGCTGGAGTTCAACGCGCTGGCCGCGACCCGGCGCGCGGCGGCGGGTGGATGGAACAATCTGGCGCTGGGGCTCAAGGCACCCAGTGGCAGCGAGGACAGCAACAGTTCCTGGATGCGTTTCAAGCTCGACCCGAAGCTGACCGTCTACTACAACCAGCGCCCGAACCAGCCGTCCCAGCTCAAGGTCAATGGCAAAACGTGTTCGGCGACCACGTGGCCGCTGATCGGGAAGATGTCGGGGCGTCAGGCTCCGGTGGTGTCGGCCATCGGCACCGATCCTGACGGCGCCAAGGGGCAGAAGCTGACGGCAATGGAGTTCGAGTGGGGAACCTACGACCCCGCCACCAAGATCATGACGAAGGTCGGTGCCCCGCACGACACGCATGATGACGACTCGGGCCGAACGTGGCAGACCGCGATTCCTCAGGATCTGTCGAAGAGCCTGAGCGACGGGACGTACTACGTCAAGGCTCGCTCGTACGACACCTGGCAGACCGATGAGCAGGGCGTCAGCTACTGGAGCAACCCCTGTTACTTCAAGGTCGACACCGCGGTGCCCGACGAGGTCGTCACCATCACTCCGGTCGCCGGCGAGGGGGAGACGGCGCCTGTGTACGGGGCGGACACCTGGGGCGGCGGTATCAACCGGGCGGGATGGTTCGAGATCAAGGCTCCGCAGGTCGGGACGACCAACGACGTGGCCTATTACCAGTGGTCACTGGGCAGCGACCAGCCGACCAACCGGGTCACCGCGGGCACCGACACCGACCGCACCGCCCGGATCAGTGTGACGCCCGCGCAGTTCGGCCCTGCCGTTCTGTACGTGAAGGCATACAGCCAGGCCGGCAACACTGGGCACTCGCTGTTCTCCTACACCTTCAATGTGCAGGCCCCCGATTGTGGTGAGGGCGCTTACCGGCCGTGCCCGCAGATGAGCGCCGGTTTCTGGACGATGGGGGAGGGGAGCGGCGGGGTGAGCCAGGACATGTCCGGCAAGAACCGTCCGCTCATGTTCGGCGCTCCGGCCTTCTGGGCGGAGGGCCGGCCCGGCTTCGGCAAGGCGATCGGCTTCGACGGCCTTGCCGCATGCGGTAACACCAGCACCCAGGTCATCTCCTGCCCGAACAACCCAAGCGCCAAAGTTCCCGTGATCCGCACCGACCAGAGTTTCACGGTCTCGGCGTGGGTCAATCTGAAGAGCCTGCCCCGGCACAACATGGTCGTGGTGAGCCAGTCCGGCAACCATGGCCCCGGGTTCTCGCTGTACTACAAGTACATCAGTGACACCGAGAGGTACTGGTCATTCCTCATGACCAAGACCGATGCGCTGCCGTCCGATCCGAACTACGAGGCGCGCCGGTCGATATCCAATGGCGAGTATCCGGCGCAACAGGGAGTGTGGACCCATCTCACCGGGGTCTATGACTCCAACGAGGGCACGCTCAGCCTGTACGTCAACGGCAGGAACGTCGGAGAAACCGATGTCGTCGACCCGAACGGGTTCCGCCCGAACTGGAACGCTGTCGGCAGCGTTCAGGTCGGGCGCAATTGGTACAACGACAAGTACACCGACTACCTGGACGGCTATATCCAGGACGTCCACATATACCCAGGAGCGTTCAACGGGACGCTCGCGGGCCTGGTGAGAGCGGACGCCAATCCCAACGTGCGGCTTCCGCCGACCGGCTCCTGATTGTCAGCCGTAACGGACGGCGGGGTCGGTAGGGATGCCCGGCCCGCACCGCCGATAGCACGACCGTGTCCCGTTCAGCGTTCTCGATGCGTGGATTTTCCTCGGAGGAAACGTGCGTGGCTGGCTGAGCAGTGCCTGGTGGTCGGGGTGGCGTAAGGTCCTCCTGGCCTCGGTTATCGCGCTTGCGTTGCTCGCGGAGTTGCTGGCGACGACGCCCGCCTCGGCCTATCCCACACCGCGCGGTGACCAGCGTCCCAAGACGCAGCAGCAACGTCCGGTCAAGACGCGCAAGGTACCGGCGAAGTCATCCAGGATGAAGACCTCGAACGGCCATCGACCGGTGGTGACCGATCGGGGACCGAAAGCCGGCAAGGCCGTCGTCGAGATACCCGAGGCCGCCGAGGCTGACCGGCAGCCGACGGCCCAGCGGACGACTCCCGTGGTGCAGGCCGGTGACCTCCCTGTCTGGATCGGCCCTGGGCAGCCACCGGCCGGGCAGCGCGCCGGCACACCTGCTCCCGGAGCGCGGCCGGAGAAAGTGGACGTCGAGGTCCTCGACCGGAAGACCGCGGACCGAGCGGGCGTGCAAGGCGCTCTCATCAAAGTGGGTGCCTCCGCGACCGCGCTGTCCACCACCACATCCTCAGGCGCAAGTTCGATCTCGTTGCAGCTCGACTACTCCGGATTCCGCAGCATGGGAGGCGCAGGCTGGGCACAGCGCCTCCGGCTGGTCAAGATGCCGGACTGTGCGCTGACCACGCCCGACCACCCGCAGTGCCAGCCGCAAGCACTCCCGCGGTCCCGCAACGACGCGCATTCCAACCGGCTGAGCGCGGACGTTGAACTCGCCCCCGCGGGCGGGGCACCCGTGCTGCTGGCGGCTGTCGCCTCGGTGTCCGGGGCGGCGGGCGACTTCTCCGCCACGCCGCTGTCAGCGTCGGCGACCTGGCAGGTGTCTCCCCAGTCCGGAGCGTTCTCCTGGTCCTACCCGGTGCGGACGCCTCCGTCGTTGTCCGGTCCGACACCCAAGATCGGCCTTTCGTACTCCTCGTCCGCGGTCGATGGGCGCACGTCGTCGACCAACAACCAGACCTCCTGGCTGGGTGAGGGCTTCGACTACTGGCCCGGCTACATCGAACGCAAGTACAAGGCGTGCCCGGACGACGGTCACACCGGCAACCCGCCGCCGGGCGACCAGTGCTGGGGCGGCGACAACGCGACCATGTCGCTCAACGGCTCCGCCACCGAACTGATCAAGGACGAGGACACCGGGGTCTGGCGGCCGAAACTCGATGACGGCTCCAAGATCGAACTGCTCACCGGGGCCACCAACGGGGACGACAACGGCGAACACTGGCGGGTGACCGTCGCCGACGGCACCCAGTACTACTTCGGCCTGAACCGGCTCCCCAAATGGGCCCTCAACAGCCCCGAGACCAAATCCACCTGGACCGTCCCCGTCTCCGGTGACGACACCGACGAGCCGTGCAACAGGTCTTCCGGGTTCGCCGACTCGTTCTGCGACCAGGGCTGGCGTTGGAACCTGGACTACGTGGTCGACCCGCGAGGCAACGCGATGTCGCTGTGGTACGGCACGGAAACCAACTACTACGCCAAGAACAAGGTCACCAAGCCCGGAACCCTCTACATCCGCGGTGGATACCTCTCCCGGATCGACTACGGTCAGCGCAGCGACACCATCTTCTCGGCGAAGGCCCCCCAGCAGATCGTCTTCGATGTCCAGGAGCGCTGTTTCAAGGCGGCGACCGAATGCGTCGACAGCAAGTTCACCGAGGCCAACAAGGCGAACTGGCCCGACGTCCCGGTCGACCAGCATTGCGCCAAGGACGCCACGTGCACCAACAAGTTCGCACCCACATTCTGGACGCGCAAGCGCCTGGCCGCAATCACCACCCAGGTGCTGAACGGCACCACCTACAAGCCGGTCGACACCTGGACCTTCGACCAGTCCATCGTCGCCGCCGGGGACACCTCGGACCCGTCCCTCCGGTTGAACGGCATCACCCACACCGGCAAGGCGACCGGCGCCGGCGTGACGGGCGGTGCCGTCAGCCTGCCGAAGATCAAGTTCGGCTACAGCCAGATGCCCAACCGGGTGGACGGCATCGGCGACGGCCTGCCCGCGTTCATCAAGTGGCGCCTCACCGGCATCGAGAACGAGCACGGCGGCGCCACCAACGTCACCTACTCGGACGTCGACTGCGCGGGTTCGTCGCTGCCCGCACCCGCGAGCAACACCCGGCTGTGCTTCCCGCAGCGCGTCACCCGCCCGGGGGCGACCGATCCCAACGACCTGATCACGGACTGGATGCACAAGTACGTGGTCAAAGAGGTCAACAACGCCGACTACGTCGGCGGCGCGCCCGCCGAGGTCACCCAGTACCAGTACCTCGACCAGCCCGCCTGGCACTACGCCGACGACGACGCCCTGGTCCCGGCCCGCTACAAGACCTGGTCGGAATGGCGCGGCCACTCCAAGGTCCGCACCCTGCACGGAGCTCCGGGCACGATGCAGACCCGTACCGACTCGCTGTACTTCCGCGGCATGGACGGCGACCGTACCAAGGCCGACGGCTCGGAGACCCGAACGGTCAAGGTCACCGACTCCGAAGGCACCGAGATCGGCGACCGCGACCAGTTGCAGGGGTTCCTGCGCGAGCAGATCAGCTACCAGCAGGCGTCCGGCGGAGAGTTGTCCGCCACGATCAACAGCCCCTGGGAACACGGCCCGACCGCCGAACGCGGTGGCAACAAGGCCTGGCGGATCGATACCGCCAAGATCCGCACGCGCACCGCGCTGAGCACGCCCGGCTCCTACCGCCGTACCGAACTCGTCAAAGACTTCAACGACGACGGCACGGTCAAACAGCAGTGGGACAAGGGGGACATCGGCACCACCGTCGGTGACGGGGACGACCTGTGCACCAAGACCACCTACACAGGCAACGACGCGAAGGGAATCTGGGGCCTGGTCGACAGGTCGTGGACGGTCGCCAAACCCTGCGGCGAGACCCCGTCCCTGCCCACCGACGCCGTCTCCGACGTCAAGACCACCTACGACCTGGCCTACGGCGAGCAACTCAAGACAGAAGAGGTCGATTCCTACACCAACGGAACCCCGGCCTACACCACCACCTCGCGAACGGTCTACGACGGCCTCGGCCGCGTCAGCGAAACCTACGACGCGCTGAACAACAAGACCACCACCACGTACACGGCCACCGGCGGCGTGGTCACAGGGCGGACGGTCACCAACGCGCTCAACCATGCCGCCACCCAGACGCTCGAACCCGCATGGGGCCTGCCCACGCAGACCAAGGACGCCAACGGCAACACCAGCACCATGCAGTACGACGCCCTCGGGCGTCTGGTGAAGGCCTGGGGACCTGGCCGCACAACCGACAAGACACCCAACGCCGAGTTCGCCTACCAGATCAGCACCACCGCGCCCACGGTCATCACCACGAAACAACTGATGCCCAACGGGCAGCAGAAGGCCGGCTACCAACTCTTCGACGGCCAACTGCGCGCACGGCAGACCCAAGGACCGGCCAGCGGCTCAGGCCGAGTCCTCACCGACACCTACTACGACAGCCGTGGCCTGGCCTGGAAGACCAACGCTCCGTACCTGGACACCACCGGCGCCCCCGGGACCACGCTGCTCACCCCCGTACAGGACAACGCCGTCCCAAGCCAAACCCTGGTGACCTACGACGGCGCTGCACGTCCCACTGCCAGCACCCTCTACAGCTTCGCCACCCGCAAGTGGGCGACCACCACCGCCTACGGCGGCGACCGCACCACCGCCACGCCACCGCAGGGCGGCGTCCTGTCCACCACGCTCACCGACGCGCGTGGCAAGAAGACCGAGCTACGCCAGTACAAGAACGGCGTCGTCAGCGACAATCCCGCTGACTACGACGCCACCAAATACACCTACACCCCGGCCGGTGAGCCGAAGACCCTCACCGATCCGGCCGGGAACCAGTGGAAGTACGACTACGACCTGCACGGCCGCCTCAAGACGGTCGACGACCCTGACCGCGGACCGGCGCAGTTCGAGTACAACGCCGCAGGGGGCCTGACCAAGAGCACCGACGCCGAGGGCCGCGTCCTGAAGTTCACCTACGACGCGCTCGGCCGGCGCACCTTCGAGCACCAGGTCCGCGACGACGGCACCGAGACCAAGCTCGCCGAATGGACCTACGACAAGGTCGTCGGCGCCCTCGGCAAGCCTTCCGCCTCCATCCGCTGGGTGGGCGACCAGCCGTACAAGCAGGAGATCACCAAGTACGACGCCGCCTACCGGCCGCTGGAGAGCCAGGTCACCATCCCCGCCGCCGAAGGCGGCCTGGCCAAGACCTACCAGACCAAGCTCACCTACAACGCCGACGGCAGCATCGACACCCTCGGCATGCCCGCCGCCGGCAACCTCGCCGGCGAGACGATATACCACGGCTACAACGGCCTCGGCCAGCTCACCACCGTCGACGGCCTGGACGCCTACGCCCAAGGCGCCACCTACACCGACTTCGGCGAACTCTCCCAGCTGTCGCTGGGCACCCACACCTCCAAATGGGCCTGGCTCACCAACTACTACGACGACGCCACCCGCCGGCTCACCCGCTCGCGCACCGACCGCGAGAACATCGGCGCGGGCGACGACGACGTCAACTACACCTACGACCCGGCCGGCAACGTCACCAAGATCGCCGACACGCCCGCGAACGCGCCCGCCGACGTCCAGTGCTTCGACCACGACTACCTGACACGCCTCACCCAGGCCTGGACCGCCACCGACGACTGCCGGCAGAAACCCACCAAGGACAACGCCGGTCAGATCGTCGGCGGCCCGCAGCCGTACTGGCAGTCCTTCTCCTACGACCTCACCGGCAATCGCACCAAGAGCACCAACCACGACGTGGCCGGTGACACCACCAAGGACCACACCAGCACCTACACCTACGACGGCAACGGCAAGGGACAGCCGCACACCCTCACCTCGGTCACCACCACCTGGGGCGGACCCGGCGTCCCCGAGAGCGGCACCGCGCAGAACACCTACGAATACGACAAGACCGGCAACACCACCCTGCGCCAACGCGGCGGAGACGACCAGACCCTGAGCTGGGACGCTGAGGGCCGCCTGGCCAAAGTCACCGACCCCGACGGCAAGACCAGCAGCTACCTCTACGACGCCAACGGCAATCTGCTCATCCGCCGCGACGCCGACGGCAGCAGGACCCTCTTCCTGGACGGCCAGGAACTCGAACTCGACGCCTCCGGGACCGTCACCGGCACGCGCTACTACAGCCACGGCGACTCCATCATCGCCGTCCGTACCGCCAAAGGACTGTCCTGGCTCATCCCCGAACGCCAGGGCAGCGCCCAGATCGCCATCGACGCCAAGACCCAGGAGATCACCCGCCGCCGCTACCTGCCCTTCGGACAACTGCGAACCGCGCCGACCGACTGGCCGGGCAACAAGGCGTTCGTCGGCGGCACACCCGACCCCAACACCTCGATGCTCCACCTCGGAGCCCGAGAATACGACCCCGAAACCGGGCGCTTCGCCTCCGTCGACCCCATCCTCAACGCCGGCGACCCCCAATCACTGAACGGCTACGCCTACGCCAACAACAGCCCGGCCACCAACACCGATCCCGACGGGCTGATGTGCCATTCGATCGAAGGCAAGATCGAATGTTTCAACGGCGACGGCGTCAACCGCCAGCCCACCAAGGACGGCAAGGGCTACAGGGTCGTCGGCCGCCCGAACGGCTGGGCCCCCGGGTTCTATGCCCCCAGGCGCAGCTCCGGTCCCTCCGCCGCCGAGGTCCGAGCCCAGCTTCTCGAGGCCGCGGCGGCCGCCATGCGCGCCCGCGTCGCCGGCGCCCAGGCCCGCATCGCCAATGCCGCCAAGGTCCTCGCCAAGATCGCAGCCGACGAACTCGGCATCACC
>NZ_JBHSON010000066.1:0-64873 GCF_042656285.1 Actinomadura rugatobispora | reverse complement strand
GTTCCCTACGCGACCTGGCCAAGTGGGCTCGACCAGAGGCGACGGGGAGGCCCCAGACCATCACTCCGGTGGAAAGGGGGCCCCGCACGCTGACATCGAACCCGGCGTCCCAGATCGCGCTACTCAAAGTACATAGACCAACACACACCGTCAAGCCGGATCACTTGATCACCCGCATGTTCACTCAACCGACCTCACAGGCGAACGGTTCGTACCCCGCCGAGCTGCGCTGGTTCACCTGGTCGGTGCGGGCGGACGTCGTCCTGCCCGGCCACGGGCCCGTGGTCACCGACGCGCACGCCCTCCACCAGGACGTCTGGGACCACTACCACGGCAAGCGGGGAGCGGATCCTGGCGGCCGTGCCCGGACCGGACGCCGGCGGCCTGACCGCCTGGGAGATCGCCGGCGTGCTGGCGGCCGGCCGCCCGGGGCCCGGCATCTCGATGGCCGCGCAGGCCCTGGCGGCCGGTGAGACCGACACCTTCCTGCGCCATCTGAAGGCCGCGGGCCGCGTCCGCGCCGAAGGCGCCCCGGCCCGCTGGACCCGCCGGGACACCGGCCCCGAGTCCCGACCCTGACCCGCAGCCTGCTCCAGCCGCTCAGCGTGGAGCGGTCCAGTTCGCCACCAGGCCGGCCCAGCGTTCGGAGATGGCGCGGTCGAGCGCGGCCCCGTCCTCGGCGCTGAGCCGCCTGGGGCCGTGGCCCGCCTCGCCGCCGACCGCCGGCAGCAGGGCGAGCAGTTCGTCGGCGTCGAGCCCGAGGGCCCGCAGGGCCGCGGCGTCGCGTTCCAGGTCGAGCTCGTCCGGAAGGGCGGATCGGGCGATGAGGACGGCGGTGTCCTCCTCGCCCTCCTCCATGAGCAGGTTGATCAGGCTGAGCTTGCCGAGCCGCACGGCGGGCTCCTTCGTGTCGGGGCGGCGGAAGGGGCGGGAACGGCTCGCCGTTCCCGCCCCCTCGTGCCGCGTTCAGGCGGGACGGCGGGTCGCCAGTTCCCAGCCGTTGGTGCGCATGACGGTCTCGCACTCCTCCGGCGTGTAGTCGAAGTTCTCCAGGTCCTTGATGTAGGACGCGGGGTCCGCGAGGCCCTCGACGTGGGGCCAGTCCGAGCCCATGAGGATGCGCTCGACGCCGACCAGGCGCAGGAGGCTGCTCAGCTCGTCCTCGTAGAAGGGGGAGACCCACACGTGCCGCCTGAACGTCTCGCGAGGGTCCTCGGGGAAGAGGTGCGGGACCTGGCCGTAGGCCTTGGAGAGCTTCTCGAACAGGTGGAAGACCCAGGCGGACCCGACCTCGATGGAGGCGATCCGCAGGTTGGGGAAGCGGTGGAACAGGCCGAGGGACAGGTGGCTGGCGAGCGTGTCCTGCATGGGGTCCGGGGAGCTGATCATGCGGAAGGCGTTCGCGCGGAACGCCTCGGTGAAGCTCTTCTCGCCCCACTCCTGGAGGAACTTGGTGTAGTGGGTCTCGCCGCCGTGGTAGAGCACGGTGATGCCGGAGTCACCGGCCAGCTTCCAGAACGCGTCGAACATCGGGTCGCCGGGCGCCTTCATGCCGGACTCGGTGACGACCGGGCCGGGGATCATCACGACGAAGCGCGCGTCGTGCTCCAGCGCCCACTCCAGTTCGCGGACGGCGTTGGCCGGGTCGGCGAGCGTGATGTAGGGGGCGGCGAAGATCCGGTTCCGGTAGGCGAAGCCCCAGTCCTCCTCCAGCCACCGGTTGAACGCCCGGAAGGCCGCGGCCAGGGCCGGGATGTCGTGGGCGAGCGCGACCTCCATGCCGACGCCGAGGGTGGGGAGCATGATGCAGGCGTCCATGCCCTGGCCGTCCATCACCGCCAGGCGGGCGTCCCGGTCGCGGTACTCGGCGCGGATCGGCTCCAGCTCGCCCATCAGCTTGCTGGGGTCGGCCGACTTGGGGTTGCGGCCGCGGAAGTACTCGTCCATGACGCCGGGCGCCGCGACCGGGTCGAAGGTCGGCTTCGGGATGAACTTGTTGACCTTCTCGGCCACCAGGAGCCGGGTCCTGCCGTTCATCTCGACCCACTGCATGGTCCGCTTGCGGAACTCCGGCTCGATGTGCCGGGTGAACGCGTCGACCGCCTCGTAGTAGTGGTTGTCGCAGTCGAAGAAGCGGAACGGGAGTTCGTGTGCCATGGGGTCGCCCTCCATCGGGAACGGGGGAACCGGCGACGCGGCCGCGGACGCGGACGCCGGGCTGAGTCAAAAATAGAATATGGTTTCTCTCGCGGCAAGAGCGGGGGTGCCTCTACCTGCCAGCCGGCCCGATGTAGTGCTCGAACCGAGCCCGACGGGCACCGATCTTCCGGCACGATCCCGTAGAACCTTGTTCCAAGGTCAGGGCGATGGAAGCGCGGCCCGGCGGCCCGGCGACGGTCAGCCGGTCTCGCGCAGGACCAGGCGGACGACGTCCTCCAGGTTGCGCAGGGTGTCCATGATGGTGGCCCGGCCGGTCGACCAGCTGATCAGCCCGGCGCCCAGGGTGGACGAGATCGCGATGCGGGCCGGGCGGGCGATCTCGGGAGGCAGCCCCGACATCAGGGCCTCCATCACCCGCTGGTTCTCCTCGCCGATCTGGACCAGGGTCTCGCTGGCGTAGGGATCGGAGGACGCCTCGACCTGGACCGCGAGCCGCGCGAAGTTCGGATTGTGCTGGAAGGCCCGCATCTGCCGCAGCGCGAAGTCCAGCACCCGCTCGGTGATCTGCCGGCGGTCGGGGCGGGCCAGGTCGGCCATGACCTTCTCGGTCAGCCGCCCGTGCCAGTCCGCCCACGCCGCCGCGAGCAGATGCTCCTTGGAGGCGAAGTAGCGGTAGGCGGTGCCGAGGGCGACCCCGGAGCGCTCGGCCACCTCGCGCATCTGCAGGTTCTCCGGCCCGGTCTCGGAGACGATCGCGATGACCGCGCCGGTGAGCCGCTCACGGCGGGCGCGCTGGTTCGGGGTCATGGAGGTGATCGGCGCGCGGAAGAAGTCTTGGCTCACCCGCGCGATTCTACGACAACGGGATTTCACTTCCGTCCACCTCGATCCGGTGGCGGCGCCGTCGCCGCGGCGGGGGCGGCCCAGTTCAGCGGAGCGATCGCCGGGACCCCACCCGCCCTCCGGGGCCAAGAAAATCGAACGTCGTTCTGTCAAACGCACAGGAAGCCTCCCGGTGGGCATCCGGCCCGGATCGGAGCCGAGCCCGGAGATATCGACGCTGACATGGGATGTCAGACCCCATCGCCGATGGCATCAGATCCTCGCGGCCAGGAACGGACGGCCGCTCAGTGTGCTTGACATCACAGAAACATCGTTTCAGAATCTGCTTTCAGTTCCACCTGGACCGCTCCCGTTGCCGCTGCCCTCGCCCGGGACGTGAAGGAGTACCCCCATGCCCGTGACCGTTCTGCGCCCACCCCGCCCCGCGCCCGGCCGCCCGCACGCCCGAACCCTCCAGACCGGGGCGGGCCGATGCCGAAACTGATCGTCGAGGACCTGGAGCTCAGGTTCGGGGGCGTGCGCGCCCTGGACCGGCTCTCGTTCGAGGTCGAGGAGGGCCAACTGTGCGCCCTGGTCGGCCCCAACGGGGCCGGCAAGTCCAGCGTCTTCAACTGCGTCACCGGCCTCTACCGGGCCTCCGGCGGCCGGGTCCTGTTCGGCGACCGGGACCTGCTGCCGCTCCCCGCGCACGCGGTGGCGGCCGCCGGGGTGGCCCGCACCTTCCAGAACCTGGCCCTGTTCCCGCGCCTGACCGTGCTGGAGAACGTCCTGCTCGGCGGCCACCTGAACGAGCGGGCCGGGGCCTGGGCGTGCGCGCTGCACCTGCCGCGCCACCGCCGCGCCGAGCGGTCCCTGCGCCGCCAGGCCCACGAGGTGCTCGACCGGCTCGGCCTGGCCGCGCTGGCCGACCGGCCCGCCGCCGGGCTGCCGTACGGCACCCTCAAGCGGACCGAGCTGGCGCGGGCGCTGATGGCCCGCCCCCGGCTGCTGCTCCTGGACGAGCCCGCGGCCGGCCTCCCGCACGGCGAGGTGGCCGAGCTGGGCGAGCTGATCGCCGGGATCGGCGCCGACCTCGGGCTGTCGATCGTGCTGGTGGAGCACCACATGGGCATGGTCATGTCGATCTCGCAGAAGGTCGTCGTCCTCAACCTCGGCCGGCGGATCTGCGAAGGAACCCCCGAGGAGGTCACCCGCGACCCCGAGGTGATCGCGGCCTACCTGGGCGCCGCCGCGTGAGCCCGCTGCTGGAGGTCGACGGCCTCACCGCCGGCTACGGGCCGCTGACCGTGCTGCGCGAGCTCTCCTTCACCGTGGGGGCGGGCGAGATCGTCGTCATCCTCGGCGCGAACGGCGCGGGCAAGACCACCACGCTGCGCGCCCTGAGCGGACTGCTGCAGGCGCGCGGCCGCGTCGTCCTGGACGGCACCGACCTCGCGGGCCTGCGCGCCGACGCCCGCGCCCGGCTCGGGCTCGGGCACGCCCCCGAGGGGCGCGGCACGTTCGCCGACCTCACCGTGGAGGAGAACCTGCGGCTCGGCGGCCTGCGCCGTCCCGCCCGCGAGGTCGCCGGCGCGCTCGACACGGCGTTCGCCATGTTCCCCCAGCTGGCGCCCCTGCGCGGGCAGGCCGCCGGACGGCTGAGCGGCGGGGAGCAGCAGATGCTCACCGTCGCGCGCGCCCTCATGGCACGGCCCCGGCTGCTGCTCCTGGACGAGCCGTCCATGGGCCTGGCCCCGCAGATCACCACCGAGCTGTTCGCCGAACTCGGTCGCATCAACACCGAACTCGGCACCGCGATGCTCATCGTCGAGCAGAACGCGGCGGTCGCGCTGAACGTCGCCCGGCGCGGCCACGTCCTGGAGTCCGGCCGCATCGTCCTGTCGGGCACCGGCGCGGAGCTGTCCGGCGACGACTCCGTCCGCCGCGCCTACCTGGGGGTGTGATCGTGTCGGTCTTCCTGCAGCGTCTCATCGACGGCGTCGGCAACGGCATGCTCTACGGCTCGGTCGCCCTCGCCCTGGTCCTCATCTACCGCGCCACCGGCCTGGTCAACTTCGCCCAGGGCGAGATGGCGATGTTCTGCACGTTCGTCACCTGGAAGCTCGCCGACCCCGGCTCCGGGCTGGGCCTGCCGATCGTCGCCGGGATCGCCGGCGGCGTGGTGTTCGGGTTCTTCTTCGGCGCCGCGCTCGAACGGGTGGTGGTCCGGCCGTTCGAATCGGCCGACCACCTACGCCAGATGATCGTGACACTCGGGCTCTTCCTGGCGCTGAACTCGCTGGCCGCCTATATCTTCACCGCCGACACGCAGCGCCTGGCCTCCCCCTTCCCGGACGGGACGCTGCGGATCGGCGGGGTCGCGATCTCCATCCGGGAGATCGGCATGATCGTCGTGCTGCTGCTCATGGCCGCGCTGCTGCGCGAGCTGTTCAACCGCACCCGGCTCGGCCTGGCGATGCGCGGCGCGGCGATGAACCCCGAGTCCAGCCGGCTGCTCGGCGTCGACGTCAGCCGGATGCTGATGGTCGGCTGGGGCCTGTCGGCCGCGATCGGCGCCCTGGCCGGCGCGCTGGTCGCCCCGGCGATCTTCGTCAGCCCCGCCATGATGCAGACGCTGCTGCTCTACGGGTTCGCCGCGGCCGTCGTCGGCGGGTTCGACAGCGCGCCCGGCGCCCTGGTCGGCGGCGTCCTGGTCGGCGTCGTGCAGGCCCTGGCCAGCGGCTACGTCTCGTTCATCGGCACGCAACTCCAGCTCACCACGGCCTTCGTCCTCATCCTCGCGGTCCTGATCGTGCGGCCGCAGGGCCTGTTCGGAAGGGTTTCGGTGGAGCGCGTTTGACCTCCTCCCCCTCGTGACGAGGGGGATTCCAACCCGTGGCCTCAGGAGAGGAGAACAGATTGAGGTTCGCGGTTCGTCCGCCCCGGCAACCCGGGGCGTCCCCGCGCAGCGACGGCCGGTCCGGCCGCCGTGCCCACGAGCCTGAGTTCGGTCTCGTAGGCGATGTTGCGTGCTGCGTTCACATCGGCGTTGCAGGCGAAGCCGCAGGACCGGCACCGGAAACGCGCTTGGCTCTCACGCGCCTCCCGGTCCCTGATCCTGCACGCCGAGCAGCGCTGCGAGGTGCCCGCAGGATCGATCCTGTACACGCGGCCGAACGCCTTGTGCTCCAGCCGCTCCACCAGCATCCCCCAACCGCCCGCGAGGATGCCCCGGTTCAGTCCCGCCTTCTGAGCGACGTTGCGTCCCGGCCGCTCGAGGGTGCCCTTGGCCGAGCGGGTCATGCCCCGAACGTTGAGGTCCTCGACACCGATCACCTCGAACTGGCGGGCCAGCATCGTGGTGGTCTGCTCCACCCAGTTCTTGCGGCGGTCGCTCTCGCGGGCCCTCAGCCGGGCGAACGCGGCCTTGAGCCTGGCCCGGCGGCTGGAGCCGCGCCGGGCACGCCCCAGCCTGCGCGCCAGACGCCGCAGGCGCCGCGCCTCCCCGGGTGTAAGGCCGGGGACGCGCAGCAGATCCCCGGTGGACAGGGCGGCGCTGACGGCCACGCCCCGATCCACCCCGACCACGCTCCCGTCGCCGGGGCCGGGAACCGGGGCGGGGACGTGCGCGAACGCCACATGCCAGCGCCCGGCCCGATCACGGGTCACCCGATAGGACCTCACACCCTCCGGCACCGGCCGCGACAGACGGAACCTCACCCACCCGCACTTGGGCACCAGCGCCGCACCCCACTTACGCGACAACCGCACGACCTGATGCGGTCTGACGCCGACCTGCCGGAGCCCCTCATGCACACCCTGCCTGCGCCACGTCGGCCGCTTGTGGGTACCGGCGAAGAAGTTGCTCATCGCCTGCGCGAAATCACGCAACGCCTGCTGCTGCACGGTCTGCGACCCCGCCCGCAACCACCCGAACTCGGCACGGGCCTCGGTCAGCTGGCGCGACTGCTCGTTGTAGCCGGGTGCCCCGCCCCGCCGACGGGACCAGAAGCCGTGCTGTTCGACGGCCAGGTTCCACATGTAACGGGCGTGCGCGCAATGGGAGAGCAGGGCTTGCTCCTGCTCTCTGGTGGGGTCCAGGCGGTAGCGCGGCACGGGGCGAGCGTAGCGTGCACGCTCGAACACAGGTGCGAAAACATGCTGGATAGTGCCTGGTCAACCGGCATTCGCCCCCAGCGGGCGGATCTCCTTTCCCTGCCCTGCTTCGCAGGGGTCCGATTCCGCCCCGGCCTCAAGGCCGGGGTTTCCTCGGAGGTCCTCTGATGAACAGCAAAGCCGTGCGGGCGGCCTGGGGGCTGCTGGGCGCCGTCCTGGTCTTCGCGCCCTTCTTCGTCGGCGTGTCCCAGGTGACGGGACTCCAGCGGGTGCTCTACCTGGCCGTCGCGGTCATGAGCCTGAACGTCCTGACCGGCTTCAACGGGCAGGCGTCCATCGGGCACAGCGCCTTCATGGGCATGGCCGCCTACGTGACCGCCCTGGCCGTCCAGAACTCCGGCTGGTCGTACTGGGCGGCGCTCCCGGTGTCGGTGCTGGTGGCCGCCGCGGTCGGCGCGCTGGCCGGCATCCCGGCACTGCGGATCAAGGGCATGAACCTCGCACTGGTCACCCTGGGCCTGGCGATGGTGTTCCCGCAGATCCCCATCCGGTTCACCGAGCAGACCGGTGGGACGCAGGGCCTGACGGTCGACGCCGGCCTGGCGGCGCCCGCGGCGCTGGGGATCTCCGACGTGGCCTGGCGGTACTGGGTGCTGCTCGCCCTCGCCGCGGGCGCCTTCTGGCTGGTGCGCAACGTCCGCGCCAGCCGCCTCGGCCGCGCGGTCGTCGCGATCCGCGACCAGCCGCTGGCCGCGCACACCGCGGGCGTCAACGTGCCGTTCACCAAGATCGCGGTGTTCGCGGCGAGCGCGGGCATGGCCGGCCTGGCCGGCTGGATGTTCACCGTCAGCAACCAGTTCGTCAGCCCCGGCGACTTCTCCGTGCTGGTGTCGATCAACCTGCTGCTCGGCATGGCCGTCGGCGGCTCGGGGACGCTCGCCGGCCCGATCCTGGGCGCCGCGTTCCTGTACTACGTCCCCGACCTGACCGCCGGGACGGGCCTCGACCCGCTGCTCACCCCCGCGGTGTACGGCCTCGTCCTCATCCTCGTCACCTACTTCCTGCCCGGGGGCGCCGCGGGGGCGCTCTCCTCCCTGACGTCCCGGCTGACCCGCCCGCCGGAGCCGCCGCCCGCCCCACCCACCGCCGGCGACGGGGGCACTCCCCTGGTCTCCTCCACCCGCACGCCTTAGGAGCACCCCATGACCGTCCACCCCAGAGCCCTGCTCGTCCTCGGGCTCGCCGGCCTGCTGTCGACCGCGTGCGGGGGAGCGGTGAGCGACACCGCCGACGCCGGGTCCGGCGGCAGCGCGCTCGCGAAGAACTGCCCGGACAACGCCACGACCGGCGTCACCGACACGACCCTCAAACTGGGCGTCAGCCAGCCGCTGTCCGGGCCGCTCGTCGCGGTCGGCGCGCAGCTGTACGGCATGCAGGCCTACTTCCGCTACGCCAACGCCCAGGGCGGGATCAAGGGCCCCGACGGCAAGGCCCGCAAGGTCGAGCTGATCGCCAAGGACGACGCGTACACCGCCACCAAGGCCAAGGCCAACGTCGAGCAGCTGATCGGCGACGACAAGGTCTTCGCCCTGATCGGCCAGTTCGGCACCGCGGGCAACCTGGCGGCGCGGCCGGTCATCGCCAAGGAGTGCGTGCCGTCGCTGTTCGCCACGACCGGCGCGCCCGAACTGGCCAACCCCCGCTACCCGTGGCAGGTCGCCGGCTCGATCAGCTACTCCGTCGAGGCCCGCATCCTGGGCCAGTACCTCAAGCAGACGAAACCGGACGCCACCGTCGCGGTCCTGGAGCAGGACGACGACCTCGGCCGCGCCTACCTGCAGGGCTTCGAGCAGGGCATCAAGGGCTCCAACATCAAGATCGTCAAGAAGGTGACGTTCGAGTCCACCGACCCCGACGTCAACAACCAGATCACCACGCTCGCCGCGACCAAGGCCGACGTCTTCTTCAACGTCGCCATCGGCCTCAGCGCCCTGCAGTCGATCAACCACGTCGCCTCCTCGGGCTGGAAGCCCCAGATCATCCAGGCCGCCCAGGTCGGCAGCGCGCTGCTGGCCAAGCTCCAGCCGGGCGCCGGGGACGGCCTGATCATCGGCAGCCCCAGCCTCGACCTCGCCAACCCCGCCAATCAGAAGGGCGAGGAGTACCAGCTCTTCCTCAAGTGGTTCCGCTCGACCCCGGCCACCGCGAAGATCGACCCCACCACGGCCTCGCAGGGCTGGTGGCAGGGCCGCATGTTCGAGTGGGTCGTCCGCCACGCGGCCAAGATGGACCGGCCGTCGGTCATGGAGGCGACCCGCAACCTCACCTACACCGGCCCTTCGTTCACCCTCCCCGGCGTCAAGATGACCATCACCCCGCAGGACACCAACCTCATCGAGGGCATGCGGCTGCAGCGCTTCAACCGCGCCAAGGGCCTCCTGGAGCCCTTCGGCGACGTCATCGACATCGACGGCACCGTCCCCTACGAGCCCGTCCGCTGACCCGACCCGCACTCACCAACGGGCCGCCCCGAAAGGGGCGGCCCGTTGCGGGCGTCCCGGTAGGACTCCCCGGTCCCGCGAAGGGCGTCTCGCCCACGTTCCGGAGCGGGCTGATCAATCATCAACGTGTCACTCGACACATATACGAGTCGCCCCGGTTGATAGAAGGTGGAAACCCGGGCCCCGACATCCGGAATCACCTCATCCGGGTTCGGACGGCCGGATCACCTGGCCCGAAGTGGACAATGGTGGCGGAGGTAGCCATGCGGGATTTCTATGGGACCATGGCCCAGGTGCTTCCTGTGGTGCTGCTGGCCCTCGTATGGGAGTCGAAGTATTTCGACGAGCTGGCGAGCCGCCCGCGCGCCGCCCGGTTCTGGACGTTGCAGAGGGTGCGGGTGTACGCCCTGATGGTCGTGACCGCCATCCTCGCCGATCTCTCTGTGTGCGCCCTGGTGCTCGCCGGAGCGATTCCGGACTCGGTCGGCCTGCGCGCCGGCGTGGTCGCCGGTCTTCTCCTCGGCATAGCCAGCCTTCTCTTCCGGATCTTTGTCCACGTCATCAACGCCACCCGCTGACACGCCCCCGGTATTCCACCGCATGGCGCCGCAGACGTGAATTGTTGACGTCATGCTTGCCCGAAACATATGATGCGAGTTGATTCCACGGTCAAGGTCCAGGTGGAGAGCGAGGCCCCGGTGCCAGAGTACTCACGTACCGAAGAAGCCGAGACTCAGACGTTCACTCCCGACTCCCGCGACGCGGTCGAGGTAACCGAGATGATGAGGCTACTGGAGAACCGCGAGCGGGAACCGTCCATCAGCAAATGGTGACCACCCGGAATCGTGAACATCCGGAAGCCATTCGACCATTCTTCTGACGCTGCCTTCTGGGCCGACGTCGACGCATGCGTGCGATCACTCGCCGACGCGGACCTCGAAGTCCTGGTGCAGGTCGTCAGAGAGCATCCGGAATGGCCGGTTCGCGCCGCCGGGGCACGGCTGCTCGCGGAGCGTCACCTGCCCGCCCCCGGCGCCGCGAGCGCGATCGTCGCAGCCGTCCACGACCCGGTCGACCAGGTCGCGTTCACCGGGATCACGCTGGTGGAGCGGTACGCCATCAGATCCGCCGTGCCGGACCTCATCCGGATCTCGGGATGGCCGAGCGTCTTCACCAGGCACGACTTCGCCGGCAAGCCGGTCGGCTGCGGTGCCGCCTTCACCAGGAGAGCACTTCTCTCCATATTCGGATCACGCGACCCCGAGGCGCTCCGAAAGGTCGAGGACGCGTACTTCTCTCCCCTGCGCGATGCTCACAAGACACGGCCGATACGCGCTGACGACGTCGTCCTGGTTCCCGAGGGACCATTCACCATGGGAGTGGCCGAACCCCTGCCAAACTCCTTCGGCCTCGATGGGGACGACGGGCCGGCCCGCGTGGTCGAACTCCCCGCCTTTCGCATGGACCGGTGCGTGGTGAGCAACGAGCGATACCGGCTTTTCCTGGAAGACATCGGGGACGACAGATCATTCGATCATCCGGACCAGTCACCGGAGCGAGACCACCGCCCCTCCCATTGGCACGACCCGCGTTTCAACCGTCCGGAACTTCCCGTGGTCGGCATCGACTGGTATGACGCCTGGGCGTTCGCCAACTGGTCCGGAGGCTTCCTGCCGACCGAAGAGCAGTGGGAGAAGGCCGCTCGCGGCACGGACGGCCGCAGATATCCCTGGGGCGGCATTTTCGACCCCGAGCGGGTGAACGACGCGGAGCGCTCGTTCGGCCGTCCCATTCGGGACATCGACGAACTCGAACGGCTTCTCACCAGTGTGACCGGCACCCATCCCGGCGAGCCGGTCCTGCCCGTCGACGCGCTGCCGGCGGGCGCGAGTCCCTTCGGCGCCATACAGATGTCCGGAAACGTCTGGGAGATGACCCGGACGAATTTCTTCACCCGAAAGGAGATGGACCCCTTCTTCAAGGGCCGGAAACCGGTCGAGTTCATGAACCGCAAGGACGCCTTCCACGTCCTGCGCGGTGGCACGTGGACCTCGCCGCCGGACTGCCTGGCCACGTCGTTCCGTGGAAAGGACCTGCTGACCGACCGGCACAACGAGGTCGGTTTCCGGTGCGCCTACCCGGCCGCGGCCCCGTGACCCCCGAGGACTGCGGCACCGTCGTGCTCGCTGAGCGTGCTTCACGACGCGTGGCGCACCACCGGCGCCCCACCGAGGGCGGGTTAGACGAGCCACCTTCCCTCGAGCATGAGGTCGCGGTCGGCGTGCTCGTTCAGTTCGCGCCAGGACTGGATGCGCACCGGCACCAGTTCGAAGAAGCGGTACCCCTTCGACGTGCGCGGATCCCAGCCGCATTTGGCCGCGTAGGCGTCGCCCGCCTCGGCCGGGAGCTCGTCCGGGTCGAGCGGCCTCGCCTCCGCCTCGATGAGCACCACGTCCCTGGTGTGGCCGAGGCCGACCGTCGCCCGGCCCGAGGCCACGATGTTGCGTGCGGTGGGGTTGCTCTCGACCGTGGCGACGAAAAGGCGCGCACCTTCCCAGTAGAACGACAGTGGCACCAGAGTGGGAATGCCGGAAATATCGCCGGACGATATCCAGAGATCCTTGTCATCCGTCAGATGACGAAGAGCGTCGGACTTGCGGACATCCAGCGGGCGCGGATCTTCAGCCATGCGCTACTCCACTCGAGTCGGTAAAACCTGTCAAAGGATAGCAGTATCCGCGGCGGCGCAGAGGAGAACATCGGACACCGGTTCGACCGGTGATGCTCCGGTCAATTCGGCATGGACGTTCCAGTAATACACGCCCGGCCTTTCGATCGGCACGCGGGCGGAGTATGCGCCGCCGCCGCGTGACACCAGCGGCGTCACGGTCGTTCCGGAATCCGGGCCCGCCGGTCCCGTGATCCGCACGGCCAGAACGAGATTCTCGGCTCCTTCGACCGAGCGGCACCGAAGCTCCCACAAAGCCCCCGGTTCGACGAACATCTCCGCGTCCATGGCCAGTTCATCGCCCGCGGCCTGCGGAATCCGGGGGTGGGCGCTGAGGATGCCGCGGATCTGCCGCAGGGTCCCGTCCTCCTGCTGCAGCCCGCTGTGCCGCCCCGCAACGAAGATCGCGCCGGAGTCGTCCGGCCATTCGGGAGGCGCGGCGGAGCACCGCGGCACCGTCCCGTCTCCGCCGTTGTGGAATCCCTCGGAGCGGCGGAGCGAGAGTTCGCCCCCGTCATCAGGGTAGGCCCACAGATCGGTGCGGTTCCGGCCGCTCAGCACCGCGTGGTAGCGGGGCCGGCCGGCGCCGTTCTCGCTGATCGCGTCGTTGATCCGCTGATGGAAGTCCCTGCTCCGCCGCAACGCACTGTCCGGTATCCCGGGCAGTGCACCGAACCGGCGCAGCTCGTCCGCGGAAGGCCCGACGCAGGGATAGGTGGGCAGCAGTTCCGCCACGGACGGGAACGATCGGGCCAGCTCGCCGAGACGCAGCTTCGCCGGCCCAACGCGGACGAATCCGTTGGCCAGGAGTCCCAGCGCCTTGACCGAGCCCTGGTAAGGGGTACCGATCGTCACCACTCTGCGCACGAGTCTCTCGTCGTCGAGGCATTCAGCGTAGTAGCGGGCGACCAAGCCGCCCATCGAATGGGCCACCAGGACCGCCTTCGCCCCGGGTGCGCGAGAGCGGCGCTCACGGAGCGTCGACTCCACGAAGGATCGCAGCCGGCGTGCGGTGTATTCGTTGGACCGCCGCCAGTCGTAAGGAAATTCATGCACCGCACCCGGATCGGCGGCGAACCATCTGCGCAGACCGGCCACCAGCGCGTCATAACCCTGGATGGCGAAAAAGCCGGGGATGATGCCGAGAGTGCGCATGACCCCGACCGGCTCGATTCCGTCGTCATCAGCCGTCTCGATCTGCTCGAAAAGGTCTCCGCCGGGGGCGAGGTCCGCCGAGATCCGATCCGCCAGCCGATGCACGTTCGTGAAGATCTGCCGATACCCCCAGGCGGTTCTGTTCCCCCGCCGCAGAACGGAGCCGAGTATGCCAGGTATCACGACGACGACGTCACCGCCCGCGATCCCGTCCAATGCCGTTCGACCTCCCGCCGTCCCCCGGATCACTTCAGGTCGATGACGCTGACACCCAAATGCGTGCCCGCGACCACGGTCGAATCACGGAGGGCGAGTCCATAGCATCCGGCGAGCGGGATACTCCATTGCTCGCCGTTCTCCAGGTTCCAGACCCTGACGGTTCCGTCGTCGCCCGCCGTCACGGCGGTGGGCCGCCCTCCGAGCATTCCGCCGGCCGCCGCGTACACGGCCGCGGTGTGGCCGGTGAACACACCCGCGGGCTCCTTGGTCACCAGATTCCAGATCCGGACCGTCATGTCGTCGCTCACCGACAGGGCGAGATCGCACTCGGGGATGACGACCGTCTCCCTGACCCACCCGGTGTGGCCGTAGAGCGTCGCGGTCTCGGTTCCGGTCCCGAGGTCCCATACCCTGACGGTCGCGTCCGAGCCTCCCGAGACCGCGACCGGTCCATCGGCCACCTCCCCGGCCGCGACCGCCCGGACACCCCCCTCGTGCCCCGCCATCACATGACGCCCGGCTCCGTCGTCGAGCCCGGAGACCCGCACCGTGCCGTCGTTCCCGGCCGTCACCGCGACCGGACGCCCGTCGACCACCGCCGCGGCACAGGCCAGGACCGATGACAGATGCCCGGGGATCCTGCGGATCTCCGTCCCGCGCCGCAGGTCCCAGACCCGGACCTCGCCGTGGGCCCCCGTGGTGACCACGCCCGCCCGACCCCCCACGACCGTGGGGACGATCCTGCCGATCCAGCCCGTGTGCCCCCTCATCTCCCGGACGAGGGTGCCGTCGGCGAGGTCCCACACCCTGACGACACGGTCGGTGCCGGCGGTCAACGCGTACAGGCGATCGCCGTCCGCCGCCATGGCGGCCCCCAGGACCCAGTCGGCACCGTGGTCGTCCCGTGCGGCCAGCGAAGCACTGAGGTCCCAGACGCGGACGGAGCGGTCGTCCGCCACGCTGACCGCGACGGGACGCTCGTTCACCTCGGCGACGGCGACGGACCGGACGCCCGTGGAATGACCGGACATGGTCTGCGTCTCCGCTCCCGTGCAAAGGTCCCAGACGCGGACGGAACGGTCCGCGCCTCCGGTCACCGCAACGGGACCGTCCGGCTGGACCGCGACGGAACGCACCCAGTGGCCGTGCCCCTCGAACGTTCGCAGAACCGTTCCGCGTTCGAGGTCCCACACCCTGAGGACCCTGTCGTCACCGGCGCTCAAGCCCACGGGCGTCCCGTCGAGCCGCGCGAGGGCCACCCCCAGGACCCATCCGGTGCGGTGGCTCATCACCAGCAGCGGCCGGCCGTCGACCAGATCCCACGTCCGCACCGTCCGATCGGCCCCGCCGGTCACCGCGACCAACCGGTCGTGCACCACCCCGGCCGCGGCGGCACGCACTCCCCGCGTGTGCCCTTCCATCTCATGCACCACGGACCCGGTCTCGAGGTCCCACGTCCGCACCGTCCGGTCAGCGCCGCCCGTCACCGCGACAGGGCCGTCGCCGACGGTCGTGACCGCCACCGCCCGGACCGGTCCGGAATGCCCTTCGAGGACGCCGACCGCCCCACCGGACCGCAGATCCCACACACGCAGGGTCGCGTCGTCGCCGGCGGACACGGCGAACGGCCGGTCGTCACGGGTGAAGACGGCCACGGCCTGGACACCGCCGTCATGCCCTTCGAGGAGGCGGATCGCCGCTCCGGTCTCCAGATCCCAGATCCGGACGGTGCCGTCCTCCGCACCGGTGACAGCGACCGTGCGACCGTCCAGGGACGTGCACGCCACGGCGCGCACCTCCCCAAGGTGCCCCTCCAGAACACGGTGATAGGGAGTCGGCGTGTAACGCGTCCATCGCGGCCACCACCGGACGTGATCCGGCTCGTCGACGCCGAGCCCGCTCAGCCCCTGCTGCTGCGCGGTCAGTTCGAAGAGCGCCTTCCGTTCGGGCACGTCGAGCCGGCGCATGAGATGGGCGCAGCGCAGGTACAACCGCGCCGAATCGGGCATCCCTCGCTCGAGTCCCGTGCCGAGCGCGGCTGAGAGGACCTCCGGCTCGGCCACGGCCAGGTAGCCGAAGTCGGACGCCAGCTCCGCGAGCCTTCCCGCGGCGCTGGCATGAGACGCCAGGTAGCGCGTGATGTACGGGCTGGTGTTCTCCCAGCCTTCGGACCGCGCGAGCGCCAGCAGGCGCTCAACGATCACCGCCTCCGTCTCCGGCTCGCCGTCCACGTCTCATCTCCTCCCGGAAGTAGTCGGCGATGGCCTGGTGGTACA
The DNA here is from genome assembly GCF_042656285.1 of Actinomadura rugatobispora. Taxonomy (GTDB): domain Bacteria; phylum Actinomycetota; class Actinomycetes; order Streptosporangiales; family Streptosporangiaceae; genus Spirillospora; species Spirillospora rugatobispora. Next base: position 48,896 of record NZ_JBHSON010000066.1, on the reverse strand, counting down.
GGCGGAACACGGCCTCACCGTCTTCGGTCCCCTCGGTCAGGTACCAGCCCGCCTCCCTGATCGTCCTGGAAATATCGGTCGCCGAGTAGGCGCGCCCCACGCTGCTCAACGCGCTGGCCAGCTCAGGCCAGACGCGCCGCCGCGGCAGCCCTTTCCCCCGCGCGAACGCCAGCGGGGCGAGCACTTCCTTGATCAGGACCGGGTCGGGGAAGCGGCGCAGGTCCTCCGCGAAGACACCGTTCATTCCCTCGTCGCCGACCGCCGCGGACAGGCGGTCGCGCCACCGCGGATCCTCGACGACGCGCTCGCCGAAGCCCTGGAGAACCCGAACCGCGAAGCGGGCGTAGAGGAAGACGCCCTGGGCCTGGCGGGCGACCTCGACCGCGGCGGCCCTGCGCCTCTCGGGGCGCCCCCAGCGCGCCGCGGACGAGGGATCGGCGAGACGCTCGTCGACGTAACGGGCGATGTCGGCGTTGGTGCCGGCCTCATCGTCGAGGTCCAGGATCTCGAAGGGGACGCTGCGCGGGCGCAAGGTCTCCAGGAGCGGACCGGCGTCGTCCGCCGGGACCGCATGGCGGCCGTCGGTGTCGCGCCGCGTGCCCACCACGACCCTGCAGCCGGGCAGCGTCCCCAGCGAGCGCAGGACGTCCCGCGCGACGAAGACCTCCTCGCCGTGCTCCGACTCGTCCAGCGCGTCCGCCAGGACGGTGACCCGCCGTCCCGAGTCGCTCACATCGGCGACGAGATCGCGCGCCGGGCTCGACGAGTCGGTCAGGTCGATCCCGAGCTGCAGAGCGATATCCCGCGCCACGTCGTCGGAGCGCCGGTTCTTGATGTGCACGAAGGCGTCGAACGTGCCGACCGGAGGCCCCGGAGGGGCTCCCGCGTCGAGGAGGCCCAGCGCACGGCAGGCGGCCTGCGACCCGGGATCGGTGATCACGGCCATGCGTCCGAGGAAGGCCGACTTGCCGCACCCGGGAGCGCCCGTGACCGCGAAGACACCGCCATCGTTTCGCTCGAGCCAGTCGGTGAGCGTGCGGGCGGCGTCCTTCCGGCCGGTGTAGAACCAGCCGACGTCGCCGGCGTCGGTGCTCGACGCCTTCCGCAGGAAGTGTTCACGCTCCGTGGCCGGGAGATTCCGCAGCAGGACTCCCAACTCCACCGCACGATCAGCCGCGTCCACGCGATAGCGCGGATTTGGAATGATCTTAAGACCGTCCCTGCCGGCCACATATGCGCACTGGTCATCGGCCAACCGGAGCCTCAATTCCTCGCGCATCTCAAACAATGTAACATATCTATCACCGTCCTTCCAATGACCTCCCCGCGACCCGCTTTTGAGCGAATCGAGCACACATTCAACAAACAACCCTCCATATGACCGCTGATGGTGCAAAGAGGGCACCAGGACGGCGAGATCCATCCCTGGCACCCCCTGGACCGCGGCGGCCCTGTCCAGCGCCTGCTGTATCTCCTGGGCGGCGAACCCGGAGTAGCAGGTGTCGAGCAGGATGAGTCCCGCGGCGGCCCCGCTGTTGAGGATCGACTGCACGATCTCTTCCACGCCGATCGCCTTGCTGCCGAAATACGGCGGCCGCGGCGGGCTGCTCACGGAGAGGAGGTAGTGGCGTCCATTGTGCAACCGGCCGTGCGCCGCGAGATAGAGGATCACGCCGGCCCCGGGCCCGCGTTCGCGGATGCCGTCCGACCACGCCTCGATCCGATCCGTGATCTCTCGCGCCGACGCCTGGGCCAGATTCAGGCACTCGGCCGAGAGCGCGAACCCGCTCTCGGCCATGAACGCGCCCAGGTCCGCCGCGTCCCGGACGGCATACGGAAGATGGTCGTGGGCACTATCGTGATAATCGATTCCGACCGAGAATATCGACCTGTGATCCTTGGGCCCCACGAACATGGATCGTACCCAGCACCACGGGTCCGACGAGTCCGGACAAACACTCTTCAATGCGCTAAATACCATTTTCATCCTGACCGGAAGGGGCATCCGTGGCTCTGAGCGAGCAGGAGATCCTGGACGGCATCGCCGACATCCTCCATGAGGAGATCGGGGTGCCCCTGCGCGAGGTCGGTCTCGGCAAAAGGCTCGGGGAGGACCTCGGCCTCGCCGGCAGCGACCTGCTCGAGATCTTCGCGACGGTGCGGGAGCGCTTCGCGGTCGAGCTTCCGGAGGACGAGATCACGACGTTCGCCACCATCGGCGACGTCGTGGCCCATCTTCAGGGCACCGTCGGCTGAGCGCTCACGCCCGGCCCGAGCCGACCGCCCGGGCGAGCGACACCAGGTGATCGATCGCGCCTTCGCGCGTCCATCGCTCCAGTTCCCACCCGGACCGCCGCAGGAGGTCCGCCACGAGCCCGGCATCGAACCGCCGCGAAGTGAAGCAATGGATCTCCTCGCCCGCCTCGAATCGGATTCCTTTGACGACGATGGACTCCCGCAGACGGATCCGAGCATGGATCGCACCTGGTTCATGGACCACGGACAAGTCAAAGAGTTCATCCGTCACCCCCACCCATGTCAGGGGCTCTTTGATCATCTGGCGCACCGCGGGATGCGTGTACGTCCGCATCGCATCGCCGGCCGATTCCGCGACCGGCGTGGCATAGACCCCCAGCAGCAGACGGTCTCCCTCCCGGACGCTCGAACGCAGATTCCGCAGCACCCCGACCGGGTCATCGACATTCCCCAGAGTGTTTCCAAGAAAGCAGATGAGCACGACATCGTCGGTGCGCCACGACTCGATACGTTCGGAGGGCAGCAGTTCGGCATCCCACTGCCCGAAGGCGTGCTCGGCCGGGAGAACGTATTCGAGACGCCGCCGAGCCACCCGGAGCAACGGTTCACTGAAATCAAGTCCGAGATAGCGGGTGACCTGACCGCCCATCTCACCATAGCGCCGTAAGAACTGCAGAGTGTGCGCCCCGTTGCTCGGCCCGATATCGCAGATCTGCCGAGGCGGTCCGGCAGCACCCTGTGCCGCCAGCAGGGTCGCGATCTCGTGATCGACCCGCCCGTCGACATACTCCTCCGAATACTCGATCGCGAACCTGGCGTGCAAGGCGGCCGCGCTGCCGGCGTACAGATATTTCGCCGGAATACGGCGCTCCCGCAGATGCGCGATGAACCGGCGGAACTCGGCGTCGTTCACATCGACCTGCATACCCTGCATGGCCCCGACGGATGTCCTCCCAGGCCTCTAGCGGACACTGCGCCACCGACGCCCCCGGATGATGCCGGAGAGCAGTCCGCCACGATGTTGGAGAGGTCAGGCGCCCACGCGGAACCGCCGCGGGGCCGCACGCTCGCCCGATGCCGACTCGGCGATGATCCGGCCGAGGAGTGGCGCGAATTTGGCGCCGTGCCCCGAGCAGGGCGAGGCGACGGTGATCCCGTCAACGCCGTCGATCACGAAGTCCTCTGTGGGGGTGTTGGTGAACAGGCAGGTCGTCTCGGCGTACGGCTCGGGGACGAGACCGGGAAGGGTCCGCCGGACGTACGCGGTGATCCGCTCACGGTTGGCCGGGTCGATCTCACCGTTCTGCGCGGCCGCGCTCCGGATCGGTCTGCCGCCGTTGAACTCGGCCACCTTCTGCCCGGCCCCGCCGTCTGGAAGGGCGGCGTCGCGCCCGCCGGGCAGGCCGTAGACCAGCATGGCCGGGGTCTTGTGGATGAACGCCGGCCACGGCCCTTCCGGGACATCGCGGTACGGGAAGTGGTAGGCGTTCTCCTGCATTACCTGGAGCCGCGGAAACCCTGCCGAGAACGCCTTCGGCAGGGGGAGGTCACCGAGCAGCTCGGGCAGCCAGCCGCCGGCGGTGACGATGACCTTCTCGGCTTCCTCGGTGCGCCCGTCCAAGCCCACCACGCGGTGGCCGGCGCCCACCCGCTCGACCGAGGCCACCGGCCGGCCGGTCTCGACCCGGGCGCCGTCGGCCCGTGCCAGTCGCAGCATGGCCGACACCGCGGTCTCGGCGTCGATCACGCCCGCGGCCGGATGCCACAGGACGCCGGCGCCGTCGTCGAAACCGAACCGCGGCCAGCGTGCGCCCGCCTCGGCGCCGGTGAGCAGCTCGTGCTCGACACCGAGCTTCCCGAGAACAGCGGCCAGCGCCGCCGGGTCCCGCCCGGCCCCGAAGTCGAGCGAGCCCGTCGGGCTGATGAGCCGCTCGCCGGCCGAACGCTCCAGCTCATCCCACTCGACCCGCGCGTCGACGACCAGCCGGGTATAGAACGGGTCGAGGTAGGCGTACCGGAAGATCCGTGCGGATCCGTGCGAGCTGCCCTCGCCGTTGGCCGGCACCGAGCGCTCCAGGACGGTCACCTCGTGGCCCCTCCGGGCCAGTTGCCAGGCGGTCGCGGCACCGGCGAGACCGGCCCCGACGACGACATACGTGCCCATCATCCCTCGCTCTCCGGATCCCGGTCGCGGTCCGCCCGGAAACTCGCGGCCACGCCAGGAGAATTTACCCGCCTGCCCGAAATCCACGAGGTGCGGCCGCTCCGCGCCCGTGGGGACCAATGGGCGGCGCCAATCGACAGGCATATACCAATTGATATATTGATCTGGCTTTTCCGTCGGGATAGGCCGGGGACATGCCATTGAACGTGTGCATTCGCCCCCTCCCGCGCGCCGTCCTGACCGTCCTGACCGCGCTCGCTCTGACGGCGACCGCGCTGACCCCGTCCGCCGCCGCGGCACCGCGTCCTGGCCGCACCGTCGTCCACACCGACAAGGGTGCCGTGCGCGGTGTCGACCACGGCGAGGTGATCGAGTACTCGGGCATTCCGTACGCGGCTCCGCCGGTCGGAGACCTGCGCTGGCGACCGCCGCGGCCCGCCGACCGCTGGCGGGGCGTCCGGGACGCCGGTACGGCCGGACCGGACTGCGCCCAGTCAACGGTCTACTTCCGGCCGGGCAAGCCCGCCTCCGAGGCCGAGGACTGCCTCTACCTGAATGTCTGGCGGCCGGCGGGCGTCCGTCGCCCGCTGCCCGTCATGGTCTGGATCCACGGCGGCTCGTACGCCTTCGGCGCCGGCGCCGACTTCGCTCCACGCGACATGGCCGTCCAGGGCGGCGCCGCCATCGTGACCATCAACTACCGGCTCGGCGCGCTGGGGTTCCTGGCCCACGAAGCGCTCGACTCCGGCGGCTCCTCGGGCGCGTACGGGATCCAGGACCAGCAGGCGGCGCTGCGCTGGGTGCGGCGGAACGCGAGGGCCTTCGGCGGCGACCCCGGGAACGTCACCATCGCGGGCTGGTCGGCCGGCGGGGCGTCGGTCTGCACGCACATGATCTCGCCCCCCGCGCGTGGGCTGTTCCACCGTGCGATCTCGCAGAGCGGCGTATACGGCGCCGGTGCCTGCGAGACCCGTCCAGCCGACGCCGCGGCCGGCCAGGGCCGGGCATTCGCGCAGGCACTGGGCTGCGCGGACACCACCGACGCCGCCGCCTGCCTGCGCGCCAAGCCGGTCGCCGCCCTGGCACGGGCACAGGCGAGCCAGACCTGGAGTCCGGCGCTGGGCGGGCGCACGCTCCCGCTCGACCCGGCCACCGCTTTCCGCAGCGGAAGGTTCGCCCGCGTGCCGGTGCTGACCGGGACCACCGCCAACGAATCGGCGATCTACGTGTACGAGGCCACCGACGCGATCGGGCAGCGGCTCACCGCGGAGGACTACGAGGCCGGAGTGCGCGGCGCCTTCGGCGCCCCCGCCGACGCGGTGCTCGGACGCTACCCCTCCGGCGCCCGTCCGCATCCGGCCTCGACGTTGTCGGCCCTGCTGACCGACCAGGGCTTCGCGTGCGGTCAGCGGCGCTGGAACCGGGCGATCGCACCACGGGTGCCCACCTATGTCTACGAGTTCGCCGACCCCGGGGTGCCCGTCGAACTGATCGTCCGGCCGTCGTTCCCGCTCGGCGCCTTCCACCAGACCGACCTGTTCTATCTCTGGGGGGTCTTCAACCCCGCGGGCCGGCGAACCCCGGCGCAGGACAGGCTGGCGGCGCGAATGATCGGCTACTGGTCGGCGTTCGCCCGCACCGGCTCCCCCGGCGCCCAAGGCGGTCCGCGGTTCCCCCGCTACAAGGCCGGCGACCCCGTCCTCCGGCTGCATCCGAACGGCGACACCGTCGACACCGCCTTCGGCACCGCCCACCAATGCGACTTCTGGGACACCCTCTGACGGGCTCTCAGCTGTCCACGATGCCGTCGCGCAGGGCCTCGCGGTAAAGGTCGATCCTGGTCGACGCCTCCCGGCCCGCCTTGGCGTACTTGTCCCGAGCGCGTTCGAGGTACTGCTTGACGGTGTGCTCGCTGATCCCCATCTGGCGCGCGACCCCGGCATGGGTGAGACCGCCCAGCCACAGCCGCATACTGCGCAGCTCCTGTTCGGAGAACCTGGGGCGATGCCGGCCGGTGGCGGCGAGCATCGCGCCCGCCTGCGACGGGGTGGTGTAGGTCTCGCCGGCCGCCACCGCCAGGATGGCCTCGATGAGGTGGCGCCGCCCCTCGTTGCTCTCCTTGGTGATGTAGGCGCGGGCCCCGGCCGTCACGGCGCGGTGGACGACGTGGTGCTCGGTGTGCTGGGAGAACACGACGATGCGGCGGCCCTGCCGGGCCAGCTCGGCGATCCGGTCGAAGACCAGCTCGCCGTTGATGCGGAGGTCGATGACCAGCACGTCGGCCGTCGCCGCGGGTCCGCCCAGCAGGTCGTCGGGATCCGTGCCGACGTGCACGATCTCGACCCGGCGGCCGGGGTCCTCGGCGATCCAGGTCCGGACGCCGGACAGCACGACGTCCTGGTCGTCGATGACGGCGACGGTCACGGCGCGTCCCATCGGGCCTCCACCCAGAGCATGTCCCTGTCGCGGTCGGTGGTGACGGTGATCCCCCGCGCCGCGGCGGTCTCGGGGACCGCGACGTCACCGTCGATGAGCACGGAGACGCTGACGTGCCCGGTCTCGGCGGACACCACGGTGACGCGGGCGTGCCCGCGGGCACCGGTCAGCACGGCCAGGGGGACCTCGGCCAGCGCCGCGGCGGCCTCTTCGCCGATCGGTGGCGCCTCGCCCACCTGGGCGAAATCGATGACGGCGCCGCGGCGCATGGCCTCGTCGATGCCCGTCCTCAGCAGACGCAGCAGCGGGTCGGGGACGTCGTCCTGCTCGGCCAGCAACTGCCGCAGCATGGCCTCGGCCGTGGCGCACCGGTGCCGGACGTCCGGGTCGTCGGTGTCCACGGTGCCGTCGGCCAGGCCGCGCAGGACATCGGCGATCAGCCTTCGCGCCTCCCGGTAGCGCTCCTGCCGGGCCGCCGCGACCTCGGCGATGACGGTCTCACGCGTCGCCATCTCCCAGCGCTCGGCCGCGGCCGCCGCCGCCATGCCGCCACTGAACCGGAACACCCTGGCGCCGGCCATAAGGGCCAGCTGGATGCTGGCCGAGGCGTAGAGCAGAGTGACGACCCCGGCGAAGGCGTGCCGGTCCATGCCGCCCTCCGCCGTCAACGTCACGACGACGATCCCCGCGTTCGCCGCCAGCAGGCCGACCACTTCGCGCACGGGCCGATGCAGCAGGAGCAGGACGCCGATCAGGCCGACCGAGGTCCACGCCCAGTTGGTCTGCAGCTGCAGCGGTGCGGGGCAGTTGGCGGCCATCGCCGCGCCGGTGGCGAGGTTCACCGCGACCAGGGTCCAGGTCGTCGCGGCGGCCGCCCTCCTGCGCAGCAGCGACCCCGCGCCGCACGCGATGATCAGGAGCTGGGCGCCCCACACCGCCACCGCCAGGCCCGGGGACCGGTACAGGTCGTGGTAGTCGAGGAGGGCCGCGCCGACGGCGACGACCTGCCACAGGGCGACCGCGATGACCGTGGCCACGTCGAACGCCCGGTGGAAACGCACGGCGAACGGGTCGGCCGACGAGGTCTCAGCCACAGGTCCACCGCAGCGTGACCACGGTTCCCTTGCGCGGGCGCGACTGGACGGTGGCGGTTCCGCCGGCCATGGCCATGCGTTCCACGATCGAGTGCCTGATGCCGTGCCGCGCGGCCGGGACGCGGGCCGGGTCGAACCCGCGGCCGTGGTCGACGACGTGCAGCCTGACGCTGTCACCGGACCGCTCCAGGCGCACCGATGCCCGGCGCGTCCCGGCGTGGGCCGCGACGTTGCGCAGCGCCTCGCGGGTCGCGTCGACGATCGCGCGGGCGACCGGCTCGGGAACCTCGAGGGCGGGCCGGTCGGATCCGCGCCACCCGGCGACCGCGAGATCGACCGACATCGCCGGGCGCATCCGGGCGACCAGCAGTTCCAGCCGCTCCACCACGTCGATCAGCGGCCCGTCGGCGAGGGGCGGGGGCGAGGCGTAGGTCTCCAGGATCTCCAGCGCCTGCCGGGCGACCTCGCGCAGGCCGGGCGAACCGGCGCGCACGGCCCCGGACGCGACCATCGTCAACGTGGCCAGCACCGAGTCGTGCATCTGCACCCGGTACTGCCGCTCGTCGGCCCTGCGGGCCGCCTCCGCCATGGCCCGATGCCGCTCGCGGTCCCGCTCCGCGACGATGGCGTCGGCGCGCCGCCCGCCGCGGCGCAGCAGCCACATCATCGCGCTGACCACCGCGGCCTGGACGAACAGGATGCGGATCTGGCTGGTCTCCGCCGGGACGCCGATCATGTAGGCGGCGATGACCAGGGCGGCGAGCGGCAGCCCCGCGACCGGGCGCAGGGCGAGTTGCGAGACGTAGATGGCGGTGCTGGCCAGCATGATGGCCCAGGTGGTCTCGTCGACCACCGTCGAGACCGAGACGAGCCGCGGCTGCAGCAGCATGACCGACGTCACCAGGGCGGCGTCGCAGACGATCAGCGGCGGCCCGATGCCGCGGCGGACGGCGACCGCGGTGAAGAACGCCGCCCAGGCCACCATCACGCCGAGCGCCGCGGCCTGCCATCCGCGGGAGACTCCGGTGGCGTCGTCCAGAAGGGCGGCGAGGCACGCCGCCGCCACTCCGCCGCAGCGCAGCGCGATCGCGAACCGGAGAACGGTGCGCGCCAGAGCGTAGTCGGAGGGGCCCAGCGCAGGCCGCGGTCCGTCCGTTGGGACTCGCCGGAGGCCTGGTACAGGCATTCATCACATCCGGAAGATCTTTCGCGCATGTGCGGATGACCGGTCGGAGCCGTACCGGAGCATGCCTGACCGGTTCCGGATGACCGACGCGTCTTCCAGAAACGGAGACCGTTGTCAAGACCCCCGTTCGGCTGACATCCGAATGGAGGTCATGACAGCCCGATATGACCTTGCAAAAATTAGACCGGCGCACTGCTTCCGATCAAGGTCGCACATCCGGGCGGAGCCCGTTCCGGTCAGGTCAAACAAAGAGTGGAAACTTTGCAATCCGTGGCTATATATGATAATGCCCTGACGGTGGTCGGCAGTTCGACGGTTCAGTGCAGGTCGGCGCCACGGGCCGACCGCACGAGGACGATTCATCGAACGCGAGGGGCCGCGGAAGCCGCCGGTTCCTCGACGCTTGCCGATGTCCCGAGACCTCCCCGCCGAGCCGGACGGCCAGAACCGCTCCCGACCCGAAGCCCCTGCTCCCGATTCGCCCTGATCCGCCGCTGAAGTGCGATCACGCGTCAGGCGCCGGCCGCCTTCACGCGCGATCGTCCTCGGAGGATGGGGCCGGCATGACGATGGCCCGCTGGCCTTAAGCGGTCACGACGAAGCGGGACCGGCACAGGGCATGCCCGCCGCGGCGATGGTGCGTTTGACGCCTTCATCCGGTACGGACCGACGTCGAGGACGAAATGACCACAGAAGCCGTTTCCCTCACACAACCTCTGACCGAGCTCATCCCCATCGACACACTGAGGCCCGGGGACTCCCCGCGGCTCGAGGGACTGGACGAAGAACACGTCAGGACGCTCGCCCAGATCGAGGGGCCGCTGCCGCCGATCCTGGTGCACCGGCCGACGATGACGGTGATCGACGGGCTGCATCGGCTGGAGGCGTGCCGGCTGCGCGGCGACCGGCGCATCGAAGCGCGGTTCCTTGACGGGAGGCCGGAGGCCGTGTTCGTGGCCGCGGTGAAGGCCAACATCGCGCACGGCATGCCCCTCACGCTGATCGAGCGCAAGGCCGCGGCCGAGCGCATCCTGCGAACGCACGCGCACTGGGCGGACCGTTTGATAGCGGCCTCCACCGGGCTCTCGACCGCCACGGTGGGCGCTCTGCGCGAGCGCGTGCCGGAACGGCAGCCGGCCACGCGGATCGGCCGGGACGGCAAGGCGCGACCGCTCGACCCGGCCGAAAGGCGTCGCCACGCCGGCGAGGTGATCCGGGCCCGCCCAGGTGCCTCGCTGCGGGAGATCGCCCAGGCCGCCGGGATCTCGCCCGCCACCGCGCACGACGTCCGCAAGAGGCTCGAGAAGGGCGAGGATCCGGTGCCCGCCGGGCAGCGCGCGGAGAGGGAGGAGAAGAAGCGGAACGGCGTGGCCGCCCCCCGGACCGTTCCGCTGCAACCCCACATCCTCATCACCAAGCTCCGGCAGGATCCCGCGCTGCGCTTCAGCGACTCGGGCCGGGAACTGCTGCGCTGGCTGGGTTCGCTGGTCGCCGGCGCGGAAAGGTGCACGGAGATCGCCGACCGCGTTCCGCCGCACGCCGCGATGATGGTGGCGGAGGTGGTGCGTTCGTCCGCGGCCTGCCTGAACTCGCTCGCCGCCGAGCTGGAACGACGCTCCGCCTGAACGCGCACCCGGCGTTCTAGTGCTCAGAGCGGTCAGTTGAACACCATCGCGACCGGGCCGGACGAGTCCGCACCCCGGTGCGCGGCCGCACCGACCGGCGTTGGCGTGGTCATCACGCCGCCGAGCGGCGCTTCACCGTGGCGGCCGTTCCCCGGCCTGCTCCTGCGCGGAATCGTCCTCGTCGCCGCCGGTCGTGAGCGACGCCACGATGGGCCAGATCACCCAGACCGACAGCATGACGGTCATGGACCTGATCCACGGCCAGAGGTCGGCGGTGCGGTCGGGGTCGTCGACGAACACGATGATCGCCAGCAGCAGCCCGCAGGTGACGATCCAGGTCAGGCACGCCTTGCCGAAATTGCGCCACTCGTAGCGCACCAGGGCCTGGCCCGACTCGGGCGGGCGGCGCGGAGGCGGGCCGCCGACGAACCGGTGCGCGAACCGCTCGTCCGCCCACCGGACGACGCTCGGGCCGAACACCACGGAGAAGCCGATGTAGACGGCGGCGAGCCCGTGCTCGGGTCCGGCCGTCGCCCCGTCGCGCAGATCGAGGTAGGAGGCGACGAGCAACACGAGGTCGAGGAGCGGAACACCCGCGAGCAGCACCGCGCCGAGCCGCCGCCGGCCGAGCAGATAGCGCACGGCCAGGCCGGCGCCGAGAATGATCCAGAAGCCGATCTCACTGGCCACGATGAAGCTGAAGACCACGTGCTGTGCCCACCTTCCGTGTGTGCGGCGGCGCCCCGGCGTGGGCCGCGCCCTCCGATGTGGCCTGCGACGTGGGAGCGGCGGATGATCAGTGTGTCCGTGCCGCAGAGAATCCTCATGGCGCGTTCCCCGCCCTCGGCTTCGCCGTGGATCGCGCCGCGCGCGATCAGCCTGGGCTTCGACATATTCCTGCCAATCATGCTGATATGCCCATGCTGGGACGTCAAGGACTTCGAGAGGGCCCCACAAGGACCAAGCCCGACGTACATCGAAAGTATGACGCCGCTCCTCGGTAATGATTACGGATCGACCGTCAGGGGGCGCCGAATGACGAGTCGCTTGCTCATTCCGGACCATTGCCGAATGGGGGACGAGCGACGATCATGCCGGGCATGGAACAGCGTCGCGCGCGCCCGCGCCGAACAGCCCGAAGCGGAACCGACGAGGTGAACGCGCCGCACCTGCGGATCACCTGGACCGACGAGGTCACAGGCGTGGTCGGTCACCTGGTCGTGGACCGGCTCCGGCGCGGGGTCGCCAGCGGCGGCGTGCGCATGCGCTCCGGGTGCACCCTGCAAGAGGTCACGGACCTGGCCCGGGTCATGTCGCTGAAGGAGATGGTCGTCTTCCGCCCCGGTGATCGGTACCACCCGTTCGGCGGTGCGAAGGGCGGCATCGACCTGGATCCGCGGCATCCGGAGGCGCGGAACGTTCTCAAGCGGTACTTCGCCGCGATGCGTCCGCTGCTGGAACACCATTGGGCCACCGGTGAGGATCTGGGCGTCCGGCAGGCCACCATCGACGGCCTGATGGCCGAGATCGGCCTGCGCAGCTCGGTCGAGGCCGCGCTCGCGCAGGTGCCCGACGGCGCCGACGCCGGGCTGCGCCGGCTGGCGGGCGCGTTCGCCGTCACCGTCGACGAGATCGGCCTCGGCGATCTGACCGGTGGCTACGGCGTGGCCCGGGCGGTGACGACGGCCTTGCGGCACCTCGGGGAACGCGTGGCGGACACCCGCGTGGTGATCCAGGGGTTCGGTTCCATGGGCGGTGCCACCGCGCGGTACCTGGCGCGCCATGGCCTGCGGGTGGTGGGGATCACCGACGCCGACGGCCTGGTGGTGAATCCGGACGGGCTCGACGTCGAGACCATGCTGCGGGCACGCACCGTGCACGGCGGCATCAACCGCGATCGGCTGTCGCCCGGGGACCGCGAGCTGCCCGGGGACGCGTGGGTCGACGTCGACGCCGACGTGCTGGTGACCGCGGCCGTGTCGTGGGCCGTCCACGAGCGCAACCACGAGCGGGTGCGCGCCCGGTACGTGGCCGAGGCGGCCAACGCCTCGGTCACACCCGGCGCCGAGGCGGCGCTGGCCGGGCGGAACGTCGTGGTGCTGCCCGACTTCGCGGTGAACTCCGCGGCCAACGCCTGGTGGTGGTGGACGCTGTTCGGCGACATCGCGCCCACCGCGGAGTCGGCGTTCGCGAAGATCGACGAGTCGATGGACGACCTCGTGGGCCGGATGATGCGCGCCGCGGCGGCCGGCGGGGTGGCTCCGCGGCAGGCCGCGACGGCCATCGCCGAGGCCAACGGCGAGGCGATGAGCGCCGAGCCGCCCGGCACCGAGCCGTGGCCGCACGGAGCCCGCTTGCCGGGATCCGGCTGATCCGAACCCGCGCATGCCTTGGTCGCCGGGTCCCTGCGGGTGCGGACCAGCACGTCGTCGTGCCCGCCCGCCGGCCGACGGCCGCGTGCGAGCCGCCCCCGGCCGCGGGGCCAGAAAATGGCCTACCCTCGGTCATTCCTTTTCCTGGACGGCCGACGCATCGCAGTACTGAAAACCGGTTACACGGCTCTACTTATTTTGCGGTAATTCATGTACTCATTCCGGCTCAGACAAGGCGCTGACCAGGGAGAACGCGTCGGATCAACCCGTGACGAAAGTCCCTCTCACGCCCCTTCGAGCGGTCCGGAAACTGGCCGAGAAATGTGTCTTGACAGTGCTCGGGGAGGTGCGCATTATTGCCTTGAGCATCCGGGCAAGAATCTCATCGAATTGCGAGACGAGTGGGGTGCAATGAAGGACCATCCTGCGTCCGGCGGCGGGCACGGCGACTCTGCGGCGGTCTCGACCGGGAAACTGCGCGACGTCTTCCCGGACGGAGAAATCCACGCGGTGAGCGACGACGAGGCGCTGCTCCGGGCCGCCTCCCGGTACGGGCTCTCGAGCATCCCGTTGGCCGAGGCCGGCGAGCTCCCCGCCGGGGCCAACGTCGTCCTCTTCCTCCGGCACGTCCTGCTGAGCAAGGAGCTGCGCAAGCGCTTCCGCGAAGCCAAGGTCCTGCTCGTCCCCATCGCCAGCTTCGACACCGGTCTCGACGCGGCCCTCTACACACTGCGGCTCACGCTGCTCACGGATTACGGGGCCGCCTGCGAGCGGTCCCGCCGGTGGATCGACGACCTCAGGAGCCGGCCCGACCCGATCACCTTCGTCTCGACGGGCCCCTGCCCGGCCGGGGAACCCGGAACACACCTGGTCTGCTCACTCTCGGACGACCTCAGCATCGACGCCTGGGCCTCGCCCGCCATCGCCACCGGGCAGTGGGTCGGCGTGGGGAGCTACTGCGAGATCGCCCTCACCGCCCGGCCCAGGCCGGACCGGCCGCGTCCCTTCACCATCGACGGCACGGCCGTGGCCTCGGGTGTCCTGGCCGCCCGCGATCCGCGGTTCGACGAGGCCGGCGACGCCCGGATCCGGGCCGCGCACGACCTCCGGCGTGAACTCAACCGGCGCGCGCCGATCGTGCTGCGGCTCAGGGGCGGTGTGCTCGCCGACGTGCGCGCCGGCGGCGACGACTTCACCGACGCGCTCCGCGAGGTGACCGACCCCGCGTACGGGCTGCACGCCCTCGAGCTGGGGCTCGGCACCAACCAGCACGTCCTGCCGCACGTGGACTGGACGTTCAATTCGCAGCTCAACGAAGGGGCGGGGCCGGTGCACATCGGATTCGGCGATGGGATCACCGGTGCCCATATGGACTTCGTGGTCGCGGCGGCGACCCATCATTTCGGCCCGTCGCTCTGACGGGCCGCCACCGGCGTCCATGAGATGTCTCCTCGAGATGTCCCATGGCGATGTCCCAAGACGTTCCGACAGGGAAAGGGGGTGAACGATCAATGCGCAACCTGAACATTCCGGACCAGTCGTGGACCATGCAGTCCGAGACGGCGGAAGCACAGCAGGCGGAGGTTACCGAGGTGCAGGAGCTGGACGAGTCGGCCGACCTCGAGTACGGGCTCACCTTCGTCTACGCGCGGGTCTGATGTGAGATCCGCCCGGTGGGGGCGGCGGCGGGCATGACCCCGCCGCCCCCGCCGTTCCCTTCGGAAAGGATGCGTTCATGGTCACAGCAGACGACCGCCACATCGTGATCTCGGTGGACTGCCATGGCGGTGCTCCGGTCCTCGGGTACAGGGATTATCTGGAGTCGTCCTATCACGAGGAGTTCGATCGCTGGGCGGCGGCCTATGAGGTTCCCTATGAGGACATGAAGGGTGAGGAGGGCTCCCGCAATTGGGATTCCGATCGCCGGCTGCGGGATCTCGAACAGGACGGAATCGTGGCGGAGGTCCTCTTCCCCAACACCGTTCCGCCGTTCTTCTCCACCGCCTCCCTGGCAAGCGGTCAGGCCGCCGTGCGGAACGCGGAGGAGCTGCGCCGCAGACGGGCGGGGCTGCAGGCACACAACCGCTGGCTGGCGGACTTCTGCGCCATGGCGAAGGGGCGCCGCTCGGGCGTGTTCCAGGTCATGCTGCACGACATCGACGCGGCGATCGAGGACATCCGCGCGGCCGTCGACTCGGGATTGCGCGGCGGGGTGGTGCTTCCGGGCGCGCCGCCGGGATCGGGCCTGCCACCGCTCTATTACCACGACCACTACGGCCCCCTGTGGGAGACCTGCGTCGAGCTGGGCATCCCGATCAACTGCCACAGCGGCGGCTCGGGGCCGAGGACGGGCGACCGCCGGGAGGACGACATGTTCTTCCTCATGGAGATGAAGTGGTGGGACCAGCGGACGCTGCGCCACCTCGTCCTGGGCGGCGTGCTCGAACGGTATCCCGGGCTCAAGGTCGTGTTCACCGAGGTGGGGGTCGGCTGGATCCCGGCCCTGCTCCAGTCCATGGACCGGTTCTTCGACTCGGCGCGCACCCCCTCCGGGCTGGCCGGTGAGGGGGTGACCTATCACGGGTCGCATGTGATCGATCAGCTGTCCCTGCGCCCCAGCGAGTACTGGAAGCGGCAGTGCTACGTGGGGGCGAGCTTCCTGCACCCGAGCGAGACCGCCAAGAGGGAGCTCGTGGGCGTCGACAAGATCATGTGGGGCAGCGACTACCCGCATGTCGAGGCGAGCTTCCCCTACTCGCGGGAGGCCATGCGGTTCGCCTTCGCCGGCGTGCCCGTCGACGAGACGGCGGCCATGCTCGCCGGGAACGCGGCCGGCCTGTACGGGTTCTCCCTGGACGGGCTCCGCTCGGCGGCCGGACGGGTCGGGCCGGGCCGGGGGGAGGTGGCGGCCGGGGTGGATCCGGCGACCCTGCCGCCCGCCGCGGCCAAGTGCCCCGCCTTCGCCGGCGCCATGCCCGGGGCGGCGACGACGCAGATGGGTGACAACCGGAAGGTCGTCGAGCAGTCCCGGAACGCGCCGAAGATCGCATGACCTACGCCATCCAGGTCGACGGCCTGGTGAAACGCTTCGGGGGGACCTTGGCGCTGGCAGGGGTGTCGTTCACGGCGGAGGCAGGAACGGTCCTGGGCGTGCTCGGCCCCAACGGCGCCGGGAAGACCACCGCGACCCGGGTCCTGGCCACGCTCATCGAGCCGACCGAGGGCAGCGCCCGGGTGGACGGCCGCGACGTGGTCCGCGAGGCCCACCAGGTGCGCCGGCTCATCGGGCTGACCGGGCAGTACGCGGCGGTCGACGAGATGCTGACCGGCACCGAGAACCTGGTCATGATCGGCCGGCTGCTGGGCCTGCCGCGCAGGGCGTCCAAGGCCCGCGCGGCCGAGCTGCTGGCGGGGTTCGGGCTCGCCGAGGCCGCCGAGCGCCCCGCCAGGACCTACTCCGGCGGGATGCGCCGCCGCCTCGATCTGGCGGCCGGTCTGGTCGGGCGCCCGCGGTTCCTCTTCCTGGACGAGCCGACCACCGGCCTGGACCCGCGCAGCCGCACCGGACTGTGGGACATCGTGCGCGGCCTGACCGGCGAGGGCGTCACGGTGCTGCTGACCACGCAGTACCTGGAGGAGGCCGACCGGCTGGCCGACGACATCATCGTGATGGACCGCGGCCGGATCATCGCGCACGGCACGTCCGACGACCTCAAGGCCCGGGTGGGCGGGCAGGTGCTGGAGATGCGCGCGCGGCACGAGGCCGAGGCCGGCACCGTGGCCCGGATCGCGGCGGAGCTCGCCGGCGCGGCCCCCGAGGTCCGCGACGGCCTGGTCGCGGTGGGGATCGGCGACCCAGCGATCATGCCGGCCCTGGTCCGCCGCCTCGACGAGGCCGGGGTCGTCCTCACCGAGCTTTCTATGCGCAAGTCGAGCCTGGACGAGGTCTTCTTCGCCCTCACCGGTCACCACGCCGGCCGCGTCGCCGCCGGACCCGGCCGGCCTGCCGGGGCCGCCGACGGGGAAGGGGCCGCGGCGTGAGGGAGCCGGAAGGGCGCGGCGGCGTCCGGACCGGTCTGCCGCGGCGGGTGTCCCCGGCCACCGCGGCGCGCAACATCGCGACGCTGGCCTGGCGCAGTCTGGTGCAGATCAAGCACAACCCGATGGAACTGCTGGATCTCAGCTTCCAGCCGATCATGTTCGTGCTGCTGTTCGCCTACGTGTTCGGACCGGCGATGGCGGGCAGCGTCGAGGCGTACCTGCCGGTGGTGGTCCCGGGGATCATCGCGCAGAACGCGCTGTTCGCCGGGTTGAACACGGGCTTCGGGCTCAACAGCGACATCGCCAAGGGCGTCTTCGACCGGTTCCGCAGCCTGCCGATCAGCCGCATCGCCCCCCTGGCCGGCCGGATCGTCGCCGACACGGCCAGGCAGGCCTGGTCGATGCTGGTCCTCCTGGCGGTGGGCTTCGCCATCGGCTTCCGGATCGAGACCTCGGTCGCGGCACTGCTGCCGGCGTTCGCGCTGCTGCTCGCCTTCGTCCTGCTGTTCTCCTGGACGCCGGTCTACATCGCGTTGAAGGTCGGCGAGCCGGAGAAGGTGCAGATCTTCGGCCTTGTGGTGATCTTTCCGCTGAGCCTCCTCAGCACCGCGTTCATCCCGACGACGCGGGGCGTGCCCGGGCCGGTCGCCTGGGTCATGGACAACAACCCGGTCAGCCATCTCGGCGAGGCCATGCGCGGCCTGCTGGTGGGCGGCCAGGTCATGGACCACGCGGTCATCGCCCTGGCCTGGGGCGTGGGCATCTCCCTGGTGTTCGCCCCGCTGTCCCTGCGCGCCTTCAAGAAGCGCGCATGAAGCTCGCCTGAGGCTCGTGCGCCGGCGCCGCCGAGCCCGTCGCGGATCCTCGCTCGGTGCGGCGCCCGTGGACGTCAGGTCAGGTCGAGCTCCTGCGCCAGGATGGCCGCCTGCACCCTGCTGTTCAGCCCGAGCTTGGCCAGCACACGGCTGACATGCGTCTTGGCGGTGTTCTCGGCGAGCTCCAGTGCGGTGGCGATCTGGCGGTTGGACAGGCCGCGGCCGATGCAGGCCAGCACCTCCTGTTCCCGTGCGGTGAGCGGTTCCAGCACCTTCGCCTGATGCTCCCGCGCCTCCGGCGGCGACAGCCGGGTCGCGTAGTCGGCGATCAGCCGCCGCGTCACGCTCGGCGACAGCGCGCCGTCCCCGTTCGCCACGGATCGCAACGCCGTGATCAGCGAGTCGGCGTCGGTGTCCTTCAGGATGAATCCGGCCGCCCCCGCGCGCAGTGCCCCGAACAGGTACTCCTCGCTGTCGAACGCCGTGGTCAGAAGGATGTTGGTGACGCCCAGCGCGCACATCCGCCGGGTGGTGGCGATCCCGTCCAGCAGGGGCATGCGGATGTCCATGAGCACCACGTCCGGCCGGAGCGTCTGCGCCAGTTTCAGGGCCTGCTCGCCGTTGACGGCCTCGCCGACCACCTCCACGTCCGCGACCGAATTGATGATCATGGTGAGCCCCACCCGGACGGCCGGATGGTCGTCGACGACGAGAACACGCATGGTCATGACAGCCAATCCCCCGACAGGGAAAGTTCCGAAGGGCCCCGGCCGGCCTCGTTCAGCGGCAGCACGGCGTGCACCCGCCACCGGTCCCCGCGCCGCCGCGCGGTGCACCTCCCGCCGACCCGCGCGGCCCGTTCGCCCATGCTGACCAGGCCGAACCCGGAGCCGCCGAGCGCCAGGTCCGGGTTCGCGGCGGCCAGGTCGTTCTCCACTATGATCTCCAGCCGGTTCGGCAGGTAGGCGATGATGATGTCGACGGCGGCCCCGCAGGCGTACCTGAGCACGTTGGTGAGCGATTCCCGGATGATCCGGCAGGCGGCCGTCTCGACCTCCTGGCACAGCTCGGCGGGCGTGCCCACCGTCCGCAGCCGCGCCGGTGACCCCAGGCGCCGCATGCGCTCCATGAGCGACCGTGCCAGGTCGAGTGACGCGGACGCGGGCTCCGGGCCCCGCCCGTCGGTGCGCAGCGCCGCGACCATGCGGCGGATCTCGTCGACCCCCTCCAGGCTGCTCCGGCGGATCTCCACCAGGGCCGTCAGATGCTTCTCGTTGTCGCGCGGGGCGGTGGCCATCGCGGCGGTGGACTGCAGCGCGATGGCGCTCAGGTGGTTGCCGACGATGTCGTGGAGGTCACCCGCCACCCGGGCCCTCTCCCGCATCACCGACCTGCGGCGTTCCGCCCCGGCCCTGCGCTGCGCCCGCTCGGCGCGTTCACGGTGCCTGCGGACCATCAGCGCGGTCGCGGACGGCCACACCAGCACCGGGTAGGTGACGATCGCGGTCAGCAGGGCGTCCCGGACGGACTCCGTGCGCACCAGGACGGCCAGCGCCGCCAGCCCGGACGCGGCGTAGCCTCCGCCGGTCAGCCAAGGCACCGCGCGCGCGGATCCGTACAGGGTCGCGTTGTAGATCAGGTCGCTCAGGATGAGCACGGGGAGGAGCGACGGCCCGGCCGCCATGTCGCCGGCGGCGGCGATCGCCGCCGGCACCAGCCCGAGCAGGGGCCTGGTCCGGCGCAGGAGCAACGACCCGCAGGCCAGGACCAAGGGCGGGACGAGCCACGCCGGGTCGACCGGTCCGGGCCCCAGAAAAAAGGCTTCGGCCCGCCACAGAAGGTAACCCAATGCGAGCGCGGCGACGGCGAGCAACGCGTCCCGCGTCGTGGTCGCCCTGTTCCGCCACCGCTGAGGATCCATGATCGCCGGCAGTCGATCAGTGCGCATAGGAATCATGAGAACCGACGGCCAATCACTTTGCAAGCCGGTCGGGCCATCGACTCTAGTCTCAATTGAGTACACCGCCGTCCACCTACCGGCAATGGCGGCGGTTGTATAGCTGGAGTATAGCCCGCCATCGGAGAATCCGAATGCCGACCGGGATACGGCAGGACGATAATCGACGCATGCCTTTGTTCGGCGTGTTCGGCCATGGTCCGCCGCCATCGGATCCGGCGCCTCGCGCGGCCTTCGGACCGCAGGGCGACCGTCCCGAGACGCCGGGCACGCGGGGAGCTCGGAGGCCGGCCGGTATCTGGTGCCGGTACGGCGATGACCTCCGCTTCGACCCGTCGCCCCAGGTAAGCGAGCCGGTGACCGCGCGCGGAGCGGCGACCCCCACGTGAGTCATTGCCGCCTCACTGCGAGTCATTCTCGGGAGCAGATCGAAATCATTGACGACCCTACGACTACGCCCTTCACGGCCTCGTCGACGCTTTCATCGATTGCGGGCGCGGTGTACTGTACGAACCACGGCGGCCCGCGGGAATGAAGGGGCATATGATGGACGGCCTTTCCGGGGAGTTCACGAAGGCGTGGCGCCGCTGACATGTGACCGATTGCGCACTGACAGTGCCGGTCATCGAGCTGAACGGCCCGGATGGCCGCACGAATCAAAGGGCTTGGCCGTCCTGCGGCCCCGAGAAAATCGATCGCTCCCTCGAGCATTGCCCGGCTCCGCCGGATCTCTTTCACCGTCCCGGTGGCTCATCAGACCACGAGCGTAAAAACGTACCTGCTTCGCCGCACTCGCCAGGGGAGGTCATGGAATTCCGGTTGCTGGGCCCGGTCGAGGCATGGACCGCCACCGGGCGGATCAAGCTGAGCGCCGCCAAGGTACGGACGGTCCTGGCGATGCTGGTGCTGGCCCGCGGGCACGTCGTCTCCGACGACAGGCTCACGGAGATGCTGTGGGGTGACCGGCCGCCGGCCACCTCCGAGGCGCAGATCCAGACCTATGTGTCCCGGCTGCGCCGGCAGCTCGGCCCGGCCGTCGAGATCCGCAGGCAGTCCCCCGGGTACGTCATGGTGACCGACGCCATCCGGGTGGACCTCGCCGAGTTCGAACGGCACGCCTCCCGTGGCCAGGCCGCGTGGTCGGCCGGTCGCGCCGCGGAGGCCGCCGAGGCTCTCCGGGACGCTCTGGCCGTCTGGCGCGGCCCCGCGTTGTCCGGTGTCACCGAGTTCCTCGGCGACGCCTGGCGCCCTCAGCTGGAGGAGTCCAGGCTCGCCACGCTGGACGACCGCATCGAGGCCGACCTGGCCCTCGGCAGGCACGACGAGTTGATAGCCGAGCTCATCGGACTGGTGGCCGCGCATCCGCTGCGGGAGCGGCTGCGCGGCCGGCTCATGCTCGCGCTGTACCGGTGCGGTCGCCTCGCGGATGCGCTCACCGCCTATCAGGAGTACCGCAGGGTCCTCGGCACGGAACTGGGCATCGACCCGGGACCGGAGCTGGAGGCGCTCCATCGGAAGATCCTGGCGTCCGACGATTCCCTGGCGGCTCCGGTGCGCCGCGGGGAACACCGCCCTGCCGTCGCCGAGGCCCGGGCCGAGCTTCGCGCCGAGGTCCGCGCCGAGGTCCGGCCCGCCCATCTGCCGCCGGACATCGCCGACTTCACCGGGCGGCGGCAGGAGCTCACCCGCATCGAGACGCTGCTGGCTTCAGGCACCCGGGAGGAGCCCAGGCCCCGCGTCGTCATCACCGGCACCGCCGGAGTGGGGAAGACGGCGACGGCCGTGCAGGCCGCGTATCGCGCACTCGGGGACTATCCCGAAGGGCAGTTCTTCGTGAACCTGCGGGGATCTCGGCCACGCCCGGCGGATCCCGCCGACGTGCTGGGCATGATGCTGCAGTGGCTGGGGGTCGGCGCCCGCGAGGCGCCCGACGGGCTCGACGCCCGCGTCCGCCTCTTCCGCAGCACGGCCCATGGCCGCAGGCTCCTCGTGGTGTTCGACGACGTCGCCGACGAGCGGCAGCTCAGGCCGCTGCTGCCGGCCGGGCCCGGAAGCACCGCCATCGTGACCACGCGGCCGCGGCTGACCGCGATCGACGGGGTCAGGCTGGTCGATCTGCCCATGTTCACCGATGCCGAGGCACTGGGGCTGCTGGGGAAGATCGTCGGTACGGCGCGGGTGGCGGCCGAGTCCGAGGCCGCGGGGCGGATCGTGGCCTTCTGCGACCGGTTGCCTCTCGCGGTGCGCATCGCCGGCGCCCGGCTGGCGGCCAAGCCGCACTGGTCCCTGGGCTCGTTCGCCGACTCGCTCGCCGACGGCCGGAGCCGCCTGGACGAACTGGCCCTCGCCGACCTGGAGGTCCGGGGCCGCATCGAGGAGAGCTACCACCTCCTCACCGAACCGGCCCGCCGGGCGTTCCGGCTCCTGGCGCTGCTGGACCTGCCCCGCTTCGGAATCTGGACCGTGGCGCTCGTGCTGGACGTGACGATCACGCGGGCGCGGAAACTCGCGGAGCAGCTCGTCGACGCGCGGCTGCTCGATGTGGTGAGCGAGGGCCGGTCGCCGAACCACGCCCGGTACGCCTTCCACGCCCTGATCCGCGCCGTGGCCCTCGACCTCGCGGTTCGGGACGAGACCACGGAGGAACGCTGGGCCTCGCTGAACCGGCTCTTCGGCCCCGCCGACCTGACGTTGGAGACCGGCTGAGAGCGCGAGCCCCCCCAAGGGCGCTACCGGCGCAGGTCCAGCAGGCGGCCGGTGGAGACCTGGTACCGGGCGGGGGCATCGGCACGGCCCGGCTCCTCGAGCACCGGCCCCAGCGCGTCGGCCGCGAACAGGTGGCACATCAGCTCGTGGCTCAGCCCGCCCTCGGAAAGGCCGCAGAGCGTGCCGCAGGGCACGATGACCACATCGGCGACCGGCAGCCCGAGGTAGCCCACCAGCCGTGCCCGCACGGCGCTCGTCAACCGGGTCGCGTCCTCCGGATCGGCGGCGTCGCCGTCCAGCTCCAGGACCACCGCGATCTCCCCGTCCGGCAGCGGGATCGTGAACACTTTGTGGATCCGCCGGGCCGGCGGGCCGCCCAGCCGGCGGACCTGCTGCTCGATCGCCTCCGGATGGATCACGCGACCGCCGATGACGAGGCGCTCGTCCAGCTTCCCGACGATGTAGAGCTCGCCGGCGTGGACGGCGCCGAGATCACCGGTCCGCAAGAAGCCGCGCTCGCCCCTGGCCGTGGTCGCCTGGAAGACCGGCCTCCTCCCCGGGTCCGAGCTCCAGTAGCCCCCGGCCACGCCGGCGCCGCGAATCCACACCTCGCCGAGGACCCCCGCCGGCTGCGCCCTCCGGGAGGCGGGGTCGACGATCCGGACGGCGTCCTCGTCCACGGTCCCGTGCGCGACCAGCTCCAGCCCGCCCGCCTCGCCGCCGACCTCGACCACGCGCCCGCGCTGCAGGCTCTCCACGCAGACGGGCAGCACCCGCGGCCGCCTGCCGGCGGGACCGCCGGTCACGAGCATGGTGGCCTCGGCCAGGCTGTACCCGGCCACGAACGCCTCCGGACGAAACCCGGCCGCCGCGAAGCGTTCGGAAAACTCACCGATGGTCTTCGCGCGCACCGGCCGTCCGATGTCGACCGCCTGCCGCCAGCGGGACAGGTCGAGCCGGGCCAGTTCCTCGTCGTCCACCTGGCCGGTGCACAGCTCGTAGCCGGCGTCGGGCGCGATGGCGACGTCGGCGCCGTAACGGTCGATGACCTCCAGCCAGGTGTACGGCCGCCGGGCGAACCCGGTGGACTCCGGGTGCACCGTGGTGGCCCCGAGGAAGAGCGCCTCAAGGAAGGCGATCAAGCCGGCGGCGTGATGGAGCGGGAACCAGTTGCACAACCGGGTGCCAGGCGCCCAGCCCAGGAGGCGCGCCGCCGTCGCCGCGTTGTCGGCCAGGTTCAAGTGCGAGACCGCCACGCCTCGGTGATCGCCGCCTGCCATGGACGTGTACTGCAGCAACGCGGTGTCCCGTGCGGTGCGCCGGGGCGGCCTCCACTGCGCTGAGGTCAGGTCCGCCGTGCCGTCGCTCGACAGGCAGCCGATCCGGCCGAGCCCGTCCTGGTCGGCCCACGCGTGAACGATCGGAAGGTGCGCCGGATCGGTGAGCGCCACACGAGGACCGGCGTCCAGCGCGATCCCGGTCGCCCGCGCCAGGTGGTGCCCCGAACCGTCCGGCATGGGGCAGGCGATCGGCACCGCGCCCGCGTACAGGCAGCCGACGAAGCTCTTGGCGAATTCGATCCCCGGCCGGTGCAGGACCAGGACGCGGTCACCCGGGTCGATCCGGCTTTGCAGGTACGCGGCCACCGCGCGGGCGGCGCGGTCGAGTTCCGCGTACGAGAGGGCTTCGGCCGGACGGGGGTCGTCCGGTCCGGAGACGAACACCGCCGCCTGCCGCTCGGGGGTCAGGACCGCGTGGCCGATGACGCGATCCACCACTGTTCCGCCAGCCAAGATCATTACCATGTCCTCACTGGGCACCCTCGCCCCGCGTGGTGCGCCGGACACAGATCTCCATTCCCGTCCGGCGTCCGTTCTTGACCGCCCGGCTCCATTGTCGGTGATCTGGCTTACCGTTCGCTTACAGCTTCTCGGTAGTTCCGCGGGTTATACGCGGGCGCAGTCGGAAGAGCACGCGAGGAGATATGGAGAATCACGTCGACGCGCTGGATTCCGCGGTAATGGGGCCGACGCGGATGAAATCCAACGGGCGGAGTCCCCCGGGAACACGGGAAGGCGTGAACGCGCGAACGCGGACAGCGCGGTCGTGAACCTGACCGCACTGCCCGGTGAGCCTTAACCGAACCGGCGAACGCCTCGGGTGACGCGTGCCGCGCCCGCCACGGTCACCACCCGGCCGCGCGGGGAAAGCTCTCGGTCCGGGTGACGGCGCGGCCGGGACGGCCGTCACCGTCGCGGCCGGCCCCGGGGCCCCGGCGCGGGAGAATGACACCGTGCTCGATCGCGTAGATGGCCGCCTGCACCCGCGAGTCCAGATTCAGTTTGGCGAGCACCCGGTTGACGTGGATTTTGACCGTCCCCTCGCCGATCTTCAAGAGGCCCGCTATCGCGCGGTTACTGTGCCCCTGCGCGAGCAGGGTGAGCACATCGCGTTCCCGTGCGGTGAGACTGCGGAGCTCGGGAGACGGCGGCAGCGGCGAAAGGACGGCCAGCCGTTCGATGACGCGCCGCGTCACCAGCGGGTCGAGCAACCCGTGCCCGCGGTGGGTCCTTCTGATCGCCTCGATGAGGACCGCGGGGTCGCCGTCCTTCAGCAGGAAGCCGGACACACCCGCCTGCAGGGCGTCGAACAGGTGCTCGTCATTGGTGTCCGTGCTCAGCGCGATCACCGTGTGCGGCGTGTCCGGTGCGGCCAGAATCCGCCGTATGGCGGTCATCCCGCCCATCCGCGGCATGCGCAGGTCCATCAGGACGACATCGGGCCCGAGTCGTGCGGCCGCTTCGACGGCCTGGCCACCGTCGGCGGCCTCGCCGACGACCTCGATGTCCTCCGGGACCATGAGAAAACGCCTCAGCGTTCGCCGGACGGCCGGTTCGCCATCGGCGATGAGCACTCTGATCGCGGGGCCGGGCCTTCCGGCGCCCGCCTGTCGATGACCGTGCGATGAGTTCTGTCGTGGCAGTTCGCGGGCATGCATCCGCTGGTTCCCCTCCACGGATACCGATTGCTTCCACCTTCACTATTCGCCGGCCCTCTATATCCGCCCTATATAGGCGCGACCGGACCGGGAGGTGAACAGGATCGGACGTGGCTTCGGCCGGGGTCGTCAGCCGACCGGCACGGGAGTGTCGAGAAGGGGGTTCAGCCTGCCGGGACCGATGCGTTCGCGCAGCCGGTCATCGGTGACGCCCAGGCCGGTCGTGGGGGCCATGCAGAGCACGCCCACCTTGCCGATATGCCCGTTGTTCTGGACGAGGCGGGCGGCCTCCGCGGCCTTGGTGAGCGGGTAGACCCGCGACAGTGTCGGCACCAGGTGGCCGCGCTCGAACAGCCTCAGGCATTCCCACTGTTCCCGCGCGTTCGCCCCGTGGCTGCCGATGACCCTCTTGAGGTTCATCCACAGGTAGCGGTTGTCGAACCGGTGCTGGTACCCGGTGCTGGACCCGCAGGTGACCACCGTGCCGCCGCGTGCGGCCAGGAAGACCGACAGACCGAACGTCGCCTGGCCGACGTAGTCGAAGACGATGTCCGGATCGCAGCCGGTCTCGGCACGGATGGCCCTGCCGAGGCTCTTGCCGAGCCGGATGCTCTGGTCCGGGCCCGGCTCGCCGCCGTCGTCGAGGCCGAACTCGCTGCGGTCGAGGATCACGTCGCAGCCCAGCGTCCGCAGGTGCTCGGCCTTGCGGGCCGAGCCGACCACACCGATGGCGACCCCTCCCCCGTTGCGCACCATCTGGACCGCGTACGCGCCGAGCCCGCCGGTGGCTCCCCAGATCAGGACGGTGTCGCCCTGCTTCATGGCCGCGCCCTGCCGGCTGACCAGCATCCGGTACGCGGTGCCCGCGCACAGCGAGACGCACGCGGACTCCTCCCACGTCAGATGGGCGGGCTTGGGGATGAGCTGGCTCGCGCGCACGACGCTGTAGCACGCCAGCCCGCCGAAGTTGGTCTCGAAGCCCCAGGCCCGCTGCTCGGCGCCGAGCATGCCGTCGCCGTGCGTGGCGGCCTCCTGGTCGTCGACGTAGGCCGGGCTGATCACCACCCGGTCGCCCACCCGCCAGCGCCTGACCCCCGTCCCGACCCGCACGATGATCCCCGCCCCGTCCGATCCCACGACGTGGTAGGGCCGGTCATGGCGGATCGCATGGCCTCCGGTCCGCGCGAAGCGCTCGAGGAACGCGAAGGTGGGCACCGGCTCGAAAATGGCCGACCACACGGTGTTGTAGTTGATCGAGCTGGCCATCACCGCGACCAGCACCTCATCCGGCGCGAGCTCGGGCATGGGCACCGGGCCGACGCGCAGCGACGCGCGCACGTCCTTGTCCGTGACGCCGGTGAACATGTCGACGTCCTCGGCGCGCAGATGCAGGGCCGAATACTCGTCCGGCACGGGAGTCCGTGCCAGCACTTCCGCCGGGGCGTCGTCCAGCAGGGCCTCGGTCATCGGATCCATGGCATTCCCTTGCGAATCGTGGTCATCCTTCTGCGCCGGACACGGTGATTCCGTGCCATATTCCGGAGAGGTGGCGGCCGTGTCCAGATTCGCCATGGCAAGTCGCCGTGTCAACCCTTTTCAGGCTGTTCAGGGGGAGGCATCCGGACTCTATAACAATGGATATATAGACAAGGATAGATGGCATATACCTGATCGCGCTGGAAGGATCGTGCGCATGGCTTGAGCGACCTGCGGATTCGAGGGAGTTGGGAATGGCGATTTCGCTGGCGGCCGCCGACGTCCACACGAACGAGTCCATGAGGGACGTGCTGCGGCGGCACGCACGGCACAGATCGGCGGCGCCGGCCCTCACCTTCGTCGACTTCGGCTCCGACCGCCGGGGGGTGCCGGTCACGCTGACCTTCGGCGACCTGGATCTGCGGGCGCGGGCGGTCGCCGCCGAACTGCAGTCGCTGACCGCGCCCGGTGACCGGGTCGCGCTTCTGCTGCCCCAGGGCCTTTCCTACGCCGTCGCGTTCTTCGGGTGCCTCTACGCCGGCGTCCTGGCGGTGCCGCTCTTCGCTCCGGAGGGACGCGGCGGCGACCGCCTTCGCTCGGTGCTCGCCGACTGCGGCCCGCGGCACGTCCTGAGCACGGTGGCGGGCAGAGGGGCGGTCGACGCGTTCCTGGAGGAATGCCCGGACCACTCCGTCCGGCAGGTGATCCCCGTGGACGAGATCCCGGCCGGGATCGCCGGGGAGTGGCGTCCGGTCGACGTGGATCTCGACGAGGTCGCCTACCTGCAGTACACCTCCGGCTCCACCAGCCGCCCGGCCGGCGTGCGCGTCACGCACCGGAACATGGTCGCGTCGTGCTGGCAGATGCGCACGCAGGGCGCGTTCTCCGAGGACGGCGTTCTGATCTCCTGGCTGCCGTACTTCCACGACATGGGGCTCGTCCTGGGGCTGCTGATGCCGACCGGCGCGGGCGCCCACTCCGTGCACTTCACCGCCTCGGCGTTCATCCAGGATCCGCGCCGCTGGCTCGAACTGATCACCCGGTACCGGGGGACGTACACGGCCGCGCCGGACTTCGCCCTCGAACTGTGCGTGCGCCGGGTGACCGGGGGCCGCAAGATCGGGCTCGACCTGAGCACGGTGACCGACCTCGTCAACGCCAGCGAGCACGTGCGCCCCACCAGCGTGGCGGAGTTCACCGCGGCCTTCGCCGACCGCGGGTACTCCGAGCGCGCCAACTCGGCGGGATACGGCCTCGCCGAGGCGACCCTGGCGGTCACCTCCACGCCGCTGGCCGCCAAGGGGCTCGTCCACCACTTCGACCGGGCGGCGCTCGGCCGCGGGCACGCGCGCACCGCCGACCCGGCCGCCGCCGGCTCCTGGCCGCTGGCCAGCTGCGGCACCACGCTCCCCGAGGTCGATCTGCGGATCGTCGATCCGGAGGACCGCCGGCCGCTGCCCCCCGGCCGGGTGGGGGAGATCTGGGTGCGAGGTCCCAACGTCGCCGACGGATACTGGACCCGGTCCGAACGCGACACCGAGGTCTTCGGCGCGCGCCTGGCGGACGGGTCCGCGCCCTGGCTCCGCACCGGAGACCTCGGCTTCCTGAGCGGCGGGGAGCTGTTCATCACCGGCCGCCTCAAGGACCTGATCATCGTGGACGGCCGGAACCACTACCCGGACGACATCGAGGCCACCCTCGCGGAATCGCCGGCCGCCGGCGCCGTCGTCAGGACGGCGGCCTTCTCCGTCGACCCGGGCGACGGTGAGAGCGTGGTGGTCGTCGCGGAGGTGCGTCCGGCCAGGGCGCGGGCCGCGGCGCTGACCGCCGAGCGGATCGCGATGGCGATCAAGGAGTGCGTGGCCGCGGAGCACGGCCTGGCGACCGGCACGGTCGTCCTCACCCGGCCCGGGGCGATACCGCGGACCAGCAGCGGCAAGGTGCGGCGGAGCGCCTGCCGCGACCTGTTCCTGTCCGGCCGGCTGCCGACCCCGGACTGGTCATGACCGCGCCCACCGGCCCGGGGCCGGTTCCCCCGCTCCCGACCGCGCCGGAGACCGCGCCGGAGACCGCGCCGGCGCCGGGACCGCGCGAGCAGGGCCCGCGACCGGCCGCGGCGTCCCGTTCCTGCCTGATCACCGGCGGCAACCGCGGCATCGGGCTGGCCATCGCCGGCGAGCTGGCCCGCCAGGGTGACGCGGTCGCCGTCACCTACCGGACCGGGGAACCGCCGGCCGGGTTCCTGGGGGTCCGCTGCGACGTGACCGACGGGGCGCAGGTCGACGCGGCCTTCACGACCGTGGAGGAGCGGCACGGCGACGTGGAGGTGCTCGTCGCCAACGCCGGCATCGCCCGCGACAACCTGCTCGCGGTGATGACCGACGAGGAGTTCGTCTCGGTCATCGACACCAACCTGATCGGCGTCTACCGCGTGGTGCGCCGCGCCATGCGCGGGATCCTGCGCAGGCGGCGCGGGCGCATCATCCTGATCTCCTCCTCGCTGGGCCTGCTCGGCGCGGCGGGCGAGACCAACTACGCCGCCTCCAAGGCGGGCCTGATCGGGTTCGCGAGGTCGCTGGTGCGCGAGGTCGCCGCGCGGGACATCACCGTCAACGTCGTCGCCCCCGGCTACGTCCTGACCGACATGACCGCCGACCTGCCCGACCGCGTCCTCGCCACGTACATCGAGCAGACGCCGCTCGGACGGGCCGCGACGCCCGCCGAGATCGCCACCGTGGTGCGCTTCCTGGCCAGCGACGAGGCCGCCTACCTCACCGGGGCCGTGATCCCGGTGGACGGCGGCGCCTCCATGGGCCACTGACGACCCCGAAGGAGAATGCCGTGTCCTCCCATGCCGACCCCGAGCAGCCCGTCCCCGAAGAGGTGCCGCGTTTCGGGCCGCCGTACGACTGGCAGGCCATTGACGCGGCGGTGAAGGAGTGGGGGGCCGCCGTCGTCGGCGGGCTGGCCGGGCGCGACCTGTGCGCCCGCGTCAACGGCGAGATCGACCGCTGGCTGGCGCGGGACCGGGACTCCCGCCGACCCCGCACCGGGACGCCGGTCTACGACACCTTCCTGGGATTCCGCACGGTCCGGCTGCAGCGGCTGGTCACCAGGATCCCCGTCGTCCGCGAGCTGGTCACGCACGAGGAGATCCTGGCCTGGGCGCACCGGATGCTCACCCCGGTGTGCCGGCGGATCCTGCTCAGCACCGCCGAGATGATCCAGATCGGCCCGCAGGAGACCGCACAGTTCGTGCACCGGGACTCCGACGCGTGGTGGCCGGAGCTGCTGCGCCAGGAGCACGCGGTGAGCGTGACCGCCATGGTGGGGCTCACGCCCTTCACCGCCGAGAACGGGGGGACGCGCATCGCGCTGGGCAGCCACCGCTGGCCGGCGGGCCGGCGGCCCAAGGTGGGGACGCTCCGGCAGGCGATCATGGACCAGGGCGACGTGCTGCTCTTCCGCGCCGACGTCTTCCACGGCGGCGGGCGCAACGGCACCCCGGACCAGTACCGGCGCGGGTGCGCGGTGAGCTACTGCGCCGGCTGGCTGCGCCCGCAGGAGACCGGCACCCTGGTCGCCCCGCCCGACGTGGCCGCCGGCCTGCCCCCCGAGATCGCCGAGCTGCTCGGCTATGCCGTGCACGACTCCACGTCGGTGGGCGGCGGCATCGTCGGGATGCTCGACAACGGCGATCCGCGCGGCACGTTCCCGCCCGAGCGGCTCGGCCGGCGGCGCTAGGCGCCCATCGCATGCGCTCCTCCGTCGACATGGATGATCTCGCCGGTCGTCGCCGGGAACCATCCGGAAAGCAGCGCCACGCACGCCCGCGCCACCGGGCCGTGATCGCGGGTGTCCCAGCCGAGCGGCGCCCGCCGGTCCCAGGACTCGTCGGACTCGTCGAAACCGGGAATGTTCCGCGCCGCCGTGGTGCGCAGCGGCCCGGCGGCGACCAGGTTGACCCGCACGTCCCGGGGCCCGAGGTCGCGGGCCAGGTAGCGGGTGCAGGACTCGAGGCCGGCCTTGGCGACGCCCATCCAGTCGTAACCGTCCCAGGCCACCCGCGCGTCGAAATCCAGTCCGACGATGGAGGAGCCCTCGCGCAACATTGGCAGCACGGCGCCGGCGAGCGCCTTGAGCGAATATGTCGAAACGTGCAGCGTCGTCGCGACGTCGGGCCAGCCGGTGTTCATGAAATTGCCGCCCATGGCCGTCTGCGGAGCGAAGGCGATCGCATGCAGAACGCCGTCGAGACCATCCAGATGAGCGCCGGCGCGGGCGCTGAGCGTCGCCAGCTGGCGGTCGTCGGTCACGTCCAGCTCGATGACCGGGCAGGGCTCGGGAAGCCGCTGCGCGATGCGCTTCACCAGGCTCAACCGGCCGAACCCGGTCAGCACGACCCGGCCGCCCTCGGCCTGCGCGAGGCGGGCCGCGTGAAAGGCGATCGAAGAGTCGGTGAGAACTCCGGTAATCAGAATGTTCTTACCGTCCAGAATGCCCATGGATTCCTCCGGTCAACCCGAATGCCTAGGGCACATGATAGACATTTATCCGGCGCCGGTGTCAACGTGTGCAGAGGAATTCCAATCCAGATTTCGTCAATCGCCCGGCGCATATTCCGGGCTGTCTTTCCGAGGTGAGATCTGCGGTGGTGCGCGGTGGGCAGGTACGCGACTGGCTGATCCGCTGGCTGGGCGAGCGGGTGAACGAACCCGCGGGCGCCATCGATCCCGACCGGACGTTCGACGCGTACGGGCTGCGATCGCGAGACCTGGTGGAACTCACGGGCGAGCTGGGCGAGATCCTGGACCGGCCCGTCGACCCGCAGATCATCTACCGTCATCCGACCATCACCCTGCTGGCCGGATACTGCGCGGAGCCGGCCGCGGGCGCCCCGCCCCGGACCCCGGAGGCCACCGGCGCGGACGCCGCGCGTACCGGCGACGACGCCGCACGTGCCGGCGAGGCGATCGCCGTCGTCGGGCTGGGCTGCCGGTTCCCGGGACGGGCGCACAGCCCCGCCGAGTTCGGCGCGTTGCTGCTGTCCGGCCGTTCCGGCACCAGGGAGGTCCCGGCCGAGCGCTGGGGGGAGCCGGCCGCCGGCCCCGCCGCGCCGCCCGCGGCCCGGCCCGGTGGCCGAGGAGGCTACCTCGACTGCGACATCGCGGAGTTCGACGCGGGCTTCTTCGGGATCGCGCCGCGGGAGGCGGCGGCGATGGACCCGCAGCAGCGGCTCGTGCTGGAGGTGACCCAGGAGGCGCTCGAGCACGCCGGCATGGCCACCCGCTCGCTCGCGGGGTCCCGGACGGGCGTGTTCATCGGCGCGTCCACCTCCGACTACGGCCTGCTGCAGCTCCAGGACCAGGCCACGATCGACGCCTGGACCGGCACCGGCTCCTCCCCCAGCATCCTGGCGAACCGGGTCTCCTACCTGTTCGGGCTGCGCGGGCCCAGCATGACGGTCGACACCGCCTGCTCGTCGTCGCTGGTCGCCGTGCACCTGGCCGTGCGGAGCCTGCGCTCCGGTGAGAGCGACCTCGCGCTGGCCGGCGGGGTGAACCTGATCGTCTCCCCGGCCATAACGATCGGTTTCGACCGCGCCGGCGTCATGGCGCGCGACGGCAGGTGCAAGACCTTCGACGCCGCGGCCGACGGGTACGGCCGCGGCGAAGGCTGCGGCATGGTGGTCCTGAAGCGCCTGAGCGACGCCGTGCGCGACGACGACCGCGTGCTGGCGGTCGTCCGGGGAAGCGCGGTCAACTCCGACGGCGCCACCAACGGGCTGATGGCGCCCAGTCCGGCGGCGCAGGAGGCCCTGCTGCGGGAGGTCTACGCCGCGGCCGGCCTCGACCCGCGCGAGGTCGACTACGTGGAGGCGCACGGCACCGGGACGCTGCTCGGCGACCCCATCGAGGCGAACGCGCTCGGCGCCGTCCTGGGGAAGGGCCGCCTGGCCAGCCGGCCGCTGCTGATCGGCTCGGTCAAATCCAACCTCGGGCATCTGGAGGCCGCGGCCGGCGTCGCCGGGCTGATCAAGGTGGTGCTCGCGCTGTCCGGCCGGCGGCTGCCGGCCAGCCTGCACTTCCACGCGCCCAACCCGCACATCCGCTTCGACGAACTGCGGTTGCGCGTCGTCACGGCTCCGCTCTCGTGGCCGCGCTACCGGGGCGCGGACCTCCCGGTCGCGGGAGTGTCGTCCTTCGGATTCGGCGGCACCAACGCCCATGTCGTCCTGGAGGCGGCCGCCGAACCGGCGGCGGACGCGGACGCGGGTGCCGGTACGGGTGCGGACTCGCCGACCGCGCCGGGCATCTTCCTGATCGGAGGCGGCGGGCCGGAGCGTCTCGTCGGCACGGCGGCGGCGCTGCGGCGCCGGCTGGACGCCGAGGACGCCCACCCCTCGCTGGCCGACATCGGCTACTCCCTGGCCCGGCGGGATCGCAGGGCCCACGCGGCGGTCCTGGCGCGGACGACCGGCGAACTGCGCGAAGGGCTGGATCTTCTGGCCGAGGGCGGAGACGGTCCCGCCGTCGTGCGCGCTCCGGACGGCGGCCCTCTGAAGGGACCGGTCTGGGTCTTCTCCGGGCAGGGATCGCAGTGGCCGGGAATGGGGCGGCGGCTGCTAAAGGAGGATCGCGCGTTCGCGGCGGCGGTGGCCGCCCTGGATCCGCTGTTCGTCGCGGAGGCCGGCTTCTCCCTGCGCGGGCTCCTGGAATCCGGGGCGGATCCGGGCTCGATGGACCGGATCCAGCCGGTGCTGTTCGGGATGCAGGTGGCCCTCGCCCGCGCCTGGGAGGCGATGGGACTGCGGCCCGCGGCGGTCATCGGGCATTCGATGGGCGAGGTCGCGGCCGCGGTGGCGGCGGGAGCGCTGTCCTGCGAGGACGGGCTCGCGGTGATGGTCCGCAGGTCGCGCCTGCTGGCCGAGCTGGCCGGGCGCGGCGCGCTGGCCTCGCTCGACCTCGCCGAGGACGAGGTGCTGGAGCTCATCGCCCTCGTCCCGGGGGTCGAGGTGGCGGTGCGCTCCGCGCCCCGCCAGACGGTGATCGCCGGGGGTGCGCGGCAGGTGCGGGCGCTCGTCGAGCGGGTGGTGCGCGACGGCGGCCGCGCCAGGCTCGTGGCGGTCGAGGTCGCGAGCCACTCGGCGCACATGGACCCGATCCTGGAGCGGCTGGCGGCCGCGCTCGCCGAGGTCCGCGGCCACCGGCCCGAGGTGCCGTTCTACGGCACGGTGCTGGAGGACCCGCGGGAGGTCCCCGGCTTCGACGCCGCCTATTGGGTGGCCAATCTCCGGCGTACGGTCCGGTTCAGCGCGGCGGTCGCGGCCGCCGCGGACGACGGTTTCGACTGCTTCGTCGAGGTGTCTCCGCATCCGCTGCTGCTGCAGGCGGTCAGCGAGACCTTGGAGGACCGTCCGCGCCGCCCGGTCGTCCTGCCCACGCTGGTCCGGGACGGCGACGAGGCCCGGACCATGCGCGCGCAGGCGGCGACGGTACTGCTCGGCGGCGAGCCGGCCGCCGCGGACCGGCTGTTCCCCGGAGGCCGTGTCATCGACCTGCCCACCACCGCCTGGCGGCGCGGCAGGCACTGGATCGACATGACCCGGATGCGGGCGGGCGGTGGTGGTGCCGCCCCGGGGGCCGGGACGCTGCTCGGCGAACGTGTGGACGTCCCGGGCGCCGACGGGCTGACGCTGTGGCAGGCGCGTCTCGGCCCCGGCGCGCTCCCCTACCCCGGGCGGCACTCGGTGGAAGGGGTGCCGCTGGTGCCGGCCTCCGTCCTGGTGCACACCGCGCTGCGCGCGGCTCCTCACGCCGAGGCGACGGCGATCCGGTTGATCCACCCCGTCCTGCCGGACCAGGACCAGGACGTCCAGGTGACGGTCCGGGACCAGGCGCTGGAGGTCCACGTGCGACCGGCCGGGCAGGACCGCGCCTGGGTGCTCAGCATGACCGCCGGCGTGCCGCAGGCGGCTCCCGCCGACGCCGCCGGTGAGCCGCCCGGCCTCGCGCCGGCCGGGAACGAGACCGTCACCGATCTGGCGGCGGTCCAGTCGGCACTGGCTTCGGCCGGGGTCGAAGGCACCGCGTATCCATGGCAGGTCAAGGCCCTGTCCACAGGGAAGACCAGCCTGACGGCCGACATCGTGTTCGCGGACGAGGGCGTGACGTGGGCGGGCGTCCTCGACGCCGCGCTGACCATCGCGCCGATGGCGGACGCGGACGAGACCGCCCGCGTGCCGGCGAGCATCGAACGGGCGGCGGCGTACACCGACGCGGAGTCCCCCGCCGTCGTACGCGCGGTCCGGCGTCCGGGCCAGTCGGGAACGGGCGAACTGGTCGTCGACATCAGCGTCGAAGGACCGGCGGGGCATCGCATCCTGAGCCTGGCCGGGGTCCGCTACGCGCCCCTCCAGAGTGACGGCGCGGAGGCCGCGCTGGACGTCCGGCGGCTGGTCCACGCCGTCGGGTGGCGGCCGCTCGGCCAGGGCTCCGGCGCGCGTGCCGCCGCCCCCGCGGACGTCACCCTGCTCGGGCCTACCTCGGAGCTGGCCGGCCTTCTCGGCGGCCGCGTGCGGGACGCCGGCGTGGCCGTACGGCACATCGCGGATCTCGAGGATCCCGCGCTGCGGGACGCGCCCGCCGGGACGTTCGTGCTGCTGCCGCCCGCCCCCTCAGGGGACGACATCGCGGCGGCCGTGCTCGACGGCTGCCGCCGCGCCCTCCAAGTGATCAACACGCTCGCCGAACGCCACCGCTCCGGCGGCGCCGCCCTCTGGCTCGTCACGGAGGGGGTGCAGGAGGCCGCGGACGAGAACGCGCCGGCCGCGGCGACGCTGTGGGGCCTGGCGAAGGTCGCGGCGGCCGAATACCCGCACCTGCGGTGCGCCGTGGCCGACCTGTCCCCCGGAACCGCCGCCGAGCGGGCCGCCCGGCTGGCGCGGCTGCTGCTCGATCCGCCCGACGAGAGCATCGTGGTGGCCCGCGAACAGCCGCTGGTCCCGGAGATACGGCCGGCCGAGGCCGGGCAGGGCCCGGGCGCGGGCTCGGGGCCGCTCGCCTGCGCACCGGACGCCGGATACCTCATCACCGGCGGGCTGGGCGCCCTCGGCCTCCGCACGGCGCGATGGCTGGCCGACCGCGGCGCCCGCAGGCTCGTGCTCGCGGGCCGCACCGGGCTGCCGCCCCGGCGCACCTGGGACGAGGCCGGCGGCCGGGAGCGGTGGCGGGAGCCGGTCGCCGCCGTCCGGCGGCTGGAGCGCCGCGGCGTCGCGGTACGGGTCGCCCCGCTGGACGTGGCCGACCCCGCGGCCCTCGCCCGGCTGCTGAGCGATCTCGACCGGGAAGGCCATCCGCCGATCCGCGGGGTCGTCCACGCCGCCGGGGTGCTCGCCGACCGGATGCTCGCCGACACCGGCGCCGCGGATCTGGAGGCGGTGCTGCGTGCGAAGGCGGTGGGCGCGTCCGTGCTCCACCGCGCCTTCCCGCCCGGGACCCTGGACTTCTTCGTGCTGTTCTCGTCCGCGGCCGCCCTGGCCGGGGTGCCCGGCCAGGGCACGTACGCGGCCGCCAACGCCTATCTGGACGCCCTCGCCCACCTGCGGCGGAATCGGGGATGCACCGCGACGAGCATCGACTGGGGCGTGTGGGAAGGGCTCGGTTTCGCCCGTCCCAAGGCGGCCAGGCTGGTCGTCGACGAACTGCGGTCGGCGGGGCTGCGGCCGCTCCGGCCCGAGGAGGCGTTCGCCGGCTGGGACCACCTGCATCGCGTCGGCGCCGCACAGGCGATCGTGGTCCCGGTCACCCGGACCGGGCCGTCGGCCCAGGCGCCCGGCCTGCTGGGCCAGGCCGTCGCCCTGGCGAACGCGGCGGACCAGGGCGGTGACGGCCACGCGGCGGACGCCCGGGCCTGGGCCGGTCTCGCCCCCGCCGAGCGCCGCTCGCGCGTCGAGACGACGGTCACCGCCATCGTGGCCGGGGTCATCGGCATGCGCCCCGGCGACGTGGAGACCCGGCGCCCGCTCGCCGAGCTGGGCCTGGACTCGATCATGGCCCTGATGATCCGCAACCGGGCCGAGCGGGCACTGGGCCTGCGCATTCCGGCGACCGCGTTGTGGAACCACCCGACGATCGACGCCTTCGCCGACCTCCTGGACCGGCGGCTGGCGGAGGCGGACGGCGCGCCGGCGACCGCCTCCCGCAAGGCGGAGCCCGGCCCGTCCCGCGAAGCGGCACCGGGCCCCGCGGCCCGCGGCTGGAACGACCTTCTCACCCGCATCGAGAGCGACGATGGGAGATGAGCCATGACGAGCATCACCGAGCGGCTCGCCGAACTGTCCGAGGACCAACTGGACGTGCTGGCCGACCGGCTGGCGGGCGCGGCGGGCACGATCGCCGCCGAACCGATCGCCGTCGTCGGCATGGCGTGCCGCTTCCCCGGCGGCGCGAACAGCCCCGAGGCGTTCTGGCGGCTGCTCGTCGAAGGACGCGACGCCGTGACCGACATCCCGGCCACCCGCTGGGGCGCCGCGGAACTCTACGATCCCGACCCGTACGCCCCGGACAGCGCCAACTCCCGGTGGGGCGGGTTCCTGGACGACGTCAGCGGCTTCGACGCCGCGTTCTTCAACATCTCGCCCCGTGAGGCCGAGGCCATGGACCCGCAGCAGCGGCTGCTCCTGGAGACCGCGTGGGAGGCGCTGGAGCGGGCGGCCATCGGACCCGGGTCACTGGCGGGCAGCCGGACCGGGGTCTTCGGCGGCCTCGTGTACAGCGACTACCAGCAGCTCGCTGCCGAGGTCGGCCCCTACAGCGGCACCGGCAACGCGCACAGCGTGGCCGTGGGACGGATCTCCTACCTCCTCGATCTGCACGGTCCCTGCACGGCGCTGGACACGGGCTGCTCCTCCTCGCTGGTCGCGGTGCACCTGGCGGCGCAGAGCCTGCGCCTGCGGGAGAGCGACATGGCCTTGGCGGGCGGGGTCAACGTGATCCTGGACCCGGACACGCACATCGCCCTCGGGCAGTGGGGGGCGTTCGCCCCGGACGGCCGCTGCAAGACCTTCGACGCCGCCGCGGACGGCATGGTGCGCGGGGAGGGGTGCGGCGTCGTGGTGCTGAAGCGCCTCGGGGACGCGCTGCGTGACGGGGACCGCGTCCTGGCGGTCATCCGCGGCTCGGCGGTCAACTCCGACGGGCGTTCGCAGGGGGTGACGGCGCCGAACACGAACGCGCAGGCGGCGGTGCTCAGAGACGCGCTCAGGTTCGCGGACGCGTCACCGGCTTCGGTGGGCCTGATCGAGGCGCACGGCACGGGCACGCAGCTGGGGGACCCGATCGAGTTCGAGGCGCTCGACCAGGTCTACGGAACCGGCGACCTGCCGTGCGCGCTCGGCGCGGTCAAGACCAACATCGGCCATCCGGAGGCGGCGTCCGGGATCGCCGGCCTGATCAAGGCCGTCCTGGCGCTCCAGCACGACGTCATCCCGCCCAACCTGCACTTCACCAAGTGGAACCCGGCCATCGACGCCGAGGGCGGCCGCTTCTTCGTGCCGACCGGACCGGTCTCGTGGCCCGCCACGGACGAGCCCCGCCGGGCCGCGGTCTCCTCGTTCGGGTTCGGCGGCACCAACGCGCACGTCGTGCTGGAGGCCGCGCCCGCGAACGGGCCGGGCTCCGGCTCCGCGTCCGGTCCCGGGGTGTACGTGGTCTCCGGATGGGACCGTGAACGGTGCGCCGAGACGGCCGGTCTCCTCGCGGACTGGCTGGAGGGCCCCGGTGCCGGCGTCCCGATGCCGGACATCGGCACGACGCTGGCCCGGCGGGCGGGCGTCCGGCAGCGCGGGGCGGTCGTCGCGGCGGACCGGGAGGAGCTCCTCGCGGGACTGCGCGGCCTGGCGGCGGGCCGGGCCGTACCGGGCGTCGTGGCGCAACGGTGGCGGGAACGCCGCCGGGGGCCGGTGTGGGTGTTCTCCGGGTACGGGTCGCAGTGGCCGGAGATGGGCCGTGAGCTTCTGGAGTCGGAGCCGGCGTTCGCGGCGGCGATCGCGGAGCTGGAACCGGTGATCCAGGAGGAGGCGGGCCTGGCGCTGGCCGAGACCTTGGCGCGCGGCGGGCTTCCCGCCCGGGGCACCGACGTCCAGCCGCTCATCTTCGCCATGCAGGTGGCCCTCGCCGCCGTGTGGCGCTCCTACCGGGTGGAGCCGGCCGCGGTGATCGGTCACTCGATGGGCGAGGTGGCCGCGGCCGTCGTCGCCGGCGTCCTCAGCCCCGAGGACGGCGCCAGGATCCTGTGCCGGCGCTCCCAGGCGATCGCGGGCGTGGAGGGCGAGGGCGCCATGGGGTCGATCGAGGCGCCGCCCGACGAGGTCGCGGCCCGGCTGACCGAGCTGGGCGTCGGCGACACGGTCTGGGTGGCCGTCCTGGCCGGGCCGGCGACCACGGGCATCGCCGGGAGCCCCGAGGATGTGGAGCGGGTCGTCGCCGACTTCGCCGCGCGGGACGTCACGGCCAGGTCCGTGCCGGGGAAGGCCGCCTCGCACACCCCGCTGATGGACCCGCTCGCCGAGCCGCTGCTCGCCGCGCTGGCCGATCTCGGCCCGCGGCCCGCCGAGCCGGATCGGCGGGGCGGCCCGGTCTTCTACTCGACGGTGACCGAGGATCCGCGCGAGGCGCCGTCCTTCGACGGGCCGTACTGGGTGGACAACCTCCGCAGGCCGGTCCGGCTGGCCGCCGCGATCAAGGCGGCCGCCGACGACGGGCACGAGGTCTTCGTCGAGGTGAGCCCGCATCCCCTGCTGAGATGGGCGGTCGAGTCGACGCTGGCGGCGGCCGAGGTTCGCGACCCGCTCGTCGTGCCGACCCTGCGGCGCGACCAGCCGGCGCGGGCCACGATGCTCACCCAACTTGCCGCGCTGTGCTGCGACCA
The DNA here is from genome assembly GCF_042656285.1 of Actinomadura rugatobispora. Classification (GTDB taxonomy): domain Bacteria; phylum Actinomycetota; class Actinomycetes; order Streptosporangiales; family Streptosporangiaceae; genus Spirillospora; species Spirillospora rugatobispora. The sequence goes on along the minus strand of NZ_JBHSON010000066.1, from coordinate 8,840 downwards.
CCTGCCCGTCCCGGGGGAGCGGCTGTTCCCCGGCGGCGGTGTCGCGCCGCTGCCCACCACCGCCTGGCATCACCGCGACTACTGGACGTCGCCGTCGCCGGACGGCGGCGCACCGGCCACCGCCGCGGGCGACGCGCTCGCGACCGCCGTTCCGGCTCCGGCGCCGGGCCTCATGGCGGGCCATCCGCTCCTCGGCATGCACACCAGGCCGGCGAACAGCCCCGGAACCCATCTCTGGCACGGGCGGCTCGACCCGTCGTGGACGGCCGAGTGCTCCGACCTGCCGGAGGAGCCGGTCTCGCTGGCCCTGTACGGGGAGATGGCGCTGGCCGCCGCGCGGTGCGCCGGCCTGCGGCCCTCGGTGGTCCGGGACCTGTGCGTCCACGAGCCGCTGCGGCCGGGCGAGCGGGCGGAGGTCCAGACGGCGCTGGTTCCGGAGGACCACGACGGCGGGGTCCTGTCCAGCGTGAAGATCTACACCGCCGACGGCGACGCGGACGGCTGGCGGCTGCGCGCCTCCGCCAGGATCCACCGGGCGACCGCGGATTCCGCCGCCGGCACCGGCACGGGCGTCACCGGCACGGGCGGCGCCGGCACGGGCGGCGCCGGCACGGACGGCACCGGCACGGGCGTCACCGGCACGGACGGCGCCGGCACGGGCGGCGCGGGGCGGGTCGCGGTACTCGCCAGATGCATCGACACCCTGACGGCGCAGGCGATCGGGAAGGCGCAGGCGTCCGGGGCGCTGGTGCCGAAGGGCGCCGACGGCCTGTTCTGGGAACCGGCCGCGGGCGCGTTGAGCGCGCGGCTGCTGTCGGCCGAACCCGCCGGTGCGGGGCTGGCGGTGTCGGCCGCCCTGGAAGGGCCAGGCGGGGACGCGGGATCGCTGCGTGGGCTCCGGCTCGAGCCCGCCCCGGCGCCGGTGCCGGGCTCATGGGTGCACACGGTGGGCTGGCGGGAGCTTCCCCTTCCGGCGGGCGATGCGCGCGACGGCCTGGCCGGTGAAGGCGGCTGGGTCGTCGTGAGCGACGGGTCGGATGTGGCCGGCGCCCTGGTGCACGCGTTGGCCGAGGCGAGCGTCGAGCACCGCGTCGTCCCGATCACGGAACTGACGGCACCGGCGGCCGCGGACAGGATCGCCCGCCTCGGCCCGCCGGCCGGGGTCGCCCAGGTCGTGCTGCCGGTCGGCCTGGACGCCGGCGACGGGGCCGAGGCCGATCCCGCCACCGCCCATCGCCTGACCCTCCAGGCGTGGCGGCTCGTCCACGACCTCGCGGCCGCCGGCGCCGACCGGCCCCCTCGGCTCTGGCTGGTGACCCGGTACGCGCAGGCGGCGCGACCGGGGGATCCGGTGCACGCCGCGCGGGCGGCCGTCTGGGGCGCGGCGCGGAGCCTCCTGCCCGCCCATCCCGACCTGCACGGCGGTCTGATCGACCTGGACGACCGTCCGGCGGAGCGGGCCGCCGAGCTGATCCGCCGGGAGATCACCGCCGGCTCGCCCGAGGACCAGGTCTGCCACCGGGGCGAGGCCCGGCTGGTGCCGCGGCTCGTGCCGGGCACGCTGCCCGCGGGCGCCCCGCTGGCGATCGACCCCGACGGCTGCGAGCTGGTGGTGGGCGCGAGCGGGCGAGTCGGCCCGCTGGTGCTGCGGCAGCTGGCCGACCTCGGCGCCCGCCACCTGGTGGCCCTCTCCCGCCGCGGCCTGCCGGACACGGCCCCCATCGTCCAGGAGCTGCGCGGCCGCGGCGTCACCGTGACCGCGGTCGCCGCGGACGTCGGAGACGAGGCCGCCATGCAGGCCCTGAGCGACCGCTTCGGGGCCGATCTGCCTCCGCTGCGCGGCGTCTACCAGGCCGCCGTCACCGGCGCGACGACACCGCTCGACCAGATGGACGAGGACCACCTCGCCGCGATGTTCGGCTCCAAGGTCACCGGTACGCACCTGCTGCACCGGCTCGCCGAGTCCCACAAGGTGACGCGGTTCGTGTGCTTCTCCGCACTGGCCGCGCTCCTGGGCGGATGGGACGCCGCGTACGCGGCCGCCAACTGCTTCCAGGACGCGCTCGTCCTCCACCGCCGGACCCGCGGCCTTCCCGGGCACACGGTGAACTGGGGAGGCTGGCGCGAGGGAATGGCCGGAACCCCGCAGCAGGAACTGTTCGAAGGGGGCGGGATCCGGCTGATGCCGGGCCGCCGGCTCAGCGCCGTCCTCGGGCGGCTGGACGAGCGGGAGGCTCCGGCCCAGCTGGTCATCGCCGACGCCGAATGGTCCCGGATCGGGATCGCGGACGGGAGCCGCCCGTCCAGCCTGCTCGCCGGCTACCTGGACGAGCCGGCGCGGCCGGGCGCCCGAGTGCCCGCGGACGGCGCGACCGGCCTGCGGGAGCAGGTCAGGGCCGTGGTGGCCGAAATCCTCAAGCTCCCGTCCCCCGAGGCGCTCGACCCCGACCAGAACATCTACGACCTGGGCATGGACTCGCTGATGAGCATCTTGATCCTGCGCAAGCTGCGGTCCCTGCTCGGGCACCGGCTGCCGGCGGTGGTGCTGCGCGAGCACCCGACCGTCTCCGCCCTGACCGGGCACATCGAGGAAATCCTCCGCGAGGCCGCCTCCGGGCCCGACGCGTCCCCGGCCTCTCCCTGATCCCCGTCCCCTCCTCCCAGGCGCCGAGCCCTCCGGCGTCGATGCGCCGTAACCGACTGGAGCCGTCAATGAGCACGAGCACCTTCTACGAGGTCGCCGACGACCGCCCGGCGGGCGCCGGGCTGGTCGCCGCGGCGCCCATCGCCGCGGGCACCGCGGTGGCCGACTTCGCCGACCGCCCGGTCCACACCGTGCCGTCGGTCTACACGATCCAGGTGGGCGTCGCCGAGCACGTCGACTCGCCCACCGTGCGCTATCTGAATCACTCGTGCGCGGCGAACGTCTTCGTCGACACGGTCGCCCGCATCGTCATCACGATGCGGGCGATCGGCCAAGGGGAGGAACTGACCTTCTTCTACCCCTCGACGGAATGGGCGATGGTCCGGCCGTTCGCCTGCCTCTGCGCCGCCCCGGACTGCATCGGAATGGTGCAGGGGGCCTACTTCCTGCCGAGCGACGTCCTCGCCCGGTACCCGTTGAGCCCTCACATCAGGAAGCTGGACGCCGACCGCGGCGGACCGTCGCGGGACCGGCCGCCGGTGCCGGGCAGCGGCTCCTGACCGAGACCGCCGCCTCCCGGTGGCCCAAGGGCCGCCGGGAGGCGAACGCCGTACCGGCACGACCATCGGCGCCGCCGGCACCAACGCCAGGGCCGTGGACGATCCGACCAGATCGTCCACGGCCCTGGAGATTTCCCGGCCCTCGCCGGGCGTCAGCCCTCGACCACCCGGTTCGCCAGCTGGGAAAGGTAGCTCTGCGGCTTGTTCGTCACGTACTCCTGGAACACCTTGCGCGCTTCCAGCTTCTCCGCCTCCGGGACGGTATCCGGTGTCAGCTCCAGTTCCTGGACGAGCTTGTAGTAATCCTCGCGCAGCATGGAGAACATCGCCGCGTCGTGATACTCGCCATCGAGGAAGAAGTAGTCGCGGAGGACGCCCTCCAGGACCATGATCCCCTGGGTGACCATCCTCATCGGCTGCCGGTTGTACAGTCCCGCCACCATCTCCACCCGGTGCGCGTTGCGCGCGTGGAAGATGTACTGCAGGAGCAGCAGCACGGCCTCGACGCCGTACCCGTCGGTCCAGGCCTCCTCGTCACCGATCGCCACGCCCAGCTCGTAGCTTCCCTCGTAGGCCAGCTGCCGCCACGACACGACGCCGATCCGCTCCCCGTCGTTCCTGACGACCATCAGGAACGTGACGAACCCGTGGCGCAGCTGCTCAGGGGTGACGAAGGTGGGAGAGCCGGCGCCGTAGCTCCCCACGCGCCCCCCGATCCAGTCGGCGAGCAGGTCGAAGTCGTCGTCCTTCATGCGCCTCAGCGAGACGTAGTCACCCTTCATGTGGCCGCTCTCCGTTCTGGTCGTTTCCGCTTCCGGCCGGCGGCGCGTCCGGCCACCGCCTGGCCACCAGCACGGCGTTGTGCCCGCCGAAGCCGAACGAGTCGCTCATCACCACCTCCGGGTCGTGCCGCCGCGGCACGTGCGGGACGAAGTCGATCTCCGGGTCCTCCGGGTCGTCGCAGTTGACGGTCGGCGGCAGCATCCCGGTCACCAGCGACTGGACCGCCGCGACGAGCTCCACCGCGCCGGCCGCGCCGATCATGTGGCCGAGCATCGACTTGATCGAACTGATCGGCGTCCGGGCGGCGCGCTCGCCGAAGACCGCGCGGATCGCCGCGAGCTCGACCCGGTCGTTCAGCACGGTGCTGGTGCCGTGCGCGTTGATGTAGTCCACCTCGTCGGGGCGCACGCCCGCGTCCGCGAGGGCCAGCCGCATCGCCCTCTGGGCGCCCAGCCCTTCGGGATGCGGCGCCGTCAGGTGGTAGGCGTCGGTGGTGGCGCCGTATCCCGCGAGCTCGGCGAGGATGGTCGCGCCCCTGCGGCGCGCGTGCTCGCTCTCCTCCAGCACGACCACGCCGGCGCCGGCGCCCATCACGAAGCCGCTCCGCTCCCGGTCGAAGGGGCGGCTGGCACGCTCGGGCTCGTCGTTGCGGCGGGTCAGCGCGCCCGCGATGGCCGCGCTGGCGACGTTGAGCGGGCCGATGGAGTCCTCGCAGCCGCCGGCGATGACGACGTCGGCGACGCCGTACCGGATCAGCCGCATCCCCTCGCCGATGCTGGTCGCGCCCGTGGCGCACGCCGTGTTGATCGCGGCGGAGGGACCGCCGGCGCCCAGCCACAGGGCGATCTGGTTGGTCGCGATGCCCTGGCCGCTGGTCGCCGCGTAGTAGGGCGGGATCTTGCGGTACCCGTGGTCGTGCAGCCGCCGCTGGGACTCGGTGATGAACCTGTCCGGGCCGTCGCAGCTGCCGACCAGTACAGCGGTGCGCTCGGCCAGGCCGGGACCGATCTCCAGGCCGGCCTGGGCGACCGCCTCCTCGGTGGCGGCCAGGGCGAACAGCACCGACCGGTCCAGCCGGCGGCTCACCTCGCGCGGCCAGTGCTCGGCCGGGGCGAACCCGTGGACCTCCGCGGCGATCCGGACCGGCAGGCCGGTGGCGTCGAAACCGGTGATCGGGCCGACCCCGCTGCGTCCCGCGAGCAGCGCCGCCCACCACCGCTCGACCGACAGTCCCACCGGAGTGATCACACCGGTGCCGGTGATCGCGACCCGGCGCCGCGGCGGCCGGTCCTCCTGGTCGGTCATAGCGATCTCGGCCCCCTTCCGGTGCCACGGCACCGCTGAGCGAGGTCAGGCATCGGCGTCCCCCTCGGCGAGGGTGGCCGCCGCGGCGGGCGCGGGCGGCCGGAACACCGCCTCCCGGCAGAGGCGGCGCAGTTCGGCGCGGTCGGTCTTGCCGTTGCGGTTGACGGGGAACCGCTCGAAGACCACCACATGATTCGGTTGTTCGTAGGGCGCCAGGTGGGCGCGGATCCGCCGCCGCCACGTCCAGGCGTCCACATCCGCGTCCTCCACGGCGAACACCAGCGTGCAGCCGCGCCGCTCGTCCTCGAGGGCCACCACCGCGACCGGCCGGCCGATCGCCTCGGCCTTGCGCTCCAGCACCTCGGGGTACAGCGTGTGGCCGAGCCGGTGCACCGCCTGCTTGCGGCCCAGGACGAAGAGATGCCCCCGCTCGTCCAGGTAGCCGAGATCACCTGTGCGGTGAGGGGGAGGCCACGTCGGGTCGACGGTGTTGTCCTCGGTGAGGTACCCCTCCATGACGTCGGGGGACCGCACGACGACCTCTCCGACCTCGCCGGCGGGCGCGGCGCTTCCGTCCTCGCGCAGGATCCCGACCTCGATGCCGTCGAGGACGCGGCCGCACCCCACCGGCGCCTCCAAGGTCGCGAAGGCGACGTTGCCCAGTTCCGTGCTCCCGTACCCGTCGAGCAGGGGGCGCCCGAGTGCGGCGCGGAACCGCTCCGAGAAGTGCGCGTCCAGCGGAGCTCCCCCGGTGCAGAACAACCGCACCGACCGCAGCCCCTCCCCGAGTTCGGGCCTGCGCTCCAGCAGCGACACCAGGCTCCGGTACGTCGCGGGCGTGGCGTCCAGAACGGTCGCGCGGTTCGCGGAGCGCAGCGTGGCGTCCAGCCGCCGGTACGGACCGATCAGCACTCCGGCGCCCGAAAGAAACGCCAGGAACAGCATGGAAAGCCCGTACTGATGAGAGAACGGGAGCAACGGCAGGAACATATCGGTGGACCGGTAGCCCATCATCTCCCGCGTGCGTTCGAGGTTGTCCAGAAAAGCCCGGCCGGATCGCACGACGGCCTTGGGCTGCCCGGTCGACCCGGAAGACCAGGCGATCAACGCATCGGACCGGCGCCGCCATTCCCCGAGCTCCAGGCGCTCGGCGCCGACGCTGCCGCCCGGGACTCGCTCGAAACGAATGGCACGCGCCCCCTCGGGCGCCTGAACACCTTCGCCGAGCAGCGCCCAGCCGGCCCGTGTGAGCCCGGCGACGCGCTGGCTCTCCTCCGCGGTCTGCTGGTGGTCGACCAGGACCAATGAGACATCGAGATGCAGCAGCGCGAACAGCGTCGCGACGAAGGCCATCGAGTTATCGGCCTTGAGCATCACCCGATCACCTGCGGAGACACCGACCTCCCGCAGGTGCCGGACCATCCGGAGAGCGGCCTGCGGATCGGCGAACGAGTACTCCCCCACTCCACCGGGAGACAGCATGGTGCTCACGTGGCCATCTCCTCCCGCCGAATACCGTACGACAAAGCTAACCACCGCGAACAATTCCCGACAAGAGTCGCACACCCCGGAAATCAACCCCGTTATACATTTCGATATAGCACATCTATCGATAGATATAACCGATCCCCGAAATAACCACCGACACTCTTGTCCGGCGAAGCCGGCCCGTTGCATAGTTGCTTGCAAAGACGGAAATCCCCGCCTGACTTCGATCGACTCCGGAGGTGTCGTGATGGACGTGTCCCAGACACAGGTTGTTCAGGCGATCGGTGAAATCGTGGAGGACATCGTCGGCATCCCCGCCGGCAACGTCACGCCGGACAAGCACTTCATGGACGACCTCGACCTCGACTCGCTGGCCCTGGTCGAACTCGGATTCGCCCTGGAGGACAAGTTCGGCGTGGAGATCGCCGAAGAGGACATCAAGGACCTCGTCACGGTCCGCGACGTCGTCGCCTACGTAGTCGGCCGGGCGGCACGCGTGGCGACCTGACCCCCGCGATGTCGTGACGCCGATCGGCACCGACCTGGCCGGACCAGACGCGACCTCGCATGAGCAAACCCGTACGCCCCGGCGCCCGGGGAGCGTCCACGGCCGATGCGGCCATCGCGGTGCGGAAAGAGCAGGTGTGGACGCAAGCGGGACCACTGCGGCAACCCTGGGCGCCGCGGCCCGGCTGGCGCACCCGGCCATCGCCGCGGTCTTCGATGTCGGCGAGGACCGCGGGTGCTCCTACCTGGTGCTGGAACTGCTGGACGGGCAGGACCTGCGTGCCCTGCTGTCCCGGCACCCTTACGGCCTGCCCGTCGAGGATGTGCTGGACTACGGAATCCAGGTGGCCGAGGGGCTTGCGGCCGCGCACGCCGCCGGGGTGGTCCACCGCGACATCAAGCCCGCCAACCTGATGCTGCTGCCCAGCGGGCAGGTCAAGATCTGCGACTTCGGTATCGCCAGGCTCCAGGGCGCGACGGCCGGTCTGTCGGCGGCGGGCGTGCGGATGGGGACCATCGCCTATATGCCGCCCGAGCAGATCACCGGCAGGCCCCTGGACGAGCGAGCCGATCTGTACGGCCTGGGCTGCACCCTGTTCCACCTGCTCACCGGCCGGTACGTCTTCCCCGGTGAGGACATGCAGGCCGTCGTCGCCCAGCACCTCGCCAGACCCGCTCCGTCTCCGCGTGAATTGCGCTCTGAGATTCCTTTCGCCTTGGACGCGCTCATCGTGGCCCTGCTCGCCAAAGCACCTGAGGAGCGGCCTGGGGACGCCGCCGCCGTGGCAGGTGAACTGGGCCGGATCAGTGCGGCCTGGGACGACCCGGGCCTCTGGTACGAGTTGCCCGATGTGTCCTTGCTGCGTCCGGGCAGCGTGGCCAAGCCGCGGACCAAGGCCAATGACACGGTGGTGAAAGCGATCGGGGTGGAGATTCCCAACGTCGACAAGGACATCGTCAGTCTGAGCACCATCCGATGGTCGTGGGGCTGGGCAAGGACGTCGAGGGCCGCACGGTGGTGGCGAATCTGGCCAAGATGCCGCACATCCTGATCGCGGGTGCGACCGGGGCGGGCAAGTCGACGTGCATCAACGGGCTGATCACCTCGATCCTGATGCGGGCGACGCCGGACGAGGTGCGGATGATCCTGGTCGATCCCAAGCGGGTCGAGCTGACGATGTACCAGGGGATTCCGCATCTGATCACGCCGATCATCACCAGTCCCAAGAAGGCGGCCGAGGCGCTGGACTGGGTGGTGGGTGAGATGGACCGGCGCTATGACGATCTGGCGGCGTCGGGGTTCCGGCACATCGACGATTTCAACAAGGCGGTGCGCGCGAACAAGCTGAAGGCGCCGCCCGGCAGTGAGCGGGTGTACCAGCCCTATCCGTACATGCTGGTGATCGTGGACGAGCTGGCCGACCTGATGATGGTGGCGCCGCGCGACGTGGAGGACTCGGTGGTGCGGATCACCCAGCTGGCGCGCGCGGCGGGGATCCATCTGGTGCTGGCCACGCAGCGGCCGAGCGTGGACGTGGTGACCGGGCTGATCA
>NZ_JBHSON010000065.1:0-64645 GCF_042656285.1 Actinomadura rugatobispora | reverse complement strand
CACCGTCGGCCCGAACGGAATGATCGCGAAGGAGATGAACGCCGGAACCGCCGACATGATCGGCGCCAGCACGAACACCACCTTGTCGACCTGGCGCGGGACGATGTCCTCCTTCAACGCCAGTTTGAAAGCGTCGGCCACGCCCTGGAGGAGGCCGGCGGGCCCGGCCCGGTTCGGTCCGGTGCGCAGCTGCATCCGGCCGATGACGCGGCGTTCGACCCACATCGCGACCAGCATGGTCACCATGAGGAAGGCGAAGATCGCCAGCACCTTGCCGCCGATCAGCCACCACGGGTCGCGGCCGAAGTCCTCCAGCGTCGGGTCGGCCGGGGGGACGGCGCGAACGGGCATGCGGGGCTCCTGTGCAACATCGGCGGCCGATTACGTCGGCGGATCAGTAGATCAGGGGCCGCTTTCAGATCGGCTTCACGGTGCTTAAGGCCGGGGCGCCTTGGTACGTTGAGCCGCGATGGACGCCCCCGGCCTGGAATTCCGCGTGCTCGGCCCGCTCGAGGCGGTCCGCGGCGGGCGGGAGGTTCCGCTGGCCTCGGGACGGCAGCGCGCTCTGCTGGCCTGCCTGCTGCTGGCCGCCGGGCGGCCGGTGCCCGTCGCCTCGCTGGTCGACCGGCTCTGGGACGACGATCCGCCGCGCGACGCGCGCGGCACGCTGCAGGTGCACCTGTTCCGGCTGCGCCGGGCCCTGGGCGACGCGGAGATCGTCCGCACCCGGCCGGGCGGTTACCTGATGGAGCAGGGCCCCGACGATCTCCGCCGTCTGGACGCGCTCGCCGACGGCGCCGACCGGGCGCGGGAGGCCGGCGATCTGGAGGGCGCGCTGAAGGCGCTGCGCGCGGCCACGGCCCTGTGGCGGGGGCCGATCCTGGCGAACGTGACCTCGTCCTCGCTGCACGCCGAGGAGACGCCCAAGCTCACCGAGCGCTGCCTGAAGACGGTCGAGCGGCGCTACGAGCTGGAGCTGGTCCTCGGCCATCATGAGGCGGCCGTCGCGGACCTCCGCGCGCTGGCGGCGGCGCACCCGCTGCGCGAATCGCTGCACGGCCTGCTGATGCGGGCCCTGTACCGGTCGGGGCGGCAGGCGGAGGCGCTGGACGCCTACGACCGCACCGCCGCCGCGCTGGGCGAGGAGTTCGGGCTCGATCCCGGCGACGCGTTGAAGGAGCTGCGGCAGGCGATCCTCACCCGTACCGAGGACCGGGGCGTCCACCCGGCGGTGCCCTGGCGGGCGCTGTGCCAGCTTCCCTCTCCCCCGGGCGACTTCACCGGGCGCGTCCGTGAGCTGGCGGAGGTGGAGCGGCTCCTGGCGCCGGGCGGGTTCGCGGCCCCGGTCGTCACGGTGTGCGGCACCGCCGGAGTGGGCAAGACGGCGCTGGCCGTGCGCGCGGCGCACCGGTCGCGGGAGCGCTTCCCCGACGGCCAGCTGTACGCCTCCCTCGGGGACCGCGACCCGGCCGAGGTCGCCGGGGACTTCCTGCGGGCGCTGGGCGTGCCGCCGGAGGCCGTTCCCGACGGGCCGCAGGCGCGGGCGGCGGCGCTGCGGGCCCGCCTCACCGACCGGCGCGTGCTGCTGGTCCTGGACGACGCGTCCGGCGCCGGGCAGGTGGAGGCGCTGCTGCCGGGGACCGCGGGCTGCGCCGTGCTGGTGACCAGCAGGAGCCCGCTGGCCGAGCTGCCGGGCAACCGGGCGGTCCGGCTCGCCCCGTTCACGCCGGAGGAGGCGGCGGGGCTGCTGCGCCGGATGGTCGGGGACGGGCGCGTCGCCGCCGAGCCCGAGGCGGCCCGCCGGGTCGCCGAGGCGTGCGGGCACCTCCCGCTGGCGCTGCGGATCGCCGGGGCGCGGCTGGCGGCGCACCCGTCGGTCGCGCTGGCGGCGCTCGACCGGCGGCTGCGCGAGGACGGCCGCAGGCTGGACGAGCTGTCGGTGGGCGGGCTGGAGGTCCGGGCCGGGCTGCGGGTCGGCTACCGGGCGCTGGACGCGGCGGCAGCCGGCGCCTTCCGCAGGCTGGGCCTGGTCGCGCGGGCCGACGTCACGGCGTGGCTGCTCTCGCTGCTGTCGGGCGGCGACCGGGAGCGCCCGCTGGAGGACCTGGTGAACGCGGGTCTGCTGCAGCCCTCGGGCGTGGACGCGTCCGGGGAGCCGCGCTACCGGTTCCACGATCTCACCGCCGACTTCGCCGCCGAGCTGGCCGGGCCGCCGGACCGTCCGGCCAACCGGGCCGCGCTGGTCCGGCTCACCGCCGCGCTGACGGCGCTGGCCGCGCTGGCCCAGCACGCGCGGGCGCGCTCGTCCAACGACCTGCCGGCCGAGGACGTCGCGGGCGCGGGGCCGTCGGCGATCGACGCGGACCTCCTTCCGGCCGCGTTCCGGGGCGGCGCGGGCGAGCCGATCGACTGGCTGGCCGCGCACCGCTCCCTGATCGAGCAGGCCGTCGGCCGGGCGTGCGCGGCCGGGCTGTACGAGCCGGCGGCCCGGCTGGTGGACCTGGTGGTGCCGCTGCTGCACCGCCAGGTCGACGCCGCGGCGCTGCGGCGGCTGCGGCGGATCGTGCGCGACGCCGCCCGGGACGCGGAGGATGAGCCGATCATGTGGCGCGAGGAGTACGGGCTCGCCGTCCTGACCCTCTACGCCGCGCCGCCCGCCGAGGCGGCCGAGGCGGCGCGGGCGTGCGCGTCGGCCTTTGAACGGCTCGGCATGCACCGCGAGCAGTCGTACGCGCTGAGCATGCTGACCTTTCTCCAGGTCCAGGCTCCGGATGAGGTGACGGCCTGGGAAGAGTCCTTCACTCTGGCCGGGCGTGCCGTGGGCCTGGCGCGGGAGGCGGGCGACCAACGCGCCCAGGTCGTGGCCCTCAGCGCCAAGGCCGACGCCCTGGTCTCCTCGGAACGCTACGACGAGGCATTGGCCGCCGCCCAGGAGGCCCTGGGCCTGGCCCGTACTCTCGGCGAGCCCCACTTCCAGGCGACGGCGCTCAGCCGCATCACCCGGTGCACCCTGGAGCTCGGCGACGCGGACGGGGCGGCCGAGGCGTGCCAGGAGGCCATGCGGCTGCTGGACGGCCTCCAGGACCGCCGCAGCGCGGCCTGGCTGCTGCGGGAGTCGGCCCTCATCGCGCTGGCGCGCGGCCGTCACGACGAGGCCGCCGCGCTGGCCGAGCGCGCCGCCTCACATTTCCTGGATCTGGGCGACCGCCACGGGCACGACTCGGCGGCGGCGACCCTGTCGGGGATCCGCCGTCCCGCTCCGGTCGCGGAGCAGGCGCGGGAGCCGGGGCTCGGCCCGGCATGGGGTGGACGAACCGCCGGGTGACCGGCGGCTCGCCCGGGTTCTGCAGGGCGGGCCTCACCGCCTGGCGGATCCGGACAGGGTGGCACTCCCCGATCCCCGCGTCTCGGCGCGACGACGGAGGGGGAACCGGACCGGACCCGCCGGGCGGCGGGGTGGTGATCGACGAGCACGCCGTGGGGGCCGGTCGCCCGGCGGTACCGGGTATTCCGCGCGACCGATCCCCGATCTCCGGCATATTTGGGGACGATAAGCTCGACTTATGATTTCTGTCAACGGAAGTCTGTCGCAGTTCGGACAAAGAGGGGCCGCATGCCAGGAGAAGCCAGCAGTCAGAACATCGGTGCGGGGGCACTGCTGACGATCCTCCGGGACGGCCGGGCCCGGACCCGGGCCGAGCTGGTCCAGCTCACCGGGCTGGCCCGCTCCACGGTCTCGCAGCGGCTCGATGCCCTGATGAACCACCGCTGGGTGGTGGCCACCGAGGACGCGATCTCCTCGGGCGGACGGCCCGCCGCCGCGTTCGCGTTCAACGAGAGCGTCCGGGTCGTGCTCGCCGCCGACCTGGGCGCCACCCACGCCCGGCTGGCCGTCATCGACCTCGGCATGACCGTCCTGCTCGAACGGGCCGCGGAGCTGCCCATCGACCGGGGCCCCGAGGCCACGCTCGGCTGGCTGGTCACCGCCTTCCGGGAGATGCTCGCCGAGGCCGGGCGCGACCCGGCGCAGGTGTGCGGGGTCGGGGTGGGCCTGCCCGGCCCGGTCGAGCACACCACCGGGCAGCCGGTCAACCCGCCGATCATGCCCGGCTGGGACGGCTTCCCCGTGCCCGAGTGGCTCGGCGGGCGGCTCGGCGCGCCCGTCCTGGTCGACAACGACGTGAACATCATGGCGCTGGGCGAGCACTGGGCGGCGCGCCCCGAGGCCGACCACATGATCTTCATCAAGATGGGCACCGGCATCGGCTGCGGGATCGTCTCCGACCGCCGGCTGCACCGCGGCGCGCAGGGCGCCGCGGGCGACGTCGGCCACATCCGCCTGGGCGGCTCCGACGTGCTGTGCCGGTGCGGCAACGTCGGCTGCGTCGAGGCGGTCGCGGGCGGCGCGGCGCTGGCGGCGGCGCTGCGGGCCGAGGGCATCGACGCCTCCGGCAGCCGCGACGTGGTGGCGCTGATGCGCGCGGGCAACACCAGGGCGGCGCAGCTCGTCCGGCAGGCGGGCCGCGAGGTCGGCGGCGTGATGGCCTCCATCGTGAACTTCTTCAACCCGTCGGTCATCGTCATCGGCGGCGACATCGCCGAGGCCGGCGAGCACGTCCTGGCGGGCGTGCGGGAGGTCATCTACAGCCGCTCGCTGCCGCTGGCCACCCAGCACCTGGGCATCCGCGCCAGCGAGCTCGGCGACCGGGCCGGGGTCGTCGGGGCCGCGGTCATGGTGGTGGAGTACGTGCTCGCGCCCGACACCATCGACCGGACCGTGGCCGGTTGAGGACCTGCGACGCACCATTGACCTCGCCACACCCGCGTATGACAATGTGGGCGATCCAGGCCGGACGGCGGTGGCACGCCGGACGGGCCGGAGAACGGTTCGACGCGACGCGGTCGGCGCACGCGTTCCCCGAGAAGGGATACGTGCGTGGCCTTCCCTCACCCACCCCGTTCCGGTTCACCTGAGTTCCAGCCGTCCGACGAGGCGCTCGCCGGGCAGGAGCAGGACGCCGTCCTGGGCCGCAGGCTGGGCCTGAGCCGCCGCCAGATCCTGGCGGCCGGCACCGGGATCGCCGCCGCCGCGGCCCTGCCCGCCTTCCCGCGCCAGGCCGCCGCGGACGGGCCGCTGATCCGCGACAGCAAGCGCGGCATCATCCTCTACACCGTCCGGGACGCGATCTCGCGCGACCCGCTGACCACGAACCTGCCGTCCGGCTTCCGCCGGGTCCTGGAGGCGCTCTCGGAGATCGGCTTCGAGCGCGTGGAGTTCGCCGGCTACCGGCAGCACGCCAACGCCGAGGGCGGCGCCGACCTGGAGACCGTCGAGGGCGCGCGGCTGCTGCGCCGGTGGCTGGACGACAACGGGCTGCGGGCCGAGGGCAACCACGGCTTCATCCCGTCCTCGTGGCCGCTGACGCAGGCCGACCTGGACCGCTTCAAGCGGACCCTGGAGATCGCCGGCATCCTCGGCCTGGACCACATGGGCACCGGGTCCGACCCCACCTCCAGCGCGTACAAGGCCGACTGGGACGTGGCGGCCGACAAGTGGCACCAGCTCGGCGCCATCGCCAGGCAGGCCGGCGGGACCAAGCTCTACACCCACAACCACGACGCCGCCTACAACTTCCTGCTCGACAGCGGCCCGCCCGACGCCCTGGGCCGGCCGACCCGCTCGTCGGGCATCCGCAGGCTGGAGTACTTCCTCAAGATCACCGATCCGAAGTACGTGTACCTGGAGATGGACATCTACTGGGCGCACGTCGCGCAGCACAGGTTCAGGACCTTCACCGCGCCCGACGGCTCCGTCCAGACCGACGTCTTCGACCCCGTCGCCGTCGTCAGGCCGGTGGAGCGGCGCTTCCCGCTGTTCCACGCCAAGGACGGCCGGAGCAACCCCGCCAACGCCAACGGCTACGACATGGTGCCGTTCGGGACCGGCGACATCGACTACGCCGCGTTCTTCCGCGAGCTGAAGAGCGGCCACCACTACCCGATGTACGAGCAGGACAACGCGCCCGGCGGCACCGCCGACCCGGGGCAGTCACTCCGGTTCGCCGAACTGAGCTACGACAACATGTCCGCGCTGCGCCGCTGATCCGAGGCCGGACGCGAAGCCGGGCCGCCACATGCGCCTCGCCGTTGCCGCGGCGGGCGTGGCGGCCCGGGCCCACACCACTCCCCCAGGAGCAGCATCACCATGAAGCGTACTTCAGCGGTGCTCGGCGCCCTCGCGGCGGCCGCGGCGCTCGTGCTGACGGCGCTCGGCACGCCGGCCCAGGCCCATCCGGGCCATGATCCGGCCACCGAGTGGACGAACTACGAGAAGATCACGCTGACCAAGAACGTGGGCGAGCCGATCGACCTGGCCGTCCTGCCCGACCGGCGGGTCCTGCACACCGCCCGCAACGGCGAGGTCCGGCTGACCGACCCGTCCAGCGGCGTCACCCGGGTCATCAACACCATCCCGGTGTACGCCAACTCCGAGGACGGCCTCCAGACCATCGCGATCGACCCCGGCTTCGACCAGAACAAGTGGGTCTACGTCTACTACGCGCCCAGGACGATGACGGCGCCCTACCCGGAGACGACCCCGGCCGGGTCGGCGCCCAACTCGCTGCCCGAGGGCGAGGACGACTCGTACTGGGACCGGTGGAAGGGCTACAACCAGCTGTCCCGCTTCAAGTGGACGGGCAGCGCGCTGGACCTGTCCACCGAGCAGGTCATCATCAAGGTCGAGGCGCAGCGCGGGCAGTGCTGCCACGTCGCGGGCGACATGGACTGGGACGCCGACGGCAACCTGTACCTGGCCACCGGTGACAACACGCCCGCGGGCACGCCGGGCGCCAACGGCTACGCGCCCAACAACGACGCGCCCCGGATGAACCCCGGGTTCGACGCCCGGCGCGGCGCGGGCAGCAGCAACGACCTGCGCGGGAAGATCCTGCGGTTCAAGGTGGCGGCGGACGGGTCGTACAGCGTCCCGGCGGGGAACCTGTTCGCGCCGGGCACCCCGAAAACGCGTCCCGAAATCTTCGTGACCGGGGTGCGGAATCCGTTCCGCATCGACGTCGACGCCAAGACCGGCACGGTGTCGTGGGCGGACTACGGGCCCGACGCCGGCACCGGCAACGCGCAGCGCGGGCCGCTGGGCTACGTCGAGTGGAACATCACCCCGATCGGCAAGCCGATGAACAGCGGCTGGCCGTACTGCACGGGCGACAACTTCAACTACAACGACTGGAACTTCGCGACCTCGCAGCCGCGCGAGTGGTTCGACTGCGCGGCCGGTCCGAAGAACACCTCGCGGTGGAACACCGGGATCGAGCAGCTGCCGGCGGCGGTGCCCGCGGACCTCTACTACGGCGACAACGCCACCCACCAGCCCGCCGAGTGGGCCGGGCTCGTCGACTTCGACCCGCAGGGCGGGCAGGGGCCGATGGGCGGGCCGGTCTACCACTACGACGCCGACAACCCGTCCAAGAGCAAGTTCCCGGCGTACTGGGACAAGAAGGCGTTCTTCGCCGAGTTCTCGCAGGACTACCTGGCGGCGTTCGGGGTGACGCACCCCGACGGGCCGGTCACCTCCATCGAGCACTTCCTGCCCAACAGCGCGCTGCGCAACGCGGCGATGCCGATCACCGACAGCCCGATGGACATCGAGTTCGGCCCGGACGGGTCGCTGTACGTGCTGGACTACGGCGACGGCTTCTTCCGGGCCAACCCCGACGCCGGCCTCTACCGGATCGACTACTCGCCCGACAACAAGACGCCGCAGGCGAAGATCAGGGTGGACAAGGCGTCCAGCAGCACCGCGCCGCTGACGGTGGCGTTCGACGCCTCCACCTCCACCGACACCGAGCCGGGGGCGCTGACCTACGAGTGGGACTTCGACGGCGACGGCACGTTCGACGCCACCGGGGTCACCGCCTCGCACACCTACACGGACCTGGGGCAGTACATCGCGCGGCTGCGGGTCACCGACTCCGGCGGCCGGGCGGGCCTGACCTCCACCGAGATCTCGGTGGGCAACACCGCGCCCGAGGTGACGATCCAGACCCCGGCCAACGGCGGGTTCTTCGACTGGGGCCAGCCGCTCCCGTTCAAGATCGGCGTGTCGGACGCCGAGGACGGGAACAGCCCCGTCTGCTCCCGGGTGCAGTGGACGTTCGGGCTCGGCCACGACTCGCACGCCCACCCGGAGACGACCGGCACCGGCTGCGGCGGGGCCTGGCCGACCCCGGCGAACGCGCCCGAGCACGGCGAGACGGAGAACATCTACGGCGTCATCGTCGTGACCTACCGCGACAACGGCGCCAATGGCGTCCCGCCCGCGCAGGGCGAGGCCACCCTGATCGTCAACCCCAAGCTGATGCAGGCCGAACACGGCGACGCCACCAGCGGGGTGACCAGAACGGCCGACGACACCGCCTCCGGCAAGTTCAAGATCACCTCGTTCGACGCCGGTGACTGGATCGCCTACGACCCGGTCAACCTCACCGGGATCGAGTCGGTGGAGACGCGGGCGGCGGGCGCCGGGACGCTGTCGCTGCGGTGGAACTCGCCGACGGCCAAGCCGTTCGCCACCGTGCCGGTGGAGCGCGGCTCGGGCTGGCGGACGGTCACCACCGACCTCGGCAAGCCGCCCGCCGGGACGGGCAGGCTGTACGTCACCTCGACCGGTGGCCTGGACGTCGACTCGTTCACCTTCCGGGGCGACGGGATCGCCGACGCGACCCCGCCGTCCGCCACGCTGACGCTCAGCCCCGCCCAGCCGGACGGGTCGCACGGCTGGTACAAGACCAACGTGACGGTCCGGGTGGACGCGAGCGACGACGGCGCGGTGTCGGCCCGCCAGTACTCCCTGGACGGCGGCGCCACCTGGGTGAACGTCCCGGCGGCCGGGCTGGTGCTGAGCGCCGAGGGCGAGACGCAGGTCCGCTACCGGGCGGTCGACAGCGCCGGGAACCTCTCCGAGGTCGGCCGGGCCAAGGTGAAGATCGACAAGACCGCTCCGGGCCTGACGGTGACCGGTGTGGAGGCCAAGCAGTACGGCCTCGCCGAGACGATCACCCCGGTGTTCTCCGCGGCCGACGCCGTCTCCGGCGTCGGCACCCTCAGGGCGGAGATCGACGGCGACAAGATCGCCTCCGGGAAGCCCATCCCGCTGAGGGAACTCGGTCCCGGCGCGCACGAGCTGGTCGTCACCACCACCGACCGGGCCGGGCACGCCACCACCAAGACCGTGAAGTTCGAGGTGGTCGCGAGCTCCTGACCCGCTGAGAACCGCGTCCCCGGGAGGCCGTACCGGCACGGCCCCCCGGGGACGCGGCACGCGTGGGGCCGCCCCTAGATCAAGGGGCGCTGGGTCTTCTTGGCCTCCTCGTATCCGGCGCGGGCCCGGCGCGCCGGTTCCAGCCCGGAGACCTCGGCGACGGGGACGTCCCACCAGGCCTCGCCGTCGGGCGCGGGCACCAGCGGGTCGGTCTCGACGTGCACGACCGTCGTGCGGGCGGAGTCGCGGGCCTGCCGCAGCGCGTCGCGGAACTGCGCGGCGGTGCCGGCGCGCAGCACGTCGGCGCCCATCGCGGCGGCGCTCGCGGCCAGGTCGCCGGGCAGCCGGAACCGGGTGCCGAAGCGCTCGGCGCCGACCGACTCCGACAGGTTGCCGATCGAGGCGAACCCGTGGTTCTGCACCAGCACGACGACGAGCTTGATCCCGTCGGCGACGGCGGTGACGAGCTCCTGCGCCATCATCAGGTACGAGCCGTCGCCGACGAGCACGAACACCTCGCGGTCGGGCGCGGCCAGCTTCACCCCGAGCCCGCCGGCGATCTCGTAGCCCATGCAGGAGTAGCCGTACTCGACGTGGTACCCCTTGGGGTCCCTGGTCCTCCAGAGCTTGTGCAGGTCGCCGGGCATCGAACCGGCCGCGCACACCACCACGTCGCGGGGACCGCTCACCTCGTTGACGATGCCGATGACCTCGGACTGGGCGGGCAGCGGTGCGTGGCCCAGCGCGTAGGCGCGGTCGACCTCGGCGTTCCAGCGCGCGGCCAGGTCCGCGGCCTCCCGCCGGTACGCGGGCGCCACCGCGTACGCCCCGGCCGCGCCGCGCAGGGCGGCCAGGCCCGTCCGGGCGTCGGCGACCAGCGGCACGCCCGCGTGCTTGACGGCGTCCGGCGTCGCGACGTTGAGGTTGACGAAGCGGACACCGGGCCGGGCGAACAGGCTGCGCGAGGCCGTGGTGAAGTCGCTGTAGCGGGTCCCGATGCCGAGGACCACGTCCGCCTCGCGGGCGAGGGCGTTGGCGGCGGTGGTCCCGGTCGCGCCGACCGCGCCCACCGAGCAGGCGTGGTCCCAGGGCAGCGAGCCCTTGCCCGCCTGCGTCTCGGCCACCGGGATCCCGGTCGCCTCCGCGAACGCGGCCAGCTCGGCGGTCGCCCCCGAGTAGATCACCCCGCCCCCGGCCACGATCAGCGGCCGCTCCGCGGCGGTCAGCACCGCGGCCGCCTCGGCGACGGCCTCCGGCTCGGGCACGGGCCGCCGGATCCGCCAGACCCGCTCGGCGAACAGCTCGGCCGGCCAGTCGTACGCCTCGGCCTGGACGTCCTGGGGCAGCGCCAGCGTCACCGCGCCCGTCTCCGCCGGATCGGTCAGCACCCGCATCGCCGCCAGCAGCGCCGAGGGGAGCTGCTCGGGACGGTTGATCCGGTCCCAGAACCTCGACACCGGCCGGAGGCAGTCGTTGACCGACACGTCGTAGGACCGCGCGTCCTCCAACTCCTGCAGCACGGGATTGGCCGGACGGGTCGCGAACACGTCGCCCGGCAGCAGCAGCACCGGCAGCCGGTTGATCGTCGCCAGCGCCGCGCCCGTCACCAGGTTCGTCGCGCCGGGCCCGATGGAGGTCGTGCACGCCCACGCCTCCAGCCGGTCGGTCATCCGCGCGTACCCGGCCGCCGCGTGCACCATCGCCTGCTCGTTGCGCGCGGCCCGGTACGGCAGCAGGTCGCCGTACTCCAGCAGCGCCTGCCCCAGGCCCGCCACGTTGCCGTGCCCGAAGATGCCGAAGCAGCCCGCGAAGAAGCGGCGCCGCGTCCCGTCGCGCTCGGTCCACTGGTTCGCCAGGAAGCGCACGACCGCCTGCCCGACGGTCAGCCGCTCGGTCCCCGTCATCGCTCTCCCTCCGGTCCGGCGGCCGAGCACATCGGCAGCCTCGGGTCGGCCGGCCGCCCCGGCCAGGTGTCGCGGATCCAGGCGTGCGCCGGGTCGTCGCAGATCAGCCACGCGCGCTCGGCGCCCGGCCCGGCCATCACGTTCAGGTAGTACAGGTCGTAGCCGGGCGCGGCGATGGACGGGCCGTGCCAGCCGTGCGGGATGACGACGGTGTCGCCGGTGCGGACCTCCTCCAGCACGTCGATGGGGCGCTCGGCGGTCCCGTACACGCGCTGGTAGCCCATGCCCTCCCGGCCCTCCCGTCCCGCGGCGACCTCGAAGTAGTAGATCTCCTCCAGCACCGCCTCGGTCGGCGTCTCCTCGTCGTGCTTGTGCGGCGGGTAGGACGACCAGTTGCCGCCCGGCGTCAGCACCTCGCACGCGATGAGGCGGTCGGCCTCGAACGCCTCGGGCGTGCAGAAGTTGTTGACCTGGCGGCTCATCGTCCCGGCGCCGCGCAGCTCGACCGGGACCCGCTCGGCCGGGCCGTAGCGGGGCGGCAGGCGGCGCTCGCAGCGCGCGGACGGCAGCGCGAACCGGCCGCCGTCCCGGGACGACAGCACGACCGTCGCGTCGCGGGGCGCGTACGCGAAGTCGGTGACCCGGGAGAACACGTCGGGGCGGCCGTCGAGGCGGAAGGTGACCGCGGCCTCGTCCGCCGGGACCTCGATCGCCGCCTCGCACGCCCCTGACAGCGGCAGCACCAGCGTCTCGGCGTCCCCGGTCTCGACCGCGGCCTGCTCGCCGGGGGCGAGCGTCACCACGCGCAGCCCGGAGTAGGTCCAGCCCGCGCCCTCGGGGGTGATCTCGGTGGTGACGGGCATGGTCACAGCACCCCCACGGCGGCGTCGACGGCGCCGGCGACGTCGTCGTCCGGCGGGTACAGCAGCGTGCGCCCGACGACCAGGCCGCGGACGGACGGCAGCGCGAGCGCCGCCTTCCATCCGGCCAGCGCGGCGCCGGGGTCGCCGGTCACCTCGCCGCCCAGCAGCAGCGCGGGCAGCGTCGAGGCCGCCATGACCTCCTCCATCCGGTCGACGACGGGGACCTTCAGCCAGGTGCGGGCGGAGGTGGCGCCCAGCCCGGACGCGATCGCGATCGCCTTGATCATGGCCTCCGGGGTGAGCAGGTTGCCGACCCTGCCGTCGCCGCGCCGGGCCGACAGGAACGGCTCGACCATGGCCATCAGCCCGTGCCCGGCCAGCCCGGTCACGGCGTGCGCGCAGGACTCCAGCGTACGGGCGGTCGCCGGATCGGACAGGTCCAGCCGCAGCAGCATCTTGCCGCCGTCCAGCCCGGCGGCGGCGATCGCCGCGGCGGTGTAGGCGGTGAACCGGTCGTCGATCTCGAACGCCGCGCCCGCCAGCCCGCCCCGGTTCATCGAGCCGATGGCGAACTTGCCGTCCAGCGCGCCGAGCAGCAGCAGGTCCTCGATGACGTCGGGGGTGCCGAGCACGCCGCTGACGCCCGGCCGGGCCAGCGCGGCGCAGACCCGTTCCAGCAGGTCGCGCCGGTCGCCCATGGCCAGCGGGGCCGGGCCCGCGGCCAGCGCCCCGCGGGCCGGATGGTCGGCCGCGATGATCATCAGTGGTCCGGCCGCGCCCGGCGGCGCCGGGGGGCGGACGCGGCGCGCCGCGGCCTCGGCGATCGCCTGCGGCCGGGCCGCCCTGACCTCCACCAGTTCGGCGTAGCGCGCGGCGAACGCGCCCGCGCCGATGCTCTCGTTCCCGCTCATGGCGTGGCCTCCGCGTTCCGTTCGATCAACCGCTCCACCTCGCCCGCGGTCGGCATGGCGTCCGCGCAGGCGAGCCGGGAGGCGACGATCGCCCCGGCCGCGCCCGCGAACCGCAGGATCCTGTCCAGCGGCCAGCCTTCCAGCAGGCCGTGGCAGACCGCTCCCCCGAACGCGTCGCCCGCGCCGAGCCCGTTGACGACCTCGACCGGGGTGGGCGGGACCTCCACGACCTCGTCCGCGGACGCGGCCAGCACCCCGCGGGGCCCCTGCTTGACGATCGCGACCGACACGCCGCGGTCCAGCAGGGCGCGGGCGGCGGCGCGCGGCTCGCGCTCCCCCACCGCTACCTCGCACTCCTCCAGGTTCCCGATCGCGACGGAGGCGTGCTCCAGGGCGGGCGCGGTACGGCGCCGCGCCTCCTCCGGCGACGCCCAGAACATCGGCCGGTAGTCCAGGTCCAGGATGGTGGTGCCGGGATGCGCGGCGAGCGCGGCCAGCGTCGCCTCCCGGCTGGGCTCGGCCGACAGCCCGGTGACCGTCGCCCAGAAGATCCGCGCGGCGGCGATCGCGCCGAGGTCCAGCTCCCCGGCGCGGATCTCCATGTCGGGCGCCTTGGGGTAGCGGTAGAAGTAGAGCGGGAAGTCGTCGGGCGGGAAGATCTCGCAGAAGGCGAGCGGGGTCGGCAGGCCCGGCACCGCCGTGACGAACCGGTCGTCCACCCCGTACTCGCGCAGCGCCCGGTGGATGAACCGGCCGAAGGGGTCGTCGCCGGTGCGGGTGACGACGGCGGTCCGGTGCCCGTAGCGGGCGGCGGCGACGGCCACGTTGGTCGGGCTCCCGCCCAGGTACTTGCCGAACGTCTCGACCTCCTCCAGCGGGACGCCCACGTCGCGCGGGTAGACGTCCACGCTGACCCGGCCCATGGTGATCAGGTCGTGGCTCACGCGTCCTCCTCTTCCCGGGGCGCGAGGAAGTCCAGGCAGGCGCGGACGTCGTCCCGGGGCCCGGCGCCGGGGGCGGGCTCGCCGGTCAGGACAGTGTCCTGCTCCAGGACGTACCAGCCGTCGTACCCGGTCTTCTCCAGGGCGCCGATGATGCCGCGGACGTCGATGTCGCCGCGGCCGAGCGGCCGGTAGATCCCGTCCCTGACGGCCTGCGTGTAGGGGGTGCGCCCGGTCTGGACGGCCTCGGCGAGCGCGGCGTCGACGTCCTTGAGGTGGACGTGCGAGATCCGGTCGCCCGCCTCCCGCGCCAGGTCGAGGGGGTCGGTGCCGCCGATGAGGAGATGGCCGGTGTCCAGGCAGAGCGGCACCTGCGAGCCGTCCAGCACGCGTTCCACGTCGGCGCGGTCCTCGACGACCGTGCCGACGTGCGGGTGGAGCGCGGCGCGGTGGCCGCGCTCGGCGGCGCAGGCGGTGACGCGGTCCAGGTTGCGCAGCAGGGTCGTCCAGGCGCGGTCGTCGAGCGCGGGCCGGCCGTCGTAGCCGTCCAGGCCGGTGGCGGCGGCGAGCACGACGGTCGCGCCCGCGTCCCCGAACGCGTCGAGGACGCGCGCCGCCTCCGGCAGCGGATCGCGGTCCGGGTCGTGCAGGACGAGCGGGACGAACCCCCCGACCGGCCGCAGCCCGTGGGAGCCCAGCAGCCGGGCCCGCTCGCCGGGGTCGGCGGGCAGGAACCCCTCGGGGCCGAACTCGGTGGCGGCCACGCCCAGCTCGCGCATCTCGGCGAGCACCCGTCCGGCGGAGAGCTGGTGGCCCCAGCCGGGCACCTCGCACACGCCCCACGAGATCGGCGCCGCGGCCACGCGCCGCGCGGGGATCATCGGCGGACCTCCTCGACCGTCACGGCGCGCCGTTCCCTCCGGGAGATCTCGCACGCCTCGGCGACGTAGAACGCCTCCAGGCTCTCCTCGGGCGGGCACGGGCTCGGCGCGCGCCCGGCGGCCACGTCCACGAAGGCGCGCAGCTCGGCGGTGTAGGCCTCGGCGAACCGCTGCAGGAAGCCCGCGTGCGGCAGGCCGGCGGGGTGGAAGCCCTCGCCGGCCGGGGACAGCGGCGTGCGGTCGTCGAGCCCGGCCACCACGCTGTCGCGGGAGCCGAACACCTCCAGCCGCACGTCGTACCCGGCGCCGTTGTAGCGGGTGGCGGAGACGGCGGCGAGGGTGCCGTCGTCCAGGGTGAGCAGGGCCGAGCCGGTGTCGACGTCGCCGTGCTCGGTGAAGACCGGCGCGCCCCGGTTGGCGCCGGCCGCGGTCACCTCGGCGACCTCCCGCCCGGTGACGAACCGGACGCCGTCGAAGTCGTGCACCGAGCAGTCCCGGAACAGCCCGCCCGAGGTGGGGATGTAGGCGTCCGGCGGCGGCGCGGGGTCGAAGGTGGTCGAGCGGACCGTGTGCACCCAGCCGAGCCGGCCCGAGCGGACCGCGTCCCGGGCGGCGACGTGGCCGGGGTCGAAGCGGCGCTGGAACCCGACCTGGACGGGGGACTCCGCGCCGCGGATCGCGGCCAGCACCTTGATCGTCTCGTCCAGGCCGGCGGCGACGGGCTTCTCCACGAACGCGGGCAGGCCCGCCTCGACCGCCCTGACCAGCAGCTCGGCATGGGCGGCGGTCGGGGTGGCGATGACCAGCGCGTCCGGGCCGGCCGCGAACAGCGCGTCGACGCCGTCCACGGCCCGCAGGCCGAGCTTGCCGGCCACCTCCCGGGCCCGCCCCGGGTCGGCGTCGGCGACGACGACCTCCTCGACCTCGGCGAGGCCGCGCAGCGTCTCCGCGTGCCCCGCGCCGATCCGCCCTGCTCCTGCGAGTCCGACCCTCATGCAGCCCTCCTCGTGGGGAGGCGTCCTCGGCTCCCCGGTACGGCGCCCATGTGAGCGAGTCTCATGGAACGCTCCAATACATGTCAAGAGAATGTCTGGACATATGGACTTTACGACTTGCTTTCGGACAGTCCGGTATTCTCAGGAGGACCGACCTTAGGGAGCCGCCCCCGTGGCACGCACCGCACCCGGCCCCGCCCCGACGCCCGTCCTCACCCTGGACCGCGGCAGCCCCGTCCCGCTCTACTTCCAGATGGCCCAGCAGCTCGAAGCGGCGATCCTGGCGGGCGAGCTCTCCCCGGGCAGCCGGCTGGAGAACGAACTGGAGCTGGCCGCCCGCCACCGGCTGTCGCGGCCCACCGTGCGGCAGGCCATCCAGCACCTGGTCGACAAGGGCCTGCTGGTCCGCCGCCGCGGGGTCGGCACCCAGGTCGTCCAGTCCCAGGTGCAGCGCCCCCTCGAACTGTCCAGCCTCTACGACGACCTCAAGGCCGCCGGGCGCGAGCCGCGCACCCGCGTGCTGGAACTGGACACCGTCCCGGCCGAGGCCGAGATCGCCGCCGGGCTCGGCGTCGCGCCCGGTACCCCGGTCGTCCGGGTGCACCGGCTCCGCCTCACCGGCGCCGAGCCCCTCGCGCTGATGACCAACCACCTGCCCGCCGGGCTGCTCCAGGTCACCGCCGCCGAACTGGAGGAGCACGGCCTGTACGAGACGTTCCGCGCCGCGGGGGTCAACCTGCGGATCGCCCACCAGACGATCGGGGCGCGCGCCGCCACCGCGGCCGAGGCCCGGCTGCTCGACGAGCGGCGCGGCACGCCGCTGCTCACCATGACCCGGACCGCCTTCGACGACAAGGGCACCGCCGTCGAGTACGCGACGCACGTCTACCGCGCCGGCCGGTACTCGTTCTCGCACACCCTCGTCGGCAAGTAGCCCGGCCGGCCCCGGCGCCCGGCGGACCCGGGCGCCGGAGCCGGCGCGATCAGCGGGTCACCCGGAGATCGGGGCCGCGCTGCTCGCCGTCCCTCCCCCCTTCGCCTCGAAGGCCACGGCCAGGACGCCGCTCGCGCCCGGCACCGTCACCGTCCGGGTCCCGGCGCGGTCGACGGCGACCTTCTTCGTGCCGAGGACCTTGCCGTCCCAGACGTGGACGTGGGCCGTGCCCGGCCCGGTCGCCGCCAGCCTGAAGGTGACCGAGCCGCCGGACACCGCAGGCTTCCCTTCGATGCGCGCCGTGCGCCACGGCGGCGCGGCCGGACCGCCCGCGAGCGGCACACCCGTACGGGCCGCCTGGACGATCGACTCGGGCGAGTCCACCGAGACCGCCGCGTCCGTCGGCATCACCGGCGGCTCCGGCGTGCCCGGCACCCCGGACGGCGGGGTGTGGCCCGGCAGCGACACCAGGCCCCAGCGGTACGGGTCGCCCTGCACGCCGCCCCAGGTGGACCAGCCGATCCGGGTCTGGCCGACCTTGTCCCGGGTGTCGGAGTCGTACACGAAGATGTTCAGGCCCATCCGCGCCGGGTCGACGGCCGAGGGCAGCGCCGTGAACGGGATGCTCGTCTCGATCACGTAGCCGTCGTAGGGCTCGTTGACGGTGGCCGCGACCTTCATGCCGGGGGCGGTCTCCCCACCGGGCCCCTGGTGGTGGTCGGCGTCGCGCTCGAAGCACGGCTTCCCGTCCGCCATCCCCGGGAAGACGCCGGTCTTGAACGTGGTGGAGGTGTTCTCGGAGTCGCCGCGCGGGTCGACGGCGATCTCGACGGAGTCGGTGCGCCAGTGCCGCTTGCAGTCGTCGGCGCCCAGCACCGTGCCGCGCGCCTCGTCGCGGACCTTGACCAGGACGTTGAGGGCCTCGTCGGTCCAGGTCACCTTGCCGGTGGCCGAGCAGTCGGCGGCCGACTCGCAGGCCGTTCCCTCCCAGAGCCGGGACAGGTCGAGCTCGGGCCCGGGGTACTCGCCGGGCCCCTCCTTGCCGTCGACGGCCGGCGCGTTCTGCGCCTTGGGCAGCTCGGCGGTGGGAACCAGCTCCAGGCCGCCCCGCTGCACGTCGGTGCCGCCGGACGCGGAGGCGGTGGTGACGGTGAAGTCGTAGTCCCCGCCGGTGCCGCCCTGGTTGGAGGTGGGCAGCGAGGCGTCGGTGTTGGTGACGGTGAAGGTCACCGA
Source organism: Actinomadura rugatobispora (assembly GCF_042656285.1). GTDB lineage: Bacteria > Actinomycetota > Actinomycetes > Streptosporangiales > Streptosporangiaceae > Spirillospora > Spirillospora rugatobispora. The sequence continues at coordinate 46,703 of NZ_JBHSON010000065.1, read as the reverse complement.
TCCCTTGGCCCCGGCCGCCAGCTCGTACGGCTTGGACGCCGCGTCCGCCGCGAAGCCCTCGGGCAGGCCGAGCTTGACCGTCCCCTGCTGGGCGGAGCCGGCGCTGTTGGCCAGGTCGACGCGGACCGTGCGCGACTTGCCGGACGCCAGCGTGAGCACGCGCTTCATCCGGCCGCTCAGCGCGGGCACGCCGGTCTTCTCGGCCCAGGCGTCGAAGTCGGCCACGCGCGGCAGCGGTTCCTGGACGCCCGTGACGGCTGGCCGGACCTCCACCGGGACGGCCGTCTGCCCGGAGCCCTGCCCGGTGGTCAGGTTCGCCGCGAGCCGTGCGCGCCCGTTGGCGGCGCCCGCCGGGGGCGTGACGGTGAACCGCGCGGTGCGCTCCCTGGAGCCGACCGTGCCGAGATCGCCCGAGCCCGTCACCGTCCAGCCGGAGGGGACCGACAGCGCGACCTTGCCGCCCGGCAGCGCCCGTGGCGAGCGGGCGTGCGCCGTGACCGTGAACGCCTTCCCCGCCGTCACCCCGAACGACTCCGTCGTCAGGGAGAACTCGGTGCCCAGCGGGAGCCCGCCCTTGGACGGCTTCAGCGCGCCCTCGAGCATGCCCGTCGGGTCGGTGTTGCCGAGCGTGAACGGCACCCGGCTGTGGATCTGCGTGAAGTAGTCGCAGCCGTTCTTCTCCGGATCGACCGGGACGTCGGGGAAGCCGCCCCAGCCCTGGCTGACGTAGGTCCGCGCCGCGTCCCGCTCGACCTGCGCCCACGTCTTGCCGCCGTTGCGGGCCGACGCACGGCCGTTCCAGACGCCGTACGCGAGCGCCGCCGGGGTGGCGGGGGTGAAGTCCCGGGCGCACGCCGACCCGGTGGCCCCGGACGCCCCGCCGGCCAGGAACAGCCGCCCGGCCGACCACGGCCGCAGCCTCTCCTTCCCGAGCTGCTCGGGGAACTTCTTGGAGTCGGCCGCGGCGAAGTACGCCTCCGTCGCCAGCCGCGCCGCCTGCTGATGGTGGCCGTGCTGGCCCGGCAGCGGCGCCGGCTCCATGGTCACGATCAGCTTGGGCCGGGTCGCGCGGACCAGCCGCACCACCTTGGCGAGGCTCTCGTCGTGCCCCCACGCCTCGTCGGTCAGCGGCGCGCTCACGGTGTAGTAGAAGTCGACCTTGTCCAGGTAGTGGACGTCGCCGACCCCGGCCTTCCCGACCGCGCGGCGCTCCTCGTTCTCCCGGAGCAGGCCCAGCGGCGGGCCCTCCTCGGTGCCCACCGCGTTGCCGCCGCCCTCGCCGCGGGTGACGGTCAGCACCCCGACCCTGGCGCCGTCGAACTCGTTCCACTGCCCGAAGGTCGACAGGGCGCCCGCCTCGTCGTCGGGATGCGCCCCGACGAACAGGACGTCCAGCCCGCCCGGGTCGGGCGGCGGCGCCGCCTGGGCCCGCGCCGGGGCTCCGGCCAGCGCGAGCGCCGAGGCCGCCAGCACGGCCGAGAGGACGGCGGGTAGCGCGAGTCTTCGCAATGAACTCTCCTGTTCGGTTGTCCGGCCCGCGAGGGGTCGGTGGGGTGGCACGCCCCCGACTCCTTCACTCCTTGACGGCCCCCGAGAGCATTCCTGCGATGAACTGGCGCTGCAGGAAGACATAGACGCACACGATGGGCGCCGCGATGATCAGCGCGCCCGCCATGAGCAGCGAGTAGTCGGTCTTGTGCGTCCCCTGGAAGAACGACAGCCCCAGCGGGGCGGTGCGCAGCCCCTCGTCGGAGTTGACGATCACCAGCGGCAGCAGGAACTCGTTCCACGTCCACATGCTGGTCAGCACGACCATGGTGAGGATCGCCGGGCGGCCCATCGGCACCAGCACCCGCCACAGCGTCGTCCAGCTCGACGCGCCGTCCAGCCGGGACGCCTCCACCAGCGAGCGCGGCACACTGCGGAAGTAGGCCCGCATCCAGAACGTGCCGAACGCCACCGACATCGCGATCTGCGGCAGGATCAGCCCGGCGTAGGTGTTGTCCAGCCCCACCGTGCGCAGGTCGAAGTACAGCGGCACCACGATCGCCTCGGTCGGGATGGTCAGCCCCGCCAGGAACAGCAGGAACAGCACGGAGGCGCCGCGGAACCGCATGGTGCCCAGCGCGTACCCGGCCATGATCGACAGGACCGACGCCACGGACACGGTGACCACCGTGACGATCACGCTGTTGCGCATGTACGTGCCGAAGCGGCCCTCCCGCCACGCCTCCGCGAACGTGCCGAAGTCCGGGTCGGGCAGCTGCAGCGCCTGCACCACCACGCCGATCATCGGGAACACCGCGATGACCGCGAACACCACCAGGATCGCGTGGTTGACCAGCCGCTCGGTGCGGGTGCTCATCGGGCCCTCCCCTCGACCAGGCGGCCGATGCCGGCGGTGACCGCGAACGCCAGCACGGCCAGCGTGACGCCTATGGCGCAGCCCAGGCCGACCTCGCCGGTGTTGAACGTGCGGTTGTAGACCTCGTAGGCCGGCACCTTGGTCGCGTCGCCGGGCCCGCCCCCGGTCGCGTTGTAGATCAGGTCGAAGTTGCGGATCGCCATGATGGTGGTCAGCGTCAGCGCCACCGCCAGCTCGCGCCGCAGCCCCGGCAGCGTGACCGCGAAGAACTCCCGCACCGGCCCGGCGCCGTCGATCCGCGCCGCCTCGTACAGCTCCGTCGGGATCTTCTGCACCCCGGCCAGGAACAGCACCAGCGCCAGCCCGATCCCGACCCAGGTGCCGATCACCCCCACGGCCGGCAGGGCGAAGGTGAAGTCGCCCAGCCAGCCGCGGGACCAGTCGGGCAGCCCCAGCGCGTGCAGCCACCCCAGCACCGTGTTGACCGGCCCGTCCGCCGAGTACACCCAGCGCCAGGCCACCGCCACCGCCACCATCGCGACGACCTGCGGCAGGAACAGCACCGTGCGGAAGAACGTCAGCCCGCGGATCTTCGTCCGGGACATCGCCGCCACCAGCACGAACGCGATGCAGCACGGCAGCACCGCGTAGAACACCACCAGCACCAGCAGATGCCCGAACGCGCCCCGCAGGACCGGATCGGACCAGGTCGCGGTGTAGTTGGAGATCCCGGCCCAGGTCGCGGGGCCGAGACCGTCCCACTCGTACAGGGAGAACTGCGCCCCGCGCACCAGCGGCCACAGCAGGAACGCCCCGTACACCAGCAGCGCCGGCAGGATGTAGAGCCAGCCGATGCGGCCGGGCTCCCCGGCCGGCCGGGACCGGGCCCCGGCACCGGTCCCGGCGTCCCGCGGTCCGGGCGCGCCGCGCCGGGAACCGGGCCTCTTGTGCCGCGCGACGGTCGTCATGTGCGCGCTCCCTCGGGCTGCTCGTTACGGCTTACTGCTCGTTACTTCTTCTGCTGGAAGGCCGCGTAGTCGTCCTGGGCCGCCTTCATGACCTCCTGCGCCGTCGCCTGCCCGGCCACCAGCTTCTGCAGCGGGCCGCCGAACGCGTCGGTGAAGGTCGGCGTGGCGTAGTCGATGTACGGCGTGGTGCCGTCGTCCTTGCTGAGCGTCGCCCAGGCCGCCGACACCTCCTTCATCAGCGCCGCCGACGGCTGCTTGGACGGCGCCTGCAGGACCGGCAGGTTCCCGGTCTCGACCGAGACGTCCATGGCCTCCGGCGAGGTGATGAAGTTGATGTAGGCCGCCGCCACGTCCGGGTGCTTGGACTTGGAGGTGATCGCCCACGGCAGGCTCTCGCCGCCCATCGTCGCCGTGGGCGCGCCCGCCTGCGCCGGCGGCGGCAGCATGAAGCCGACCTTGTCCTTCATGCTGTCGTTCAGATCGGGCGCCCACCAGGTGCCGCCGAACATGAACACGCCCTCGCCCTTGGCGAAGTTCACCGGGGTGTCGTCCCACTTCACCGCGTTGGCGTCCTTGGTGAAGTAGCCCTGCCTGCCCCAGTCGGCCAGCTTCTGCGCGGCCTGCACGTTCGGCGCGTCGGTCCAGGCGCCGCCGCTGCCGAACACCAGCTTGCGGACGTTCTCCTTGGGCACCAGGCCGTCCTGGACGATGCCGTACAGCTGCATCGCCGGGAGCTTCTCCACGTTGCCGAACGCGATCGGCGTCTCGCCCTTGCCCTTGGCGGTGGCGAGCGCCTGGTCGAACTCGGCCCACGTCCTGGGCGGCTGGATGCCGAGCTTGGAGAGCTTCTCCTTGTTGTAGTAGAGGCCGACGATCTCACCGTTGAGGGAGACGCCGTACAGGCTGCCCGAGCCGATGAGCTTGCCGTCCTTGGTGACGCTGTTGAGCTCGATCAGGCCCTTGGGGTAGCGCTTCTTCCAGCCGTAGGCGGCGTCGTAGGAGTCCAGCGGCAGCAGCATGCCCGCCTTGACGAACTGCGCCATCGCCGCGTACCCCTGGTTGGCCTCGACCACGTCCGGCGGCTCGTCGCCCGACAGCGCCAGCCGCAGCGTCTTCTGCAGGTCGGTGAACGACCGCGACACCCGGTTGATCTTGACGTTCGGGTACTTGGCCTGGAACCGCTTGTTGAGCTCCTCGATCTGCTTCTTCTGGCCGCCCTGGACCTCCTGGTCCCAGACGGTCAGCGTCACGTTCCCGGCCTTGGCGACGTCGGTGCTGATCGCCGAGGGCGCCTTGGCCTCGGGCTCGTCGTTGGACGAGCCCGGGGCGCAGGCGGCGGCGAGCGCGGTCACCAGGGCCGCCGCGAGTGCGAGCGTCCCTCGCCTCATGAGTGTCGGCATTCCTGCGACTCCTTTCGGGGGGCGGCGGGGTCAGGAGGGCTGCGGGAGGTCGGCCCGCAGCGTGGGCTCGGCCCGCACGACCGTGTCGGTGGCCGAATCGGGGATGTAGGGGACGACGAAGGCGTAGTCCTCCAGCACGGCCTCGGGGACCTCGGCGGACTCGCCGAACGCGGCGATCTCCCCCCAGCAGGGCGCCCCCAGGGAGCCGCTGCGGTGCCGCACCGACAGTCCCGCGCACAGGTTGGCGAAGCGGAGCCGCTCGGCCAGCGGCAGGCCCGCCAGCGTGCCGAAGACGAACCCGGCGGCGAACACGTCGCCCGCGCCGGTCGCGTCGAGCGCCTCCACCGGCAGCGCCTCGGTCTCGGCGACCTCGCCGGTCGCGGCGTCGATCGCGATCGCGCCGTCGCCGCCGCGCTTGACCACCACGACGGGGACCCGGCCGGCGAGCGCGCGGGCGGCCTCCTCGGGCGAGCCGGTACGGGTGTAGGCCATCGCCTCCACCGCGTTCGGCAGGAACACGTCCACGTGCTCCAGCCGGTCCAGGACCTCCCGCGACCAGGTCTCGGTGGCGTCCCAGCCGAGGTCGGCGAACACCGTGGTGCCCCGGCGCCGCATCTCCCTCGTCCAGTCGGGGACGGGGCGCTCGATGTCCACGAAGCAGGCCCGCGCCGACGGCGGCGAGGCGAACGGCCCTCCGGCCGCCCCCTCCCCCGCCCCGTCCGGCATCGGCTTGGCGTAGGTGACCATGCTGCGGTCGGAGTCGTAGGCCAGGGACACCGTGACGGGCGTGGGCCAGGACCGCACCCGGCGGGACCTGGCCAGGTCGATGCCCTCCTGCTCGGCGAGGGTGCGCCACAGGTACGCGCCGAACAGGTCGTCGCCGAACGGGGCGGCGAGGCCGACGCGCAGCCCGAGGCGGCTCATCGCCACCGCGATGTTGGCCACCCCGCCGGGCGCCGAGCCGAGCCCCTCGGTGAACAGCTCGGTCCCGGGCGGCGGCAGCCCGGGCAGCCCGGTGAAGATCATGTCCATGAAGACCTGGCCGCTCAGGAACACGTCCAGGTCGGGCAGGGCTGCCTCGTCGCGGGGATCGCCCGCGCGGCGCAGCCGCTCGCCGGCCTGGCCGCGCTCGGCGCACGGATCGGCCAGCGAGGGCTCGGGCGGGTGCCCGGCGGTCTCCGGGCGGCCGGTCGTGTCCGCGGGGCCCGCCGCCGCGGGTCCCGCGGCCGGGGCCTCGTTCAGGGTCTCGGTCAAGGCGCCTCCTCTTCGAGGGCCGTCGTGATCCTCAGCGGTCTGTTCGACCGCGTGTCAGGACGATTTCGGATCGAGAGGTGATGGTCGGATCGGGGACGGGGAGACGGGGACGGGGAGAGGGCGGCCCGGGTCGGGGCGGCACGGGGGCGGCCGCGGTCAGCGGCCGGAGCGGATCATGGCCGGCCGCCCGCGAAGACGGCCGCCACCTCGGGGACGCGGTCGATGTAGCCGTCGAGCAGCCGGCGCCCGACCGAGACCGAGTCGACCAGCGGATGCAGCGCGAACGCCTTGGCGGCGTCGGCCCGCGAGCCGGTGAGCGCGGCGCTGATCGTGAGCCGCTCCACCGCCTTGACCTGCTGCATCAGCCCGGTCTGGGCCAGGTCGGGCGGGTCGGCGGCGAGCGGGTGGACGCCGGCGGCGTCGACGGTGACCGGCACCTCGACGACCGCGTCCGGGGGGAGCGCGGCGACGGTCGGGCCGTTCCGCACGTTCAGGATCATGGTGGCGGGCTCGTCGCGGCTGATCGCGGCCATCACGCTCAGCGCGACCCCGGCGTAGCCCTCGTCCACCGGGTCGACCCCGGCGTGGTCCGCCAGTTCCTGACCGGTCTCGGCGCCCTTCATCTCGGCCATGTAGCTCGCGCTGCGGGAGGCGACGGTCTCCCGCCACAGCTCCATGGCCGCGCCGCCGGACGCCCGCGCGACCCGCTCGTAGAACGCCTCCTGCTGCTTGAGGAGGAACTCGCCGCGGGTCTGGGGGGCGTCCAGCGTGGCCCGCACCGCCTCGCGGTTGAAGTAGTAGTAGTACAGGTACTCGTTGGGGATGACGCCGAGGTCGCGCAGCCACTCGCGGCCGAACACCACCCCCTCCTCCAGCCCGCCGAGCAGGTCGTCGTCGGCGAGCAGGCCGGGCAGCACGTCCACCCCGTCGTGCAGGATGCGGCGCATCCAGCCGAGGTGGTTGAGACCGACGTAGTCGAGGCGCAGCCGCGCGGGGTCCAGGCCCAGGGCCGCGGCCACGCGGGTGCCCAGCCCGGACGGGGTGTCGCAGATGCCCAGCACCCGGTCCCCCAGCACCCCCTGCATCGCCTCGGTGATCATCCCGGCCGGGTTGGTGAAGTTGATGACGTACGCGTCCGGGGCCAGCGCCTTCACCCGCCGCGCGATGTCCACCATCACCGGGATGGTGCGCAGCCCGTACGCCAGCCCGCCCGGACCGGTGGTCTCCTGGCCGAGCACGTTCAGGTCGAGCGCGACCCGCTCGTCGCACACCCGCCCGGCCAGGCCGCCGACCCGGATGGCGGCGAACACGAAGTCCGACCCCTCCAGCGCCCGGTCCAGGTCCGTGGTCGTGACGACCTTCGGCGCGCCCGGGGCACCCTCGGCGATCCGCGCCAGGACCGCCGCCATGACCTCCAGGCGGCCGGCGTCGGAGTCCTGCAGCCAGACCTCCCCGATCCGCGGGGAGCCCTGGTCGCGCAGCAGGGCCTGGTACACGTACGGCACCCGGAACCCGCCGCCCCCGAGAATGGCCAGCTTCATGCGATGATCACCTTCCCGCCCGCCTCGCGGCAGAGCTCGAGAGTCTGGGGATCGGCACCGGAGGTGGTGACGAGCGTGTCGATCCGCGCCAGCGAGCACACGCGCAGCGATCCGGTGCCGGGGAACTTGGTCTCGGACGCGACCAGCACCACCCGGTCCGCGGCCTCGATCATCGCCTGCTTGTTCAGCGTCTCGACCTCCATGTCGTCCACGACATGGCCGTTGGGCCGCACCCCCGTGCAGCTGAGGAACACCAGGTCGGCGCTGACCTGGCGGAACGCGGCCTCGGTGAGCGAGCCGACCAGCGAGAGGTAGTTGCGCCGCACCACCCCGCCCAGCAGGCACAGCCGCACCGCCTCGTCGTCGCGCAGCTCGTCGAAGACGGCCAGGTTGGCGGTGATGACGGTGACGGGCCGGCCGCGCAGCCGCCGTGCGATCAGCCGGGTGCTGGTGCCGATGTCGAGCACCACCACCATGTCGTCCTCGACCAGCGCGGCGGCGCGCTCGGCCACCGCCAGCTTGCCCGCGCTGTCGCGCTCGGCGGACGCGGCGAAGGAGATCTCCGGCACCGCCGCCTGCGGTGACAGCGCCGCCCCGCCGTAGGTCCGGACCAGTTCGCCGTTGCGGTCCAGCACGTCGAGATCGCGGCGGATCGTGGACTCGCTCACCTGGAGGGTCTGGGCCAGCTCCCGGACGGAGGCCGCCCCCTTCGTACGCAGGGACGACACGATCCGCGCGCGCCGCATGCTCGATGTCACGCACGGGAAGCTAGCACCCATGCGCGACTTCGGTCACTAGTCACCGCGAGTTTGCGCGAAGTCCGTCAATCGGCCGCCTGACGTGCACACACTCGCGCACGATCTCCGCGGAGTCAGGCGCGTCTGTCAGGACGCGCCTTCCACCGCCCGGCTACGCTCCGTCGCCGGACCCGGCGTCCCGGCGGGCGCGGGCCCGCCGCTTGCCCTCGTGCATGGCCTGGACGCGGGCGATCGGGATGGTGTGCCCCTCGGCGACCAGATCGGCGTCCAGCGGCCGCGGCACGGGCATCAGGGCGGCCCACGGGTCGTCCTCGGCGATGCGGCGGGCCGCGGTGCGGAGGGTGAAGTCGCCCGGCCGCACGCGGTCGAGCTCGTCCCACGGCACCGGGAACGACACCGGCACGCCGGGCCGGATCCGCGGGCTGTAGGCGGCGGCCACGGTGGCGCCGCCGGCGCGGGTGGAGTCGAGGAACACCTTGCCCGCGCGGTCTTCCCGGATGAACGCGGTCGTGGCGAGCCGCGGGTCGAGGCGCTCGGCGCGGGCGGCGACGGCGCGGGTGGCCGCGGCCACGTCGACCGCCGAGGCGGGCTCGACGGGCGCGAACACGTGCACGCCCTTGGCGCCGCTGGTCTTCACCGCGCCCTCCAGCCCCGCGTCGGCCAGCGCCCGGCGCACCAGGAGAGCGGCGGCCACGGCCGAGGCGAAGGCCTCGCCCTCCGGCGGGTCGATGTCGATCACCAGGTGGGTGGGCTCGCCGAGGGCGTCGGCCCGGACCAGCGTCGGGTGGTACTCCACCGCGCGCTGGTTGGCGAACCACAGCAGCGTGCGGCGGTCGTCGCACAGGGCGTAGGACACCTCCCGCCGGGAGCTCTCGGCCCACAGCGTCACCGTCCGCACCCAGGGCGGCGTGTACTTGGGGACATTCTTCTGCATGAACGGCTTCTGGCCCCGCAGCACGCGGACCACCGACAGCGGGCGCCCCGCCAGCTGCGGCACGAGCCGGTCGGCGACGGCGTCGAGGTAGTCGACCAGGTCGCGCTTGCTCGCCTCCGCCCCCGCGAACAGCGGCTGGTCGAGGTTGGTCAGCGCGACCCCGTCCCGCACCTCGCCCTTGGCCTCGCCCCTCGCGTCATCGGCGCCCATCGTGTCACTCTGCCATGTCAGAGCCGCAGGTCAACCCTCGGGCGGCGAGCGGTCCGCCGAGACCGGATCGTGACAGTGGAGGGCCGGGCACGAGGACGGTCGCGGGACCGACGACCATGGCGTGCCCGGATCTGAACCGGCGCGGGTCACCGGGCGGCGCCCCCGGTGGCGCCGCCCGGCCCGCGCCCCCCTCAGCTTGAGGTGACGATCTTCCAGCCGGGGTCGTCGCAGGTCAGCGCGCCGGCGGTGGCCTGCTGGAGGCGTTTCTCGCCGCCGTTGGGCGCCAGCGGCGCCCGCACCCGGACGCCCGACGCCCCGGACGCGCAGTAGATCGCGGGCGTGCCCGCGGGCGTGAAGACGCGCTGCTTGGCCCCGCCCGACCACTGGCAGCCGACGAACGCGATCTCCTTGGCGGCCTTGCCGATGTAGACCTGCCCCTTCTCGCCCACCCGCCCGGTGGAGCCGGGATCGGTCGCGCAGTTGAAGAACCAGAGGTTGGAGAAGAGGTGCCCCTCGCCGGAGAGCACGTAGATCGCCGCACCCTGGCAGGCGGTCTCCTTGTCCCGTCCCGTGCAGTCGATGATCGTGCCCTCGAACGACAGGCCGCCGAAACCGCTCTCGATCCGGAACGCCGTGGCCTGCTGCGGGGTGATGTAGAGCGGGCCGACGCGGGTGCGGGACATGCTGGTGAAGTGGACGTACGCGGCGGCGGTGGGCTTCAGCGACCCGGACATGTACGACGGGCCGGCGGTGAAGTAGTAGTTGTCGCTGCCGCCGAGTTTCAGCTGCACGTCGGTGCCGTTGTTGATGTAGGCGCGGTCGATCGTCACGCGCAGGTGCCGGGCGTGCATGACCGAGCGGAATCCGACCCAGCCGACGTCCAGGAAGGTGGCGTCGCTCATGATGGGGCCGCCGGCGAAGTCGGTCTCGCGGACCATCCAGTCGACCGTCCCCGAGGCGCGGAACTGGATCCCGCGCATCCACATCGACCGGACGCCGTCCTTGGGCATCGAGAACAGCGGCTTGCCCTTGGCGGTGACGATCGTCTGCGGGCCCCGCGACCCGAACTCGCGCTCCGCCCCGCCCGGGGGGCCGGAGAGCCGCAGCCCGTCCAGGAAGGGGTAGGGGCCGCCGGACAGCTCGATCTTGTCGTTCGGCAGCACGATCACCGGGCGGTAGGTCTGCGCGCCCGCGTAGGACAGGGCCGCCTTGAACTTGGCGTCCCAGGACGAGCCGGCGAACGAGCCCAGGGGCGCCAGCCCCGGCACGTTCGCGGCGTCCGCGGCGGCCACCGCTGGGCGTCCGAACCAGAAACGCACGCCATCACCCCTTTCACCCACAGTGTGTAGCGATGCGAACGCGGATCGTTATAGCCGTCGCGTGGGCAACTCACTTACCGCCGGGTGCGGGGCGCGTCCACCGGGGACGGCTCACTCGCAGCCCTCGAACTGCGGCACCTCCACGACCGACAGGTCCATGCCCGAGCCGCCGAACCACTTGGCCAGCAGCCTGGCCGCGGTGCCGTCCTGGTACATCTCGGTGATCGCCTTGTTGACCGCCTCGCATCCGGCGGGGTCGTCGCGCCGCATCCCGATCCCGGTGCGCCGCTCCCCGAACCTGGCGTTCACCAGCCGGAAGCCCCGGCCCTGCCGCTTCTGCAGCCCGGCGAGGATCGTGTCGTTGGTGGTGATCGCGTCGACCCGGCCGGCCGCGAGCATGGCCGCGCACTCGTCGTAGCTGCGCGCCGGCACCGGCACGGCCGCCACCTGCCGCTCCTCGATCACCTGCTCGGCCGCACCGGACCCTTCGACGGCGCACAGCCTGCGGCCCCGCAGATCGCGCACCGCGCGCACGCCGCGCTCGTCCGACCGGACGAGGATGTCCTGGTACGACAGGTAGTAGGGCCCCGCGAACGCCAGCCTGAGCTTCCATTCGGGCTCCACCCAGAACGTCGGCACCAGGTCCACCCGGCCCTCGCGCAGCAGCCGCTCCCGGTCGCCCGCCAGCGCCGGCCTGAACCGCACGGTCTTTCCCATGCGCCCGGCCACGTACCGGGCGACGTCCACGTCCAGGCCCTCGAATCCGCCGTCCGGCCGCCGGAGACCCAGCCCCGGCAGGTCCGGCCGCACCCCCGCCACCAGCGTCTCCTTGGCCAGCAGCGAGGACTCCTCGCCGCCCGCGCAACCCGCGAGGGTCGCACAGCCCGCCGCCAGCGCCGCGACGGCCGCGACGGCCCGGCGGCAGCCCGCCACGCGCACCCGGACGCCCACCCCACCAACCCTCCAGGGAATTGATCAAGACGGCCACACTCTGACCGCATCCGGACCCCGGCCGCCGCGCGGCTCTGGCATGATCGCGACCGATGACCACCACAGTGGACGACGACCGGCTTCCCTACGCGCTCTACGGGCTGATCGACGCGATGGGCCTGTGGAGGGCCGGGACCCTTCAGACGATCGCGATGACCGGCGGCCTCCTCACCGGGGACCTCGAGCCCCCCGACGGCGAGGACCTCCCCACCGCCGGCGGCGGCACCTGGACCCAGTTCATCGGGCGGATCGGGGCCGTCGCGCTGCGCGCCGCCGCGCCGTCCACCCGCGAGGAGCGCCGCGAGCGACTGCTGGCGTTCCTGGAGACCTGGGCCGCGACGCCGTTCGCCGACCCGGAGGCGCCGCTGCGGCTCGGCGTGGCGGAGACCGAGCACTGGACGGCGCGCGACGAGCACGGCACCGCCGTCGCCGTCTACTGGGACTTCGGGAACTGGTCCCGCCGCCGGTTCGTCGACCTGCGCCGCGGCGAGGGGACCCCGCCGGCGCTGGGACCGATCTCCGAGATCGAGGACGTCCCGCGCGGGTGGGGCGGCCCCGGGCAACTCCGCGCGCTGGTCGGGCTGGTGCGCGAGCGCGGGCCGATGCCGTGGGACCCCGCCGCGGTGAAGGCGCTGGCCGGCGGGACGGGCATGAGCCGCGCGGCGGCGGCCCTGACGCTGGCGGGCATCCCGGGCACGAACAGCTACTCCAAGCCCTTCCTGGACGCCGGCGAGCGCTCGGTCCTGAAGATCAAGACCGCGGAGGCCGCCGACGTCCTGACCGAGCTGGGGGGCCTGGGGACGCTGGGGCGGCTCGACCTGCTCGCGAACGTCCTGCCCGCCGATCCCGCCGAGCTGTGGGAGCCCGGCGGCGCCCTCGCGCTGGCCGAGCGGATCGCCGAGGCGTGGCGGCGGCGGTACGGACGCCGCCCGTCGGTGCCGGAGAAGACCCTGAACGCCGCGATGAAGGTGTCGGGGTCGTCGCTGTCGGCGGCCGACATCTGCGCGGTGTTCGCCGATCCGCGGTCGGAGGCGCGGCTCACCCGCGACGTGGACACCTCACTGGAGGAGACCGACTACGGGCTCTGGGCCGGCGGCGAGGGGCAGCGGCGGTTCGTCGAAGTTCTGAACGCCCTGCCGCGCCTGGTCAGGTGGGCGTACGCGGAGCTGCCCGCCGGCGATCCGGTGCGCGGGGGCGTGCCGGAGGCGGTCGCGCTGGTGCGCGAGCGCCTGTCCCATCCGGGGCTGATCCTGGACGCGGGCGCGCTCAGCTCCATAGGCAACACGATCGCGGCGTTGCAGCAGAAGTTCGGCACCGTCCCCTACCCGCTGCTCCCCGGCTACCCGACGGCGGACGACGGGCTGAGCATCGCCGCACCGGCCAAGCGGGGGCTGATCCCCCACGTCTTCTTCCGTCCCGCCCTCTACGACGGCACCGACCAGCGGGCGCGCCTGCTGTCGGCCGAGCCCCTTTTCACCGACCAGAGCCTCCGCGCCTTCGAGTGGCTGCGGGACGGCTTGTGCGACCGCATCGTCGAGCGGATCGGCTCGGGCGGGCTTCCGGACGGCCGCTACGAGCCCGACCCGCTCGCCGTCGTCCCGGACCTGGTGGCACGTGTCGCGGAGCGGCACGGCCTGACCGAGGACGCGGCCCGCCTCTACCTCCAGCTGCTCGCCCTGCCCGCCCCCACCGACGGCGACGTCCGCAAGTGGAACGCCTGGAAGGCGCCGCGGCACGAGCAGGCCGAGACCGACCTCGTGGACGCGTCCCTGGTCGTCCGGGGCCACCGGCCGCGCGCGGGACGGACCGTCTTCCTCCCTGGCGGCTGGGCGGCGGCCAAGAAGGCGAAGCCCTTGGAGACGTGGAAGGCCGACCTGCTCGGCGTGAAGCTGTCCGACGACCGGAGCAAGGTGGAGACCGACACCGTGGACCTGCCCCTCACCCTGCCCGACCTGTTCGCCCAAGCCTGGCAGCGGGTCGAGGACGGCGACGGCCCGCGCCGGATCGCCTAGACGTCACACCCCGCCCGAGCGCACCCAGGGGCGGCACCGGCCCGAACGGCCGATGCCGCCCCTTCGGCGTTTTCCGGCCCTCCATCAGGCATGACGTCATCCGCCTATCAGTGGCGCTTGCGTTGACGTCATGCTGATGTCATAGTGGCGTCATGGATGTCACGCCCTTTGTCGACAGGATCCGGCGGGAGCTCGCGGCCGCCGCCGGGACCGCCGGCGACGACGCCCGGGCGCTCGCCGAACGACTCACCGCACCGCTGGAGTCCGCCACCAGGATCGCGCTGCTCGAGGCGCTCTCGGCGGCGGCCGACGAGATCACCCGCGATCTGGCGCCGGGCTCGGTCGAGGTGCGCGTGCGCGGTCTCGACCCTGACTTCATTGTGACGCCACCATACTGGCACGAGCCGTCAGAAGAGCCGTCACCTATGCCGTCACACGGGGCGCCGACGACGCCGAAGCCGCCCGTGCCGCCGGTAGCGCCGGAGCCCGACGAGGGCGGCCGCACCTCGCGGGTGACGCTGCGCCTGCCCGAGCACCTCAAGCCGCGGCTGGAGGAGGCCGCGGCCCTGACGGGCCTGTCGGTCAACGCCTGGCTCGTCCGCGCCGTGTCCGCCGCCCTCGCCGGCTCGGCGCCGCCGCGGCCCGGCGGCCAGGGTCCGGCGACCCCCTTCGGGCACCACCGCACCGGCTGGGTCCGCTGACGCCCGTCCCGGTCTCCGCTCCCGTCCCCCACGACTTCGCCACGCCCGAGGAGGGCTCCGCCATGCCCGTTTTCGAGACGCCCGACCCGATCAGCGCGACCATCGAAGCGGTGTGCGGGCACGTCTGGATCCGCGCGAGCGACCGCGCCGACACCGTCGTCGAGGTCCGCCCGGCCGACGAGTCCGCCGACGGCGACGTCCGGCTCGCCGAGCAGACCCGCGTCGACTACGACGCCGGCCGGCTGCACGTGCGGTCGCCCAGGAACACGCTCCGCTCGCTCTTCGGCCGGACGCCGTCGATCGAGGTGACGGTGGAGCTGCCGGCCGGTTCCCGGGTGGACGCCAAGGGCACCGGGAACTTCCGCGGCGAGGGCCGCCTCGGCGACTGCTCGTTCGACACCGCCGCCGGGTCGATCCGCCTCGACCGGGCCGGCCGGCTGAAGCTGCGCTCGGCCGCCGGCGACGTGCGGGTCGACCGGTCGGGCGGGCACGCCGACGTCCTCACCTCGACCGGCAAGATCTGGCTCGGCGCGGTCGAGGGCACCGCGGTCGCCCGGACCTCCAACGGCGACATCACGGTCGGCGAGGCCGCCGGCGAGCTCCGCCTCAAGACCGCCAACGGCGACATCACCGTCGACCGCGCGCTGGCCGCCGTCGGCGCCACGACCGCGTTCGGGAGCGTCCGCATCGGCGAGGCCGTGCGCGGCGCGGTCACGCTCGAGACCGGCTTCGGCGAGCTGGAGATCGGCATCCCCGAGGGCACCGCCGCCTGGCTGGACGTCAGGTCCCGTTTCGGCAGCGTGCGCAGCGAGCTGGAGACCTCCGGCGCCCCGCCGGAGGGCGGCGAGACCGTCGAGGTGCGCGCCCGCACCGGCTACGGCGACATCCTCGTCCACCGCCCCTGACCGAGCGCGCCGGTCCGCGTACCCGCTTTCCCGTCCCCCCGTCCACGATCACGAAGGAAACCGGCATGACCAACCCTCCGCCCCGCACCGCGATCGCGGTCCGGGGGCTGCGCAAGTCGTACGGCGACAAGGTGGTGCTCGACGGCCTCGACCTGGACGTCGCCGAGGGCACGATCTTCTCCCTGCTCGGCCCCAACGGCGCCGGCAAGACGACCATGGTGCAGATCCTGTCCACGCTGATCGGCTGCGACGCGGGCGAGATCCGCGTCGCCGGGCACGACCCCGTCCGCGATCCCGACGCGGTCCGCGCGGCGATCGGCGTCACCGGCCAGTACTCGGCGGTGGACCGGCTCCTCACCGGCGAGGAGAACCTCGTCCTGATGGCCGACCTGCACCACCTCGGCCGGCGCGAGGGCCGGCGCCGCGCCGCCGACCTGCTCGAACGCTTCGACCTGGTCGAGGCGGGCGGGAAGATGGCCGGCACCTACTCCGGCGGGATGCGGCGCCGGCTGGACCTGGCGATGACGCTGGTCGGCGACCCGAGCCTCATCTTCCTGGACGAGCCCACCACCGGCCTCGACCCGCGCAGCCGCCGCACCATGTGGCGGATCATCCGGGACCTGGTGGCCGGCGGCGTCACGATCTTCCTGACCACGCAGTACCTGGAGGAGGCCGACGAGCTCGCCGACCGGATCGCCTTCCTCGACCACGGCACGCTGATCGCCCAGGGCACCGCCGACGAGCTCAAGCGGCTCATCCCGGGCGGGCACATCCGGCTGCGGTTCGCCGACGCCGACCGGCTCGCGGCGGCCCTCGACGCCCTGGGCGGCGCCGCGCTCGACGGCGACGAGCTCACCCTGCGGATCCCCAGCGACGGCGGCGTCCGGTCGCTGCGGGAGCTGCTGGCCCGGCTGGACGAGCGCGCCGTCGAGGTCGACGAGCTGTCGGTCCACACCCCCGACCTCGACGACGTGTTCCTGGCCCTCACCGGCCGCCCCGAAGAAGCAGTGAAGGGATCCCTCCGATGACCGCGCTCGGCCTCACCGCGACCGACTCGGCGACGATGCTGCGCCGCAACCTGCGGCACATGCTGCGCTACCCGTCGATGACGCTGATGCTCGTCGGCATGCCGGTGATCTTCCTGCTGCTGTTCGTGTACGTCTTCGGCGGCGCGCTGGGCGCGGGGCTCGGCGGCGCGTCGGGCGGCCGGGCCGAGTACGCCGCCTACGTCACCCCCGGCATCATCCTCATGACCATCGCGGCCTCCGCCCAGGGGACGGCGGTGTCGGTGGCCATGGACATGACCGAGGGCATCGTGGCCCGCTTCCGCACCATGGCGATCGCCCGCTCCGCGGTGCTGACCGGGCACGTGGTCGGCAGCCTGATCCAGGCGGCGCTGAGCATGGCGGTCGTCCTGGGCGTCGCCCTGCTGATCGGGTTCCGGCCGAACGCGGGCGCCGTCGAGTGGCTGGCGGCCGCCGGGCTCCTCATGCTGTTCGCGCTGGCGCTGACCTGGCTGACGGTCGCGCTCGGCCTGGTCGCCGACAGCGTGGAGACCGCCAGCAACACCCCGATGCCCCTGATGCTGCTGCCGCTGCTGGGCAGCGGGTTCGTCCCGACCGACTCGATGCCGGCCGGCCTGCGCTGGTTCGCCGAGTACCAGCCGTTCACGCCCACCATCGAGACGCTGCGCGGGCTGCTGCTGGGCTCGCCGATCGGGAACGGCGCGGTCATCGCGATCGCCTGGTGCGCGGGGATCACGCTGGCGTCCTTCCTGTGGGCGATGCGGCTCTACAACCGCGACCCCAAGGCTTAGACCTGCCGCGACGCCCGCCCCCGCCCCGCCGGCGGCCCGCCACCCGGGGCGCAGCAGGGGCGCTGCCATGGGGTACCCGATGCTCAGAGGTCGGCGTCGTCGAGCTCGCGCCAGCGCCAGGCCGCGGCGGCCGAGGGCAGCAGCAGCGCCGTGAACAGGGTGCCGATGACCATCGGCTCCCAGGCGCGCGCGTCCAGCAGCGGCCCGTCGGCGATGGCGGCGAGGGCGACGACGCCCACGCAGCAGGCGAGGACCGCGTAGGCGGTGCCGAGGGCCTGGTCGCGTTCGCCCAGCTCCCGCTCGTCGAGGTCGCCGTCGGGGACCTCGGTCAGCAGCCGGGTCGCCCGCCGCAGCAGCACCAGGCCCGCCACCAGCCCGGCCGCGCCCGCCAGCTGCGCCGCGACCGCGGGGAGCGACTCGGGCGCCAGGTAGGCGGTCACCATCCCGCAGGCGAACGGCACCACGGCGATCGCGGCCAGGGCGCGGCGGGCGCCGGGGCGTGCGAGCCATCTCGGCACGGGCCGGGCGCGCTGGGCGCGACGCCGGTCCTCCTTGTCGTCCTGGACGTCGTCCAGGAGTGCCCGGCGCTGCTCCGGGGTGGCGTCCTTGGCGGCGGAGAGCACCTCGCGGTGGTGCCGCACCCGGCCCCTGAGCCCGCCGGCGGTCGGCTCGGTCATGGCTGTCCTCCTGGATCCTGGTCCGCGGACCGGTACAGCTGGCTGGACATCGGGGCGAAGGGCCGCAGCGAGAACACGGCCTCGAACGGGAGGCCGAAGAACTCGCAGATCTTCAGCCCCAGCTCCGCGGACGGCCCGTAGTCGCCGCGCTCGAGGAAGCCGATGGTCTGCGGGTTCACCCCCACCTCGGCGGCCAGCTCGGCCCGGGACACTCCCCGTTCCGCCCGGAGCACCGCCAGCCGGTTGTGCACGGCCGTCTTCTTGCGCTCTCCTCGCTTGCCCTTGCCCGTCACACGCTCATCATTGCGTTTTCATAATGCTTTGGCAAGCGCTACAACAGGCCATTCCCCCGCGCGCGGGGCACCGGGCGTTCACCCGCTGTTCGGCGGCCGCTCCGGTGACACCGGCTCCGGAGGCTCCGCCCGCCTCTACGCTGGCGAAGCCGTCCCCGGGAGGTCCCCATGTGGTCACGCAAGCTGCTCACGCCCGTGCTCGGGCTCGCGGTCATCGGAACGGGCCTCGCGCCCGCGGCCCAGGCGTCCCCGCCTCCGGGCGCGGCCCCGCGCCACCACGCCGGGACGTGCTCGCCCTCGGTCTCACTCCTGGGGTTCTCCGACGCGCTCGACAAGACGCACCTGGACGGAACCGCCGTCGCCGGGCTCTCGGCGCTCGGCCTGACCGGCCCCGGGCGGGCGCTCGCGCTCGTCGACAACATCGGCACCACCCCGGCCCGCCTCTACGACCTCTCCCTGCGGCTCGGCCGCGGCGGGCCCCAGGTGGCGGCGAAGGGCGTCACGACGCTCAAGCGCCCGGACGGGACCGCCTACACCGGCGCCGACTTCGACGGCGAGAGCCTGGTGGTCGAGCGCGGCGGCCGGACCGTGCTCGCCGGTTCGGAGACCGAGCCGTCCATCCGCCGCTTCCGCCGCTCCGACGGGCGCCAGGTGGCCGAACTCCCCGTCCCCGCGCGGTTCCGGGTCGCCCCGGCCGGTGAGGCCGCCGCCAACCAGACGTTCGAGTCGCTGGCCGCCACGCCCGACGGCAGGACGCTGTACGCGGGCATGGAGGGCCCGCTGGCCGCCGACTCCCCCGGCCCGCGGCGCATCATCCGCTACCAGGGGCGGCCCGGCGGCGGCTACACGCCCTCCGCCCAGTACGCCTACCAGACCGACCCCTCACTCGGCCTGGTCGAACTGGTGGCGTTGCAGGACGGCGACCTGCTCGCCCTGGAACGGGGGTTCACCGCCGGGGTCGGCAACACCGTCCGGATCTACCGGGCGTCCACCAGGGGCGCCCGGGACGTGTCGGACGTCCCCTCGCTCACCTCCGCGCCCGGCGCCGCGCTGCGCAAGAGCCCGCTGGTCGACCTGGTGACCTGCCCGCCCTCCGGCGCCACCGCCAAGCAGCCGCAGCCCAACGCGCTGCTGGACAACATCGAGGGGATGGCGCTCGGCCCGCGCACCGGCGGCGGGCGGCGCGTGCTGTACCTGGTCTCGGACGACAACGGCAGCAGCGTCCAGACCACCCGCGTCTACGCGCTGGCCGTCAGGCTCTAGCCGGCGCGTTCACCACATCCGCGCCTGCTGGAGGGCGGCCAGCGCCTGGCCGGGGTGCATCGTCTCCAGCAGGCGGTACACGTGGGCGACGATCTGCGCGTGCCCGGTCTCGGCCTCCCCGCGCGAGCGGTAGCGGCCGATCAGCGCGCCGCTGTGCTCCACGGTGACCATGGTCTCCCAGAGGATCGGCGGCTGCTCCTGGAGGAGGCGCGGATCCTGGAAGCGCGCCTCCTGGTGGCCGGGCGGGCGCTGCGCGGCCGCGATGACGGTGAACGAGGTCACCACCAGGACCACGAGGGGGCCGGCGGGGATCACGTCCTCCGCGATCACGCGGCCGGGCCAGTCGCTCAGCAGCCGCTCCGCGTCCTGCGCGGCGATCGCCCGTCCGTCCGGGCCGTACCACAATCCGTTCATCCGCCCTCACCTGCCTGGAGCCCTCAGCGCGGTCGGTGCCCGCGCCCGTCGTCCGCGCGGCTAGCCCGCGTGATCGAGTACGGCCCAGACGGCCTTTCCCCCCGTGGCCAGCGGGGCCCATCCCCAGGCCCGGCTCAGTCCGTCCACGATGTACAGCCCGCGACCGCCCTCGGCCAGGAGCGATCCGCAGTCCCCCGCCTCGCCGGGGAACCCGGCGACGGCCGGTGCGGCGCGCCGCACCGGCGCCCCGAGCCCCGGATCGCTCACCACGATCGCCATCCTGCCCTGCCCGCCGATGAGCAGCACGCACAGCGCGGCGCCCGCCGGCGGTCCCTGCGCCGGCGCGTGCGTGATCGCGTTGGTGAGCAGCTCCGAGACGACGGTGGTGGCGTCCCACTCCAGGCCGGGCATGTCCCATTCGGCCGTGCGGCGCCGGGCCAGCCCGCGCGCGGCCTGCAGGGAGCCGGGCTCGGCGGCCAGGTCCAGCCGCGTGACCCGGTCCCGTCCCGGCCCGGGTTCCGGCCAGCACGCGGGCCGCGCGCCGGAGAGCCGCAGACCGCCGACGCTCCAGTGCTCCGGCGGCGCGGCACGGTGCGGTTCCTGCGGGCAAGCCGCCGCTTTCCCGTCCGGCAGGACGGGCCAGGCCGGGGTTCCGTGGGCTCCGGCCACTCAGCTCACCCCGCGGCCCGTCCCTGCGTACGGCGGTTCCAGGGGCATGGGCATCTCCTCGGGGGGACGGCGGACCTGCCTTCTGTCAACGCCATGGTGGCTTGATGCACGTGCGTCTGCAAGAGCAGATGGGAATTCAAACGGATGAAAATCGATCAGAACGGTCATCGGCACGTGCGAAGGGTTATGATCACGTAACGACCGAGGACTTGAAGACAGGACTGAACGGGACATATGCGCGGACCGAAATTCGGATGGACCCTGCGCACGGTTCGCCGGAAGGGGTGGCGATGGCCTCCCAGATCCACAACGGCATGAGCGCCTCCGCGCTCCCCGCGGACGGCTGGCGCAAGAGCCGGCACAGCAACCCCGACGGCAGCTGCATGGAGGTGG
This sequence comes from Actinomadura rugatobispora, assembly GCF_042656285.1. Lineage (GTDB taxonomy): Bacteria > Actinomycetota > Actinomycetes > Streptosporangiales > Streptosporangiaceae > Spirillospora > Spirillospora rugatobispora. The sequence continues at coordinate 25,821 of NZ_JBHSON010000065.1, read as the reverse complement.
CGGTCCTGGAAAGCGGCGCCGTCGCCGTCCGGAACTCGCGCTTCCCGGACGGCCCCGCCCTGGTCTACACGCCCGCCGAGGTGCGGGCGTTCCTGCTCGGCGTCAAGGACGGCGAGTTCGACTACCTGCTCGATCGCCCGGCGCGCTGATGGACCGCTCCGGCGGCTCTGCGCTGTGCCCCGCCGTCAAGGAACACATCGTTTTATTGGCGCGGGATGCGTGTACAGTCGCCGTCGACACGGCTTTACTGGAGACCTATCGTCGGGACGCGCCGGTGACCGGTGCCGTCCCCGCGGTGCGTCCAGGGCGGGAACGCCCGGATCTCGCGGCGATCATCGGTGAGGCTGGGTGCTGGCATGAACGGACTGGCGGCGTCGAAGACCGAGCTCGGCGGCCCGACCGCACTGCGGATCCTGCTCGGCGCGCAACTGCGCCGGCTGCGCGAGCAGGGCGGGGTCAGCCGCGGTGACGCCGCCCGCGCGATCCGCGCCACCGAGTCCAAGATCAGCCGCCTGGAGCTGGGCCGCAGCGGATTCAAGCAGCGCGACGTGGCCGACCTGCTGACGCTGTTCGGCATCTCCGCCGACGAGGACCGCGAGAGCCTGCTGTCGCTGGCCCGCCGCGCCAGCGCGCCCGGCTGGTGGCAGCAGTACCACGACGTCATCCCGCCCTGGCTGGAGCTCTACATCGGCCTGGAGGAGGCCGCGTCGGTCCTGCGCACCTACGAGGTGCAGTTCGTGCACGGGCTGATGCAGACCGAGGACTACGCCCGCGCGGTCGTCGGGCTGCGCCACTCCGCCAAGGAGCAGGAGCAGATCGAGCGGCGGGTGGCGCTGCGGATGCGGCGGCAGCAGCTCCTCCAGCGGGAGAGCCCGCGGCTGTGGTCGGTGATCGACGAGGCGGCGCTGCGCCGCCCGCTGGGCGGCCGCCGGGTGATGCGCGCCCAGCTGGAGCACCTCATCGCGCTCAGCGACCTGCCCAACCTCACGCTGCAGGTCGTGCCGTTCCAGGCCGGGGGCCATCCGGCCGCCGGGGGCGCCTTCACCCTGCTGCGCTTCGCCCAGCCCGAGATCGCCGACCTGGTCTACATCGAGCAGGTCAGCAGCGCCCTCTACCTCGACAAGCGGCCCGACGTCGAGAACTACACGCAGATCATGAACGAGCTCAGCGTGCAGGCCGCGCCGCGCGACGCCACCCGCGACATCCTCGCGGGCATCCTCGCCGACACCTGACCGTCCCCCCGCGCGGGTCATCCGCCTTTCGCGTGCAGGACGATGACGCAGGTGTCGTCCTGGGGGTCGGTGTCGAGCGCCGACAGCAGGGACCGCAGCTGGTGGTCGGGATCGGCGCCGGCGCACTGCCCGGCCACGTCCAGCAGCAGCCGGAACCGGTCGTCGCCCCGTTCGGTGTGCCGCTCGACCAGCCCGTCGGTGTAGAGGACGACGCTGTCGCCGGGCCGCAGCCGCGTGGTGGTGGACCGGTAGCCGGCCTCCGGGGTCACGCCCAGCGCGGCGCCATGGGCGTTGTCGAGCTGCCGCGCCCCCGCCTCGCCGGCCAGGATCGGCGCCGGATGGCCCGCCCGGGCCCAGGTCAGCGTGCGCTCCCCGGGGTCGAAGTGGGCGACGATCGCGGTGGCGATCGCGTACTCGTCCCGCCCGTGCAGGGCCACCAGGTTGAGGCATTCCAGCATGCGGGCCGGATCGGCGCCGGTGAAGGCCATGCCCAGCAGCGCGTTGCGCAGCTGCGCCATCCGCGCCGCCGCCTGCAGGCCGTGCCCGCTGGCGTCGCCGATCGCGATCAGCACCCGGCCGTCGGGCAGCGTCGTCGCCTCGTACCAGTCGCCGCCGACCTGGGCGCTGTCCTCGGCGGGCTGGTAGCGGACGGCGACGCGCAGGCCGGGCAGGTCGGGGCTCCACTCGGGCAGCAGCTCGCGCTGCAACTCCTCGGCGACCCGGCGGCGGTGCCGTTCCAGCTCGCCGCGCGAGGTCTTCAGCGCCGCCTCGATCCGGCGGCGGGCGGTGACGTCCTGCACCACGCCGCGCAGGGCGATCAGGTGGCCGAGGGCGTCCACCACCGGCTCGGCCGTCACGTTCACGTGGCGGGGGGCGCCGGCGGCCCGGCGGGTGCGGAACTCGAACGTGGCCGCCGCCCGCCGCTCCGACAGCGCCGCCACCGCGCGCACGACCGCGGGCAGGTCGTCCTCGTACACGTGCGCGGCCATCCGGTCGAGGGCGAGCGGGCCGCGCCGCGGGTCGAGGTCGAAGATGTCGTAGATCCGCCGGGACCACGCGATCTCCCCGGTGACCAGGTTCCACTCGGCCCAGCCCAGGTTCATCAGCCGCTCGGCGTCGCCCATCCGGGCCGCGATCCGCGCCTGCTCGTCGTGGAACTGCCAGCTGACCAGCAGGCCGCCGCCCACCCGCTGCGCGCGCAGGCTCAGCACCGCCGGGTACAGCACGCCGTGGAAGGGCTCCTCGTAGGTGAACGGCTCCTGCGACAGCGGGACGCCGGTCTCCAGGACCCGGACGTAGGCGTCGAACATGCCGGACAGGGCCAGCCCGGGGAAGGCCTCCAGCAGCCTGCCGCCGGTGATCTGCTCGGGCGTGCGGCCCATCAGCCCGGTGGCGTGGGAGTTGCAGCGGTCGACGTAGAACTCGGCGACGCGGCCGTCGCGGTCGCGGATGGGGAACAGCAGCGCCGCGGGGATCGGGATCGCGTCGAGGATGGAGTCGAGCCAGGGGCCGCTGAGGTCGTCGACGGGCGCGCTCAGCGCGGCCAGGTCGCGCAGCCGCCGCCCCCCGCACACGGTGAGCGCCTCGGCGCGGGCCCGGCCGGGATCCCCGGCGGGCGGGCCCGTACCGGGCCAGACGACGCAGACGACGCACGCGCGCCCGTCGCAGGCCGCGCCGGGCCGCAGGCCGCCGACGGTGGAGGCCCAGATGAGCATCCGGTCGCCGGTCTCGTCGTCGAGCCACAGCAGCCGGTCGGAGGGGCACATCCGGATCAGCGGGAGCGCGTAGCGCAGCGGGGCGCGCGCCCAGTCGTCGACGGGCTCGCCGCCCTCGCCCGCGACCCCGCTCATGCGGAGCAGGCCGTCGCCGTCGAGCACCGCCAGCAGGATCGCGCGGGCGCCGAACGGCCGGAGCCTTCGCTGCAGCAGGCGGGCCAGCTCCCCCGGCGTGCGGGCGGCGCTCAGCTCCTCGGAGAGGCGCAGGTAGTCGGAGTCGCCCAGGCCGCGCTGGGAGACCGGCGCGGGCCGGCCCGGCGCGGGCGGAGGCGATCCGGGCCCGGCCGGCGGAGGCGTGGGGGGAGGGGACTGGGACGCGCCGGGGCTTGCGGTGACGTCCGCCTCGGCATGGCGTCTTGGGTCCACGGGCCCGCCCGCGGCGCCGGAGTCGCCCGGCACGCCGGTGCCCGCCGCGCCGTCGGTCATCGCGGCGAGCATCACGCTGACGTCGCCGGGCCGTCGCGCGGAGACGATGGGACGCCCCTCCGCGGTCGTGCCGGGCCGTCCCGCCGCACCGGCGGGGCCCGCCCCGCCGCCCGCTCCGGGCCCGGCCTGCCCCTCCGGGTCTCCCTGCCCGTCTCCCGGCCCCTCCTCCGGCGCCACCGGGTCGTGCGGCCCGGTGCCGCGGCCGGCCTCCGCGGGCGGGCCGGAGCCGACGAGGCCGCGCAGGTACTGCCGGGCCTCCTCCGGCCCGCATCCCAGCCGGCTGACCAGGAAGCGCTCGGCGCGTGCGAGCAGCGCGGGCGACCCCGCCCACGGCCGCGAACCCGGACCGCCTGCACCCCCGTGGGCCATGTCGCCTCCGCCGGTACCCGCCACAGGCCTCAGCCAAGGCCGCCTTTTCGTCGCCTAGTGTCTACCAGTAATCAAATGATCACGAAGCGGATTGGCGGAATTGCGCGGCGGAGCCCCGGCCCCCGCCGCGTGGGCGGCGGCCGGCGCCCGGCGGTGTCAGATCACGGGCGCTCGGACCCGATGACCTTCTCGGCGACGGCGCGCGGCACCTCGCCGTAGGAGTCGAACTGCATCGAGTACGCGGCGCGGCCCTTGGTCGCGCCGCGCAGGTCCCCGACGTAGCCGAACATCTCCGACAGCGGCACCAGCGCCTCGACGACCCGCGCGCCGGACCGCTCGCGCATGGCCCGGACGTGGCCGCGGCGGGCGTTGACGTCCCCGATGACCTCGCCCATGTACTCCTCCGGCGTGGTGACCTCGACCGCCATCACCGGCTCCAGCAGCACGGGCGACGCCTGCCGCACGGCCTCCTTGAACGCCATCGCCCCGGCGATCCGGAACGCGAACTCCGAGGAGTCGACGACGTGGAAGTCGCCGTCCAGCAGGACGACCCGCACGCCCGTCATCTCGTACCCGGCCAGCACGCCGGCCTGCATGGCCTCCTGGCAGCCCGCGTCCACGGAGGGGATGTAGTCCTTCGGGACGCGGCCGCCGGTGACCCGGTTGACGAACTCGTACGCGGGGCCGCCGGCCTCGATCGGCTCGACCGAGATCCGGACCTTCGCGTAGTGGCCCTTGCCGCCGTGCTGCTTGCGGTACAGGAAGTCGACCTTCTCCACGGCCCGCCGGATCGTCTCCCGGTAGGCGACCCGGGGACGGCCCACGCTCGCCTCGACCTTGTGGTCCTCCTTCATCCGGTCGATGAGCACCTCGAGATGGAGCTCGCCCATGCCGCCGATGACGGTCTGGCCGGTCTCGGCGTCCGCGCGCACCCGGAACGAGGGGTCCTCCTCGGCCAGGCGCTGGATCGCCACGCCCAGCTTCTCCTGGTCCCCCCGGGTCCTGGGCTCGATGGCGACCTCGATGACCGGCTCCGGGAAGTCCATCGACTCCAGGACGACGGGCGCGGCGGGGTCGCACAGCGTCTCGCCGGTCGTGGTCCGTTTCAGGCCCATGACCGCGACGATGTCGCCGGCGCCCGCCGAGGGGATCTCCTCCCGCTTGTTCGCGTGCACGCGGTAGATCTTGCCGATCCGCTCCTTGCCGCCCTTGACCGGGTTGAGCGCGGAGGCGCCCGACTCCAGCCGTCCGGAGTAGATCCGGACGTAGGTGAGCCGGCCCAGGTGCGGATCGCTCATGATCTTGAACGCCAGCGCGGACAGCGGCTCACCGTCGGAGGGCCGGCGGCGCACCGCCGCGCCCGTCCCGTCGGCGGCCAGGCCCTCGACGGCCTCGACGTCGAGCGGGGACGGCAGGTAGCGCACCACCGCGTCCAGCAGGGGCTGCACGCCCTTGTTCTTGAACGCGGTGCCGCACAGCACGGGGGTGATCGTGGTGCCGCCGGACGCGCCGGAGGAGAGCGTGAGACGGCGGATCGCGGCGTGCAGCCGTTCCGGGGAGGGCTCGGCGCCCTCCAGGTACAGCTCCATGATCTCGTCGTCGTGCTCGGCCAGCGTGTCGATGAGCGTGCTCCGCCATCGCCGGGCATCCGCGGCGAGGTCGTCCGGTATCGCCGCCACGTCGTAGGCCTCGCCCAGTTCCGCCTCGGCGGACCAGAGCAGGGCCTTCATGGCGACCAGGTCGACCACGCCGGTGAAGGCGGACTCGGCGCCGATCGGCAGCTGCGTCACCAGCGGGACCGCGCCCAGCCGCTCGACGATCATCTCGACGCAGCGGTGGAAGTCGGCGCCCGCGCGGTCGAGCTTGTTGACGAAGCAGATCCGCGGCACGCCGTAGCGGTCGGCCTGGCGCCACACCGTCTCCGACTGCGGCTCCACCCCGGCGACGCCGTCGAACACCGTCACGGCGCCGTCGAGCACCCGCAGGCAGCGCTCCACCTCGACGGTGAAGTCGACGTGCCCGGGGGTGTCGATGATGTTGACGGTGTGGCCGGCGCCGTCCAGCGCCCAGTGGCAGGTCGTGGCCGCGGAGGTGATGGTGATGCCGCGGTCGCGCTCCTGCTTGAGGTAGTCCATCTGGGTGGCGCCGTCGTGGACCTCGCCGATGCGGTGCGAGACGCCGGTGTAGAACAGGATCCGCTCGGTCGTGGTGGTCTTGCCGGCGTCGATGTGGGCCATGATCCCGATGTTGCGGACCCGGGCGAGGTCGAGCGTGGTGGTCACCATCGTGCTGTCCCTTCTCGGCTGGATCGATGGCTGCCGCCGGCAGGTGTGACCGGCGCCCGCCCGCGGCGGGCGCGCGATCGGCGTACTTCTCGCGATGATCAGGACAGTAATCGGACGGACCGTGCGAACGCGACGGGTTTTCGCCGTCCGCGGCTACCTCCGGGGTAATCGTCGGCGTGCGCCGCGCCCTCTAGCGTCGGGGTCATCGACGGAGTGTCGACCCCCGATGAGGAGGCTCTGATGACCACGACGCGTTCCCTGAACGGCACCGGGATCCTGGCCGACGGCCGCCGGCTGCTGCGGCTCGCGCTGCGGCTGGACGCCGTGGTGACCGGCGTCAACGGCCTGGTCTACCTCGCGCTGGCGGGCCCGCTGGAGGACCTGCTCGGCCTCGGGGCCGGGACGGGGCGGACGCTGGGCGTGTTCCTGCTGCTCTACGCGGCGGCCGTGTGGACGGTGTCCATGCCCCGCGTGCCGAACCGCGTGGCGGTGTCCGCGGTGGTCGAGACGAACCTGCTGTGGACGGTGCTGAGCGTGGTGGCGGTGGTGACGGGCTGGCTGTCGCTGAGCACGGCCGGTTCGGTGTGGGCGATCCTGCAGGCCGTGGCGGTGGCGGGTTTCGCGGCGGTGCAGTACACCGCCCAGCGCCGCTCCTGAGCCGGTCCGGCCCTTCGGGCGCCTCGTGAAGCCCTCCCCGCGTGCGCGGGGAGGGCTTCACGCTCGTCATGGACGGCCGTGCCGGTCACGCCGCGGCGTCGCTCCGGGCAGAGGTGCCGCCCTGCTCGCGGTGCGCGGCGATGCGGCGTTCGACCTCCTCCCAGGAGACGGGCAGGTCGCCGGCCGGGACGTTCCAGAACACGAAGTCGGACTCGCGCATCACGGCGCGCTTGCGGCGCATGGTCGACCTGTGCGGCTCGGTGCCCGCGTACGCGCGGATCGCGGCCTCGTCCTCCCAGGCGGAGACCGTCCAGAAGGTGCGCCGCAGCGGCCAGGCGCGGAGCCCGACGCCGACGGCGCCGGGCGCGCCGCGGGCCTGGCGCCACAGCACCAGCGAGGCGGCGAGGAAGCCCGGGACGTGGCGCAGCGAGCGCACCTCCAGCCGGGACGCCATGACCAGCGTCGCGGTCTCGGGCGGCGGTGTCCGCGGTTCGGACCAGGGCAGGGTCGGCATGGGGCTCCCCTCTCGAGAATCTTGTCATTGACAAGACTGCCCCGCGGAGGCGAAACTTGTCAATGGAAAGATTGGGTCCGCCGGTACGGTGGCGTCGCACGGCGGACGAAGGGGGAGGACGATCGGTTCGCGCAGCTACCACCACGGCAACCTGCGGCGCGTCATCATCGACGCGGCCGTCGAGGCCATCGCCGAGTCCGGCACCGACGCCTGGAGCCTGCGCGAGCTGGCCCGGCGCGCCGGGGTGTCGCACGCCGCGCCCGCGCACCACTTCGGCGACAAGGCCGGGCTGCTGACCGCGATCGCCGCCGAGGGGTACGCGCGGTTCGCCGAGGCCCTCTCAGGGGCCGGCGACGACTTCCTGGAGGTCGGGGTGCGCTACGTGCGGTTCGCCACCGGGCATCCGGGCTATTTCGAGGTGATGTTCCGGCCCGAGCTGTACCGCGCGGACGACCCGGAGGTCGAGGCGGCACGGGCGGTCGCCTCCGGGATCCTGGACCGCGGGGCGCGCACGCTGTCCGCCGGCCCGTCCCGGGACGAGGCCACCTCGATCGGCGCGTGGTCGGTCGTGCACGGTTTCGCGGCGCTGTGGCTGAGCGGCAACCTGCGGAAGTCGCTCGGCGACTCCCCCGAGGCCGCCGCCCGCGAGGTGCTCCACGCGCTCTTCGACCGCTGACCCCGCCGGGCGGCGGCCCCGGACCGGTTCAGCCGACGTGCTCGCCGTACATCTCCCCGAGCGGGTCGGCCAGCAGTTCCAGCCGGGCGCCGTCGGGGTCGCGGAAATACAGCGAGACCTCGCTCTCGACCTGGTACGGGACGCCCGCCTCGTCCAGCCTGCCGCGCAGCCGCTCCCACCGGGCGGGCTCCACCGAGATCGCCACGTGGTGCAGCCCGCCGAGCACCTCCGCGTACGGCCCGAGGTCCAGCCCGGGGAGGTCGAAGAACGCCAGCAGGTTGCCGTTGCCGATGTCGAAGAAGAAGTGGTTGGAGCCCCGGTAGTCGCGGTTCTCGAAGATCTCGGTCAGCGGGAACTCCAGCACCCCTTGGTAGAACCGGATCGTCCGCTCCACGTCCGAGGACAGCAGGGCCAGGTGGTGCAGGCCGCGGGCCGAGCTGGCCGGCCGGTCGTCCCGCGCGGCCAGGTACGCGCGCCTGAGCCGCTCGCGCTCCGCCTCGACGGCGGCGAGATCGATCATGATGCCACCCCCATATGGTTGAATTCCCAACGATATCCGCACAAGGTCCGGGCGGTCAGACGACGGCGCGGTAGTGCGTGACCAGCCGCCGGTCCTCGCCGAGGACGTGGAGCGCCACCGACGGCGGCGCCCCGTGGTCGACGAGGTCGCCGTGCCGCCACGGGAAGACCAGGCGGGAGGCGACGCCCGGCGCGACCAGCAGCGGCCGCCCCGCGAAGGTGGCGGCCGCCGCGGTGTGCGCGTGCCCGCACAGCACCGCCGCCACCTGCGGATGCCTGGCCAGGACGGCGGCCAGGCGCTCCTCGCCGAACTGGCGGATCCCGTCGACGTACGGCGCGTGCAGCGGCACCGGAGCGTGGTGAAAGCACACGAAAGCCGGGACGTCGGGCTCGGCGGCCAGTTCCCCGTCCAGCCAGGCGAGCGTCTCGTCGGTGAGGAACCCGTGGTCGTGCCCGGGGATCGTCGAGTCGCACAGCGCGAAGACGGCACCCGCGGCCCGGTGCACCCGGTTGACCGGCGGGGGGTCGGCGGCGCCCGGCCCCTCCGTCCCGTCGCCGAGCAGGATCCGCGTGTACGGGCCGCGCGCGTCGTGGTTGCCGGGGCAGGTGAGCAGCGGGTACGGGGAGGACAGCACTTTACGGGCCTGCTCGTACTCCTCCTCCGTGCCGTGGTCGGCGATGTCGCCGGTGACCAGGATCGCGTCCAGGGCGACCGGGAGGGCGTTGAGATGGGACATGACGCGCTCGGCGCGCTCGGCACGTTCGGCGCGGTGCTCGCCGCCGTCGAGGTGCAGGTCGCTGATCTGGGCGAAGATGAACATCGGGGGACTCCCTGGGCGTCTCGGCGGGGGCGCGGGCGGCGCCGGCCCGTCCCTTCGCACGCTAGGGAGGAACCGGACCGGAATTAAGATCCGGTTCCATGCCGAAAGAGTGGGCCGGTTCGGGCGTGGACCTCCATCTCGACCTCGACGTCTCGGCGGGCCGCCGGGCCGGGCTGGAGCGCGCCCTGCGCTCGGCGATCCGGTCCGGACGGCTCGCTCCCGGCGCCGCGCTGCCATCGACGCGGGCGCTGGCGGTCCAGCTCGGGGTGGCCCGCGGAACCGTCAGCGCCGCCTACGACCAGCTCGCGGCCGAGGGCTACCTGACCAGCCGCCCGGGAGCGCGCACGCGGGTCGCCCAGATCCGGCGGCCCGCCGCCGGGCGGCCCGGCTCCGCCGCCCTGGCCGTCCCACCCGCCCTCGATGGGCCGGACGCCCCCCGTCACGACCTGCGTCCCGGCCGGCCGGACCTCACCGCCTTCCCGGCCGCGGCCTGGCTGCGTTCCACCCGGCGGGTCCTGACCACCGCGCCGCCCGACGCGCACGCGCTGGCCGACCCGCGCGGGCGGCCCGAGCTGCGCGCCGCGCTCGCCGGGTACCTGGGACGGGCCCGGGGCGTGGACGCCGCCCCGGAGCGGATCGTGGTCACCTCCGGGTACACCCAGGCGCTCGGCCTGCTCGCCCGGGTGCTCGCCGACGCGGGGACGACCGCGTTCGCGATGGAGGACCCGGGCCACCCTTACCACCGGGCACTGGTCCGCCGCGCGGGGCTGGAGATCGTGCCGCTGCCCGCCGACGACCTGGGCGCCCGCACGCAGCTCCTCACCGGCGACGCCTACGCGCACGCGGGCGCGGTCGTCCTCACCCCGGCGCACCAGTACCCGGCCGGAGCCACCCTGCACCCGAGCCGCCGCCACGCCGCCACCGCGTGGGCCCGCGCCACCGGGGGCACGGTCGTCGAGGACGACTACGACGGCGAGTTCCGCTACGACCGCCGCCCGGTCGGGGCCGCCCAGGGCACCGCCCCCGAGCAGGTCGTCTACGTCGGGACCGCGTCCAAGACGCTGGGGCCGGGGCTGCGGCTGGGCTGGGCGGTCCTGCCCGAGCGGCTGGTCGAGCCGTTCACCGAGGCCAAGTACCTGGCCGACGCGCACACCCAGTCGCTGGCGCAGCTCGTCCTCGCCGACATGATCGAGAGCCATGCCTACGACCGGCACGTGCGCGCCGGGCGGCTGCGCTACCGGCGCCGCCGGGACCTGCTGGTGGAACGGCTGCGCGAGCGGGCCCCGCACGTCCGCGTCCACGGCGTCGCCGCCGGCCTGCACGCCCTGGTGACCCTTCCGGAGACGGGCCCGGACGAGGCCGAGGTGCTGCGCCGCGCGCGGGCCCTCGGGCTTGCCGTCCAGCCGCTCGCGGAGTTCTGGCAGCGTCCCGGCCCGAATCCGCAGGGCCTCATCGTCGGTTACAGCACCCCTCCGGAGTCGGCCTATCCGGCCGCCGTCGACGCGCTGTGCGAGGCCCTCGCGCCCCGCCGCCCCTGAGTCGCCCGCGCGGACGGTGCCGTACAAAGCGCGCTCGCCCGGCTTTGTGGGGCGTGGTCCTTGGCGGGCGGGAACGCGCGCGGCGAGGATCGGACCATGAACCTCCTGGAGACCCTCGCGGGCAAGGGCCTGCGGTGCGAGCTTCCGACGCGGGACGAGGCGCTGGCCGTGCTGGCGACCTCCGACGACGAACTGCTCGACGTGGTGGCCGCCGCCGGACGGGTGCGGCGCGCCTGGTTCGGCCGCCGCGTCAAGCTGAACTACCTCGTCAACCTGAAGTCGGGCCTGTGCCCGGAGGACTGCTCGTACTGCTCGCAGCGGCTCGGGTCCAAGGCGGAGATCCTGACCTACACCTGGCTGAAGCCGGACGCCGCCGCCGACGCCGCGGTGGCCGGCGTCGCCGCCGGGGCCAAGCGGGTGTGCCTGGTCGCCAGCGGGCGCGGTCCCACCGACGGCGACGTCGAGCGGGTCGCCGGCACGATCGCCGCCATCCGGGAGCGCGGCGCCGACGTCGAGATCTGCGCGTGCCTGGGCTTCCTGCGCGACGGGCAGGGCGAGCGGCTGCGCGAGGCCGGGGCGCACGCCTACAACCACAACCTCAACACCTCCGAGTCGAAGTACGGCGACATCTGCACCACCCACGGCTTCGACGACCGGGCCGACACCGTGCGCAGGTCGCGGGACGCGGGACTGTCGGCCTGCTCCGGGCTGATCGCGGGCATGGGCGAGAGCGACGAGGACCTGGTGGACGTCGCGTTCGCGCTGCGCGAGCTGGACGTGGAGTCGGTCCCGGTGAACTTCCTGATCCCCTTCGAGGGCACCCCGCTCGGCGAGCGGTGGGCGCTGACCCCGCAGCGCTGCCTGCGGATCCTGGCGATGGTCCGGTTCGTCTGCCCCGACGTCGAGGTCCGGCTCGCCGGCGGGCGGGAGATCCATCTGCGCACGCTGCAGCCCTTGGCGCTGCACATCGTCAACGCCATCTTCCTGGGCGACTACCTCACCAGCGAGGGGCAGCCGGGCAAGGCCGACCTGGACATGATCGCCGACGCGGGCTTCGAGGTGGAGGCGCCCGACGTCCCCACCCTCCCCCCGCACCGCCGCGAGCCCGGCGCGGCCCCGCAGGCACCGGCGGAGCCGCAGCCCGTCCCGGCCGCGCCAGCCGCGTCGGTCGCGCTCCGCCGCCGCGGAGCCGGGACCGACCTGCCGCCCAACACCTGAGCGGCATCGGCGACATCACCCGACCCGGATTCCGGGCGCGGCGGGCGGCGCTGGTCAGACGACCGCGGCCCGCGCCCGGACGCCGCGCGAATTGACACCGGCCGCGCGCGGGCGGAGCCTGTGATCTCCCGACGGACGGCGACGTGGCCGTGCTCCCCCCAGCCTGAGCGACCCTCAGGAGGAGAACGTGTCTCACAAGGGACTGCTGTTGCTCGCGACCGTCATCATGCTCACCATCGGCGCCGGGATCGTCGGCGCGGCCAACGCCAGGGTGTCGCAGGCCGTGCACGCGCCCTCGTGCGCGACGTCGTACTGCGGCCCCTAGAGGCGTCCGGTCAGTCGCGGCGGCCGACGCCCGCCAGCGTGTAGGTGTGCTCGGGGACGGCGACCTCGTCCTCGGCCGGGTCGGGACGCCACAGCGGGGTGTAGGTCAGCCCCGGGTCCACCAGGGCGAACGGCGCGACCATGCGCTCGACCTCGGCGCGCCGCCGGCTCCAGAAGAACCCGCTGGTCGGCCGGAACACCCGGCTGACGTCGTCGCTCGCCTCGGGCGCGGGCTCGTCGGTGATGACGGTGAAGACCAGGTGGCTGCCGGACGGCAGCGCGGCGTGCAGCCGGGCGACGACCGCCACGGCCTCCTCGACGTCCTCGATGAAGTGCAGGACGCGGTCCAGGACGACGGCGACCGGCCGGTCGAAGTCGATCAGCCGCCGCACCTCCGGGTCGTCGATCACGGCGTCGGGGCGGCGCGGGTCGGTGCGGGCGACCAGCGTGCTGCCGGTCCCGGTCAGCAGCGCCCGCGCGTGCGTCAGCGTGACGGGGTCGTCGTCGGCGAACACCACCCGGGCGTCCGGGGCGATCGCGGCCGCGACCTCGTGCACGTTGCCGGCGGCCGGCAGCTTGGTGCCGATGTCGACGAACTGGCGGACGCCCTCCTTGACCAGGTACCGCACCGCCCGCCCGATGAACAGGTGGTTCTGCCGGGCCGCCGCCCGGGCCTCCGGGATGATCTCGATGAGCTCGTCGCCCACCCGCCGGTCGGCGTCGTAGTTGTCCTTGCCGCCCAGCAGGTAGTCGTAGATACGGGCCGTGTTCGGCGTCGTCAGATCGACGCCCGTCGGCGACCACTCCCCCGTGGCCATGGCGCACCTCCGTACTCGCCGCGTGTCACGCGATCGTCAGACGACCTTAACGGTTCCGCCACAACTCGGAACGCGCGGCACACCCGGGAACGGTCCCGCGCGGGACCGGTTCAGCCCTCGACGCCGGTCGCGCCGTGGGCCGTTCCGACCGGTTTGGACTGCGGCGATCCCCGCTGCCGGAGGTAGATCGAGAACGCCGCCATCGACGCGACCGCCAGGCCGAGCCGCAGGATCTGCCGGTCGCACGCGGCCCCGGCGACCGCGCCCTCCAAGGCGCCATGCGGCCGCTCTACCCGCGCGATGGCGGCGGGGACATGCCCGGGAGCGCGGCCCTTACCAGGGGAACCGTAAACGATCAAGACATTGACTGATCGTTGAACACGATTCACCCTGGGCTCAGCCGACCGGCCGGCGGTCCCCGTCCCCTCACGTCCAAGACTCCCCCTTCATCCCCTGAACCCCCCTGAAACCCCCGCACCGACTGGAGACCGGATGCTGCCGCGGCGAACCGCCCGCGTGCTGGCCGCCGTGCTGACCTCCGCCGCCCTCGTCGCAGCGCCCCTGCGCTCCGACGCGCTCGGTACAGGCAGCGCGGTCACGCTCACCGCGCAAGGCAAGACCATTCCAGCGCCGAAGGACTACTTCGGCTTCGCCATGGGAACCACCGGCAGGCTCGCCGGGTTCGACAGGATCAAGCAGTACTTCCGCCTGGTGGCCGACCGGTCCGACCGGGTCGAGTACTCGATCGCGGACACGACCACGCTCGGCAACGAGTACCCCGTCATCTTCGTCAGCGCGCCGGAGAACCTGCGCGACCTCGACCGCATCGTCCGCGACAACCGGCGGCTGGCCGACCCGGGCGTCTCCGAGCAGGAGGCGCGGCGGCTCTCCGAGCGCAGCAAGCCCGTCTATTTGATCGAGGGCACCCTGCACTCGACCGAGGTCGGCAACACGCAGGCGCTGGTGGACATCGTGCACCGGTTCGCGACGGAGAAGTCGGACTACACCGACACCGTGCTGAAGAACGCCGTGCTGATGGTGATCCCGTCGGGGAACCCCGACGGCCAGCACCTGGTCGTCGACCACTTCAACAAGACGGCGGGCACCGCGTACAACCGCGTGTACCCGGACCTGTACCACAAGTACGTCGGGCACGACAACAACCGCGACTGGTTCATGTTCTCCCAGCGTGAGACCCGTACGCGGGTACGGCTGGAGCAGACCTACCGGCCCGTCGCCGGGCACTACATGCACCAGGCCGGGACCGGCGGGCCGCGGCTGTGGACGCCGCCGTACGACGAGCCGCTCGGCAACGGCGTCGACCCCATCACCATCCAGTCGGCCAACACCCAGGGCCAGGTGGCGGCGCGCGCGCTGACCGCCGAGAACAAGAAGGGCGTCGGCTCCGACGACGCCTACGGCATCTTCTGGAACGCCGACGTGATGGGCTACTCGACGTTCCTGGGCACCTCGCTGTTCCTCACCGAGATCGCCTCCGCCCGCGACCTGGCGTACCCGTTCACCAGCGCCGACGGAAAGCCGCTGGGCCCGCGCAACAAGACGATCCGGATGCTGCAGCCCTACGACCAGAACACCTGGACGCTGGAGCAGATCGTCGCCTACGCCAAGACCGCCGCGTACGCGGGCATCGAGAACGTCGCCAAGAACCCCGAGTCCTGGCTGTACAACAACCTCTACCAGGTCACCCGCAACAACGCGGCGCTCCCGGACGTCGAGCCGGGCACCCCGGAGGCGTACGTCGTCCCGGCCGGGCAGCGCGACCCGTTCGCGGTGTACGAGCTGATGAAGCTGCTGGAGTTCGGCCGGGTGGAGATCGACCAGGCCCGGACGGCGTTCACGGCGGGCGGCAAGAACCATCCGGCGGGGTCGTACGTGCTGCGGACCCGGCAGCCGCTGGGCCGCTGGATCCACCAGCTGCTGCAGAAGGACGTGTACCCGGAGCAGGCGGCCCGCAAGTGCGCGGACTGCCCGCTGATCATGCCGTACAGCGAGACGACCGACAACGCGGCGCTGCTGCTGGGCGTGGACGCCGTCCCGGTGGAGAAGGCGTTCTCCGCGCCGCTGCAGCGGGTGCAGCGGGTCGTGCCGCAGCCGGCGCGGATGCCGGCCGCGCCGCGCGGCGCCTACCTGGTGGCGCCCGAGTCGTACGGCGTCGCGCACGTGCTGTCGCGGCTGCAGAAGGCGAACGTGCCCGTCTTCCGCGCGGGCGAGGAGTTCGAGGCGGCGGGCCGGACGTTCGCGCCCGGCACGGTGGTCGTCCCGCCGACCCCCGCCGCCCGCCAGACCCTCCAGGACGTCTCCGCCGCCACCGGCCTCCCGGTGCACGGCGCCGACGCGATGCCGAAGGTGGACGGCTTCACGCTCAAGCCCGGCACCCGCGTCGGCCTGATCCGCGGCGCGAACAACATGCCCGGCGGCTGGATGACGTGGATGCTCGACCAGTACGGGATCGACTACAAGGTCGTGGGCGCCGACGACTACGCCGACCTGGACGGCCGCTACGACACCGTCGTGCTGGCCGACGGGGTGTCCAAGGACACCATCGTCAAGGGCCTCGACCCGGCGAAGAACCCGCCGCAGTTCGCGTGGGCGCGCGGCGTCGGCGAGGAGGGCTGGAAGGCCCTGGGCGACTTCGTCAAGGGCGGCGGCAACCTGGTGGCGGTCGGCAGCGGGTCGGAGACGGCGCGGCAGCTGCTGGACCTGCCGGTCGAGAACGCCACGCCCACCGACACGGCGAAGTTCAACGTGCCGGGGGCGCTGCTGCGCGCCTCGTACAAGCCGGACGTCCCGGCGGCGTGGGGGATGCCCAAGGAGTGGCCGGTCTGGTTCAACCGCGACGCGGCGTACCGGGTCACGGGGGACGCGGAGGTGGCCTCCGCCTACCCCGAGGGCGACCTGCTCGCCAGCGGGTACGGGCGCGGCACCGAGGCGCTCGGCGGCCTGGCCAACGTCGTGAGCTTCGAGGTGGGCGAGGGGAGCGCCACCCTCGCGGGCAGCGAGATCACCTTCCGCTCCTGGCCGAGGGCCACCTGGCCGATCGTGGTCAACTCCATCTACCAGGGGCCGTCCGAGCCGTCCCGGCGGGGCTGACCGGACCGTCCCGCGAGGCGCCCCGGGCCGCCGTCCTCTCCGGCGGCCCGGGGCGCCGTCCTTTCCACGGCGGGAACGCTCCTTTTATCAACGCGCCACAATCACCGCACCCGAGAATGGCAACGGACGATAATCCGGCCTGCCGTCATTTGCCAACCAGCGCAAAAACTGTGAAGGTCCCACATCAAATCTTCGACGCGAGGACCATTTCATGGCACTGCCACTCTCGGTGCGGCTGCGGGTATGGGCGAGAATCGCGCTCGCCCGCCTGTTAACCGCCGTCCCCATGCGCGTCGCCGTCGCCGTCCGCGACCGCAACGCGGCGTCCGGTCACCGTTTCTGGAAATCCCTCGCCGGAATCCTGCGGCACCGCCCGCTGTCGCCGCTCACCGAGTTCCCGCTGCCCGACAACCGCGAGGTGCGGCTGGCGGCGGCCCGCTCCCGGCTGGTGCAGCTGCTGTTCTGGTACGGCGAGGGCGGCTACGAGGGCGCCGAGACCCACTGGTGGCGCGTGCTGTGCGGGCGGGCCACCCGGATCCTGGAGGTCGGCGCGAACATCGGCTACTACACCGTCCAGGGCGCGCGGGCGGCCCCGGGCGTGCCGTACACGGCCGTGGAGGCCAACCCGGAGTCGGCGGAGATCGTCGGCCGCAACGTCGAGCTGAACGGCCTCGCCGGCGTCACCGTCGTCCAGGCCGCCGTGGTCGGCGACGGCGCGCCCGCCACGATGGAGCTGGCCCTGCCCGACCAGGAGCGCTACGCCGCCCCGACCGGCGCGTACCTGGCCACCGGCACCGAGGGCATCGCCGGACGTCCCGCGTCCGCGGCGGTGACCGTCCCGACGGTGGCGATGAGCGCGCTGGTGGAGGGCGTCGACCTGGTCAAGCTCGACATCGAGGGGTACGAGGCGAACGTCCTCGAATCGGTGCGGCCCTGGCTGCTGGAGGCCCGCCCGACCATCGTCGTGGAGGTGCTCAAAGAGGCGCACCGGCTGCGTCGCATCCTCCGGGAGCTGCGCGACGCCGGGTACACGGTGCACGCGATCGGCGAGCGCGGGCTGCACCCGATCACCGACGAGGAGCTGGACGCCGACGCGCCCCTCCCCCGGTACGGGTCCCGCGACGTGATCCTGCTCCCGCCCGGGCGGGAGCCCCTCGGCTGAGGGGCTTTCTGGAAGGATGTCCGCATGGGTCAGGTCACGGCTACCGCAGAGAAGACCGTCGGCGCGGACGCGGAGAAGGTGTTCGCGGCGCTCGGCGACTACACCGGCACCCGCTCGAAGGTGCTGACCGGGCACTTCAGCGAGTACGAGGTCCGCGAGGGCGGCCAGGGCGAGGGCACCACGGTGCACTGGAAGCTGGCCGCGACCAGCAAGCGGGTGCGCGACTGCCTGGTGTCGGTCACCGTCCCCGGCGAGAACACGCTGGTCGAACGGGACGCCAACTCCTCCATGGTCACCACCTGGACGGTCTCCCCGGCCGGGGCGGGCGCCAGGGTGCGGGTCGAGACGACCTGGAACGGCGCGGGCGGCGTCGGCGGGTTCTTCGAGCGCGCCTTCGCGCCGCGCGGCCTCCAGCGGATCTACGACGAGCAGCTGGCCAAGCTCGACGCCGAGCTACGGGCGTGAGGCGCCGTTCCGGCGACGGCTACCGGCGGCGGACGGCCCGCGTCCTGCTCCTGGACGGGCGCGACCGGTTCCTGATGTTCCGGTGGCCGCTCGCCGCCGACCATCCCGAGCGGGGGTACTGCTGGATCACCCCGGGCGGCGGCGTGGACGACGGCGAGACGCTCACCGAGACCGCCGCGCGCGAGCTGCGCGAGGAGACGGGCCTGGTCGCCGAGCCCGGCGACTTCACCGGCCCGGTCGCGGTCGCCTCCGGCTACGCCGACTTCGGCTGGGCGCGCGGGATCTTCCGCGACGACTTCTTCGTGTACCGCGCCGCCGCGCCCGAGATCGAGATCGACACGGCCGGTTTCCAGCCGGTCGAGCGGGCCAACGTCAGCGCCCACCGCTGGTGGACGCTGGAGGAGCTGGAGACCACCGATGAGGTGGTCTACCCCCTGGAGCTGGCCCCGCTCCTCAAGGCGCTGCTGGCCGGGAACGTCCCGGCCGAACCGGTGACCCTCCCCTGGCACCACTAGCTAGTAGCGGTCGAGGGAGGCGCGGGCGCGTTCGACGTCGGGTGGCAGACGGCGGCGGGCGCGGGCGACCTGCGGCCACATCCGGGCGGCGTCGGCCAGTCCGCCGCGCCCCTCCGCGGTGGCCAGCGACGCCAGCGCCGTCCGGGCGCACGTGGCGAGCGGGCGGCGGAGCCAGGCGGTCAGCAGCCGGTTGCGGGCCTCCCGGCGGCGCCGGTGGGACGCGCCGGGGCGGTCGGGCGAGGGATGGTGGTGGACGACCAGCTCCGGCAGGTACGCCAGCCCCCATCCGGCGGCGGCCAGGTCGAGCGCCAGCAGTTCCTCCTCCCCGGCGAAGTGCAGCGTGCCGGAGAAGCCGCCGACGCCCAGGAAGGCGTCCCGGCGGACGACGGCCGAGCAGGCCAGGAAGCCGAGGATGGCCCGGCCGGGGAGGCCGTCGGGCATGCCCAGCGGGGAGCGGGCCATGTGCTCGGAGACGGGTTCGAGGTGCTCGCGCTCGCCGACCAGGACCCGCGCGGCCACCAGCGCGGTGCCGGGGTGGGCGTCCAGGACGGCGGCGGCGTGCTCCAGGGCGCCGGGCGCCCACCAGGAGTCGTCGTCGGCGAAGGCGACGTACCGGGTGGGGGCCTCCCGCACGCCCAGGTTGCGGGCGGCGGCGCCGCGGTTGTCGGGCAGCCGGAGGACGCGGGCCCCGGCGCGGCGGGCGACCTCGGCGGTCCCGTCGGCGGAGGCGTTGTCGACCACGATCACCGGGGCGGTGTGCCGGGCCAGGCTGCGGCGCAGCTCGGCGGCCCGGTCGCGGGTCGCGACGACGATCGTGACATCGCTCATTGCGGGTCCCTTCGGCGGTCCTCTCAGCTGACGTACCGGCGGGCGCGGGAGCGCCGCTGCGGGCCGTCCAGGGTCCGCAGCCGCGCCTCGACGCCGGGCGGCACGGGGCGGCGCTCGCGGACCACCCACGGGATGCCCGCGGCGGCGCGCGCGAGCGCTGACGCGGTGACCCGGTCGCGGGGCAGGTCGCGCAGCAGGGCGCCGGTGCGGCGCAGCGCGCTGGGCAGCGGCCGGCGCAGCCAGGTGGTCCACAGCGTGTTGCGGATGCCGTCGCGGCGGCGCCGGTGCGGGTCGCGGATCCTGGACGGCTCGTGGTGGACGATCACGTCGTCGGCGTAGCACAGCTGCCAGCCGAGGGTCAGCAGGTCGGCGGCGAGCAGTTCCTCCTCGCCGCCGAGCCGGAGCCTGGCGGAGAAGCCGCCGGCCTCCCGGAACGCCTCGGCGCGGAGCATGGAGGCGCCGGCGAGGAAGGAGCCGAGGGCGGGTCCGGGCAGCCCCGCGGGGCGCGGCAGGGGCGAGTCGCGCAGCTCGGGGACGATCGGGTCCTCGCGGCCGCCCGGCTCGACCAGGATCCGGCCGGTCACGGCGGCCAGGCGGGGGTGGGCGTCGAGCAGGTCGGCCGCGCGGCCGGGCGCGCCGGGGTCCCACCAGGTGTCGTCGTCGCAGAAGCCCACGTAGGGGGTGCGGACGTGGTCGACGGCGAGGTTGCGGCCGACCGCGCCCAGGTTGGTGTCGGCGCGGAGCAGGGTGACCTGCGGGTGGCGGGCGGCCACGGCGGCGGCGGTGCCGTCCCGCGAGGCGTTGTCGACCACGATGACCGGCGGCGGTCCGGGCAGGTCGAGCAGCCGGGCCAGGGTGCGCAGCAGCGTGCGGCGCCGGTCGCGGGTGATCACTACGAAGGTGCTGCGCATAGCCGCGCCCTACCCGTGGGCCCGGCCGCCCCCACCCGACCCGTGCTGTGACTCAGATCACAACACTTCTCTCGCGTCTCTCGTTTGCAGCGCTTCTCCCAGGTGAGGGGAGAAGTGAATGACGCATAGGTGATCAGGCGCTCCTGCCAAACGCCCGTCATCACCGTCAGGCGACAACACCACGCGAATCCGATGCCCTTTTCGCCGGGGGTATCCGTTGCATCTCTCTCCGCCGCGGGCGCGCCCGCGGCGGGCACGGCGCCAGCGCAAAAGCCATTGCGGCTGACCAGCCGCCGTGCCCCTTCCCACGCATGACCTCATGCCGGAACGGAGCCAGCCCATGCGCCTTCTCGGGATCAACGCGATCTTCCACGACCCCTCCGCCGCGCTGGTGGTGGACGGGCGGGTGGTCGCCGCCGCCGAAGAGGAGCGGTTCAGCCGGCGCAAGCACGGCAAGCGCCCCGTCCCCTTCGCCGCCTGGGAAGCGCCCGAGCTGGCCGCGCGGTGGTGCCTGGAGGAGGCCGGGCTGGAGCCGGGCGACCTGGACGCCGTCGCCTACTCCTACGATCCGCGGCTCGCCGAGCCGGGGCTGGAGGGCCACGACGCGGGCTGGGAGGACCTGCGCACCCGCTACGCGCGGCGCGCCCCGCACTTCCTGGCGACCGCGCTGCCGGGGCTCGACCCCGGGATCGTGCGGTTCGTCCCGCACCATCTGGCGCACGCCGCGTCGGCCGCGCTGGCCGCGCCGGAGCCCGGCCGCGGCGACGTGCTGGTCCTGGACGGCCGCGGCGAGGCCCACTCCCACCTGGCCGGGACGTACGAGGGCGGAGCCTTCACCGCCTTCGCCGCCCAGCGGCTGCCCCACTCGCTCGGCCTGATGTACGAGGAGCTGACCGAGCACCTGGGCTTCCTGCGGTCCAGCGACGAGTACAAGGTCATGGCGCTGGCCTCCTACGGCGAGCCGCGCTTCCTCGACGAGCTGCGCGACCGGGTGCGCGCCACCGGCGACGGCGGGTTCGCGGTCGCGCCGATCGACTGGGGCGCGCTGGCCAAGGCCCGCTCCGCCGCCGACGGCGAGCGCTGGACGGCCGAGCAGGCCGACCTGGCCGCGAGCGTGCAGGCGCGGCTGGAGGAGGTCCTGCTGGAGCTGGCGTTCTGGACGCACCGCCGCGGCGGCTCCACGCGGCTGACGCTGGCCGGCGGGGTGGCGCTCAACTGCGTGGCCAACTCGCGGCTCGCGGAGGACGGCCCGTACGAGGAGATCTGGGTGCAGCCCGCGGCGGGCGACGCGGGCACCGCGCTGGGCGCCGCGCTGCACCTGGCCCGGGAGGCCGGTGAGCGGATCGAGCCGATGCCCGGCGCCGACCTGGGCCGCGGCTGGTCCGACGAGGAGCTGGCCGCGCGGCTGGACACCGCCCGGGTGCCCTACGAGCGGCCCGCCGACCTCGCCGGGGCCGTCGCCGACGCGCTGGCCCGCGACCAGATCGTCGCCTGGTTCCAGGGCCGCAGCGAGTTCGGCCCGCGCGCGCTCGGGCACCGGTCCCTGCTCGCCCACCCGGGCAACCCCGGCAACCTGGAGCGGCTGAACGCGGTCAAGGGCCGCGAGCAGTTCCGGCCGATCGCGCCGATGGTCGCGCTCCGGCACGCCGCCGAGATCTTCGAGGGGCCGCTGCCCAGCCCGTACATGCTGTTCGTGCACCGGGTGAAGCCGGGGTGGCGCGAGCGCATACCGGCCGCCGTGCACGTGGACGGCACCGCGCGGATCCAGACCGTGGCGCCCGAAGACGAACCGCTGGCCGCCGCGCTGCTGGAGGCGTTCCAGGCCCGCACCGGGCTGCCGGTGCTGATCAACACCAGCCTCAACACCGCCGGCCGGCCGATGGTCGACGACCCGCGCGACGCGCTGGAGTGCTTCGGGTCCGCGCCGGTCGACCTGCTGGCGATCGGCCCCTGCCTCGTGCGCCGTTCCGAGGTGTTCGCGTGACCGGCGGCGCGCGCGGTGTGAAGCCGCCGGCGCCGTCCTACACGGTCGTCGTCCCGACCTTGGGGCGGCCCAGCCTCCGGACGCTCCTCGACGCGCTGATCGGCGCGACCGCCGACCACCTGCCTGAGGCGATCGTCATCGTGGACGACCGGCCCGAGCCGGGCGCCCCGCTCTCGCTCCCCGCCTCCGCCGGGGAGACCGTACGGGTGATCCGCTCCGGCGGGCGCGGCCCCGCCGGAGCGCGGAACGCGGGCTGGCGCACCGCCGCCACCGAATGGGTGGTCTTCCTGGACGACGACGTCGTCCCCTCCCCCGGCTGGGGCTCCGACCTCGCCGCCGACCTGGCGGCGGCGCCGTCCGAGGTCGGCGGCTGCCAGGGCCGCGTGCAGGTGCCGCTCCCGGAGGGACGCCGCCCGACCGACTGGGAGCGCACCACCGCGGGGCTGGAGACCGCGTCCTGGATCACCGCCGACATGGCCTACCGCCACTCGGTCCTGGCCGACCGCGGCGGCTTCGACGAACGCTACCGCCGCGCCTACCGCGAGGACGCCGACCTGGCCCTGCGGGTCAGGGAGGCCGGGCACCGGCTGGTGCGCGGCCGGCGGCGGGTGACGCACCCGGTGCGCCCCGCCGGCTTCTGGGCCTCCGTACGGGCCCAGGCGGGCAACGCCGACGACGTGCTCATGCGCCGCGTGCACGGCCGCGACTGGCGCGTCGGCGCCGGCGAGGGGCGGGGACGCCTCCGCCTGCACGCGCTGACCACCGGCTCGGGCCTGCTCGCCCTCGCCGCGCTCGCCGCCGGGGCAGGCCGGACGGCCGCCCTCTCCGGCGCCGTCTGGGCCGCGCTGACCGCCGAGTTCGCCGCCGCCCGCATCCGGCCCGGTCCGCACACGCCCCGCGAGGTCGCGACGATGCTCGTGACCAGCCCGGTCATCCCGCCGGCCGCCGTCCGGCACCGCATGCGCGGGCTGCTGCGGCACCGCGGCGCCGGGTCCTGGCCGCGCCGCCGCGTGGTGCTGTTCGACCGCGACGACACGCTCATCCACGACGTGCCGTACAACGGCGACCCCGAGTTCGTCGAGCCGATGCCGGGCGCGGCGGGCGCGCTGGCCCGGCTGCGCCGCCGCGGCGTGCGCATCGGCGTGGTCTCCAACCAGTCGGGCGTGGGCAAGGGCCGCATCACCGCGCAGGACGTGCTGCGCGTCAACGCGCGCGTGGAGGAACTGCTCGGCCGCATCGACGTGTGGGAGATCTGCCCGCACGACCGGTCCGACGGCTGCTCCTGCCGCAAGCCCCGGCCGGGGCTGGTGGAGCGCGCCGCGCGGCGGCTGGGCGCCCGCCCCTCCGACTGCGTCGTCATCGGCGACATCGGCGGGGACATCGAGGCGGCCGCGGCGGCGGGGGCCCGCGGCATCCTCGTCCCGACCGCGCGGACCCGGCTGGAGGAGCTCGTCCGGGCCCGGGAGGTGGCCCCCGACCTCGGCAGCGCCGTCGACCTGGTCCTCGGCGAGGAGGGCCGGCGGTGAGGGCGCTGGTCGCCCGGCTCGACAACCTGGGGGACGTCCTGCTGGCCGGCCCGGCGATCCGCGCGGTCGCGGCGCGGGCCGACGAGGTCGTCCTGCTGTGCGGGCCGCGCGGCCGCGCCGCCGCCGACCTGCTGCCCGGCGTGGACCGCGTGCTGGAGTGGTGCGCGCCGTGGATCGACCCCGAGCCCGGCCCGGTGGACGGCGCCGCGCTCGGCGCCCTGGTGCGGACCGTCCGCGCGGGCCGGTTCGACCTCGCGCTGATCTTCACCTCCTTCCACCAGTCGCCGCTGCCGCTGGCGCTCCAGTTCCGGCTGGCGGGGATCCCGTGGATCGGCGGGATCAGCGAGGACTACCCGGGCTCGCTGCTGGACCTGCGGCACCGTCCCGACACCGACGTGCCCGAGGCCGAGCGGATGCTGGCGCTGGCCGCCGGCGCGGGCTTCCCGGCCGCCGACGGCACCCGGCCGCGGGTCCGCCGGCCGCTGCCCGAGGCGTGGCCGTTCACCGGCGGCCCCGGGCACGTCGTCGTGCACCCCGGCACCTCCGTGCCCGCCCGCGCCTGGCCGCCGGAGCGCTGCGCCGAGGCGGTGCGGCTGCTGCACGCCGCCGGGCACCGCGTCGTGGTCACCGGGCACCGCGACGAGAAGGAGCTGACCGCGCGCGTCGCCGGGGACGCCGGCCTCGACCTGGGCGGGCGGACCTCCCTCGCCGAGCTGGCCGGGGTGCTCGCCGAGGCCCGCGCGGTCGTGGCGGGCAACACCGGCCCCGCGCACCTGGCCGCCGCCGTCGGCACCCCGGTCGTGTCGCTGTTCGCGCCGACCGTGCCCGCCGCGCGGTGGGCGCCGTACGGCGTCCGCACCGTGCTGCTGGGCGACCAGGACGCGCCGTGCAAGGGCACCCGCGCCCGCGTGTGCCCCGTGCCCGGCCACCCCTGCCTGGCCTCGGTCGCCGCGGAACGCGTCGTCGAGGCCGTCGAGGAGGTGATCGCGGGATGAGGGTTCTGCTCTGGCACGTCCACGGATCCTGGGCCACCTCGTTCGTGCACGGGCCGCACACCACGCTCGTCCCCGTCACGCCCGGCCGCGGGCCCGACGGCCGGGGGCGCCCCGCCACCTTCGCCTGGCCGGACCGGGCCGTCGAGGTCCCCTGCGACCGCCTCCGCGACGAGCGCGTGGACGTGGTCGTGCTGCAGCGGCCGCGCGAGATCGAGCTGTGCGAGCGCTGGCTCGGCCGCAGCCCCGGCCGCGACCTGCCCGCCGTCTACGTCGAGCACGACACGCCCCGCCGCACCCCGTCCGACGCGAGCCTGCCGGAGGAGGTCGTCCCCGACAGCAGGCACTTCCTGCACGACCGCTCCGACATCCCCGTCGTCCACGTCACCCATTTCAACCGGCTCTTCTGGAACTGCGGCCGCGCGCCCACCACCGTGATCGAGCACGGCGTGGTCGACCCCGGCCACCGGTTCCGCGGCGACTGGCCGCGCGCCGCGGTCGTCATCAACGACCCACTGCGCCGCGGCCGGCTGGCCGGCACCGACCTGCTCCCCCGGCTGGCCCGCGCCGTCCCGCTCGACCTGTTCGGGATGAACGTGCGGGACGTGCCGCGCCGGCTCCGCATCCCGCCCGAGTCGCTGTGGACCTACGAGGACCTGCCCCAGGCGCGGATGCACGGCGAGCTCGCCCGCCGCCGCGTCTACCTCCACCCCTACCGCTGGACGTCCCTCGGTCTCGCACTGATCGAGGCGATGATGCTCGGCCTGCCCGTGGTGGCCCTGGCCACGACCGAGGCCGTCGAGGCCGTGCCGCCCGAAGCGGGGGTGCTGTCGACCCGCGTCGACACGCTCGCCGAGGCGGCGCGGGCCCTCACCGCGGACGCCCCGCACGCCCGCCAGATGGGCAAGGCGGCGCGGGCCTTCGCCGTCGACCGCTACGGGCTGCCGCGCTTCCTGCGGGACTGGCGGCACCTGCTCACGGAGGTGACCGGTTGACCTCCTCCCCCTCGTAAACGAGAGGGATTCCAACCCATGGCCTCAGGAGAGGAGAACAGGTTGAGGTTCGCGGTTCGTCCGCCCCGGCAACCCGGAGCGTCCCCGCGCAGCGACGGCCGGTCCGGCCGCCGTGCACACGAGCCCGAGCTCGCGCGCGATC
>NZ_JBHSON010000064.1:0-65531 GCF_042656285.1 Actinomadura rugatobispora | reverse complement strand
GGCGCCGGCCGCGGGACCGGCGCCGACGGCGGTGCCGCGGACGAGCCGGACGAGAGCCTCCGGCTGCCCGCGCCGCGCAACCCCGAGCAGTCGGCCACCCGCGTGCACGCGGGCGAGTCCGACAGCGGCTCCGCCGCGACCGGGCAGCGCCGCCGTCCCGTCGTGTTCGACGAGGACGACGACCTCGACGTCCCCGACTTCCTGAAGTGACCGTCCACACGCCCGGCACGGCCGGGCCCGCCGGCGGGCCCGGCCCCAGGGTGCCGGCCGGCGGCCACCGCATGATCACGCGCGTCGCGCTGGCGGAGGGGATCGGCGCCGCGTTCACCGCGCGGGCCGGCGGCGTCAGCGAGGGCCCCTACGACTCCTTCAACCTCGGCGGCGCGGTCGGCGACGACCCGGCCGCGGTCCGCGCCAACCGGAGCCGCGCCGAGACCGCCCTCGGCCTCGCCCCCGGCCGCACCGTCTGGATGCGGCAGGTGCACGGCGCCGACGTGCGCGTCGTCACCGGCCCCGACGATGTCGACGGGGCGGCGGACGGCGCCCCCGCGGTCGACGCGCTGGTCACCACCGTCCCCGGGCTGGCGCTGGCGGTGCTGGTCGCCGACTGCGCGCCGGTGCTGCTCGCCGATTCCGTGGCCGGGGTGGTGGGCGCCGCGCACTCCGGGCGTCCGGGCACCGCGCTCGGGGTCGTCCCGGCACTGGTCGCCCGCATGCGGGAGCAGGGCGCCGAGCCCGGCCGGATCTCCGCCGCGATCGGCCCGGCGGCCTGCGGCGGCTGCTACGAGGTGCCCGCCGCCATGCGCGACGAGGTCGCCGCCGCCGTCCCCGCCGCCCGCGCCACCACCCGGGCGGGCACGCCCGGCCTGGACATCCGGGCCGGGATCGTCGAGCAGCTCGCCGGATGCGGGGTGACCGACGTCCAGGTCGACCCGCGCTGCACCATCGAGACCCCCAAGCTCTTCTCCTACCGCCGTGAGGGCCGCACTGGGCGGTTCGCCGGGTATGTCTGGCTCGATGGCGGTGCCGAGCGGTACGCGGATGCCTGACGCGCCGCCAGGGCGCGTCCCCGGCGAGGGGCCCGGGCAGGGTCTCCGGGAGCGGAGCGAGGAGCTGGCGGCCAACCTCGCCGAAGTCCGCGAGCGGATCGCCGCCGCGTGCTCCGCGGCCGGGCGCGACCCCGGCGAGGTCACGCTGGTGGCGGTCACCAAGACCTTCCCGGCCTCCGACGTACGGCTGCTGGCCGGACTGGGCCTCACCGACGTCGCCGAGAACCGCGACCAGGAGGCCGCGCCCAAGGCGGCCGCCACCGCCGGGCTCCCGCTGACCTGGCACTTCGTGGGGCAGCTGCAGACCAACAAGGCGCGCTCGGTGGCGTCCTACGCCGATGTGGTGCAGTCGGTCGACCGTCCCAGGCTCGCCGCCGCGCTGTCGACCGCGGCCGTACGGCTCGGCCGCACACTGCGCTGCATGATCCAGGTCTCCCTCGACGAGCCCGGCCCGGACCGCGGCGAACGCGGCGGCGTCGCGCCCGCCGACGTGCCCGCGCTGGCCGACGCGATCGCGGCGGCCGAGGGGCTGACCCTGGACGGGGTGATGGCGGTCGCGCCGCTGGGCGGCGACCCGCGACCGGCCTTCGAGCGGCTGGCCGGCATCGCCGCCGACCTGCGGAAGGCGCACCCCGGCGCCGATGCCATATCGGCGGGTATGAGCGGTGATCTGGAGCCCGCGATCGGGTGTGGCGCGACACACCTGCGGATCGGTACGGCGTTGCTCGGCGGCCGACAGGCAATCGTCAGGTAATGTCCCCCCAGTGGTACCTGCCGAAACGGCGGACCACGCAGATGGAGCAGTCCGACGGCGGTGCCGGGGCCACAGGACGACGGAGGGCATATGGCCAGCGCGATGCGCAAGATGGCGGTCTACCTCGGCCTTGTGGAGGACGACCGCTACGACGACAAGTACGACTACGACGAGTACGAGACGTACGACGACGATACCGACCCGGGACAGGGTCGGCAGGGTCGGCTCCGCGAGGAGGAATCCGGCGGTCAGCTTACCCGAGCCGAGGATGCCGCGGACCGGGAACGCGATCATCACGCCTCGCCCGCCGCCGAGCGGCGCTCGGTGGCGCTCTACGAGTCGGGTACCACCGACCTCGCGCGAATCACTACGCTGCACCCAAGGACCTACAACGAGGCAAGGACCATCGGGGAGCACTTCCGTGAGGGGACACCCGTCATCATGAACCTGACCGAGATGGTCGACAGCGACGCCAAGAGGCTGGTCGACTTCGCGGCGGGTCTGGTGTTCGGCCTGCACGGGAGCATAGAGCGTGTTACGAACAAGGTGTTCCTCCTGTCACCCGCCAACGTCGAGGTGACGGCGGAGGACAAGGCCCGGATGGCAGAACGAGGGTTCTTCAACCAAAGCTGACAGGCACATGTGAGAGTGGCTCCGTGACAATCGTAGGAACCGTGCTGGCGTTCGTCCTCTACATCTTCCTCCTGTTCCTGATCGGGAGGCTGATCCTGGAGGTCCTGCAGTCGTTCGCACGGTCATGGCGTCCCACCGGAGTGGTGCTGGTGATCGCCGAGGCCACCTACACCATCACCGATCCGCCACTGAAACTCCTGAGACGTTTCATCCCGCCCATCCGTCTGGGTAACGTGGCGTTGGACCTCAGCTTCACTGTCCTCATCCTTGTGGTCTGGGTCATGATCATCTTCGTGCAGAGGCTCTGATCGGATACCGTCCTTTGGGACAGACTCCAAGCGCGCCAAGGAGACGAACATGCCGCTGACACCCGCCGATGTGCGGAACAAGCAGTTCAGTACCACCAGGCTGAGGCCGGGGTACGACGAGGAGGAGGTGGACGCCTTCCTCGACGAGGTCGAGGCCGAGCTCGACCGCCTCATCCAGGAGAACGAGGAGCTGCGGGCCAAGCTCGCCGAGTGCCTGCGCGGCAAGGTCCCCGCGATGGCCGCGCCCATCGTCGAGCCCAAGCCGGACGTGGCCAAGATCCCCGAGCCGCCCCGGCCGCCCGAGCCGATGCAGCCGCAGCCCGAGCCCGAGCCGGCGCTCGGCGGCGGGCTGGGCATGGCCCCCGCGCCCTCCGGCGAGGACAACATGGACACCGCGGCGCGCGTGCTGGCGCTGGCGCAGCAGACCGCCGACCAGGCGATCGCGGACGCCCGCCGGGAGGCCGACGAGACCCTGGGCCGCGCCCGCCGCGAGGCCGAGGAGATCCTCGGCAAGGCCCGCCGGCAGGCCGACCAGATCGTCAGCGAGGCCCGCTCCCGCGCCGAGGCCCTCGACCGCGACGCCCAGGAGCGGCACCGCCAGGTCATGGGCTCGCTCGTGCAGCAGCGCGAGGAGCTCGAGCGCGAGGTCGACAACCTGCGCGCGTTCGAGCGGGAGTACCGCAGCCGCCTCAAGGTCTACCTCGAGGGGCAGCTGCGCGACCTGGAGGCCGGAAGCACCGAGACCGGAGGCTTCCCCGCCGTCCCCGCCGCCCCGGCCGGGCAGCAGGTCGGCCCCAGCGGCCCGCCGACCGGTCCGCAGCCGGCCATCCCGCACGACAACCGCAACGGCGCCGCGGGCGGCAACCCCACCGGCCCCGGAACCTTCCCGCCCCCCGAGCCGGCCCAGCACCAGCAGGTCCAGCACTCGGCCACCGGCGCGTTCCACGCGGGCGGCGACAACCCGCCGCACGAGAGGCGCTGAACCAGCCCTCGCGGACGATAGTGTCGTCCCGTTCGCCGCGCCGCGGATGGCACCGCCGCCATCCCGGCGGCGTTTCGGAGCATCGGCGGTGGCCCCCGGCCGTGGACGGCACGGGGGATGCGGGCTGTGAAGGGGGAGAGACCCTGTGATCATCCTGAGCGGCGTCCTCGTCGTCGTGGCGATCGCCCTGCTGGTGGCGGGGATCGTCGCGGGCAACGGAGAGAGCGCCCAGGTCCTCGGCCTGGACGCGCTGGTGGTGATCTACATCTCGATCGCCGTCAGCGTCGTGTCGGCGCTGTGCCTGGCCATCGGGGTCTTCCTGAGACGCAAGGAGCTGTTCGGCTCCGGCGCACCGGCCGCCAAGAGGACCCGGCAGCCCGCCAAGCCCAAGGGCAAGAAGAAGCCCGAGCGCCCCGCGGCCCGCTCGAAGACCCCCGCCCCGCCTCCCGGCGACGACACGGTGCGGATCCAGCCGCCGTCCGCCGAGGTCCCCGACGACGCCGTCGTGTACGTGGTCCGCGGCCGCAAGCGCTACCACCTCGACACCTGCCGCCAGCTGGCGGGACGCGACCGCGAGGAGCTCACCTACGCGGAGGCGA
Organism: Actinomadura rugatobispora; assembly: GCF_042656285.1. Classification (GTDB taxonomy): domain Bacteria; phylum Actinomycetota; class Actinomycetes; order Streptosporangiales; family Streptosporangiaceae; genus Spirillospora; species Spirillospora rugatobispora. The sequence goes on along the minus strand of NZ_JBHSON010000064.1, from coordinate 61,206 downwards.
AGGAAGAGGGCTTCAGCCCCTGCACCGCCTGCATGCCCGACACCGCCCTGGCGGCCCGAGCCGCGGTGACCGTCCCCGCGGGCAAGACCGCCGCCAAGACCGCCGAGATCCCCGTCCCCGCCGACTCGCCCCCGGACCCCCTCTCCAAGCCGGAGACCAAGGCGTCCGGTGTAACCGAGGCACCGGCGGACGAGACCTCGCCCCTCCGCGCCGACCCGCCGGCCACGAGCCCCGCGCCGGCCCGCGAGCCCGAGGCCGGATCCGGCCACCCGGCCGAGCCCACCGCCCCGCTCCCGTCGGCCTGGCCCGCTCCGGCGACGGCCGCCGACATCCCCGCGGAGAGGACCCCCGGGGACGACGTGACGGTGCGGATCCTCAGCGGCACCAAGCGCTACCACCGCGTCGACTGCGCCCTGATCGAGGACATCGGCGACGAGACCGAAGACCTGGAGTCCGTCTCCCGGGCCGAGGCCAAGACCCGAGGCTGCACCCCCTGCCTCGTCTGCCAGCCCGATGCGTGACGCGTAACATCCTCCGCTTGGCCGCGGCCGCGCGGAGCGCCGCTTCGGGGGATCACTCGCCCCGCAACAGCCGCAACGGCGACCGCCGAACACTGTCCGGCCCGTAGCGGAGCGCCAGCGGAGTGGAGGGTCGCCCCTCCACAATGACTAGCGTGACTCTCGTTGGCGGCGTAGGTGTTCGCGGCGTTGGTCTCGGAGTTGCCGGATCTGCTCGCGGTGGTCCTCGCGCATCTGGAGGTGCTGCTGGTGCAGGCTGTGGCGTTCGCGGCGGTGGTCGGCGCGGGTGGTGCCCATCTCGCTGCGGCTCGCGGTCACGCCGCCGAACAGGGCCGTTCCGTTGAGGCGGATGACCGGGGCGTCCGGGGAGTCGGTGTCGTCTTCGGGGAGGTCCACGCCGCCGAAGACGGCGGAGATGGAGCTCACCAGCCGTACGCCCGGGGGGACGGTGATGTCCACGCCGCCGAAGACGCAGGTGATGGTGAGGGTGACCTCGCGCTGGGAGAGGACGGCCTGGCGGAAGTCCAGCTCGGCGCCGCCGAAGACGCAGGTCACGGTGGTCTCCGGTTCGACGAGCCAGCGGCCGCGGCGCTCGGCGCCCGCGAAGACGGCCACGACGGAGGGCGGCTGCGGTTCGGGCGGCGGCAGGCTCGGTTCCTTCTCCAGTCGCACCCGTGGTTCGGGGGCGGCGGGCAGGTCGCTGAGGACGGGCTCCAGGTCGGCGTAGGTCTTGGCGCGGTAGACCACGTCGATGCGCTCGGCGTGTTCCTCCGGGGTGATGCGCCCTTCGGCCAGGGCCTCCCGGAGACGGTCCGAGACCCGGTCGCGGTCGGCGTCGGAGGCGCGCAGCGCCGATCCCGGGTCCGGGGCCGGTTCGGAGGGCTCGTTCGCGTTCACGCCCTCCATCATCGCAAACGCGATGTGTCTCGAATAGGGCTTCGGCGGCATTCGTCGTGCGAATGCCGCCGAAGCGCCCCGGTCAGCTCTTGCGGAGCCAGAAGGTCAGGCCGAGCTCGTCGTCCTGCAGAGCGGGCAGGTCCAGGTCGGGCCGGCCCTCCCGGACGCTCGCGGCCAGGACCTCGCCGGCCAGTTCGGACTCGTGCGCGCGCAGCGCCTCGGCGAGGTCGTCGCCGGCGGCCCGCCACCACAGCTCGATCCGGTCGGTGACGTCGAGCCCCGAGGACTTGCGGCCGTCCTGGACGAGCCGCACGGCCTCGCGGACCAGCCCGGCGCGCCGCAGTTCGGGCGTGACGGTCAGGTCCAGCGCGACGCTCTCGCCGCCGGCGCTCTCCACCGCCCAGCCGGTGCGCGGCCGCTCGGTGACGATCACCTCGTCCGGGGAGAGCGCGACGGCGCCGAGGTCGCCCGCCTCGACCGTGACGGTGCCGTCGGCGCGCAGCGCGGCTACCAGCCCGGCGGCGTCGGCGCCGGTCACCGCCTTGGCCACCTTCGGGGTGTCCTTGGCGAACCGCTTGCCCAGCTCGCGGAAGTTGGGCTTGACCTCGTACTCGACCAGGTCGCCGCCGATCGTGGAGAGCTCCTCGAACGCCTGGACGTTCAGCTCCTCGGCGATCTGGGCGCGCAGCTCGGCGGGGAGCGCCGCCCAGCCCTGGGCGCCCACCAGGGCGCGGCCGAGGGGCTGCCGGGTGCGGACGCCGCTGCCCGCCCGCGCGGCCCGGCCCAGCTCCACCAGGCGCCGGACGAGGGCCATCTGGGACGACAGCGTCGCGTCCAGGAGGTCCTCCCGGACGGTGGGGAAGTCGGTCAGGTGGACCGACTCGGGGGCGTCGGCCGGGCGGATGACGTTCCACATGTAGTCGGTGAGGAACGGCACCATCGGGGCCATCAGCCGTGTCAGGGTCTCCAGGCACTCGTAGAGGGTGGCGAACGCGGCGGCGCCGCCGGGAGTGTCCGGGCCCTCCCAGAACCGCCGCCGGGAGCGCCGCACGTACCAGTTGGACAGGTCGTCGACGAACTCGGCCAGCCGGCGCCCGGCCGCGGCCGAGTCGAACCCGTCGAGGGCGCCGTCGACGTCGCGGACGGTGCGGTGCAGCTCGGCCAGGGCCCAGCGGTCCAGCAGGGGCCGGTCGGCCGGGGCGGGCGCCTCGGCCATCCGGTCGGGGGTCCACGCGCGGCCGTCCTGGGCCTCGGCCGCGTTGGCGTACAGGACCAGGAACGAGGCGGTGTTCCAGTACGTGAGGAGCACCTTGCGGACGATCTCCTCGATGGCCCCGTGCCCGACCCGCCGGGCCGCCCACGGCATGCCGCTGGCGAGCATGAACCAGCGCAGCGCGTCGGCGCCGTGCTCGTCCATCAGCGGGATGGGCCGCAGCACGTTGCCCAGGTGCTTGCTCATCTTGCGGCCGTCCTCGGCCAGGATGAGGCCCAGGCAGAGGACGTTCTCGTAGGACGACCGGTCGAAGACCAGCGTGCCGACCGCCATCAGGGAGTAGAACCAGCCACGGGTCTGGTCCTGGGCCTCGCAGATGTACTGGGCCGGGTAGGAGGATTCGAAGACCTCCTTGTTGCGGTGGGGGGCGCCCCACTGCGCGAACGGCATCGACCCCGAGTCGTACCAGGCGTCGATGACGTCGGGCACGCGCCGCGCCTCCTCGCCGCACTGGGGGCAGGGCAGCGTGACGTCGTCGACGTAGGGGCGGTGGGGGTCGAGCTTGGACAGGTCGCGCCCGGCCAGCTCGCCCAGCTCCTCGAGAGAGCCGACGCAGGTGATGTGGTCCTCGTCGGCGCCGCACACCCACAGCGGCAGGGGGGTGCCCCAGTAGCGGCTGCGCGACAGCGACCAGTCGACGTTGTTGCGCAGCCACTCCCCGTACCGGCCCTCCTTGACGGTCTCGGGGAACCAGTTGGTCTTGGCGTTCTCCTCCAGCAGCCGGTCCTTGACGGCGGTGGTGCGGATGTACCAGGACGGCAGCGCGTAGTAGAGGAGCGGGGTGTGGCAGCGCCAGCAGTGCGGGTAGCTGTGGTCGAAGTGGCCGCCGCGGAACAGCAGCCCCCGGGCGCGCAGGTCGTCGGTCAGCGCCTCGTCGGCGTCCTTGAAGAACTTGCCGCCGACCAGGGGGACGTCCCGCAGGAACCGGCCGTCGGGGCCGACCGGGTTGACGATCGGCATGCCGTAGTTCTTGCACACGGTCATGTCGTCGGCGCCGAACGCGGGCGCCTGGTGGACCAGGCCGGTGCCGTCCTCCACGGTGACGTAGTCGCCCAGGACCACGTAGTGGGCGTCGGGGATGTCGACCAGGTCGAACGGGCGCCGGTAGGAGGTGCGCTCCAGCTCGGTGCCCTGGAAGGTCGCCAGCCGCTCGGCGCCCTCGCCCAGGACCTGGTCGAGCAGGGGCTCGGCCACCACGAGCACCTCGTCGGAGCCCGCGGGGCGGGCGGCGACGTAGGTGACGTCGGGGTGCACGGCCACCGCGGTGTTGGACACCAGGGTCCAAGGGGTGGTCGTCCAGATGAGGAGGGCGGCGCCCAGCTCGGCCAGCGGGCCGGAGGTGGCGGGCATCCGCACGTACACCGAGGGGCTGGTGACGGTCTCGTACCCGCCGGGCTGGCCCAGCTCGTGGTCGGACAGGCCGGTGCCGCAGCGCGGGCAGTACGGCGTGATGCGGAAGTCGCGGAACAGCAGCCCCCTGTCGAAGATGACCTTCAGGGACCACCAGACGGACTCGACGTACTCGGGGTCCATCGTGCGGTACGCCTGGGCGGTGTCGGCCCAGAAGCCCATCCGCTCGGACATCTCCTCGAAGGCGTCCACGTGCCGCAGCACCGACTCCCGGCACCGCGCGTTGAACTCGGCGATGCCGTAGGACTCGATGTCGCGCTTGCCGGTGAGGCCCAGCTCCTTCTCCACGGCCACCTCGACCGGCAGGCCGTGGCAGTCCCAGCCGGCCTTGCGGGGGACGTGGTAGCCCTTCATGGTGCGGTAGCGCGGGAAGACGTCCTTGAACACCCGGGCCTCGACGTGGTGGACGCCGGGCATGCCGTTGGCGGTGGGCGGGCCCTCGTAGAACAGCCAGCGGGGGCCCGAGGCGGTGCGTTCCAGCGACCGCTCGAACACCTTGCCGTCCTGCCAGCGGCGCAGCATCTCCCGCTCCAGGGCGGGCAGATCGACCTGCGCGGGCAGGGGCGGGAATTTGCGGGTCACGGGACGGACCTCCGGATCGACGCGTACGGCACGTGGACCGGAGGGACGAGACCTCCGCCAGGCGCTGGGCCGGGCCGGATCCCGCGGTACCACCCTCCTTGACCGCGCCGGAAGGGCGCGATCCGCTTCGTTCGAGTCTCGGCTGCCGGGTCTACTGCGCCGGCCCGGCTCCCGGCGGGCCGGCCCCGAGGGCGGCTTCCGGTGCGGTCCGGCGGTTCTTCCGGCGGCTCCGGGGTGATCAGACCGCCGGGCTCGCCTCCGGGCTCGCACCGTCCCCGGATCGCTCGTGGCTGCTTGCGGCGGCAGGTGTCCCCGTCAAGGCCTGCCGACATGACTGCTCGCTGAGAGGTTAACGCACCACCGCGCAAAACTCTTCCCATTTCAGCGGCGGCGGGCGCCCCGGGGAGCGTTTCGACGCAGGTCACGGCGCAGATTGTGGCGGTCGGGGGGTTCTCGGCGCGCCGTCACGGGGCATATGCGGCCTGTGATGCACCCAGGTTGTTTGCCGTGCCGCGAAAGGGGACCTATGCTGCCCGCACTGCCTGTCGAGAAGATCAGCGCGAGAGGGGCCGACATGGCCGGCGCGGGGAGGGGCGAGCCGTCCGCCGCCCGTATCACCGGCTCCCAGCCCACGGGCACCGGGAGCGGCGGCGATCCCGTCGACGCCGCCGCCGGCACGGGCGCCGGGAAGGGCGCCGCGGCACGCCCGGCCGCCAAGCGCTCCAAGGCCGCCGAGCCCGCCGAGGCGAGCAAGCCCGCCGCCAAGCCGGCCAAGTCCGCGGCCAAGGCGCCGGCCGCCAAGCGCGGAGCCGCGCCCCGGTCGAAGGCCGCCCGCGACGCGTCCGCCCGGGACACGTCGCCGAGGGAGGACGGCGCCGCGCCGGACGCCCCCGAGGCCGTTCCCGCGCAGGAGCACCGGGTCAGGAGGGCGGCGCCGTCCGCCGAGACCGGATCCGCCCGCACCGGCGGCGGGACGGTGGCGGCCAAGGCGGCGACCCTGCCCGTCCGCGAGGGCGAGGACCGCTGGACGGCCGCCGAGCTGGCCGGGGTGCGGGCCGCCCTGGAGGAGCAGATCGCCGGCCTGGAGGCGGAGATCACCGCCTCCACCACCCAGATCGCCGAGGGCGACAACGCCGACGGCGCGGGGGACGACCAGGCCGACACCGGCGCCAAGACCTACGAGCGCGAGCACGAGCTGGCGCTGACCTACAATTCGCGTGACCTGCTCGCCCAGTCCGAGCGGGCCGTCCAACGGATCGACGCGGGCACGTACGGGATCTGCGAGTCCTGCGGGAAGCCGGTAGGCAAGGCGCGCCTGCAGGCCTTCCCCCGTGCGACGCTATGCGTGTCATGCAAACAACGCGAGGAACGTCGCTGAACGACGCAACCAACTACGAGAGCGAGGCCGGGGGATCTGCCGGATCACCTCGGCCGCGCCGTGTCGGCGTACTGATCACGGTCGCGCTGACCGCCCTGGCCCTGGACGTGGTCACCAAGATCGTCGTGGTGGCCACGCTGCAGGACCGCGAGCCGATCGAGCTGCTGGGCGGCCTGCTGACGCTGCGCGAGACGCGCAACAGCGGCGCCGCGTTCTCCATCGGCACCGGCTACACGGTGGTGTTCACGCTGATCGCCTGCGGGGTGGTGATCGCCATCCTGCGCACCGCCCGCAACCTGCGCTCGGTGCCCTGGGCGGTGTGCCTGGGCCTGCTGCTGGGCGGCGCGGTCGGCAACCTGATCGACCGGATGCTGCGCGCCCCCGCCCCGCTGAAGGGGCACGTGGTCGACTGGATCGAGGTGCCGAACTGGCCGGTGTTCAACCTGGCCGACTCGGCGATCGTCTGCGGCGGCGTGCTGGCGGTGCTGCTGGCGGCCCGCGGGCTGCAGATCGACGGCACCCGCATCGGCGGCAAGGAGTCCCGGGACGCCGAGGACGCCGAGGACTCCAAGGAACCCGACGGCCCCAAGGGCTCCGACGGCGACGGCCCCGGTGCCGACCACGACCCGGCGCCTGGGGAGAAGGCCTGATGGGGGACGTGCGCAGCCTCCCGGTCCCCGACGGCCTGGAGGGCGAGCGGATCGACGCGGCCCTGGCGCGGCTGTTCGGGCTGTCCCGCAGCCGGGCCGCCGACATCATCGCCGCGGGGGACGTCCTGCTCGACGGCAACGAGGTGGCCAAGTCCGACCGCGTGCACGGCGGCGCCTGGCTGGAGGTGACGCTCCCGCCGCCGCCGACCGCGCCCGCCCCGGTGGCCGAGCCGATCCCCGGCATGGGGATCCTGTACGAGGACGACGACATCGTGGTGGTCGACAAGCCGACCGGCGTCGCCGCCCACCCGACCACCGGCTGGAACGGCCCGACCGTGCTGGGCGGGCTGCTGGGGGCCGGGCACACGGTGGCCACCGGCGGCGCCGCCGAGCGGCAGGGCATCGTCCACCGGCTGGACGCCAACACCACCGGCGCGATGGTCGTCGCCAAGAGCGAGCTCGCCTACTCCCGGCTGAAGCGGGCGTTCAAGGAGCGCACCGTCGACAAGCGCTACCAGGCGCTGGTGCAGGGCCACCCCGACCCGTTCCGCGGGACGATCGACGCCCCGATCGACCGGCACCCCTCGGGCGACGGCCGGTTCGCCGTGGTGGCGGGCGGCAAGCCGTCGGTCACCCACTACGACACGGTCGAGGCCTACCGGGCGGCGACCCTGCTCGACATCGACCTGGAGACGGGCCGCACCCACCAGATCCGGGTGCACATGTCGGCCGTCCGGCATCCGTGCGTGGGCGACATGGCCTACGGGGCCGACCCGACCCTGGCCGCCCGGCTGGGGCTGCGCCGGCAGTGGCTGCACGCGGCGCGGCTGGGCTTCGAGCACCCGGCCACCGGCGAGCGGGTGGAGTTCGAGAGCCGCTACCCCGACGACCTGGCCCGCGCGCTGGAGATCATCGAGGCCGAGTCGTAGCCGCTCAGCCGAGCAGCCGCAGCCCGGCGGCGACGGCCGCGGCGGCGACGAGCACCACCAGGAAGGGCGCCCGCAGCAGCAGCGCCACGACGGCCGCGGCGAGCCCGGCGAGCCGCGGCCCGTCGAACTCCAGCGCCCGGCCGTCCGGGGCCAGGGCCTGGACGGCGATCAGCGCGGTCAGCAGCGCGACCGGCACCAGGTCGGTGAACCGGCGCACGCGCGGGTCGTCCAGCACCCGCTGCGGGGTGACCAGCCCGCCCAGCTTGAGCAGGTAGCAGCCGGCGGCGGTGGCCAGCACCGCGATCCACACGCTCATGACGCGCGCCCTTCCCCGTCCCTGTCCCCGGTGCCGCTGCGGCGCTCGCCGGGCAGCACGAGCGCGACCAGCGCGGCGACGGCGGCGAGCATCACCGGGATCCCGGCGGGCAGCAGCGGGGTCGTGCCCAGCGCGATCACCGCGGCGCCCGCCGCGACCCGGCCCTCGGTGCGGCCCGCGGTGAGCCGCGGCCACAGCAGCGCCAGGAAGACCGCGGGCCCGAGCACGTCCAGGCCGAGCGACTCCGGGTCGCCCAGCCGGGCCGCGCCCAGCGCGCCCAGCAGCGTGGTCAGGTTCCAGGTGAGGTAGATGCTGATCGCGGTGACGTAGAAGCCGACGCGGGCGGTGGCCCGGTCGGGCTGGGCGTTCGCCACGGCCGTGGTCTCGTCGATGACCACCTGCGCGGTCAGCAGCCGCCGCACGCCCCGTACCCGCAGCAGGCCGGCCAGCCGCAGCCCGTACAGGGCGTTGCGGCCGCCCAGCAGCACCGCGCCGAGGGCGCCGGTCGCCAGGTTGCCGCCCGCGCCGATCACGCCGACCAGCGCGAACTGTGAGGCGCCGGTGAAGGCCAGCAGGCTGAGCGCGCACGCCTGCGCCACCGTCAGCCCGGCCGTGATCGCCGCCGCTCCGAACGCCAGCCCCGAGACCCCGACCGCCAGGCCGACGCCCAGGCCGTCCCGTACCGCGGCGGAGCGCTCCGGGGAGCCGCCGCGGGCGCGCGGGTCCCGGGCCGCCGCCGTCCCCGCGTCCGCCGATTCCGTCGCTTCCATGCCGGGGGACGCTAGCCGCCGGCCCCGGCCGGGTCTTGAACGTTCTTGCGCCCGCCGGGATCGCGCTCGGCGGCGTCCAGGCCCGCCTCGATGACGGCGTTCATGATCCGGGCCAGGTGGCCGGGCGCGAGGGACGGGGCGTGCCGGGACATGGCGGCGACGATGCGGCGCTCGCGCTCGGGGTCGCGGCCGGCGAAGCCGCCGACGGGCTTGAGCCGCTGGACGACCCCGGCGACGGCGGCGCGGCGCTCCAGCAGCGCGGCCAGCACGGCGTCGAGGCCGTCGATGGCGGCGCGGGCGTCGTCGACCGTGGCCAGGTCCTCGGGGCGGGGCAGAGGCACGGTGAGCAGCTCGGGGTCGGGGTGGGCGGTCATGTCGGGTGTCCCTCTCTCGCGGCGGCCGTCCGCGCCGGAGGAGGTCCGTCCGTGCCCGGGGCCGCTGTCTCGGAAATGAGAAAGGCAGAGCCCTGTCGAGGGCTCCGCCTGCTGCCGGCTCCGGGGTCGTCGCTCAGGTCGCGCCGACCGGCTCGCCCGGAGCCGGCTGCGTAAACCTGGAATAGCGACGTTCCACGCTCCGATGGTAGGCCGGAGTGACGGCATCGCGCCAATCCCCGGAACCTCCGTCTCATCATCCGAGACCGTCCGGCGGATAGCATGTCAGGCATGACCAGCGAGGTCGCACATTACTGGAGCCACGCGGCCCTGCCCGGGGTCGACCTGCTGCGGGCCCGCTTCGTGACCCACAGGTTCACCCGCCACACCCACGACGGCTACGCCATCGCCCTGATCGAGTCCGGCGTGGAGGAGTTCGAGTACGGGGGGAGCGTCGAGCGCGCCGGGGCCGGCGCGCTGGGCCTCGTCAACCCCGGCGTGGTGCACAGCGGCTACGCGGGGGTCCCCGGCGGCTGGTCCTACCGCGTGCTGTACCCGTCCATCGAGGTGATGAGCGGCATCGCCGCCGATCTCGGCGCCCCGCCGGGCACCCCGTACTTCCCCGAACCGGTCGTGGCGGACCCCGAGGCGGCCCGGCTGCTGCGCGCCGTCCACCGTTCCGGCGAGCACGGGGACGCGCTGGCGACCTCCTCGCTGTTCCGCGCCGCCGTGGCGAGCCTGCTGCGCCATGCCCGCCCCTCCGGGAGGAGCGCCTTCGCCCCGGCCCCGGACAGCATGCCCGAGGCCGTCCGGACGGCCCGTGAGATCCTTCACGAGAACCTGCTGGATCCGCCGTCGCTGGAGTCCCTCGCGGACGGCGTCGGGGTCGGCGCGTTCCGCCTGCTGCGGGCTTTCCGGACGGCCACCGGCCTGCCGCCGCACGCGTACCTGAACCAGGTCCGGGTGCGGGAGGCCCGCCGGCTGCTGGACGCGGGGCTGCGGCCCGCCGAGGTCGCGGCCCGCACCGGTTTCGCCGACCAGGCCCATCTGACCCGCCACTTCAAGCGGACCGTCGGCGTGCCGCCGGGCGCCTACCGGGACGCCATGGGCGCGGGTCCGAAACACGGCACGGAACGTACACGGTGATGAGCCCCTCGTAACGGGCCATCCGGGCTCAAGCGGGCATCGGAGTGTCGGGGCCCATGGGGTCCATGGGGCGGGTTAGGCTCTCAGAACCGCGCCGTCCCGGACGCCGATCCGGGGTGGCGATCTTCCCCCGGGACCGTACACCGCCACACGTGTTTCGCCGCACGTGGGCGGTCGCATGCGAGCACGCATGGCGGGCAGGACGCGCGACGCAATGGAGGCGCACGAGGCATGGCCGACTCGTTTGTTCATCTGCATGTCCATACCGAGTACTCGATGCTGGACGGCGCCGCCCGGCTGAAGCAGATGTTCGAAGAGGTCGACCGGCAGAAGATGCCCGCCATCGCCATGACCGACCACGGCAACATGCACGGCGCCTACGACTTCCACCGGCAGGCGACGGCCGCCGGGATCACCCCGATCATCGGCATCGAGGCGTACATGGCGCCCGAGTCGCGCTACCACAAGAAGAAGGTCCAGTGGGGTGAGCCCAGCCAGAAGCGCGACGACGTCTCCGGCGGCGGCCTGATCAACCACAAGACGCTGTGGGCCCGCAACAAGACCGGCCTGCACAACCTCTTCAAGCTCTCCAGCCGCGCGTTCACCGAGGGCTTCGTCTTCAAGTACGCCCGGATGGACGAGGAGCTGCTGGCCGAGCACGCCGAGGGGCTGATGGCCACCACCGGCTGCCCGTCCGGCAAGATCCAGACCCGGCTGCGGCTGGGCCAGTTCGACGAGGCCCTCAAGGCCGCCGCCAACTTCCAGGACATCCTCGGCAAGGAGAACTACTTCCTGGAGCTGATGGACCACGGCCTGGAGATCGAGAAGCGGGTCCGGCAGGGCCTGATCGACATCGGCAGGAAGCTGAACATCCCGCCGGTGGTCACCAACGACTCGCACTACACCCACGAGAGCGAGGCCACCGCGCACGACGCGCTGCTGTGCGTCCAGGTGGGCAAGCAGCTGGCCGATCCCGACCGGTTCCGGTTCGACGGCAGCGGCTACTACATCAAGACCGCCGACGAGATGCGCACCATCGACACCTCCGACATCTGGACCGAGGGCTGCCGCAACACGCTGCTGATCGCCGAGCGGGTCGACCCCGAGGGCATGTTCGAGTCGCACGACCTCATGCCGCGCTTCCCCGTCCCCGAGGGCGAGACCGAGGAGACCTGGTTCCGCAAGGAGGTCTGGAGCGGCCTGGAGCGGCGCTTCCCCGGCGGCATCCCCGAGGAGTACCGCAAGCAGGCCGAGTACGAGATGGGCGTCATCCTCGGCAAGGGCTACCCCTCGTACTTCCTCGTCGTCGCCGACTTCATCATGTGGGCCAAGGAGAACGGGATCCTGGTCGGACCCGGCCGCGGCAGCGCCGCCGGATCGCTCATCGCCTACGCGATGGGCATCACCGACCTGGACCCGATCCCGCACGGGCTGATCTTCGAGCGGTTCCTCAATCCCGAGCGCGCCTCCATGCCCGACATCGACATCGACTTCCCTGAAGACCGGCGGGCCGAGGTGATCCGCTACACCACCGAGAAGTGGGGCGCGGACAAGGTCTCGTTCATCGCCACCTTCGGCACCATCAAGGCGAAGGCCGCCATCAAGGACGCCGGCCGCGTCCTGGGCTTCCCGTACGCGCTCGGCGACCGGATCTCCAAGGCGTTCCCGCCCGCCGTCATGGGCAAGGACATCCCGCTGTCGGGCATCTTCGACGACAAGCACCCCCGCCACGGCGAGGCCGGCGAGCTGCGCAAGCTGTACGAGGAAGAGCCCGACGTCAAGCAGATCATGGACCTGGCGCAGGGCCTGGAGGGCCTGATCCGGCAGACCGGCGTGCACGCCGCCGGGATCATCATGTCCGGTGAGACGATCACCGACCATGTGCCGATCATGCGCCGGGACGCCGACGGCGCGATCATCACGCAGTTCGACTACCCGACCTGCGAGACGCTCGGCCTGCTGAAGATGGACTTCCTGGGCCTGCGCAACCTGACGATCATCGACGACGCGCTCAAGGGCATCAAGAAGAACAAGGGCGTCGACGTCGACCTGCTGGCCCTGCCCCTGGACGACCAGCCGACCTACGACCTGCTGGCCCGCGGCGACACCCTCGGGGTGTTCCAGTTCGACGGCGGCCCGATGCGCGCCCTGCTGCGGCTGATGAAGCCGGACAACTTCGAGGACATCTCCGCGGTCGGCGCCCTGTACCGGCCCGGCCCCATGGGCGCCAACTCGCACACCAACTACGCGCTCCGCAAGAACGGCCAGCAGGAGATCACCCCGATCCACCCCCAGTTGGAAGAGCCGCTCAAGGAGATCCTCGACACCACCTACGGCCTGATCGTCTACCAGGAGCAGGTCATGGCGATCGCCCAGAAGGTGGCGGGCTACACGCTCGGCAAGGCGGACCTGCTCCGCCGCGTCATGGGCAAGAAGAAGAAGGCCGAACTGGACGCCCAGTTCGTCGGCTTCGAACAGGGCATGATCGACAACGGCTTCTCCAAGGAGGCCGTCAAGACCCTGTGGGACATCCTGGTCCCCTTCTCCGACTACGCCTTCAACAAGGCGCACAGCGCCGCCTACGGCCTGGTGTCGTACTGGACGGCCTACCTCAAGGCCAACTACCCGGCCGAGTACATGGCCGCCCTGCTCACCTCCGTCGGCGACGACAAGGACAAGAGCGCCCTCTACCTGAACGAGTGCCGCCGCATGAAGCTGACGGTGCTGCCCCCGGACGTCAACACCTCCGAGGCCGACTTCACCCCCATCGGGGACACCGAGATCCGCTTCGGCCTGTCGGCCGTCCGCAACGTGGGCGTCAACGTCGTCGACGGCATCGTCGCCGCGCGCAAGGAGAAGGGCGCCTACACCGACTTCAACGACTTCCTCAACAAGGTCCCGCCGATCGTGTGCAACAAGCGGGTCGTGGAATCGCTGATCAAGTCCGGCGCCTTCGACGAGCTCCGGCACAAGCGCAAGTCGCTCCTCATGGTCCACGAGCAGGCCATCGACTCGGTCATCGACATCAAGCGCAAGGAGGCCATCGGCCAGGACTCCCTGTTCGGCGCGCTCGAGGACGACGGAGGCGAGGACGCCTTCGCCGTCGCCATCCCCGAAGGCGACGACTGGGACAAGACCACCCTCCTCGCCTTCGAACGCGAGATGCTCGGCCTCTACGTCTCCGACCACCCCCTCCTGGGCGTCGAGCACATCCTGGAACGCGAGGCCGACTGCGCGATCGCCTCCCTGAACGAAGGCGGCCGCCCCGACGGCCAGGTCGTGACCGTGGCCGGCCTCCTCGGCGGCCTCCAGCGCAAGGTCACCAAGCAGGGCAACTCGTGGGCCATGTTCCAGCTGGAGGACCTCGCCGGATCGATCGAGGTGATGTGCTTCCCCTCGTCCTACCAGCTGTGCTCCACGCTCCTGGCCGAGGACGCGATCCTCGTGGTCAAGGGCCGCCTGGACCGCCGCGAGGACGTCGCCAAGATCATCGCGATGGAGGTGACCCAGCCCGACCTCACCGTCACCGACGCCACCGGCCCCCTCTCGGTCACCCTCCAGATCGGCCGCTGCACCCCGCCGCTGGTCTCCCGCCTCAAGGAAGTCCTGGTCACCCACCCCGGCTCCGCCGAGGTCCACCTCCACCTGCAGAACGGCCCCCGCACCACCGTCGTCCGCCTGGACGACCGACTCCGCGTGGCCCCGTCCCCCGCCCTGATGGGCGACCTGAAACAACTACTAGGCCCCTCCTGCCTAAGCTAAGGCGTGTCATTGTGGGGGGGCGACCCCCCACACCCCCCGATACGGCGCGAAGCGCCTCCTCCGCTCGCCTGGGGGCTCGCTACGGACCCGCTCCCCGCCGCCTGCCCGTCCCTCCACTCCGCTGGCGCTCCGCTCCAGGCCAGCCAGTTTTAGCGGTCGCCGTTGCGGTCGCTGCGGGGTGCGCCTTTTCACTGTGGAGGGCCGAGTCGGGGCGCACCCACCTCAGCCACTCTGCTCAGCCACCGGCGACCTCAACCGTTGCGATTGCGAGCGAAGCCAGGTTCGAGCCTGCGAGAACCTGATCGCGCAGCGAGCCTCTAGGCGAGTCGGAGCGATGCAGCAATCGCGCGCGGCGCCCGCTGAAGGAGGGCGTTCAACGCCCGACGCCGAGGGCGCCGCAATGAACAGAGCGAGAACCTGATCGCGCAGCGAGCCGCCAGGCGAGTCGGAGCGATGCAGCAATCGCACGCGGCGCCCGCCGAAGGAGGGCGGTCTACCGCCCGACGCCAAGGGCGCCGCCATGAGCAGAGCCAAGGGCGTCAAAATCAAAATCATTGCAGCGGCCCAGGCTGTCGAAGTGTGCGCGTGCGGTGCCGCCGCCGGGGAGGCGGATCTCGGTGACGCCGTCGCCTTCGCGGTAGGCGACGCGGTGGCGGCTGAGGAGGCGGGCGAGCGTGAGGCGGGGCTCGTGCGGGAACAGGCTCACCGCGTTCATGAGCAGGCGGGGGACGGGGACGGGGTCCCAGGCGGCGGGTGGGGCCTGGGGGTCGTCGACGTGGAGGTAGGCGGAGCCGCCGTCGTAGCCGGCGCCGATGTAGCCGCCGCCGCCGAGTACGCCGCCGGCGGCCATGGCGATGAGTTCGCCGCCGTGGCCGGCGGGGCCTTCGTACCAGCTCAGGTCGACTTCGGGGGTGGTGAACTCGGGGATGCCGAGGCGGGCGCCGAGGCCGCGGATGGCGAGGGTCGGCTCGACCGCCGGATGGTCGTCGCCGAACTGCGGGTTGGCCCAGCCCCACAGCCAGGTGCGCTCGCGCGCCGCGTAGCTGCCCAGCAGCGACACCTGCACCGTGACCCCGCCGCTGGAGTAGGTGCGGGCGGTCAGGTCGGCGCTCCAGTCCTCGCGGGGCAGGAACTCGGCGAGGGTCTCCTGCTGCTGGAGGACGACCGCGGCCAGGGCGGCGCCGAGGCGTTGGAACGCAGGGCTGAATCCGGACATGTCGGGCACATTATCTCAGAGAATCGGGCCGCTCGGCGGCGTGAATCGGGCACCATTCGGTTGTCGATCGGCCGACCGGGGCAGGCTAGGCTTTCGCTGTTTCCCGGCCGACCGTCAAAGGAGCGTACGCAGTGCGGCGACCGACCGTGAGGGCCTTCCGGACCTGGGCGGTCACCACTCTGATCATCGCACTTCTCGGGGCCCCGGCCGGGCTGTTGTGGACGGAGATCTCCCCGAAGGTGACCTACATCGTCGTCCAGGGGCAGGCGCTTCTGGCCGAACCGGAAGGCCAGGGGCCGATCGGGGTGGACGGCAGGTTCGCGCTGGTCGCGGTGGTCGCGGGCGTGTTGTGCGGGGTGGGCGGCTACCTGGCCGGGGGGCGCGGCAACGACCTGCCGCTGATCTTCGGGCTGGCGGCGGGCGGGCTGGCGGCGTCCCTGGTCGCCTGGCGGCTGGGCCACCAGATCGGGCTGGACGCCTTCCAGCGCGCGGTGCGCCGGGCGCCCGACGGCCGTACCGTCACCGGGGTCGCCCAGTTGCGCGCGACCGGCATCCTGGTGTTCTGGCCGCTGCTGGCGGTGGCGGTGTACGGGGTGCTGGAGGTGCTGGTGAAGCGGCTACCCTCGGGCGATCGCGGCGAGCGCGGCACCGGTCAGGCGGACGAGGTCGGCGGGGGTCAGCTCGATCTGCAGGCCGCGCCGACCGGCCGAGACGTAGACCGTGGGGAACGCTGAGGCGGAGGCGTCGAGCACGGTCGGCAGCCGGCGGCGCTGGCCCAGGGGGCTGATCCCGCCGACGACGTATCCGGTGGCGCGTTCGGCGTCGCGGGCCTCGGCCATCCGCGCCTTCTTGCCTCCGGCCGCCGCGGCCAGCGCCTTGAGGTCCAGTGAGCCCGACACCGGGACGACCGCCACGGTGAGCCTGCCGTCGACCTCGGCCAGCAGCGTCTTGAACAGCCGTTCGTGCGGCACGCCGAGCGCGTCGGCGGCGGCCTCTCCGTAGGACTCGGCGTCGGGGGCCGTGTCGTACGGGTGCAGGGTGAAATCGATCCCGGCCTTGGTGGCGGCCACCGTCGCCTGCGTTCCCTGTGCCTTGCCCATGGACCCCAGTGTGCCGCTAGTTGGGGTGGAAGGAGGTGTCGAGGAATCCGCCC
The DNA here is from genome assembly GCF_042656285.1 of Actinomadura rugatobispora. Classification (GTDB taxonomy): domain Bacteria; phylum Actinomycetota; class Actinomycetes; order Streptosporangiales; family Streptosporangiaceae; genus Spirillospora; species Spirillospora rugatobispora. The sequence continues at coordinate 44,835 of NZ_JBHSON010000064.1, read as the reverse complement.
GCGGGGACGGTCGGCATCGCGTTGAGGAGGCGGTTCTCCCGTACCAGCAGGTCGTGCTCGGCGCGCAGCCGCAGCGCGGCGTCCTCGGCCTCCAGCAGGCGCTGCTTGTCGTGGCCGTCCAGGACGACCGCGGCGGCGATCAGGTAGGACAGCTTCACCGGGTCCTCGGGGAGCTCGACGGGCTCGGCCACCTCGGCGCCCGCCGCGGCGAGCCGGTGCCGGTAGAGCTGGAACAGCAGCCGGACCCGCTGGGCCACCGGTCCGGGGTCGGCGCCGGGCTCCTCGGGCAGGAACTCGACCTCGCCGCGCAGGTACGGCAGCGCCCGGTCCAGTTCCTTGATCCGGAACCGGCTGGCGCCGACGGTGACGATGTCGTAGCGGCCGTCGGGTCGGCCGTTCACCCCGTGCACCTCGGCCACGCAGCCCACCTCGGCCAGCCGCAGCCCGGCGGTGTCGCCGACCTCGTGGCCCAGTTCGATGCCCACCACGCCGAGCCGTCTCGGCTCGGGTCGTTCCAGGAGGTCGCGCACGAGCAGGCGGTAGCGCTCCTCGAACAGGTGCAGGGGGAGCACCAGGCCCGGGAACAGCACCGTGCCCAGGGGGAACAACGGAAGCCGCTCGGTCACCGCATCTCCCACCCTCGTGCGTCCGCCGAAAGAGCGCTCCGCGGCCAGGGTACGTCCGATTCGGCGATCTTGGAATGCTGGAATTCTCATAGTCTGAAGGAGGCATGGGGGATGGTCACCCCGGGCCAGTTCGCGGCGAGCCGCCCGCACCGCGCCCGCGACGGGGCTAACGTCGGCCCGAAAGACCCTGGAGGCCGCCGTGATGTGGCTCAACCTGATCTTCCTGAGTCTGGCGAGCCTGGCCGTCGGATTCGTGCTCGGCTGGTTCGTCGCCTCCCCGCGCCGCTGGACGGCCCGCTTCGACCCGGCGCCCGCGGACCGCACCGGTGCCGCCGACGATCTGCCGCCGCTCACCCGGACGAAGCGCGCCTGACCCCCGGCCAGGCCACTTCCCGCCGATTGGCCATGGCCGGTGCGGACGGCGGCGGCTAGCGTCGGCGCATGCGCATGCTCGTCGTCGACGCCTTCACCGACCGTCCCTTCGCCGGCAACCCGGCGGGCGTCTGCCTGCTGGACGCGTCCGCCGACCCCGCGTGGATGCAGCGGGTGGCCGCGGAGATGCGCCACTCCGAGACCGCGTTCGTCCGGACCCTGCCGGACGACGCGGACGCGGACTTCGAGGTGCGCTGGTTCACCCCGTCGGTCGAGGTCGCATTGTGCGGCCACGCCACGCTGGCCGCGGCGCACGCCCTGTACGAGACCGGCACCGTCCTGTCCGACCGGCCGATCCGGTTCCGCACCCTGCGCAGCGGCGTCCTGACGGTGCGGTGCGGGGCGAGCGGGCTGCTGGAGATGGACTTCCCCGCCACCCCGCCCGGGCCCGTCCCGGCGCCCGGCGGCCTGGCCGAGGCGCTGGGCGTCCCCCTCGTCTGGACGGGCCGCACCGCGCAGACCGACCTGCTGGTGGAGGTCCCGGGCGAGAAGGCGGTGCGCGGGCTGGCCCCGGACATCGCGGCCGTGGCCGCCTTCGACGCCCGCGCCGTGATCGTCACCGCGCCCTCGGACGACCCGGCGGGCGGGAGCGACTTCGTGTCGCGGGTGTTCGGCCCGCGGGTCGGGATCGACGAGGACCCGGTCACCGGGTCGGCGCACTGCGCGCTGGCCCCGTACTGGGCGGGCAGGCTGGGCCGCGACGCGCTGCGGGGCCGCCAGCTGTCGGAACGGGGCGGCCTGGTCCGCACGGAGGTGCGCGGTGCCCGTGTCGTCCTCTCCGGCGACGCCGTCACCGTTCTGGACGGCGAGCTGAAGGCCGACCCGCGGAGTTGATCGACACTGCCGGGGTGCCGGCCCCGGCAGTGAATAGACTGTCCAGGTGATTTCCCGTATCGATCTGCGCGGGTCGCTGCCCGGTGACCTGCGCTCCGTGCTGCCCCGTGCCGAGTTCGACGTCGAGGCCGCCCTGGAGAGGGTGCGGCCCATCTGCGAGGACGTGCGGCATCGCGGCGCGGCCGCGGTCCGGGAGTACACGAGCACGTTCGACGGCGTGGAGCTGGACGCCGTCCGGGTTCCGGTGCAGGCCGTCCACGAGGCCCTCGCGGGGCTTGACCCGGCGGTGCGGGACGCGCTGGAGGAGGCGATCCGCCGCACCCGGCTGGTCCACCGCGACCAGCGGCGCGCCGACGTGACGACCCAGGTGGTGCCCGGCGGCACGGTGACCGAGCGGTGGATCCCGGTGCGCCGCGTGGGCCTGTACGTGCCCGGCGGCCGGGCGGTCTACCCGTCCAGCGTGGTCATGAACGTGGTGCCGGCGCAGGAGGCCGGGGTGGAGTCGCTCGCGGTGACGTCCCCGGCGCAGGCCGAGTTCGGCGGGCGGCCGCACCCGGCGATCCTGGCGGCGTGCGCGCTGCTGGGCGTCGAGGAGGTGTACGCGGCGGGCGGCGCGCAGGCGGTGGCGATGTTCGCCTACGGCACCGAGGAGTGCCCCCGCGCCGACCTGGTGACCGGCCCCGGGAACGTGTACGTGGCCGCCGCCAAGCGGCTGCTCAAGGGCGTGATCGGGATCGACTCGGAGGCGGGGCCGACCGAGATCGCGATCCTGGCCGACGCCACCGCCGACCCGGTGCACGTCGCCGCCGACCTCATCAGCCAGGCCGAGCACGACGTGCTGGCCGCGGCCGTGCTGGTCACCGACGCGCCCGAACTGGCGGAGGCGGTCGAGGCCGAGCTGAAGACGCAGGTGGCCCGCACCAAGCACACCGAGCGGATCGCCGAGGCGCTGGCCGGGCGGCAGTCGGGCATCGTGCTGGTCGACGACCTGGAGGACGGCCTGAAGGTGGTGGACGCCTACGCCGCCGAGCACCTGGAGATCCAGACGGCGGGGGCGCGGGAGCTGGCGGCGCGGGTCCGCAACGCCGGCGCGATCTTCATCGGGCCGCACGCGCCGGTGTCGCTGGGCGACTACCTGGCCGGGTCCAACCACGTGCTGCCCACGGGCGGGTGCGCGTGCCATTCGTCGGGCCTGTCGGTCCAGTCGTTCCTGCGCGGCGTGCACGTCGTGGAGTACGACCGGCAGGCACTGTCTGGCGCGACCGCCCGCGTGGTGACGCTGGCCGAGGCCGAGGACCTGCCCGCGCACGGCGCCGCCCTGAAGGCCCGCTTCGACTGGGGGATCCCGACCCGATGACGTCCCTGAACGACCTGCCCATCCGCGACGACCTGCGGGGACGCGAGCCGTACGGCGCGCCCCAGCTGGAGGTGCCGGTCGCGCTCAACACCAACGAGAACCCCTACCCGCCGTCCGACCGCCTGGTGAAGGCGCTGGGCGAGGCGGTCGCGGACGTCGCCGGGTCGCTGAACCGCTACCCCGACCGCGACGCCGTCGCGCTGCGCGGGGACCTGGCCGCGTTCCTGAACGAGGACACCCCCGGCGCCGGGCTGACCTCCCGCCAGGTGTGGGCGGCCAACGGCTCCAACGAGATCATCCAGCAGATCCTGCAGGCGTTCGGCGGTCCCGGCCGCACCGCGCTCGGGTTCGAGCCGTCGTACTCGATGCACCCGATCATCACCCGGGTGTCGGGCACCCGGTGGGTCGACGCGCACCGCGACGAGGACTTCGGGCTGGAGCCCGCCCGCGCGGTCGCCGCGATCGAGGAGCACCGCCCCGACGTGGTGTTCCTCACCTCGCCGAACAACCCGACGGGCACCGCGCTGCCGCTGGAGGCGATCGAGGCGGTGCTGGCGGCCGCCCCCGGGATGGTGGTGGTGGACGAGGCGTACGCCGAGTTCCGCCGCTCCGGGACGCCGTCGGCGCTGACGCTGCTGCCCGGCAACCCGCGGCTGATCGTGACCCGGACGATGTCCAAGGCGTTCGCGATGGCCGGGACCCGCCTCGGCTACCTGGCCGCCGACCCGGCGGTGATCGATGCGTTGCTGCTGGTCCGGCTGCCGTATCATCTGTCGTCGGTGACCCAGGCGGTGGCCCGGACCGCCGTCGCGCACGGCGCGGAGCTGCTGGGCGCCGTCGACCGGCTGCGCCGCGAGCGCGACGACCTGGTGGCCTGGCTGCGCGCCGAGGGCTTCACGGTGGCCGACTCGGACGCCAACTTCGTCCTGTTCGGGCGCTTCCCGGACCGCACGGCGGTCTGGCGGTCGATGCTCGACCGGGGTGTGCTGATCCGGGAGGTGGGCCCGCCCGAGTGGCTGCGGGTGAGCGTCGGCACCGCCGAGGAGATGGCCGCCTTCCGTACCGCGATGAAGGAGAGCGTGTGACGCGCAGGGGAAGGATCGAGCGCGGGACCAAGGAGACCCAGGTCCTGGTCGAGATCGACCTGGACGGCACCGGCGTGGTCGACGTGGCCACCGGTGTCGGGTTCTACGACCACATGCTGGCGCAGCTGGGCAAGCACGGGTCGTTCGACCTCACCGTCAAGACCTCCGGCGACCTGTACATCGACGCCCACCACACCATCGAGGACACCGCGATCACGCTGGGGCAGGCGTTCCGTGAGGCGCTGGGCGACAAGGCGGGCATCCGCCGGTTCGCCGACGCGTCGATCCCGCTGGACGAGGCCCTCGCCCAGGTCACGGTGGACGTCTCCGGCCGCCCCTACCTGGTGCACTCCGAGCCCGAGGGCATGGCCCCGATGATCGGCCCGGAGTACGACACCACGATGACCCGGCACATCTTCGAGTCGTTCGTGTCGAACGCGCAGGTGGCGCTGCACGTCCACGTCCCGTACGGCCGCAACGCGCACCACATCGTGGAGGCGCAGTTCAAGGCCCTCGCCCGGGCGCTGCGCGACGCGGTCGCCTTCGACCCCAAGGTGCACGGCATCCCCTCCACCAAGGGGGCGTTGTAGCCGTGACGATCGGCGGCCTGGAGTTCTCCTACGGCAACGTGCTGCTGTTCGGGCTCGCGGTCTTCCTGCTGATGGGCGTGATCAGTTTCATCCGGCAGGGCCTCAAGATCGCCGCCGTGGTGGTGTTCGCGCTGATGGCCCTGGCCTTCACCGCGGGGGTGCTGCGGCTGTGACCAAGAAGATCGTCATCCTGGACTACGGCTCGGGCAACCTGCGGTCGGCCGAGCGGGCGGTGGCCCGGCACGGCGTCGAGGTGACCGTGACGCCCGACCGGGACGCCGCGCTGAACGCCGACGGCCTGGTGGTGCCGGGCGTGGGCGCGTTCTCGGCCTGCATGGAGGGCCTGCTGTCGGTGCGCGGCGAGCAGATCATCGGCCGCCGCCTGTCCGGGGGCCTGCCCGTGCTGGGCATCTGCGTGGGCATGCAGATCCTGTTCGCCAAGGGCATCGAGCACGGCGTCACGACGGAGGGCTGCGCCGAGTGGCCCGGCACCGTCGACCGGCTGAACGCGCCCGTCGTCCCGCACATGGGCTGGAACACCGTCGACGCGCCCGAGGACACCGTCCTGTTCCGCGGCCTCGACCCCGGCACCCGGTTCTACTTCGTGCACTCCTACGCCGCGCGCCGCTGGGAGCTGCAGCCCGACCCGACCGGTACGATCGCGCCGCCGCTGGTCACCTGGGCCGAGCACGGCGACCGCTTCGTCGCCGCGGTCGAGAACGGCCCGCTGTGCGCGACCCAGTTCCACCCGGAGAAGTCCGGCGACGCCGGCGCCGAACTCCTGAAGAACTGGCTGTCCACCCTCGCCTGACGTTCCGTGACCCCTGGATAAGGTTCTCCGTATGACTCTCACGCTTCTTCCCGCTGTCGACGTCGCCGATGGCCAGGCCGTGCGCCTGGTGCAGGGCGAGGCCGGCACCGAGACCTCCTACGGCGCCCCCCTGGAGGCGGCGCTGGCCTGGCAGCGCGCGGGAGCGGAGTGGATCCATCTGGTCGACCTGGACGCGGCGTTCGGCCGCGGCTCCAACCGGGAGCTGCTGGCCGAGGTCACCGGCACGCTGGACGTCAAGGTGGAGCTGTCGGGCGGCATCCGCGACGACGCGTCCCTGGAGGCGGCGCTGGGCACCGGCTGCGCGCGGGTCAACATCGGCACCGCCGCGCTGGAGGACCCGGCCTGGTGCCGCAAGATCATCGCCGAGTACGGCGACCGGATCGCGGTCGGCCTCGACGTGCGCGGCACCACGCTGGCCGCCCGCGGCTGGACCCGCGAGGGCGGCGACCTGTGGGAGGTGCTGGCCCGGCTGGAGGACGACGGCTGCCCGCGCTACGTCGTCACCGACGTGACCAAGGACGGCACGCTGCGCGGCCCCAACACCGAGCTGCTGCGCGAGGTGTGCTCCCGTACCGCCAAGCCCGTGATCGCCTCCGGCGGGGTGTCGTCGCTGGACGACCTGCGCGCCCTGGCCGGCCTGGTGGGCGACGGCGTCGAGGGCGCGATCGTGGGCAAGGCGCTGTACGCGCAGGCGTTCACTCTCGAAGAGGCGCTCGAGGCCGTCAAGTGATCGAACGCATCTCCTCCGGCGGCCCCTGGGAAGAGAGGTTCGGTTACTCCCGCGCCGTCATGGCCGGGAACCTGGCGATGGTGTCGGGCTGCACCGCCACCGTGGACGGCGACGTCGTGCACGTCGGCGACCCGTACGAGCAGACCCGCACCGCGTTCCAGATCGCGCTGTGGTCGCTGGAGCGGCTGGGGCTGTCGGCCGACGACGTCGTCCGCACCCGGATGTACATCACCCGGGCGGGCGACTCCGGCGAGGTGGGCCGGGCGCACGCCAGCCTGTTCAAGGACGTGCGGCCGGCGGCGAGCATGCTGGTGGTGGCGGGGCTGATCGACGAGCGGATGCTGGTCGAGGTCGAGGTCGAGGCGTACCGGGGGAGCGCGGCATGAGCGGAGTGGCCGTACGGGTGATCCCGTGCCTGGACGTGGACGCCGGGCGCGTGGTCAAGGGCGTGAACTTCCAGAACCTGCGGGACGCCGGAGACCCGGTGGAGCTCGCCCGCCGGTACGACGCGGAGGGCGCCGACGAGCTGACCTTCCTCGACATCACCGCCTCCAGCGGCGACCGCTCGACGACCTACGAGGTGGTGAGCCGCACCGCCGAGCAGGTGTTCATCCCGCTGACGGTCGGCGGCGGCGTCCGCACGGTCGAGGACGTGGACCGGCTCCTGCGCGCGGGCGCGGACAAGGTCTCGATCAACACGGCCGCGATCGCGCGCCCGGAGTTCCTCCGCGAGGCCGCGCACCGTTTCGGGTCGCAGTGCGTCGTCCTGTCCGTGGACGCCCGCCGGGCCGAGGGCACCGCCTCCGGTTTCGAGGTGACCACCCACGGCGGCCGCAAGGGCACCGGCATCGACGCGATCGAGTGGGCGCGCCGCGGCCAGGAACTGGGCGTGGGGGAGATCCTGCTCAACTCCATGGACGCCGACGGCACCAAGGCCGGCTTCGACCTGGAGATGCTCCGCCTCGTCAGGGAGACCGTGACCGTCCCGGTGATCGCCAGCGGCGGCGCGGGCGCCCTGGACCACTTCCCCCCGGCGATCGCCGCCGGCGCCGACGCCGTCCTGGCCGCCAGCGTCTTCCACTTCGGCGAACTCAAGATCTCCGAAGTCAAGCAGACCCTCAGAGAGTCCGGCCACCCCGTCCGCTGAGCGCGATCTCCGCCCAGACGGTCTTGCCGCCGTTCGCGGACGGGCGGCTTCCCCACGAGCGGGCCAGGCACGCGACGATCAGGAGCCCCCGGCCGCCCTCGGCGAGGTCGTCCGGGGCCCTGGTCGCGGGCGCCGCCTCCGCGGAGTCGCCCACCTCGATGAAGAGGCTCCGGGGGCGCAGCCTGAGCCCCAGGATCACGGTCGCGTGGACGCCCGGGGCGCCGCGGGCGCGCTCCACCTTGATCGCGTTGGTCAGCAACTCGGAGCCGATCAGCTCGGCATCGTGGGCGACGTGCGTCAGCTTCCAGCGGTCGAGGAGTTCCCGGATCAGCGAGCGGCCGCGGCCGACCGCCGCCGGACGGGCGTGCAGCCTGAGCTTGAGGAGCGGGTCGGAAGGGGGAGGGCAACGCATCAGAACCTCGCCGAGTCATGTCTAGACGCCTACTCGTCTAGAGGAAATTCCTTTGTAAGGTAAGTCCTCTGGACATGCAAGCGTTACTGAGCGGGAAGTTCGTACTGCAGAACGTGAGCGTCGGAGGACATCACGGTGTCGCACACCTCGACGGGGCGCCCCGTGGTGTCGTACGCCGTCCGGATCAGGTGGAACACGGGGACGCCGGCCGGCAGCCGCAGGGCGCGTGCCTCCTCCTGGAGCGGCATGCGGCTTCGCACTTCCTCGGTGAAGCGGGCGAGATGGTGCCCGAGCTCCTCAAGGCGGGCATAGATGCCGCCCGGCCCGCTGTCGGGCCGGGCGATCGCCGTGCCGGCGGCGATCTGAGCGGGCAGGTAGGAGACCGCGGTCTCAGCGGGACGGCCGTCGATGAGGTAGCGGCGCCGGCGGACGATCACCCGGGCTCCCGCCTGCAGCCCCAGCCGTTCCGCGACGTCGGCGTCCGCCTCTTCCTCGGTGACCTCGACCGTGTCGACCGTCGGTTTCGACCCAGACTCCTCGACCTCCGCGATGAAGGTGGCCTTGCCTCGGGCGCGGTGCCCGCGGGCGAAGCGGTCGGAGGCCAGACGCCGGACACGGGGCCGCTCGCGGACGAACACCCCGCGTCCGTGCTCGGCGACCACCAGACCTTCCGACCGCAACACCTGGAGGGCCTGGCGGACGGTCATGCGAGCCACGCCGTAGTGCTCCATGAGCCGGGCCTCGGACGGGACCCTGTCGCCGGGCTGCAGCGTTCCCCGCTGGATCAGCGTCCGCAGGTGGTCGGCGATCTGCCGGAACGCCGCGCGGTCGCTGTCGGGGTCGATGCGCTCCAGCGGCAGGTCCGGCACGTGGGCTCCTTCACTCGTCCATACGTGTATCAGCGTTCGAGCCTACGAGCTTGAGAGGTGATCATTGGCCGGGTACTCGGTGAGCGTAGCGGGGGTCGTCCTCGACGATCGGAAACGGGCGCTGCTCGTCCAGCGCCGCGACAACGGCCACTGGGAGCCGCCCGGTGGCGTCCTGGAACTGGACGAGACCGTCCACGAAGGGCTGCGCCGCGAGGTCCGGGAGGAGACCGGGCTGGAGGTCGAGCCCGGACCGCTGACCGGCGTCTACAAGAACATGGCGCGTGGCATCGTCGCGCTGGTGTTCCGCTGTCGCGCCACCGGCGGCCGTCTCGTGGAGACCGGGGAGGCCAAGGATTTCCGCTGGGCTTCGGTGGACGAGCTCGACGGCCTGATGGACGAGGCGTTCGCCATCAGGGTGCGGGACGCGTTGCGGGACGGCGCTGAGCCCGCCGTCCGGGAGCATGACGGCGTCCGGCTTCTTTGAGGGGGCTACGGGGTTGAGGTCAAGTCAGCAGACGCTGTCGCGGGGTGTGGGGTTGGCCAGGCCGAAGAGGGTGCGGGCGCGCAGGCCGACGTAGGTGCCGCCGATGGCGGCCAGGCCCCACAGCCAGCCGTGCAGGCTGCCGGAGGCGATGCCGGCCAGGTAGGCGCCGATGTTGCAGCCGCCGGCGAGGCGGGCGCCGACGCCCATGATGATCCCGCCCAGGACGGCGGCGGCCGCGGTGCGCCAGGGAATGTTCCGGTGCAGCGTCCACGCGCCGCTCGCGGCGGCGGCGACGGCGGCGCCGAGCATGATGCCGATGTCGGTCAGGCTGGTCTTGTCGGCCAGGACGGGGCCGTTCAGCATCGCGGCCTGCCGCGGCTGCTCCCAGAACGACCACGTCTCCGGGTGCAGCCCGATCAGCTGCAGGAACTTGGCGCCCCAGAGGGCGAACGCGCTGGTGATGCCCCAGGCGCCGCCGGAGACCAGCAGGACGCCGGCGCCCAGGACGGCCAGCACGACGGCCCCGGCCAGCAGCGGCCAGGAGCCGCGGACGATCCGCAGCGGCCCGCGGGCGGAGGGGACGGTGCCGACCGGGGGCGGGTTGCGGCGTTTCTGGATCACCCGGGTCAGCGCGACGACGCCCGCCAGCGCGGCGATCGTGACGGCCCAGGAGCCGAACCAGCCGATGTGGTCGGCCAGGACCACGCCCGGGAGGGCCGGCAGGTCCTTCACCAGGTCGAACTGCCAGGTGTAGAGGATCGAGCCGATGATGAACCCGCCCAGCGTCAGCACGATCGTGGACTGGCCCGAGCCGATCGCGAACAGCGTCCCGGACGCGCAGGCGCCGCCGAGCTGCATGCCGATGCCGAACAGGAACGCGCCGGCGATCAGCGCCACGCCCAGGTCGCCGCCGGAGGGCGCGGGCGTGGAGCCGAACAGGCCGGTGCCGGTGCCGATGATCAGGGCGAAGAGGGTGGCGGTGGAGCCGAGGAGGAGGGCGTGGGCGCGCAGGCCCGCGCCGTTGCCGACGGCCGTGAGCTGCCGCCAGGCGGAGGTGAACCCGAAGCGGGAGTGGAACAGCGCCAGGCCCAGGCCGAGGCCGAGGAGTAGGAGGACGCCCTGCTTGGCGCCGTGCTGCGTCCAGACGTAGGCGGTGAGGGCGGCCGAGCCGAGGGCGGCCACCAGCAGCGGGACGCGGTCGACCGGGCCGAGATCTTCGGCGGGCGGGGCGGGGGAGGAGGTGACCGGCGGGGGGAGCAGGCGGGCACGCGGAGGCAGCGTCGCGGACAAAGGGGGTCTCCAGGAGGCGTGGGGAGCGGACGGCGGCGGGGTCAGCCGCGACAGAGTCCGTCGTCAACGCAGGTCAGCGCCATGGTGAACAGCACCATGCGCAGCCGTGCGGTGGATCCTGGAACGCTCATGACCTGGACATCCTACCCGCCGGGGCGGAAACCTCCCAGTCCTCCTCCTCGGGCGCGGGCAGGGCCGCCTCCGGCGAGCGCACCACGACCGGCAGCAGGATCGCCGAGGGGCGGTCGGGGTCGTGGAAGACCTCCTGCAGCGCCGGGACGGAGTCGCGGGCGGTGGCGAGCGGCTCACCGGTGCCCGGGTTGGCCGCGACCTTGGGGTGGGCGCCGCTGGTCACGTGCACCCGGACGCGGTGGCCCCGGCGGAACCGGTGCCCGGTGGGCCACAGGTCGATCGCCAGCCGCCGCACGCCCTCGGTGCCCACGGGCTTGTCCGCCGCGACCGGCCGGTCCGGGTCCAGGCGCAGGCCGCCCTCGCACACGTTCAGGGACGTCCCGTCCGGGGCCACGTCGCACAGCCGCACGATGAAGTCGGTGTGCTCGCGGCTGGACCGGACGAACAGGTCGGCCGCCACCGGCCCGACGAGGTCGAGGTCCTCCGCCAGCACGGGCGAGGAGAAGACCAGGACGTCGGGGCGCCTCTCCAGGGGACGGTTGTCCACGGGCTTGGAACTGCCCAGGAGCGTGGGCCCGCCCAGGGCCGGGGTGGGGCGTGTGGGCTCGAAGCGGTAGTGGCTGGCGGGAGCGTCCTGTGGCCCGTCCACGCCCAGGCCGCCTCCGGCGTGCAGGTGCCAGCGCTCCTGCCGCATGCCGGGCGGCGGCCAGTCGGCGTAGTCGCGCCACTCCCGGCCCCCGGTGAGGTAGACGCGGACGGGGTTGGGCCGCAGCCCGGAGGGGTCGTCCAGCAGGTGCGCGCGGAACCAGGCCAGCGACTCCCGGAACGACACCACGGCGTGGCGGGCGTCGGTGTGCCACCACGGCCCGATCGTGAGGTACGGGCGGTGCCCGGCGGCCCTGAGCGCGAGGTAGTCCCTGACCTGCCACGGCAGGAACACGTCGTACCAGCCGCCCAGGAGGGCCACCGGGGCGGTCACCTCGCCGACCGTCCCGCTGAAGTCGCGCTTGAGCCAGTAGGCCGATCCGGGGTCGCGGTGGGCGGCCAGGAGGTCCTGGTAGAAGCTCATGGGGGCGCCGCCGGTGAGGGCGTCCAGCTCCGACAGGGGGCGTCCGCTGCGGGCGGCGCGGAGCGCCCTGCGCCGGGACAGCAGCGGCGCGGTGAACATCCCGAACGGCTGCTGCTGGTGGCGGGTGAGGGTGGTCCAGGACAGGGTGGACTCCAGGGCGAACGATCCGCCCACGTACGCGGCGTCCCGGAAGGAGGAGGCGGTGATCTGCAGGGACATCGCCTTGAGCTCGGGGCCCGCCTCCGCCGCCAGGGCCCAGGCCGAGTACCCGAGGTAGCTGGCGCCGTACGTGGCGAACGACCCGTTGAACCAGGGCTGGTTCCGCAGCCACTCCACCGTGGCCAGGCCGTCGTCGCGCTCGCTGCCCAGGGGGTCGAACTCGCCGCCCGACCCGAACGTCCCGCGGGCGCTCTGCACCAGGAGCTGGAAGCCGAACGGCACGAACGGCAGGCCGTTGAGGACGGCGGCGGGGCCGCGCCGGCCGTAGGGGGTCCGGACCAGGATGGTGGGCGGGGGCTGCCGCGTGCCGACGGGCACGTACCGGTCGGCGAGCAGCGTCACGCCGTCGTTCATGGTGACCGGCAGGTCGCGCTCGACCCGGTAGCGGTTGAAGGGGTAGGGCATGAGGGCGCGCGTCCGCAGCGTGGGGGGGCTGGGCATGCGGATCGGAGGGGTGTGCCAACGGTCCCTGAGCGCCATGATGACTCTCCAGTCGCCGTACGACCCCGGCGGGGACGGGTGTCCGTCGGCCGATTGTGGCTACTACTTAGTAACAATATCCGTTTGGGCCGCTCATCACACCTCCGGACTATATTTGCGGAGATAAAGGAAATACCGCGCGGGGGAGCTCAGCATGTGGCCCGGATCCGATCTGCCCATGGGGCCGCCGCCTCAGCCGCCGACCCGGCCGGGGGCTCCGTCCGGCAAGGACCTCCCGCCCGTGCGCCCGGGCAGCGGCTGGTACGCGCTGCCGCTCGCGCTCGTGCTGGTGCCGCTGCTGATCTTCATCGTGGTGTTCGCCCTCAACTGGCAGGACTCCCAGGCCGCCGACGGGCCCAGCGCGAGCGGGGACGCGCGGGCCGGCATCTCCGTCGAGCTCAAGGCGGGGCACACCTACTTCCTGTACGTGCGCCTCGGCGACCCCACGCCGGCGTCCTGCGCCCTGGTCAGGGACGGCAGGCCCGACCCGTTCCCGCTGACCCGCGAGCACTCCTGGAGCGCCAGCGACCGCACCGGCTACCGCTACGCCGCCACGTTCGAGGCCCCGCTGACCGGCAGCGCCCGGCTGACCTGCGAGGGCTCCGGGGACATGCTCATGACGCCCGACGACACCTCCTACGGGTACCTGGGCCTGGCGATGCTGGCCTGCCTCGGGCTCGGCGCGGCCGGGGGCGCGGCGTTCGTCGTGATCGCGGTGATGCGCAACAGCAGCGTCAAGCGCCGCCGCGCCGCCGCGATGGGCCCGTACGGCACCCCCTACTAGGGCGGTCGCCCCGGCGGTTCAGGAGCCGCGCTGCTCGGCGTCGCGGGCCAGGTGGCGGCCGATGACCATGCGCTGGATCTGGTTGGTGCCCTCGAAGATCTGCATCACCTTGGCCTCGCGCATGTACCGCTCGACCGGGAAGTCGCGGGTGTAGCCGTACCCGCCCAGCACCTGCACGGCGTCGATCGTCACCTTCATCGCCGCGTCCGTCGCGACCAGCTTGGCGATCGAGGCCTGCCGCCCGAACGGCAGCCCCCGGTCCTTGCGCCGGGCCGCGTCCAGGTAGGTGGCGCGGGCCGACTCCACGGCGGCGGCCATGTCGGCCAGCAGGAACGACAGCCCCTGGTTGGCGATGATGGGCCGGCCGAACTGCTCGCGCCGGGCCGCGTACGACACCGCGTGGTCCAGCGCCCCCTGCGCCAGGCCCACCGCGCACGCCGCGATGCCCAGCCGTCCCGAGTCCAGCGCCGACAGCGCGATCGGGAAGCCCTGCCCCTCCTCGGCCAGCCGGCTCCCGGCGGGCAGCCGGGCGTCCTCGAAGATCAGCTGCGCGGTGGTGGAGCCGGTGAGCCCCATCTTCCGCTCGGGCGGCCCGAACGTCAGCCCGTCCATCCGCCCCTCGGTGAGGAAGCAGCTGATGCCGCGGCCGCCGTCGTCGGACGTCCGCGCGAACAGCACGTAGAAGTCGGCCTCGCCGCCGTGGGTGATCCAGGTCTTGGTGCCGTTCACCCGGTAGCCCTCGCCGTCGGGCACCGCGCGGGTGCTGAGCGCGCCGGCGTCCGAGCCCGCGTGCGCCTCCGACAGCGCGTACCCGCCCAGCAGCTCGCCGCCGAGCATCTCGGGCAGCCGCTTGCGCTGCTCGTCGGTGCCGAAGGTGGCCAGCGGGTAGCAGGACAGGGTGTGCACGCTGACCCCGACCGCGACCGACGCCCACACCGAGGCGATCTCCTCCAGCACCTGCAGGTAGATCTCGTACGGCTGCCCGCCGCCGCCCTGGTCCTCGGGGTAGGGCAGGCCCAGCAGCCCGGCCCGGCCGAGCACGCGGAACATCTCGCGGGGGAAGGCCGCGGCCTCCTCGGCGGGGGCGGCGCGCGGCGCCAGCTCCTTGCGCGCGATGTCGCGGGTCAGCTCGATGAGGTCCTCGGCTTCGGCGGTGGGGAGCATGCGTTCTGCGGGCATGCCCACATCTTCGCCGATGCGCGGAACCCGCCGCGCGCCGCCCCGCTCGTTCGGCCGGGCGCCGGCGCGGAAGGCGAGGTCGCGGGGCCGATGGCGGTGGGTCAGGCGGGGGGTCAGGCGGTGAGCTCGCGTTCCAGGGGGGTGCGGAAGCGCGGGGTCACGCGGACGTCGCCGCACCAGGCGCCGATCCGCTCGGCCTCGGCGGCGACCGCCGCCTCCGCCTCGGCGCCCGCGTCCTCCAGCAGCCGCACCGCGATCTCACCGTCGGCGCGCTGCGCCCAGCCGCCCACCACGCGGCCGTCCCACCACACGGTCGGGCCGATGTTGCCGGAGCGGTCGAACAGCCGCGGCGCGTGCCCGCCGAGGAACCAGCCGCGCTCCTGCCAGCCCATCGGGGTGGGGTCGAGGGCGGGCAGCAGCGCCGCCCACGGGCCGCCGGACGGCTCCGGCGGGGCCTCCAGGTCGTCGGCCAGGACCAGCCCGGTGGTGTCGCCGGCCGGCCCGCCGGTCAGCTCGACCTCGCCCACGTCCAGCAGGGCCAGGGCCTTCTTCACCTCGCCGGCGCTCCAGCCCGTCCACCACTTGAGGTCGGAGACCGGCGCGGGCCCGAACGCGCGCAGCCAGCGGCCGGCCAGCTCGGCGCGGGCCCGGTCGGCGGGCAGCGGGGCGATGCCGCCGGGCAGCCACTCCTCGACGGGGGCCCAGCGGTACTGGCTGCTGATCCACGATCCGTTGGGGCGGCCGCGCACGATGCGGCCCTTGCAGCCCAGCGTGACCAGGACCCAGGTGGTGATGCCGGTGGGCCGGGAGTAGGACTTGCCCGGCGCGGCGTCGACCTTGACGCGCAGCCGCGGCTCGTCGGTGCTGAGCTGCGCCCCGGTGGCCTCGCCGCGGGCCAGCAGGGCCCGGTGCGTGGCCTCCTCCACCTCGTCGAGCCAGGCGTCGAGGCCGCCCGCGGGGACGTCGATCTGGTCGAGGATGCCGCCGCGCTCCATGAGCCGGGCGTAGGTGCGGCGCTGCCGGACGGCCAGCGCGTCGGCGCACGCGGCCTGCAGCGTCGGGACCAGCTCGACCGGCACCACGAACATCGTGCGGCGCATGGCCAGCATCCGCAGCAGCGCGCGGTCGTCGTAGAGCGCGCTCTCGACGTCGGCCGGGGCGATCCCGTCGCCGCGCGCCGCCACCGAGAGGAAGACCGTGGCGGGGTCGGTGGCGTGCAGGGCCACCAGGGACCGGGCGACGTCGGCGGGGCCGCCGGCGCGGGCCGAGGGGGCCAGCCGGTGGCGCAGGGCCAGCCGGAGCCGCCGCTCGGCCACATCGATCGAACGCATGGTCGAATACTACGCGTCCGGGCCCGCCGCGCGGGCCCGGACGGGATCAGCCGCCGCCGCCGTTGGAGATCTTGACGACCACGTTGTCCTGGGTGACCGACTGGACCGACACGTCGAACCCGTCGGCCTGCTCGCCCTCGCCCACCGGAACGGTGATCTGCTGTCCGGCGACCTTCATCGTCACGTTCTGGCCCTGCACGCTGACCAGCTCGGCCTTCACCCCGAGGATGGACGCGCTCGCGTCGACGCCGCGGTTGAAAGTCACGGTGCACGCGTTGACCGTGCAGTCCGTCGTCGCGTTCTCGCTGCTGCACGCCGCGGCCGCGCCCAGGGGCAGCAGCACCAGGGGGAGCACGGCCAGTTTCCGTCGAACAGGGGAGATCATGGCAGCGAGTCTAGAGGGCGCCGCCCCCGCCGCTCGCCCTCCCGGAGGCGGAACCGCGCGTGACGAAAGTAGTACCCGGCGGTGACGGCACGGGCCCGGGTCAGCCGCCGGAGTGGTGCTGGTCGCCATTGATGATCTTGCCGCCCACCTCCTTGCGCAGCGACTCCAGGATCGGCGGCGTGGCGACGGCCACCCACCGCGGCCCCACCAGGTACGAGCCGCCCCACGGCTTGGCCTCGGTGAGCCAGGAGTCGCGCCCCTTGTCGTCGGTGAAGCTCACCAGCGTGTAGCGGCCCCGCGAGGTCTGGCAGGCGCCCTGCCGGAGCTCGGCGGAGTTGCGCTTGCCGGCCAGCGTGCAGCCGGTCTTCTGGGCCAGCTGCTCGATGGTGGCCGGCTTGGCGGCCGGCCCCTCGTGGCCCGAGTGCGACGCCGAGCCGGACGAGCCGGAGCAGCCGGCGGCCAGCGGCACGATGACGGCGCCGCACAGCAGCGCGGCCTTGACCGGGGTCATCTGGTACAGGGAGCCCATGGGCCCGTCCTCCCGCGATGTTTGCGTGATCGACGGGAGGTACGCACCCGGGGGACCGGCGGTTCAGCGCCCGGCGGGAATCGTTCGGGGCCCCGCTCCATGAGGCCGGGTCCCGCTACATCAGGCGGCCCGCGGCGGTGGCGCGCACGCCGGGCTCCTCGGCGTCGTCGTGGTGCAGGCGCTGCAGCCGGATGCGGGTCTCGGGGGTGAGGGGGGCGGTCTGGGAGGCGACCTGCCGGACGCCTTCCTCGCAGTCCCACAGGCCCTCGATGGTGTAGGACTCGGCGGTGTGGGGGGCGGTGCGGGTCAAAGCGGTGAGCACACGCGGTCGTAGATACGAGTAGGTCGACTCGGTCCAAGCGGTCTTCAGCAGCGGGACGGCCTCGCCGGCGCGCAGCCTGCCCAGCCCCTCGATGGGCCCGGCGGCGCCGCCCCAGTCCCGGCGTTCCAAAGCGACATGCAGTTCGGTCATCAACAGGGGGATGTCCTGGTGGGTGCCGTAGCGGGCCAGGATGCTCAAGCCCATGTCCGCGCACCCGCCCCGCGTGGTGGCCCAGGACCGCGCCCGCGGCAGCGCCTCGGGCCCGTACTGCCGCAATGCCCGGCACACCGCGCCGCCCCATCTGTTGGGACGCTGCGGCAGGATCTCCTCCGCCAGGTCGAGCAACCCGGGGGCGCGCCTGCGGCCCAGTTCGAAAATGGCCGCGACGGCGCCGTCGTCGCGCCGCCGGGCCATGTCGAGCAGCTCGGCCTCGGTCCGCTCGGACCGGTCGCCGCGCTCACCCGTGCCCACCCCGGCGAGACGCCGCGCCCGCCCGTTCTCCCGCACCCGGGTCAGCGCCGCCGCGATCCGCGGCTGCCGGGACGCCCAGCTCTCGATCACCGGATTGCCCGGATCGGAGATCAGGCAGTCCAAAGCGGCCTCGTCGCATCTGGCCGCGACCAGCGCGTCCATGCCCGCCGCCAGCGCCGGATCGCCCAGCCCGGTCAGGGCGTCCAGCGCGTCGAACCAGTGGTCGCCCTCCTCGGCGTACTGGCGGAGCGGGCCGGCGGCCTCCCGGCGGCTCAGCCGCACCAGTTCGGTCAGCACGTCCAGCGCGAGCTGGACCCGCCACTCGTCGCCCTCGGCGTGCCAGGCGTCGGCCGGGTCGAAGAGGTGCTCGGCCACCGGGCCCGTCGGCAGCTCCAGATCGACCATGAGCCGGGCGTAATACAGGCCGCGCGTCTCGCACTGGGGGTCATAGCGCGGATCGCGGCGTATGCAGTCGTACACGTACTCGCCCGCGCCCGGCTTGTCGGCCGCGCGCCGCGCCGCCCTGCCCAGACCCCGCTGCAGCTGACCGTGCAACGTGCCCGCTGATTGCATCACGACCTCGTTCTTCACCACGCCAGAATGCGCACCCGACCAGATATCGGGCAAGTGCTTTACCCCTGATCGGCCGGTCTCCTTCCCCGGTCAGGGCCACCCCAAGCCTCCCCCCGGGAAGTACCAATGGGTATGTCCCCGCCGGCGGCACCGGCCGGACATCACAGCGCCCGCTGGGCGATCCACGACGCGTGCAGGTCCGCGTAGACCCCGGGCCGGGCGACCAGCTCGGCGTGCGGGCCGCGCTGGACGATCCGCCCCGCGTCGAACACGATCACCTCGTCGGCCGACTCCGCCGTCGACAGCCGGTGCGCGATCGAGATCGCCGTCCGGCCCCGCGTCACCCCGTCCAGCGCCCGCTGGATCCGGACCTCGGTGGCCGGGTCGACGGCCGAGGTGGCCTCGTCCAGCACCAGCAGGTCCGGGTCGGCGATGTAGGCGCGGGCCAGCGCGACCAGCTGCCGCTCGCCGGCCGACAGCGACTCGCCGCGCTGCCCCACCGGCGTCTCCAGCCCCCGCGGCAGGCCCTCCAGCCAGTCGGCCAGGCCCAGCTCGGTCATCGCCAGCAGCAGGTCCTCGTCGGTGGCGTCCGGCCTGCCGTAGCGGACGTTGTCGGCCAGCGACGCGTCGAACAGGAACCCGTCCTGCGGCACCATCACGATCCGCTCCCGCAGCGAGGAGAAGCGGACCCGGTCCAGCTCCACCCCGTCCACCAGGACGCGTCCCGACGCGGGGTCCATGAGCCGCGTGAGCAGCTTCGCGAACGTGGTCTTGCCCGAGCCCGTCTCGCCCACCACGGCCACCCGGGAGCGCGGCGCGATGGCCGCGTTCACCTCGTGCAGCACGGGCGGCCCGCCGGGGTAGGCGAACCCCACGTCCTCGAAACGGATCTCGATCGGGCCGCGCGGCAGCACCTCCCCGTCCTCGCCCGGGTCGGCCACGTCGGGCTCGGTGTCGAGGACGCCCAGCACCCGCCGCCACCCGGCGATGGCGTTCTGCGCCTCGTTCAGGACCTCGGTGGCCGTCTGCATCGGGCTGACGAACAGGGTCACCAGGAACAGGAACGCCACCAGCTTCCCGGCCGACAGGTGCCCGCCCACGCCCAGCAGCGTCCCGGCCACCACGACCCCGGCCGTGGCCGTCGCCGCGACCAGCTCGCTGGTGGGGAAGGTGAGCGCCACGAGTCCCTGCGCCTTCGTCTGCGCCCGCCGGGTCGCGTCCACGCTCTCGTCCACGCGCTGCGCGGTGCGCTCCTCCGCCCCGTAGGCGCGGATGACCGGAGCCCCCACGACCGACTCGCTGACCGCTGCCAGCAGGTCGCCCATGCGCTCGCGCACCCGCGTGTAGGCGCCCGACACCAGCCGCTGGATCCAGCGCAGCGCGAACGCCAGCGGCAGGAACGTCACCCACACCAGCAGCGTCAGCTGCCAGGAGTAGACCGCCATCAGCACGCTGGCCACCACCAGCTGCCCCAGCGACACGATGATCATCAGCCCGCCCCACTGCATGAACTGGCTGATCTGGTCCACGTCGCCGGTGACCCGCGAGACCAGCGCGCCGCGCCGCTCGCCGCTCTGGGTCAGCATCGACAGGTCGTGCACGTGCCGGAACGCCTTCACCCGCAGCGTGGCCAGCCCCGTCTCGGAGGACCGGTAGAGGCGGACGTTCATCGCGTACGCGCTCAGCGCGGTCGCCAGCACCGCCACCGCGCACAGCAGCACCGCGTTCCGGATGAACGCGACGTCGGGCCCGCCCGCCGCGCCCAGGCCCCGGTCGATCGTCTGCTGGACCGCGACGGGCACCACCACGCGGCCCGCCGTCGCCACCAGCGCCAGCAGCAGCGTCCCGGCCAGCCCGGCCCCGAACTCGGGGCTCAGCCGGATGCCGCGCCGCAGCGTGGCCAGGGCGCCCTCGCCCGCGGCCACTTCGTTGAGAGTGGTCATTGTGCGAGCGCCCCCTGCTCCTCGTCCTCGCCGGTCACTGTCCGGGCCTTCTCCGTGGCGGGCTCCTCGTCGCCTTCCAGCGCCTCCTGCTCCGCCTCGGCGCGCTCGTAGGCGTTGACGAGGTTGCGGTAGCCCTCGGAGCGCTCCAGCAGCTCGGTGTGCGCGCCGCGGTCCAGGACGCGGCCGCGCTCCATGTAGACGACCTCGTCCGCCAGTGAGATCGTCGCCTTCCGGTAGGCGACCACCACGACGGTGGCCCCGTTCTCCCCGCTCTCCTGGGTGTCCCGGATGCCCTCCAGGATCCGGGCCTCCACCTGGGGGTCGACACTGGACGTGGCGTCGTCCAGGACCAGCAGGCGGGGGCGTCGCACGAGGGCGCGCGCCAGGGCCAAGCGCTGGCGCTGGCCGCCCGACAGCGTCGCGCCGCGCTCGCCGACCTCGGTGTGCAGGCCATCGGGGAGCGCGGCCACGAAACCGTCCGCCTGGGCCAGGCGCAGGGCCTCCCACACGCGCTCGTCCGGCACGTCCAGGCCGAGGGTCACGTTGCCGCGCACGTCGTCGTCGAACAGGAACGTCTGCTGGGGGACCAGCGCGGCGGTCTCCGCCACCCCTCCTTGCCTGACGTCGCGCACGTCTACCCCGTCCAGCAGCACCGAGCCGTCGGCGGGGTCGACCAGCCGCACCAGGAGCGAGGTCAGCGTGGACTTCCCGGAGCCGGTGGGGCCGACGATCGCGATCGTGCGGCCGGGCGCCGCGGCGAAGCTCACGTCGTGGAGCACCCTGACCTGTTCGGTCGCGGCCGCCCTCTCGGGCGCCCCGAGGTCGTCGCCGCGCTCGGCGGGAGCGCCGCCGGCATCGCCGGCGGAGTCGCCGGTGGAGTCGTTCGCGTCGGCCGGTGCGACGGGCGCCTCGTAGGCGAAGCGGACCTCGCGCACCTCCAGTTCCGCGGCCTTGTCCCCGTCCAGGGCACCGTCCCCGTACGGCAGGGAGCCCCCGGCGTCCAGGACGCCCCGTACCCGCCGCCATCCGACGACACTGCGGGGCACCTCCGCCAGCACCCACCCCAGGGCGCGGATGGGGAAGGCCAGCAGAGTGAAGAGGTAGGCCACGTTGACGAGGTCGCCGGCCGTCATGGCGCCGCCCTGCAACCGGACGGACCCGACCCACAGCACGGCCAGGACGCCCAGGTTGGGCAGCGCCTCCAGCACGGGGTCGAACAGCCCGCGGACCCGCCCGACCGCGATGTTGGCGTCCCGCAGCGCGTCCGCCGCCCCGGCGAACCGCTCGGTCTCCGACCGCTCCCGGCCGAGGGTCTTGACCACCAGGCCGCCCTCGAAGCTCTCGTGCGCCACCTCGCTGACCTCGGCGCGCAGCTGCTGCGCGCGGGTCGCGACGGGCGCCAGCCGGCGCTGGTAGAGGACGTTGAGCAGCGCGATGGCGGGGAACACCAGGAAGCCGACGACCGCCACCGTCACGTCGGTGAGCACGATCGAGACCGCGGCGATCAGCAGCATGAACACCACGCCCACCGCCATCGGCAGCGGCGCGATCGGCGCCCACGACGCCTCCACGTCGGCGTTGGCGTTGGACAGCAGCTGCCCGGTGGGGTGCCGGTGGTGCCAGGCCAGGGGGAGCCGCAGGTACTGGCGGGTCACCGCGCGCCGGTACCTGGCCTGCATCCGGTACTGCATCAGCCCCGCGAAGAAGCGGCGGCCCGCCACCCCCAGCGCCTTGAACAGCGCGACCGCCAGGATCGCGGTCGCGGCGGAGGCCAGGGCCCCCGCCGTCGTGTCACCCGACTCGAAGGCCGGGAGGATCACCTCCTCGGTGGCCCACCCGAGGACCCGGGCGGTGCCCACGGTCATCGCGGCGTACAGGCCGCTGGCGATGACCGAGAGCGCGAAGACCCTGGGCTCGGCGCGCACCGCCACCCACAGGACCCGCATCCCCTCTCGGAGGATGCGTGACTTGACACGCGTCGACCCACTTGGCACGGACACTCCTCCACACAGACGCCGACGCCCTGGCGCGACCCCCTCCGGGCGCTGGACGGGGTTGCGGGCGTGCACATGCCTACCATCCGCAGAGACCCCTTATTCCCCATGAAGGGGGCAGGGCCTACCATCGCCGGATGAATCGGCATTTCGGGCGGGATGCTGCGCCGTCGCGCGCGCCCGTGCGGCCCGTCCGGGACGAGCGGTCGGCGCTGTGCGACGCGCTGGCCGAGGCCGGCCCCGCCGCGCCCACCGGATGCGCCGGCTGGACGGCCGCCGATCTCGCCGCGCACCTGGTCGTGCGGGAGGGCCGCCCGGACGCCGGGCCGGGAATTCTGCTGCCCCTCCTGGCCTTCCACACGGAGCGGGTACGGCGCCGGGCGGTACGGACGAGCGCCTTCGAGGAGCTGGTGGACCGGATTCGGCGCGGACCTCCGAAGTGGTCGCCGTACGCGGTTCCGGTCATGGACAAAAACGCGAACGCGGTCGAGTTCTTTGTCCATCATGAGGACGTCCGCAGGGCTCGTCCCGACTGGGAGCCCCGGACGCTGAGCCCGGCCCTGGAGGACCTTCTGTGGCGGCGGATAAAAATTGCCCGCTTTGCGCTAAGAAAAGTGCCGGTTGAGGTCACCTTGATCCGCCCCGACGGCCGGACCGCCCGGGCCTCCTCCGGGCGGGGCCGCCGAACCCCCGGCGGCGCCGCCGGTCGCGCCTCCGGGCCCGGCCGCACGGGCCCGCCGTCCCGCTCCGGAGGGGGCGTCCGCGTCCACGGACCGGTGGGGGAATTGGTGCTGTGGGCCCTCGGGCGCGCCGATGTCGCGCGTGTACGCCTCACCGGGTCGCCGCAGGCCCTCGACATCCTCCATGAGACGGGTTGGCGCCTTTAACGGGGCGGTAACGGGAAGGTTCGCCGACAGGTGAATCGGGGGGGTTGTAGCTCCTCCGCTTTACGGGGAACCGGTGATACGGTGGGGCCGTCGGTTGCAGTCGTGGTTCTCGATCGTTTGTCAGACGCCCGCGGACTGATGGCAGCGGGCGTTTTGGCTTTTCCGGGACCGTACCGGGAGGCGAGAGCGTTCCGCAGTGACCGCGCTGGGCCCGCGAGGTGTGGGCCCACGTTTTGCCGCAAGGAGAAAGACATGCCCCAGCAGGGCACCGTGAAGTGGTTCAACGCCGAGAAGGGCTTCGGTTTCATCGCCGTCGACGGCGGTGGGCCGGACGTGTTCGTGCACTACTCGGCGATCCAGTCCTCCGGGTACCGCACGCTGGACGAGAACCAGCGCGTCCAGTTCGAAGTGACGCAGGGTAACCGGGGTCCGCAGGCCGACCAGGTCGTCCCCCTGTAACACGCGTTACACCCTAGTCCTACAGCATGGCCCGCATCCCGAGCCGGGGGTGCGGGCTTTGCCGTATGCGCGGGCGGGCGGACGGCGCGCGGGCGCGGGCGGGGTTGTGCCGGGTCGCGCGGGGGAGCAGGCACAATGGATCGCATGTCCGCTAGCGCGTCCAACCTGGACCCCAAGATCGCTGACCGTCTCAAGCGCACCAAGGACGGCCTCGTCCCGGCCATCGCCCAGCAGCATGACACCGGCGAGGTGCTCATGCTGGGCTGGATGGACGACGAGGCCCTGCACCGCACCCTGACCACCGGCCGCTGCACCTACTGGTCGCGCAGCCGCCAGGAGTACTGGGTGAAGGGCGAGAGCTCCGGGCACCA
Organism: Actinomadura rugatobispora; assembly: GCF_042656285.1. GTDB lineage: Bacteria > Actinomycetota > Actinomycetes > Streptosporangiales > Streptosporangiaceae > Spirillospora > Spirillospora rugatobispora. The sequence continues at coordinate 21,019 of NZ_JBHSON010000064.1, read as the reverse complement.
GCAGTGGGTCAAGTCGGTCGCGCTCGACTGCGACGGCGACGCGATCCTGGTGAAGGTCGACCAGGTCGGCGCCGCCTGCCACACCGGCGACCGCACCTGCTGGGACGCCGACGTGCTCGAGCCGGTCGTCGGGGAGAGGCCCGCCGCCCCGGGAGGTTCCGAGAGCCCGTGAGCCCCAGCCGTGAGCGCGGCCTGGCCGCGCTGCTGTGCGCAGGCGGCGCCGGGCTCGCGCTGCTGGCCGCCGGGCGCCCCTGGGCGACCGTGCGGGCCCAGGACGCCATCACGCCCTTCGCCCAGGACCTCACCGGCCGTGACCTGGGCGGCGCCGCGGGCGCCCTGGGCTGGGCCGCCCTGGCCGGGCTCGCCGCGCTGTTCGCCACCCAGGGCCGTGTGCGCGCGGGCGTGGGCGTGCTGCTGGCCCTGTTCGGGGCGGGCATCGGGTACGGCTCGGTGACGGTCGTCCAGCGGTCCGACGTGCTGGCCGCCGCGGGCGAGAAGAGCGCCCTGCTGCGGCTGGGCGGGAACCTGTCCGTCGAGGTCGGGCCCTGGTGGGCGGTGTCGCTGGCCGGGGGGCTGCTCCTGGTGGCCGCGGGCGCGGTCACCGTGCTGCGCGGCGCCCGCTGGCCGGGCATGTCGGCGCGGTACGAGCGCGCGCCGGCCTCCGCCTCCCCGCGTCCCGCCGGCGAGGGCCCTGGCAGCGGCCCCGGCGACGGCTCCGACGACGGCCCTGTCGGCTCCGGCGGCGCCGAGCGCCCGGCCGAAGACCGCACCGGAGCGGCCGACGACCCCGCGAGCCTGTGGAAGTCGCTCGACCGCGGCGAAGACCCGACCGCCTCTTCCGCGGCGGCCCGCCCCGCGTCCGGCGACCGCCGCCCATGAACCTCGAGGGAGGGGGCGGCGGCCTGGTCCTGCTGGTCGAGCACGACGAGGGCGTCGCCGAGCTGGAGCGCCGCTATCTCGCCCGCGAGGGCTACGAGATCGAGCTGGAGACCGACCCGGCGCGTGCGGCGTCGGCCGCCGGGCGGCTGCGGCCGGATGTGGTCGTCCTGGACCTGTCCACCGCCGCGCTGCCCACCGACCTCTACCGGCGCGTGGCCGAGGCGGCGGGGAGCGCCCCCGTCGTGGCCGTGACCGGCCCGCTGGAGCCCGCGGCCGCCCGCGGCCTGGGCGAGCACAGGGTGACCAGGCCGTTCAGCCCCAGAGTGCTGGTGAGCGCCGTGGGGGACGCCCTGCGCGGTGATGGGCCCGGCCCGCCCCCGGGAACGCTCCGGGCGGGGACGGTGGCCATGGACCCGCGCGCCCGCACGGTCGCCGTCGGGGAGCGTTCCGTCGCCCTCACCGTCACCGAGTTCGACCTTCTGGAGTTCCTCATGGGGAACGCCGGGCGGGTCTTCACCCGCGAGCAGCTCCTCGACGCGGCCTGGGGGCCGGGCGCGGGCGCCGGGAGCCGCACCGTGGACGTCCACATCGCCCAGCTGCGCTCCAAGCTGGGCGAGGGAAGCCCCATCCGGACCGTGCGCGGCGTGGGGTACGTCCTGGACGCCTAGGCTGGGCGGCGTGACAGGCAGCACTCCCGTACAAGGACCGCCCGCCGGACGCACGCAGAGGCGCGGAGGCGCGCTGCTGCGACCGCTGGGCGTGGGGGCCGCGGCGGCCGTCGGGGCGGTCCTGGTGGCGTTCGTGGACCCGCACGAGCCCGGCCACTACCCCACGTGCCCGTCCCTGGGGCTGACCGGGTGGTACTGCCCCGGGTGCGGGGGCCTGCGCATGACCCACTCCCTGATGCACGGCGACGTGGGCCAGGCGTTCGGGATGAACCCCCTCGTCATGCTGCTGCTGCCGGTCTTCGCCTACCTGTGGATCCGCTGGACGGTCAGCGCGGCCCGGGGCGTCCCGATGCGTTCCGTGCTGCTGCGCCCCCGGGTGCTCTACGCCTTCCTGGGCGTTCTCGGGCTCTACTGGATCCTGCGGAACCTGCCGTTCGCGCAGGTTCTGGCGCCGTAGCCCCGCGCCGGCCCCCGTGCGCGGACCGCCCCGTCCGGCCCGAGGCTCAGGGCGGGTGCGTGGACCGTCGGAGGGGGCGGCTACGATCGGTGCACGGAACGACCTGACCATATGGGGGCCCCGCGTGTGTGAGCCGGAGGTGCGCGGCAACGGCCGGATCGGCCGGAGCCGTCCGGCGCGTCGGAGGCGAGCGGCGGGAGGTGCAGCGTGAGCGGGCAGACCGGCAGCGTGCTCGACGAGATCATCGAAGGCGTCCGGGCCGATCTCGCCGAACGGCAGCGGGAGGTTCCGCTCGCCGCCCTCAAGGAGAAGGCCGCCGCGGCCCCGCCCCCGCGCGACGCGCTGGGCGCCCTGCGCGGCCCCGGCGTCGGGGTGATCGCCGAGGTGAAGCGCAGCAGCCCGTCCAAGGGCGCGCTGGCCGCCATCGCCGACCCGGCCGCGCTCGCCCGCGACTACGAGTCCGGCGGCGCCAAGGTGATCAGCGTGCTGACCGAGCGCCGCCGCTTCGGCGGCAGCCTGGACGACCTGGCCGCGGTGCGCGCCAACGTCGACATCGCGGTGCTGCGCAAGGACTTCATCGTCACCGCCTACCAGCTGTGGGAGGCGCGCGCCCACGGCGCCGACGTGGCGCTGCTGATCGTCGCCGCGCTGGAGCAGGACGCGCTGGTCTCGCTGGTCGAGCGGGCCCAGTCGATCGGGCTGCTGCCGCTGGTGGAGGCGCACACCGAGGAGGAGGTGCGGCGCGCGCTGGACGCGGGCGCCAAGGTCATCGGGATCAACGCCCGCGACCTGAAGACCCTCCAGGTCGACCGGGGCGTGTTCGCCCGGCTGGCGCCGCTGATCCCCAAGGACGTGGTCAAGATCGCCGAGTCCGGGGTGCGCGGCCCGCACGACCTGCTGGCCTACGCCTCCTCCGGCGCCGACGCCGTGCTGGTGGGGGAGAGCCTGGTCATCGGCAGGGACCCGCGCACCGCCGTCGCCGACCTGGTGGCGGCCGGCGCCCACCCGGCGCTGCGCCAGAGCGGCTGAGCACCGGTAAAGTACGGGCATGAACACCGAGTCATCCGAGCGAACGGGCCCCGGGCGGGGTCCGGCCCTGTCCCTGCGCGAACGATGGCGGGCCGATCAGACGTCTCCGTGACCCGATCGACCCACCACACCTGCGACAGGACCGCACTCTGATGACCACCGACACCGCGGGCGGACCCGCGGCCGCCGTCCCGGACGCGTCCGGCCACTTCGGCCTCTACGGCGGGCGGTTCGCCCCCGAGGCCCTGATGGCCGCGCTCGACGAGCTGACCCGCGAGTTCGAGACCGCCCGCAACGACCCGGCCTTCACCGCCGAACTCGACGACCTGCTCAGGAACTACGCCGGCCGCCCCAGCCTGCTGACCGAGGCCGAGCGCTTCGGCGAGCGGGCCGGCGGCGCCCGGATCCTGCTCAAGCGCGAGGACCTCAACCACACCGGCTCGCACAAGATCAACAACGTGCTGGGCCAGGCGCTGCTCGCCCGCCGGATGGGCAAGACCCGGGTGATCGCCGAGACCGGGGCCGGCCAGCACGGCGTCGCCACCGCCACCGCCGCCGCCCTGCTCGGCCTCGACTGCACGGTCTTCATGGGCGAGGTCGACACCGAGCGGCAGGCCCTCAACGTCGCCCGGATGCGGATGCTGGGCGCCGAGGTCGTCCCGGTCCGCACCGGCAGCCGCACCCTCAAGGACGCCTGCAACGAGGCGTTCCGCGACTGGGTCGCCACCGTCGACCGCACCCACTACTGCGTCGGCTCCACCATGGGCCCGCACCCGTTCCCGATGATGGTGCGCGAGCTGCAGCGCGTCATCGGCGTCGAGGCGCGGGCGCAGGTGCTGGAGCTCGCCGGCCGGCTGCCCGACGCGGTGGTCGCCTGCGTGGGCGGCGGCTCCAACTCCATCGGCGCCTTCCACGCCTTCGTCGGCGACGAGTCCGTCCGGCTGTGCGGCTTCGAGGCCGCCGGCGACGGCGTCGAGACCGGCCGGCACGCCGCGACGATCTCCGCCGGCCGGGCCGGCGTGATCCACGGCATGCGCACCTACCTGCTGCAGGACGAGGACGGCCAGACCGTCGAGTCGCACTCGATCTCCGCCGGGCTCGACTACCCCGGTGTCGGCCCCGAGCACTCGTGGCTGCACGACACCGGCCGCGCCGAGTACCGGCCGATCACCGACGCCGAGGCGATGGAGGCCTTCGCGCTGCTGTGCCGCACCGAGGGCATCATCCCGGCCATCGAGTCCGCGCACGCCCTGGCCGGCGCCCTCAAGGTCGGGCGCGAGCTGGGGCCGGACGGCCTCGTGGTGGTCTGCCTGTCCGGCCGCGGCGACAAGGACATGCACACCGCCGCCGAGTACTTCGGCCTCATGCCGGAAGGAGCGGCCCAGTGAGCGCGATCGAGGCGCCCGGCGCGGTGCGGGCCGCCTTCGACAAGGCCCGGGGCGAGGGGCGCGCCGCGCTGGTCGGCTACCTCCCCGCGGGATTCCCCAGCTACGAGGGGGCCGTCGAGGCGATCAAGGTCATGGTCGACGCGGGCTGCGACGTCATCGAGATCGGCCTGCCCTACTCCGATCCGATGGTGGACGGCCCCACCATCCAGGACGCCGTCCACCAGGCGCTGCTCGGCGGCGTCCGGGTCGCCGACGTGTTCCGCACGGTCGAGGCGGTGGCCGCCACCGGCGTGGCCACCCTCGTCATGACGTACTGGAACCCGGTCGACCGGTACGGCGTCGACGCCTTCGCCCGCGACCTGAAGTCGGCCGGCGGGTCGGGCCTGATCACCCCCGACCTCACGCCGGAGGAGGCCGGGCCCTGGCTGGAGGCCTCCGACGAGCACGGCCTCGACCGGGTGTTCCTGGTCGCGCTGAGCTCCACCGACGAGCGCATCGCCAAGATCACCCAAGTGTCCCGGGGGTTCGTCTACGCCGCGTCGCTGATGGGCGTCACCGGCGCCCGCAGCGCGGTCGACACCGGGGCGCCGCGGCTGGTCGAGCGCACCCGCGCCGCCCTCGCCGGCGCCGGGTCCGCGCTGCCGGTCGGGCTGGGGCTGGGCGTCGGCAACGGCGCCCAGGCCGCCGAGGTCGCCGGGTTCGCCGACGGCGTCATCGTCGGGTCGGCGTTCGTCCGCCGCATCCTGGACGCGCCCGACCTGCCCACCGGGCTGAAGGAGCTGCGCGTCCTGACGACGGAGCTGGCCGAGGGCGTCCGCAACCCGGCACCTCGCTGACCCGGGCGCCGCCTTCTCCGGAGCGTTTCCACGTCGGCCCGGTCCCTCGCCGAGGGGCCGGGCCGTTCCGTTCCCGGGTGCGTTCCGGGCGAGGCCGTTTCGGTGCGTTCCGGTCCGTTCGCGCCCGGCGGGGGGTCGGCAGGAGTCCGGTCGGGTCGTATGCTCGGCCCCGGGACCGGCGACCGGCCGAGGGCCGGGACCGGCCGGGCGCGCCGTGTTCGAACGCGGATTTTATGCGGCGTCCCCTAAGGTTGAGTCCCGCCGGAGGCGGGCGCCCTGCCCGCACCGGCGCTCCCGGACGGCTTTTGGTGATGTGCGCTCGCTCGCGGAAGGATCAGTGATGGTGCAGCACGCCGAGGTGCGGGACGGCGAGGAGCCGTCCGCGCCGCCCGCGCGCCCGCGGTGGTTCCCGGTCGCGGCGTGGGTGCTCACGCTCGCCGGCCTGGCGGTCTCCGCCTACCTGACGGTGGCCCACTACCAGAAGGAGGCGCTGGTCTGCACCACCACCTCCACCGTGGACTGCCACTCGGTCACCACGAGCAAGTACAGCGAGCTGCTGGGGATCCCGCTGCCACTGCTGGGCCTGGCCTTCTTCGTCGGCTTCGCCGTGCTGATCACCCCGGCCGCGCTGCGGTCGGACGCCCCGGCGTTCCGCTGGGGCCGGCTCGGCAGCGTCTGCGTGGGGCTGCTGTTCGTGGTGTACCTGGTGACGGCCGAACTGGCCATCCTGCACAAGATCTGCCTCTGGTGCACCGCCGTGCACATCGTCACTATCCTGCTGTTCGTCCTTGTCCTGTTCGATGAGTTCCGGCGGATCGGCCATGTCGACTAGCCCGCGAGCCGGCTAGCGAGATCGCCCGGCGCCGGCCGGCCGGAGGGCCGCCGGGCCGGAACCGCCCCGTCCGCGCGCGCCGGAGCCCGCGCGGCGTCCCCATAGGAGAGATCCACATGAGCAAGGCCGCACGAGAGCGGACCGCGCGCGAGCGGCTGGCCGCCGAGCGCAGGCGCCAGGCGGCGCGCGCGAAGCAACGCCGGCTGCTGGCCGTCGTGCTCGGCGCGGTGGTCGCGGTGGCGCTGGTCGTGGTGGTCACCGTGATCGTCCTGGACCAGCGGGGCAAGCGCGACCAGACGGCCGCTCCCTACACCGGTCCGCAGGCCCCGCTGAGCCGGCAGGCCGACGGCTCGATCGTGATGGCCAAGGCGGGCGTGACCGCGCCGACGCTGGAGATCTTCGAGGACTTCCAGTGCCCGGCGTGCAAGCAGTTCGAGGAGAGCACCGGCAAGACGGTCAAGCAGCTGGCCTCCGAGGGCAAGGTCAAGGTCGTCTACTACCCGTTCCACCTGTTCGGCGAGCAGCGCGAGCCCATCAAGGGCAACTCGATGCGGTCGGCGGCGGCCGCGCTGTGCGTCCCGGCCGACAAGTGGCTCTCCTACCATGACGCGCTGTTCAAGTTCCAGCCGCAGGAGGGCTCGGAGGGCTTCGCGGCCAAGGACCTGGCCGCCTGGGGCAAGGACGTCGGCGTGACCGACGCCGGCTTCGAGAAGTGCGTCACCGACCAGCAGAAGAAGCCGCAGGTCGACTCGATGACCAAGTACGCGCTGGAGACCCGCAAGGTCAACAGCACCCCGACGGTGTTCCTGAACAACCGCAAGCTGGAGAACGAGCTCGGCAGCCCGGCCGCCCTGGAGAAGGCCGTCGCCGACGCCAAGGGCGCCCGTTAACGGTGACCTGGGCCGGGTGACCGGCCGCGCGAGGGGCGCCCCGGACCCGCGGGACGGGTCCGCGGCGCCCTCCGTTTTGCGCTCTCTTCACCGCCGGATGCCTTTCCCCGCGCAACCGCTTCGTTAGCCTCGACATGCGCGCACGCGCATCGATCGGGGGAACGATGAGCACGTTGGCACCCGGGAGCCCGCCGTACCGGAACCCGGCGGGCGAGGGCCGGCGCCGCCTGTTCGCCGTGCTCGCGGCCGGTGTGATGATCGCCATCGTGCCGGCGGCGCTGGCCGTCCTGCGGGACCGGGACGACGAGCCGGGCGCGATGGTCGCGACGGGCTACGACGGGCCGCCGCCGCCGGTGACCCGCGCCTCGGACGGCTCGTCCGTGGTGGTGTGGGGGGACGAGAGCGCCCCCCTGCTCGAGGTCTTCACCGACTACCGGTGCGCGGAGTGCAAGCGCGTCGAGGACGCCATCGGCCCGGTGATCAAGGGGCTGGCCTCGCGCGGGCGGCTCCGCGTCGTCTACCGCGCGATCGAGTTGCCCGCCGACGGCGGCGCGACCTACCCGCCGGGCGGCGGTCCCGCGCCCGCCCCGGTGACGCCCGCCGCGCCCGACGTCCCGGCGCCCCCGGACGGGACCGGCGTCCCCGGAGACCCGGGCTACCCGGGCTCCACCGGCGGGCCCGTGGAACCGCGCTACCCGGGCTCGACCGGCGGGCCCGTCGAGCCGGGCGCCACCGGCGGACCGGTGGACCCGGGCGCCGCCCGCGGCCTGGCCGAGCCCCCGGTGCCGGACGGCTCCGCCCCGCCCGGCTCCGCGGTGGCCGGCGGCGCCGCGAACGCCGCGCTGTGCGCGCCCGCCCGCAGCTGGTACCCCTACCACGACGCCCTCTTCGCCCATCAGCCCCGCGAGGGCGCGCACGCCCCGCCGCCCGAGCAGCTGATCGCCCTGGGCGCCCGTGCCGGGATCACCGGCCGGGCCTTCGCCGCCTGCGTGCACCGCGGCACCCGGACGCCCATGGTGGAGCAGCTGACCAGGTACGCGGCCGACGTCCGCGGGGTGCGGAGCGTTCCGGCGGCCTTCCTCGACGGCATGCCGCTCGACCCCTCGACCCACCTGCGGAACCGGGCGGCGTTCGAAAGGGCCGTGCATGACGCCCGGCACGGCTGATCCGCGGGCGCCCCGGCGGACGGGCGCGCCGAATTGTGATCGCGTCCTGTGCCCGTCCGGTGGGCACGGGCCCCGCCGGAGGCGGTAACGTCAACGCCCATGCACCCGGTGGCCTTCATCCCGAGTCCGTCCCAGGGCGTCTGGCATCTGGGCTTCGTCCCGATCCGCGCGTACGCCCTGATGATCATCATTGGCATCGTCGTCGCGGTCTGGCTGGGCGAGCGGCGCTGGGCCGCCAAGGGGGGCACGCCCGGGGTCGTCATCGACGTCGCCGTGTGGGCGGTCCCGTTCGGCCTGGTCGGCGGGCGGCTCTACCACGTCGTCACCGACTACCAGCGGTACTTCGGCGAGGGCCGCGACCCGGTGGACGCCCTGAAGATCTGGGAGGGCGGCCTGGGCATCTGGGGCGCCGTCCTGCTGGGCGCCGTCGGTGCGATGATCGGCTGCCGCCGGCTCGGGGTCTCCGTGGCCGCCCTGGGCGACGCGGTCGCCCCCGGCATCGCCCTCGCGCAGGGCATCGGCCGCTGGGGCAACTACTGGAACCAGGAGCTGTACGGGCGTCCGCTGGACACGTTCTGGGCCCTGGAGATCGACCAGGCGCACCGGCCGCGCCTCGAGGACGCCAGCCTCGACCCGAAGTACGCCGACATCGCCACCTACCACCCCACGTTCCTGTACGAGTCGCTGTGGTGCATCGGCGTCGCCGTCCTGGTCATCTGGGCGGGCAAGCGCTACAAGCTCACCCACGGCCGGACCTTCGCCCTCTACGTGGCGGGCTACACCGTCGGGCGGTTCTGGATCGAGTGGCTGCGGATCGACGACGCGCACCACATCCTGGGCATGCGCCTGAACGACTGGACCGCCCTCCTCGTCTTCCTCGGCGCGGTCGGCTACATCTACTGGGCCCGCGACAAGACCGGCCCGGAGAACGTCGGCGCCGCCGCGTCCGACGGGACGAAGGGCGACGGCCCGGAGCCCGCCGGGAGCGGGCCGGACATGGAGAAGCCGGAGAAGCCGGAGACTTCCGAGAAGCCGGAGAAGCCGTCGGACTCCGAGGCGAAGGAGACCTCTACCGGGGAGGGCGAGAAGCCCGCCCCCTCGGAAGACTCGGACCCGGACCCGGCCCCGGAGAAGGAAGCGGTCGCCGAGGACGAGCCCAAGCCCGAGCCGGAGCCCGAACCCGAGCCGGAGCCCGCGACCGAGACTGCGACCGAGCCCGAGCCCGAGCCCGAGACGAAGGCCGACCCCGAGGACGGCGCGGAGCCGGCGACCGGCCAGAATGATGCTCACCCGGACTCCGCCGACACCGCGCGGGACGAGCCCGTCAAGGACGAGCCCGTCAAGGACGAACCCGCGCAGGACGAGCCCCAGCAGGACGAGCCCGCGCAGGGCAAGGCCGGCGCGGACAAGGGGGAGCCCGTCAAGGACCCGAAGTAAGCCCGGTGAAGGGGCCGCAGTGACCGCCGAGAACCATCACAAGCACGCCGATGTCACCGGCGGCTGGCTGCGGCCCGCGGTGTTCGGCGCGATGGACGGGCTGGTGTCCAACTTCGCGCTGATCGCCGGCGTCGCGGGCGGCCAGGCCTCGCGGGAGGTCGTGCTGCTGGCCGGGCTGGCGGGCCTGGCGGCGGGCGCGTTCTCGATGGCGGCGGGGGAGTACATCTCCGTGGCCTCGCAGTCGGAGCTGGCCGAGGCCGAGATCGAGGTGGAACGGCTGGAGCTGGCCCGGCACCCGCGCGCCGAGCAGCAGGAGCTGGCCGAGGTGTTCATCGGCCGCGGCGTCGACCCCGACCTGGCCGCCGAGGTCGCCCGGCAGCTGTCGCGCGACCCGGAGGAGGCCCTGGAGATGCACGCCAGGGAGGAGCTGGGCGTGGCGCCGGGCGAACTGCCCTCGCCGGTGCTGGCGGCGGGCTCGTCGTTCCTGTCCTTCGCGGTCGGCGCGCTGCTGCCGGTGCTGCCCTACCTGTTCGGCGCCGGGACGCTGTGGCCCGCCGCGGTGCTGGCGGCGCTGGGGCTGTTCGGCGCGGGGGCGCTGGTGGCCCGGGTGACCACCCGGCCGTGGTGGTTCGGCGGCCTGCGGCAGCTGGCGTTCGGCGCCGCCGCCGCGGCGATCACCTACGGGGTCGGCGCGCTGATCGGCACCAGCGGCCTCTGACGGCGCCGTTCGGCGAGGTCCTCCGCCGGAATCTGGGCGAAACGGCCTTTTGGGCCCGCGAGGGGGACCGGGCCCGCTAAGCTCCCGGACTGTGATCGAGGCTCGTGACACAGGTGCATCCCAGGCATCGCGCCCGAAGGGCGGGCAGGACCTCCGGCCGGAGGACAGGGACGGGCCGCGCCGCCGCGCCAAGTCCTCCGGATCGCGGACGCCGGTCATCATCGTCGCGGCGGTCGTGGTGGTCCTGGCCGTCGCCGGAGCGGCCGCGTTCTTCCTGCTCGGCGGCGACGAGGAGAAGGAGTCGGCCGCCCCCGGCAACGGCGCCCGGCTCACCCCGGTGGCCTACACGCCGCAGATGGCCGACAAGGACATGGCGAAGCTGGCCCAGCGCGCCGCCGACCAGCGGCCGATCACCCAGGGCGAGGCGTTCCCGGCCGACGTCAAGACCGTCGCCTACCAGAAGTACTCGTTCTCCCTCGCCGCCTCGCAGCTGGCGGGTGACTGCAAGGCCGTGACGTGGGGCCAGCGCCTGCAGGGCGACCTGGCCAAGTACCAGTGCTCGCAGATCGCGCGCGGCGCGTACGTGAGCCAGGACCGCAAGCACGTCGGCCAGTTCGTCGCGATCAACCTGGCGAGCCAGGAGGGCGCCGAGCAGATCGTGCGCGACCTCGACCCGGCGACCGGTGCGGGGTTCGTCTACCCGCTGACCGCCCCGGGCACCCCCGACTTCCATGCCGGGTTCAGCGCCGCGTACGCCCAGGCGTACGGCCACTACGCCATCGTGACCTGGGTGCAGCGCGCCGGCGGGGTCCAGCCCGCCTCGCTCAACGAGATGATCGACGCGAGCCTGGCGATCGAGAAGCCCGCCGACTTCGTGTGGGGCCGCCTGGAGCTGGTGGACGGGACCCCGCGTTGACCGGCCGCATCCCGCCGGGCCTCCCGGCGCGCGTCCGTTAGCCCGGGCCACCGTGGACCGGTACGAACCCCGCCGACGCGGCCCGCAGGACGAGCGCGAGCGCGGCCAGGACCCTCGCCGTACGGGCCCGCGGCCCCTACCGGGCCGTGGTGCGCCGCGTCCGCGCCGCGGGGGCCAGCCGGACCCGCGTTCGGCCGCTTCCGAGTACGGCCCGCGGGACCGGGACGAGGCCCCGCGCGGGCGCGTCCCGCGTCCGCGCGCTCCCGAGCGCCGCGACGGCCGCGAGGACCGGCGCGGTCCAGGCCCCGGCCCCGGGCCGGGTGGCGGCGGGGGAGCCCCCTCCGGGCCGCGGGGCGCGGCTCCCAGGCCCCGCCCGCCCGAGCCGCGGGCGCCCGTCGAGCGCGGCGCCGAGCCACGTTCCCGTGACGGGCGCCGGCCCGAGGCGCGGCGACGGGGCCGGGAGGCCGACCGTCCCGAGCGTCCCGCCGCGCCGCAGGACAGCGGCGCCCAGCGCGTTCCACGCCCGAGGGGCGGGCGTCCCGCCCCCGGTGGACGCGGCCCCCGCGGACGTGACGGGGCCCAGGCGCCTCGGAACGCCCAGCAGCAGCCCAAGCCCCCCAGGCCGTCCAGGCCGTCCCGCCCCGCCAAGCCCCCCAAGCCTCCCAAAGCGTCCAAGCCGCCGAAGCAGAAGGCGGCGAAGGGACGGGACCGCACCGCCGCCGCAGCACCCGCCGCCCCGGGTGACAATGGAACGTACCGAAGGCTTCCGGGCGTGCTGAGCGGGGTGAGCGGGCTGTCGCCCAAGATCTACTTCATCGCCGCCGGCGGTCTCGGCCTGGTGATGGTCCTGGCCCTGGCGGTGGTGACGCTCACCGGGGGCGAGGACCCGCCGGCGCGGACGGCGCCGGGCTCGGCCGTGGGCCGCCCGGCCGACAGCGGCGCGTCGCCGTCCTCCTACTCCAGTTCCCCGTCCACCGGGGCGTACGCGGCGATCGAGCAGCGCGCCCAGGATCCCGCGCCGCTGACGATCGAGGAGGCGTTCCCGGCCGCCGCGCAGGAGCTGGAGGTCCGGGCGCCCGGCGCCGAGCTGAAACTCTCGCTGAAGGACAAGCGGCTGGACGGTGACTGCTCGGCGGCCGTCTGGGGTTCGGGCATCGGCGGCGAGCTGCGCCGCGGCCAGTGCACCCAGGCCGTGCGGGGCGTGTACGCCGCGTCCGGGGACGACGCCGCCAAGGGGCACGCGCTGACCGTCGCGGTCTTCAACCTGGCCGGCAAGCAGGACGCCGACCGCCTGGTCGGGGCGCTCGGCAGCGGCGGCGGGTTCGTGCGGCCGCTGCCCGCGCAGGCGCCGCTGGACCGGTTCGGGCAGGGCTTCACCGCGGCCCGCGGCCTGGCGATGGGCCACTACGCGGTCGTGGCGTGGGCACAGCGTCTGGACGGCCAGGGCGACGCCGAGGACGAGACCCTGCTGTCCCTGCTCATCGAGGGCGGGAAGGCGCCGTCGGCCCTGGGACGGGCGGCCCGCGCGACCCCGCCGGCGACCCCGCCCGGCTCCTGACACGGAGCTCATTGGTTCGGGTTCGTCCCGGGTTGCACGCATGTTTCCGCTGTCACCGGGTAAACATGCACCCACCGTGAGGATGATCACCGAGGTCAGGGCGATTTGGTGAAAAATATGCCCGGTATCCTGGTCTAAACCACTCCAGGGTTCATTGTCCCGAGGCCGGCGCGCGAGGAAGTTTCGCGATCTGGTGCAGACGGGCATGATCCCGGCAGTGAGGTAATGTCTTCACACCGCAGCAGGGCCAGCGTCGTCCCGAGACTGCACTGACATCGAGATTGACATCAAGTCATCGAAGCAGTGACACGAACGACGACGGGAGGGTTGATGGCTGCTGCTGCCCTCGGACCGGGCCTGCCTCCGAACCAGGGGCTCTACGACCCGGCCAACGAGCACGACGCCTGCGGTGTCGGCATGGTGGCGGACCTGCACGGTCGCAAGAGCCATGACATCATTCAGAACGCCCTGACCGTCCTGAAGAACCTGGACCACCGCGGGGCCGTCGGCGCGGAGCCGGACGACGGCGACGGCGTCGGCATCCTGGTCCAGATCCCCGACGCCTTCTTCCGCGAGGTCGTGGACTTCGCGCTGCCGGAGGCCGGCTCGTACGCCGCGGGCATCGCGTTCCTGCCCGCGGACGCCGAGGAGCGCGCCGGCACGGTCGCGCACGTCGAGAAGCTGTGCGCCGAGGAGGGCCTGACGGTCCTGGGCTGGCGCGAGCTGCCGCACGACCCCGACTTCGCGGGCCCGGCGGCGCGCAGGGCGATGCCGCACTTCGCGCAGATGTTCGCCGCGCCCGCCGAGGACGGCCCGCACGCCGGCAAGACCGGTCTGGAGCTGGACCGGGCCGTGTTCTGCATGCGCGAGCGCGCCGAGCAGGACGTCCCCGTCTACTTCCCCAGCCTCTCCAGCCGCACCCTGGTCTACAAGGGGATGCTGACCACCCCGCAGCTGGAGCCGTTCTTCCCCGACCTGTCGGACCGCCGGTTCGCCAGCGCGATCGCGCTGGTGCACTCGCGGTTCTCGACCAACACCTTCCCGGCCTGGGAGCTGGCGCACCCGTACCGGTTCATCGCGCACAACGGCGAGATCAACACGGTCAAGGGGAACCGGAACTGGATGCGGGCCCGCGAGGCGCTGCTGAAGTCGGACCTGATCCCCGGCGACCTGTCCCGGATCTACCCGGTGATCGACATCGAGGCCAGCGACACCGCCTCGTTCGACGAGTGCCTGGAGCTGCTGCACCTGGGCGGCCGGTCGCTGCCGCACGCCGTCCTGATGATGATCCCGGAGGCGTGGGAGAACCACACCGAGATGGACCCGGCCCGCCGGGCCTTCTACGAGTTCCACTCCACGCTGATGGAGGCCTGGGACGGCCCCGCCAGCGTGACCTTCACCGACGGGACCGTCGTCGGCGCCGTCCTGGACCGCAACGGGCTGCGCCCCGGCCGGTACTGGGTGACCGACGAGGGCTTCGTCGTGCTGGCCAGCGAGGCCGGCGTGCTCGACATCCCGTCCGACAAGGTGGTCCGCAAGGGCCGCCTGCAGCCCGGCAAGATCTTCGTGGTCGACACCGAGGCCGGCCGGATCGTCGAGGACGACGAGGTCAAGGCCGAGCTGGCCGCCGCGCACCCGTACGGCGAGTGGCTGCACGAGGGCCTGGTCCGGTTCGAGGAGCTGCCGCAGCGCGAGCGGGAGATCCCGACCCACGAGACGCTGGTCAAGCGGCAGCAGAGCTTCGGCTACACCCTCGAAGAGCAGCGGATCATCCTGACCCCGATGGCCAGGGCCGGCGCCGAGCCGATCGGCTCGATGGGCACCGACACCCCCATCGCGGTGCTCTCCGAGCGCCCCCGGCTGCTGTTCGACTACTTCAAGCAGCTGTTCGCGCAGGTCACCAATCCGCCGCTGGACGCGATCCGCGAGGAGCTGGTCACCTCGCTGCAGTCCACGCTCGGGCCGGAGGGCAACCTGCTGGAGCCGGGGCCGGAGTCGTGCCGGCGGCTGGTGCTGCCCACCCCCGTCCTGGGCAACGACGAACTCTCCAAGATCATCCATATCGACGACGAGGGCGACCTGCCGCATCTGCGCGCCCACGTGGTGCACGGCCTGTACGACGTCGCCGGCGGCGGCGAGGCCCTGGAGCACCGGCTCGAGGAGATCTGCTCCGAGGTCTCCCGCGCGATCTCCGAGGGCGCGCGGATCATCGTCCTCTCGGACCGGGGCTCGGACGCCTCCCGCGCCGCGATCCCGTCGCTGCTGCTCACCGGCGCGGTGCACCACCACCTGATCCGGGAGAAGACCCGCACCCAGGTCGGCCTGGTGATCGAGACCGGCGAGGCCCGCGAGTGCCACCACATGGCGCTGCTGATCGGGTACGGCGCGTCCGCGATCAACCCGTACCTGGCCCAGGAGACCATCGAGGACCTCATCGGCACCGGCGAGATCACCGGCCTGGACCCGGACCTCGCCGTCCGCAACCTGATCAAGGCGTACGGCAAGGGCGTCCTGAAGGTCATGTCCAAGATGGGGGTGTCGACGGTCGCGTCCTACACCGGGGCGCAGATCTTCGAGGCCATCGGCCTGGGCGAGGACGTCATCGGCCGCTGCTTCACCGGCACCACCTCCCGGCTGGGCGGCGTCGGCTACGACGTGCTGGCCCGCGAGGTCGCCGAGCGGCACCGCCGCGCCTACCCGCCGAACGGCAACGAGGCGCCGCACCGCACCCTGGAGGTCGGCGGCGAGTACCAGTGGCGGCGCGAGGGCGAGAAGCACCTGTTCAACCCGGACACGGTGTTCAAGCTGCAGCACGCCACCCGGACCCGCCGGTACGAGATCTTCAAGGAGTACACCTCCTCGGTGGACTCCCAGGCCGAGGCGCTGATGACGCTGCGCGGCCTGTTCGACCTGCGCGAGGGCGAGCGGCCCCCGGTGCCGATCGAGGAGGTCGAGCCGGTCGCGGAGATCGTCAGGCGGTTCTCCACCGGCGCGATGTCGTACGGGTCGATCTCGGCGGAGGCGCACGAGACCCTCGCGATCGCGATGAACCGGCTGGGCGGCAAGTCCAACACCGGCGAGGGCGGCGAGGACCCGCGGCGGTTCACCCCCGACGAGAACGGCGACCTGCGGCGCAGCGCGATCAAGCAGGTGGCGTCGGGACGGTTCGGGGTGACCTCGGAGTACCTGACCAACTCCGACGACATCCAGATCAAGATGGCGCAGGGCGCCAAGCCCGGCGAGGGCGGGCAGCTGCCCGGCCACAAGGTCTACCCGTGGATCGCCAAGACCCGGCACTCCACCCCGGGCGTGGGCCTGATCTCGCCGCCGCCGCACCACGACATCTACTCGATCGAGGACCTGGCGCAGCTCATCCACGACCTGAAGAACGCCAACCCGGCCTCCCGGGTGCACGTGAAGCTGGTCGCGGAGGTCGGCGTCGGCACGGTCGCCGCGGGCGTCTCCAAGGCGCACGCGGACGTGGTGCTGATCTCCGGGCACGACGGCGGCACCGGCGCGTCCCCGCTGACCTCGCTGAAGCACGCCGGCGCGCCCTGGGAGCTCGGCCTCGCCGAGACCCAGCAGACGCTGCTGCTCAACGGCCTGCGCGACCGGATCGTGGTGCAGACCGACGGGCAGATGAAGACCGGCCGGGACGTGGTCATCGCGGCGCTGCTGGGCGCCGAGGAGTACGGCTTCGCCACCGCGCCGCTGGTGGTGTCCGGCTGCGTGATGATGCGGGTCTGCCACCTGGACACCTGCCCGGTCGGCGTGGCCACCCAGAACCCGGTGCTGCGCCGGCGGTTCACCGGCAAGGCCGAGTTCGTGGTCAACTTCTTCGAGTTCATCGCCGAGGAGGTCCGCGAGTACCTGGCCGCGCTGGGCTTCCGGTCGCTGGACGAGGCCATCGGCCACGTCGAGATGATCGACCCGCGGCGGGCGGTGGAGCACTGGAAGGCGTCCGGGCTTGACCTGTCGCCGATCCTGCACCGTCCCAGCGAGGTGCCCGAGGGCGCGGCGCTGCGGCGCACCACCGTCCAGGACCACGGGCTGGAGAAGGCGCTGGACAACACGCTGATCCAGCTGGCCGAGGGCGCGATCGCGTTCGGCGACAAGGTCACCCTCGACCTGCCGATCCGCAACGTCAACCGGACCGTCGGCACCATGCTGGGCCACGAGGTGACCAAGAAGTGGGGCGGCGAGGGGCTGCCCGACGACACCATCGACGTCACCTTCACCGGGTCGGCGGGCAACTCGTTCGGCGCGTTCGTCCCGCGCGGCATCACGCTGCGGCTGACCGGCGACGCCAACGACTACGTCGGCAAGGGCCTGTCGGGCGGGCGCCTCACCGTGCGGCCGCACGAGGACGCGGCGTTCGCGGCCGAGGAGCAGATCATCGGCGGCAACGTCATCCTGTACGGCGCCACCTCGGGCGAGCTGTTCGCCCGCGGCGTGGTCGGCGAGCGGTTCTGCGTGCGCAACTCCGGCGCCACCGCGGTGGTCGAGGGCGTGGGCGACCACGCCTGCGAGTACATGACCGGGGGCCGCGCGCTGATCCTGGGCCGCACCGGCCGCAACCTGGCGGCGGGAATGTCGGGCGGCATCGCCTACGTTCTGGATCTGGTCGCCGAACGGGTCAACCCCGAGATGGTCGACCTGGAGCCGCTGACCGGCGAGGACGCCGACTTCGTCCGCGGCCTGGTGGAACGGCACCTGGCCGAGACCGGGTCCACGGTCGCCGAGAAGCTGCTGGCGGAGTGGGAGAACGCCGCCCACCGCTTCACCAAGATCATGCCGCGGGACTACCGGCGGGTCCTGGAGGCCATGGCCAAGGCCGAGGCCGAGGGCCGGGACGTCGACGAGGCCATCATGGCCGCCGCGCAGAGCTGAGAGGGGGCACCCGAGATATGGCCGACCCGAAGGGTTTCCTGACCGTACAGCGCGAGCTCCCGAAGCGGCGCCCGGTCGACGTGCGCATCAAGAGCTGGTCGGAGGTCTACGAAGGCTTCGGCAGGGACCGGCTGGAGAAGCAGGCGAGCCGCTGCATGGACTGCGGCATCCCGTTCTGCCACCAGGGCTGCCCGCTGGGCAACCTCATCCCCGAGTGGAACGACCTGGTCTACCGCAAGGACTGGTCGGAGGCGATCGAGCGGCTGCACGCCACCAACAACTTCCCCGAGTTCACCGGCCGGCTGTGCCCGGCGCCGTGCGAGAGCGCGTGCGTGCTGGGCATCAACCAGGACCCGGTGACGATCAAGCGGGTCGAGGTCGAGATCATCGACCGGGCCTGGGCGGAGGGCTGGGTGCGGCCGCAGCCGCCGAAGGTCCGCACCGGGAAGAAGGTGGCCGTGATCGGCTCCGGGCCCGCGGGCCTGGCCGCCGCGCAGCAGCTCACCCGCGCCGGGCACGACGTCCGGGTGTACGAGCGCGCCGACCGCATCGGCGGGCTGCTGCGCTACGGCATCCCCGAGTTCAAGATGGAGAAGCGGCACGTCGACCGGCGCGTGGCGCAGATGCGCGCGGAGGGCACCGACTTCAAGACCTCGGTGAACGCCGGCGTCGACATCACCGCCGACGAGCTGCGCGAGAAGTACGACGCGGTCGTGCTGGCCGGCGGCGCCACCGTGTGGCGCGACCTGACCGCGCCCGGCCGCGAGCTCGGCGGCATCCACCAGGCGATGGAGTACCTGCCCCCGGCGAACAAGGTGCAGGAGGGCGACTTCGAGGAGTCGCCGATCTCCGCCGAGGGCAAGCACGTGGTGGTCATCGGCGGCGGCGACACCGGCGCCGACTGCATCGGCACCGCGATCCGGCAGGGCGCCGCGTCGGTCACCCAGCTGGAGATCATGCCGCGGCCGCCGCAGGACCGGCCCGACGCCCAGCCGTGGCCGACGTACCCGATGCTGTTCAAGATGGAGAGCGCCCACGAGGAGCTCGCCGACCTGGGCGGCGACCGGGTGTACGCGGCGTCCACCACCGAGTTCCTCGGCGACGCCGACGGCAACGTCCGCGCGCTGAAGCTGGTGGAGGTCGGCGGCCCCGAGACCGGCTTCGCGCCGATCGAGGGCACCGAGCGGGAGATCCCGGCCGAGCTGGTCACCCTGGCGATGGGCTTCCTGGGCCCGCAGAAGGAGGGCCTGCTGGAGCAGCTGGGCGTGGAGCTGGACCAGCGCGGCAACGTCGTCCGCGACGCCGACTACCGGACCTCGGTCGACGGGGTCTTCGCGGCCGGCGACATGGGCCGCGGCCAGTCGCTGATCGTCTGGGCGATCGCCGAGGGCCGCGCCGCCGCGCACGGCGTGGACAAGTTCCTCGGCGGCGACACCGCGCTGCCCTACCCGATCCCCCCGACGGCCAGGCCGATCGCCTGACCTGAGCCCGCGGCGGCGCGGACCGGACCCCGGGCCTGTGGCCCGACCCGGTCCGCGCCGCCCTCCGCGTCCTATAGCCTGGCCGGAAATCAGCCGACCCTGGACCGTTTTCACCCCGCCGTGATCCCGGCGTGCCCTGACACGGGCGAGCCCGGGACACGGCGGCTTTGTATGTGGGGGGACCGCATGCCGATCAGGCACCTCGACGTGACCACCTGGTACCTGGAGCAGCGCGACAGCGCCGATCTGCGCCCGGCGGAACGCGAACCGGAGACCGCCGCCGAGATCGTCCGCGCGGAGATGGCGGGACCCGAGCTGAGCCGCTTCCTCTACACGGCGGTCGGCGGCGACTGGTACTGGCTGGACCGGCTCGGCTGGTCCTACGAGCAGTGGCGGAACTGGCTGGCGCGGCCCGGGGTGGAGACCTGGGTCGCCTACGTCCGCGGGACCCCGGCCGGGTACGTGGAGCTGGACCCGCAGGCCGCCGGCGAAGTCGAGATCACCCACTTCGGGCTGCTGCGGGAGTTCCACGGCCGGGGCCTGGGCGGCCACCTGCTGGCCGCCGGCGCGGCCCGCGCGTGGGACCTGGCCGGCCGCTGGCCCGGCCGCGAGGCCACCACCCGGGTGTGGGTGCACACCTGCTCCAACGACGGCCCGGCCGCGCTGCGCAACTACCAGGCCCGCGGGTTCCGGGTGTACGACACCAAGGTCGAGACCGAGGCCGTCGAGCACACCCCGCCCGGTCCCTGGCCGGGCGCCCGCTGACCCGCCGCACGGGCACCGTGACGACCTCCCCGACGACCTCCGTGGCGACCTCGGCGACGGAGGATCCGCGCGTCCTGCGCCGGATGCGGCTGGCCAAGGACGTGATGGACGCCGAATGGTCGCGGCCGCTGGACGTGGCGGCCGTGGCCGGCCGGGCCGGATACTCCCGCTACCACTTCGTGCGGCTGTTCCGGGAGGTGTACGGGGAGACCCCCGGCAGCTACCTGGCCCGCAGGCGCATCGAGCGGGCGCAGGAGCTGTTGCGGTCGGCGAACCTGACGGTGACCGAGATCTGCCTGCTGGTGGGGTTCTCCAGCCTCGGCACGTTCTGCACGCGCTTCAAGCGGAAGGTCGGAATGACGCCGACGGAGTTCCGCGCGAGCGCCCGCGAGAACGCGCCGCCGCCCATCCCGGGCTGCTTCGTGATGTTCTGGGCCGGCGGCTTCCGCGCCGGCCCGGACGTCCCGCCCGCACGGCAACTTTGAAGAAGCGCCCGGCCGCCGCCCGCTCCTAGCGTGGAGGAGTCGTCCACGGAGGGGAGCACACATCATGATCACCGCGTTGGGGCTGGCCACCGTCTGGGTCCTCGACCAGGACTCGGCCAAGGAGTTCTTCGTCGGCAAGCTCGGATTGGAGGAGCGGACCGACATGACGCTCGGCGAGGGCGGGATGCGCTGGGTCACCGTCGGCATCAAGGACCAGCCCGAGCTGCAGCTCGCCCTGATGGTCCCCGGCCCGCCGTCGCTGGACCCCGAGTCGGCCGCGCAGCTGCGCGGGCTGATCGCCAAGGGCGTGCTCGGCGCCGGGGCGTTCAACACCGACGACTGCCAGGCCGAGTACGAGCGGCTCTCGGCCAGGGGCGTCACCTTTATTCAGAAGCCGGAGAAGCGGCCGTACGGCATCGAGGCGATCTTCCGCGACGACTCGGGCAACTGGTACAGCCTCACCCAGCCCTTCGAGCGGCTCGACGAGAACGCCTCCTGGGGCTAGAAGACTGCTGAAGATCTTGTTAGAGGGGCTGTCCGGCCGTGGGCCGGACAGCCCCTCTGTGGTCATGCGTTGGCCGAGGACAGATGCCAGGTGCTGTTGGTCCGGGTGAGTCCGAGGTT
>NZ_JBHSON010000063.1:0-67028 GCF_042656285.1 Actinomadura rugatobispora | reverse complement strand
CGGCGGATCATGGTGGGGGATGTGCCGGTGGGCGGGGACGCGCCGGTGTCGGTGCAGTCGATGACGACGACGCTGACGGCGGATGTGAACGCGACGTTGCAGCAGATCGCGGAGTTGACGGCGTCGGGGTGCCAGATCGTGCGGGTGGCGGTGCCGTCGCAGGATGACGCGGAGGCGTTGCCGGTGATCGCGCGCAAGTCGCCGATTCCGGTGATCGCCGATATTCATTTCCAGCCGAAGTACGTGTTCGCGGCGATCGATGCCGGGTGTGCGGCGGTGCGGGTGAATCCGGGGAACATCAAGAAGTTCGACGACCGGGTGGGGGAGATCGCGCGGGCGGCCTCGGACGCGGGGGTGCCGATCCGGATCGGGGTCAACGCGGGGTCGCTGGACAAGCGGCTGCTGGAGAAGCACGGGCGGGCGACTCCGGAGGCGCTGGTGGAGTCGGCGTTGTGGGAGTGCTCGCTGTTCGAGGAGCACGGGTTCCGGGACATCAAGATCTCGGTGAAGCACAACGATCCGGTGGTGATGATCGAGGCGTACCGGCAGCTGGCGGCGGCGTGCGATTATCCGCTGCACTTGGGGGTGGATCAAGTCGGCGGTGGCGTTCGGTGCGCTGCTGTCGCAGGGGATCGGGGACACCATCCGGGTGTCGCTGTCGGCTCCTCCGGTGGAGGAGGTCAAGGTCGGCACCCAGATCCTGGAGTCGCTGGGGCTGCGGCAGCGCGGCCTGGAGATCGTCTCGTGCCCGTCCTGCGGACGCGCCCAGGTCGACGTCTACCGGCTGGCCAACGAGGTGCAGGCCGGGCTGGACGGCCTCGACCTGCCCGTGGTGAACGGCCCCGGCGAGGCGCGCGAGGCCGACCTCGGCGTCGCCTCCGGCAACGGCAAGGGCCAGATCTTCGTGAAGGGGCAGGTCATCAAGACCGTCCCCGAGGCCCAGATCGTCGAAACGCTCATCGAGAAGGCCCTCGAACTGGCCGAGGAGATGGGCTACGACCTCGACTCCCTGGACACCGAGGCACTGGAGTCCATCGCCTCCTGACCTCCACCCGGAATCGGGCGGCCGGAGAATCCCTCCGGCCGCCCGCTCTCGTGTGGAGCGTTCAGTCGACGGCGCCGGCGACCGCGCCGTCCCGCAGGACCCAGCTCGCCACGTTGACGCGCGAGGTGCAGTCGAGCTTGCGCATGACGTTCCGCACGTGGTTGACGGCCGTCCACTCGGCGATGCCCAGCCGCCCGGCGATCTGGCGGTTGGTCAGCCCCTGCGCGACCAGCATCGCCACCTCCTGCTCGCGCGGGGTCAGCGGCTGCGTCCGGGAGCGCGCGGGCTCCGCCCCGGCCGCCGCGCGCGGCGCCGGGACGTGCGGTGACCGGCCGAGGTCGCGGGTGAACGACCGGACGACGTTCAGCACCCGGAACCGCGGCTCGCCGCCCCGCGACGGCAGCGGGACCAGCAGGTTCTTGTCCACCAGCGTCTCGATGAGCTCGGGCGCCAGATCGGTGTCGTCCATCGGCGAGAACGCTCCCTCGCGGACCGCCAGCGCGCGGAAGACCGCCTGCTCCTGCCCAGTGAGCCGGTCGTAGCTCCAGCCGATCGCCGCGCGCATGCTCGCGTGGTGCGACAGGGTGGGGCCGCCGTACAGGACGTCCTGCCCGGCGCGCAGCCGGTCCAGCAGCTCGGCCGGGCGGAACAGCTTCAACCGTGCCGCGGCGAACTCGATCGCCAGCGGCAGGTCGTCCAGCAGCTCGCACAGCCCGGTCACCTGGGCGCGGACGCCGCCGTCCAGCGAGAAGCCGGGGCGGACCGCGACGGCGCGCTGCCGGAACAGCTCCAGCGCGGCGACGCGGGCCAGGGGCGGGACGCGCAGCACCCGCTCCCCGTACAGGTGCAGCGGCTCGCGGCTCACCAGCAGCACCCGGGTCTCGGGCCGGTCGGCCAGCAGCCTCGGGAGCCCGGCCGCCAGCGCCTCGGTGAAGTGCTCCCCCTGGTCCAGGACGATCAGCCGGTCGCGTTCGCCGGGCCGTGCCGCCAGCGCGTCGAGGACGTCGGCGGCCCGGTCGTATCCGGCCAGGTCGTGGAGTTCGGGCGGGCCGCCCAGGTCGTCGGCCAGGGCCAGCGCGAGCCGGGTCTTGCCCACCCCGGCGGGCCCGGTCATGGTCAGCAGCCGGACGGAGGGATCGGCGAGCTGCTCGCGCAGGAGGCCCAGCTCGGCGTCGCGGCCGACGATCGGCGTGAAGGCGGTCGCGTCGGTTCCGGGCCCCCGCGCGCGGGTGGGTCTCCTGGTCGGCAGGCGGGAGTGGACATGACCTGACGCCATCGTGGTGCCCCCTGGCAATTGGATATCCATTGAGATGACGGAAAGAACAAGAATGTTCATTCCCATTTCGGACCGCGTTCCCGGCCGGCCTCCGGGGAGAGGCGGAAGGGCTCGCGTCCGCCACCGCGGGCACGGCGGCGGACGATGGTCATGCCACGGCCGGATCCGGCCGTTTCCGTAGTGCGGGACGGCATTGCGGGGACTGGTCGCTTGGACGCACCGCGCTCCCAGCCGGATCTATCCCGGAAGCCAGGAAACCCTTACTCCCCCCGGGGGGCCGGACGCCCGCCCCTCCCGGCCCATGACGGCGACTTCTGAAATGGCACCCGGCCGCCACAAAAAGGCACCGCTAAAAACGCGGATTCATTACCGGAGTCGATCACCTTTGGACACGGGGCGAGAATATTTGACGGCAACGGTCCGCGGCGGCACGGCCTTGCCCCCGGGCCCGACGACCGCGACGGCGGGCTGCCCTCAACCGGCAGGGGGCCTCAGACGGCAGCCCCGGGCGCCGCGAACTCCAGCCCGCCTTGCCTATACGAGTGATCGCTCGTATTCTTCGGATCAATACGAGCGATCACTCGCATTTGAAGGAGACGATCATGGGTGACGAACGGGGCGCGCTCGGCCGGCGGGCGATGCTGACGGGCGGGGCGCTGGCCGCCGGGGCGGCCGGGCTGGGCATGGCCGCGGGGCCCGCCGCGGCCCGTACCGCGCCGGCGCCGCAGGCGGGACGGGCACAGCGCCGCTACGAGGGCAAGGTGGTGGTGATCACCGGCGCGACCTCCGGCATCGGCCGGGCCGCCGCGATCGCGTTCGCGCGGGAGGGCGCCAAGGTCGGCTTCTGCGGCCGCCGGGAGAACCTCGGGCGGGAGGTGCAGGCGGAGATCCGGCGGCAGGGCGGCGAGGCCACCTACATCCGGGCCGACGTGCGGCGGCCGGACGAGGTCAAGTCGTTCGTCGACCGGGTCGCGCGCAGGTACGGCGGTCTCGACGTGGCGCTCAACAACGCCGGGATCCAGACGTTCAAGCCCCTCAGGGACCAGACCGTCGAGGAGTTCGACGCGACGCTGGAGACCAACACCCGCGGGGTCTTCCTGTCGATCAAGCACCAGGTCCCGCACATGGAGGAGAAGGGCGGGGTGATCCTGGTCACCGGCTCGTCCAACGAGTTCGCCAGCCGTCCGGGGCTCAGCTCGTACTCGGCGAGCAAGGGCGGGGTGAGCGGGATCGTGCGGGCGGCGGCGCTGGAGCTCGGCCCGAAGATCCGGGTGGTGTCGCTGGCGCCCGGCACCACCGACACCGCGATGATCGACGCGCAGCGCGCCTTCTACCCGCCCATGTCGGACGAGGAGTGGCGCCGGGAGAAGGCGCGCTGGGCCCAGGCCAACGTGGACGGCCTCAAGCGGATGGCGACGCCCGACGAGATGGCCACCGCCGCGCTCGCCCTGGCCTCGCCCGACATGAGCTTCCAGACCGGGGTCTCGGTGCTGGTGGACGGCGGCGCGCTGGCAGGGCTCTGACCCCGCGCCCGCCACCTGGCAGCCTTGACATCTACCAAGGTTCATGTCCAGCATCATATGTTCCTAAGGACATATAGAGGTCTTGATGTCAGGAGGAAGACGTGGCGGACCAGAACCGGATCTCCCGGCGGCGGGCGCTCCAGGCGTCGGCGGCGACGCTGGGCGGGCTCGCGGCGGCGGCGTCCCAGCAGGGGACGGCGCAGGCCGCGGCCCCGCCCGCGCGGCAGGCCGGGCGGCCCGTGGGGACGAAGCTCCCCGACGGGTCGTACGCGCACAACGTGGAGGTCGTCGGCTACAGCGACCTGCGCGAGCACCCCGGCTTCAAGATGGCGGTCCGGGAGGTGAACGGACGCTGGTACCTATACGTGGCGCACTTCAACATCGCCCCGGACTACCTCGGCGGCTGGAGCGTCGTCGACGTGACCGACCCGCGCGAGCCCGAGTTGGTGAACCACATCCCGGGGCCGGTGCACACGATGACGCTCCAGATGGACCTGTCCGGCGACACGATGGTGACGGCGCTGGAGAAGCCGTTCCCCGTGCACCTGGACCCGACCCCGGACGACCCGTTCGAGGAGGGCGTGGTCATCTGGGACATCAAGGACCCGGTCAACCCGCGCCGCCTCAGCCATTGGAGGACCAAGGGCACGGGCACCCACCGCAACCACTACTCGGGCGGGCGCTACGTCCACCTCGCCGCGGGGATGCCCGGCTACCGCGGCAACATCTACGTCATCCTCGACATCTCAGACCGGAGCCGTCCCAAGGAGGCCGGGCGGTGGTGGGTGCCCGGACAGAAGGAGGGCGAGACGCCCGCGCACGGCGGCACGAGCTCCGGGCACTTCCACGGGTTCTGCTGCGGCGCGGGCAATACCGTCTCCCTGCACGGCCCGGCGTACGTGTCGGGGAACCTCGCCTACCTGCCCTACGGCGGGGCGGGCATGGTCGTCCTCGACATCTCGGACGTGTCGGATCCCAAGCCGGTCAGCACGCTGCCGTTCAGCCCGCCGTTCCATTCGCTCTTCGGCGTGCACGGCGTGCTGCCCCTGCCCGAGCAGGGCATCGCCTTCGTGAACTCGGAGGACGTCTCCTACGGCAAGGGCGCGGCCCACCACGCCTCGATCGTGGACATCTCCAACCCGAGCAAGCCGTTTCTGCTGTCACTGCTCCCTGAGCCCGTGCCGCACCCCGACGCGCCCTACGAGGACTTCTACACGCGCGGGGGCTGGGGCGGCCCTCACAACATGAACCACCATCAGTACCACCCCGCGGTGGAGCGTCAGGAGGGCATCTTCTATATGGCGCACTTCAACGCGGGGCTGCGCATCTACGACGTCTCCAACAGGAGGCTCCCGCAGGAGATCGGGCACTTCCTGCCCGCCGACCCCAAGAAGCGCTACATGCCTTTGCCCGAGGACAAGCTGGTGACGCAGACCGAGGACGTGGTGGTGGACCGGCGCGGGTTCATCTACATCAGCGACAAGAACCGGGGAATCTACGTCCTGCGCTACACAGGCCCGAGGCCGCGCCTTTCGCGCTAAGGCCAGGGACGGTCAGCCGCCCTGCCCGTCCTGCGGCTCCTGCCCCGCTTCGTCGCCCTCTGGGTCCTGCTGGTGCAGCCGTCCCTCCTCGGTGAACTCGGCCGCCCAGCGGGCCCAGTCGGCCAGCCCCTGGTACATGCGGATCGCCGCCTCGATCGTGATGCGGAACGACTGCACGGACGGGGCGGTGCCGTAGTCGCCCCTGTCCTTGGCCTCGGCCATGCCGCGGAAGAGGTCGGCCCACTCGCTGTAGTACTCGGCCTCCCCCTCCAGGTAGCGGATCGCGTCGTCCTTCTCCATCAGCCAGAGGAAGAAGGTGCGCAGCAGTGGCTCGAACCGGAGCGTGTGGTCGGCGCCCTCGTCCGCGCCCTTGACGAGCCAGCGGCGCACCTCGGTCCGGCCGGACTCGGTGATGCGGTACGCCTTGCGCCGCCGCGGGCCGTGGCTGTCCACCTCGATCAGCCCGTCGGACTCCAGCCGACCGAGTTCGGCGTAGATCTTGGGGTGCTGGGCGGGCCAGGCCGCGCCCAGCGTCTCCTGGAATCGCCTGTTCAGGTCGTAACCACTGGCGGGCCCCTCGGCCAGCAGGCCGAGCAGGCCGTACCGCAGCGACATGTGCTCCTCCGTCAACCGCCCCGAAATGTGGGCCCCATCTTGACATGTCCGCCGGACCATGCAGACTTATGTCCCTAGGTACATGTCCCCAGGTAAGGGAGATCGAATCATGACCGAAGGAAAGGCCGTGCTGGTGACGGGGGTCACCGGCGGGATCGGCCACGCGCTGACCACCGCGCTGGCGGCGCGCGGGTACACGGTGTACGCGGCGGCGCGCGGCGAGCTGCCCGCCGATCTGGCCCGCCTGCCCGGCGTCCGGCCGCTGCGGTTCGACCTGACCGACCCGGCGGCCGTCGAGGCGGCGGCCGCCCGCGTCCGCGAAGACCGCGCCGGGAACGGCCTGCACGCGGTGGTCAACAACGCCGGGATCATCGTGCAGGGCCCGGTGGAACTGGTCCCGGCCGACGAACTGCGCCGCCAGTTCGAGATCAACGTCTACGGCCCGATGGCCGTGACGCGGGCGTTCCTGCCGCTGCTGCGCGAGGGCCGCGGCCGCGTGGTCAACGTCAGCGCGCCCACCGCCCGCCTCGCGATGCCCTACAACGGCCCGATCTCGGCGAGCAAGGCGGCGCTGGAGTCGTTCTCGGCCGCGGCCCGGGTCGAGCTGGCACCGTTCAGGATCCCGGTCAGCATCGTCCGGCCCGGAGCCGTGCGGACCGCCATCTTCGGGAAGGCGGAGACGGCGGCGCGCAAGTCGCTCGCCCAGATCGACCCGCGCGTGGTCGACCTCTACCGGCCCGGTCTGGACGCCGTCGAGCGGGCGACCGCGCGGACGGCGGGCGCCGAGCCCGGCGGCGTCGTGAAGACCCTGGTGAAGGCGGTCGAGGCGCGCCGTCCCAAGGCCGTCTACAACGCCGGGCGGGACGCCCGGCTGCTGCTGACGATCTCCCGGCTGCCGGTACGGGTCCGCGACCGGGTCCT
This sequence comes from Actinomadura rugatobispora, assembly GCF_042656285.1. GTDB lineage: Bacteria > Actinomycetota > Actinomycetes > Streptosporangiales > Streptosporangiaceae > Spirillospora > Spirillospora rugatobispora. The sequence goes on along the minus strand of NZ_JBHSON010000063.1, from coordinate 60,107 downwards.
GGCGGGCGCGCTGGGGCTGCGCGCGGCCGCCGAGGCCGGCGCCGGAGCGCCGGGGGGCGCCCCGGCCGGGGACGGTGCCCGGTGAGGCGCACCGGCGCGGCCCGCGGGCCGGACCCGGCCGCCCCGCGCACGGTGGTCGTGGTCGGCGCCACCAGCGGCGTCGGCCGTTCCGTCGCGCTGAAGCTCGCCGAGCGCGGGCACCGGGTGATCGCCGTGGGCCGGGACGCCGAGCGGGCCGCGACGCTGCGCGACAAGCTGCGCCGGCGGCCGGGCCCCGACCCGGAGGTCCTGGTCGGCGACGTGTCCACGGTGGCCGGACGGCGCGCGTTCACCGGCGCGGTGCCCGGCCTCACCGGCCGGATCGACGCCCTGATCAACAACGCCGGGGTGATGCTGCCCCGGCGGCGGGTGAACGAGGACGGCCACGAACTGAACTTCGCCGTCCACCACCTGGCGCCGTTCGCCGTCACCGGGGCGCTGCTGCCGCTGCTGCGGAAGGGGTCGGTGCCCGGCGACCCGGCGGGACGCGACCGGCCGCGGGTGGTCAACGTCAACAGCGCCGGGCACCACACCAGCCTGCGCGGGCACCGGAACCCGACGCTGGACTTCGCCGACCTGCAGGCCGAGTCCGGGTACGAGCCCGCGCTCGTCTACAGCCGGACCAAGCTGGCCAACATGCTGTTCACGCTGGAACTGGCCCGCCGCCACGGCGACGAGCTGATCGTGAACGCGCTGCACCCGGGCGTGGTCCGCAGCGACCTGGGCCGCGAGTTCCCCCGGCTGCTGGTGCTGGCGACGCAGGCGACGGCGATCAGCACGGACCGTGCCGCACCGGCCGTGATCAGGCTCGCCGTCGAGCCGGTGGAGGGCAACGGCGGCTACTACGACCGGGCGGCCCTGTCCGCGCCGTCGCCCCCCGCCCGCGACCGGGACGCCGCCGCGCGGCTGTGGGAGGTGACCGAACGGCTGATCGGTCCCTTCCAGCCGAGCCCCGCGGCGGCGTGACTCCTCCTTCTATGTGTAGGGGGCGACGAGCACGGCCGAGCGCCCCCACAGACGGGCCGCCAGGTCGGAGTCGTCCGCCTTGGGGTGGACCTTGGCGTCCCGCTGGAACCCGTGGAAATAGGAGCCGCTCGCCCCGCCCGCCTCCGGGGCCGAGGCCAGCCACACCAGCGGGCTCGCACCGACACCGCTGTTGAGCTGCAACCTGCGCAGCGGCGTCCGCGAGACGGCCCTGACCGCCCGGGACCCGGAGGCGAATTGGGTCACGGTCGCGCCCTCGGCCTCGTCGCGGGTGGGGACGACCGCCCCGGCGGGACGGTCCCGCCGGGGGCCGGGGTCAGGGTGGAAGCACACGGCCTCGATCCCCGTCCCCTCGGTGCGGCGCGCCAGTTCCCGGGTGAACAGGACGTTCATCAGCTTGGTCGTGGAGTAGGCGATCCACCCTCCGCCGTAGCGGCGCCGCTCCCATTCCAGGTCGTCCAGCCGCAGCCGCCCGAACCGGTTGCCCAGGCTGGAGGTGGTGATCACCCGTACCGGCCCGTGCCGGGCGCTGTCGCGCAGCCGGGGCAGCAGCTGGGTGGTGAGCAGGAACGGGGCGAGATGGTTGGTCTGGAAGGTCATCTCGTGCCCGTCGGTGGTCAGCTTCCGGGACGGCACGAGCTGCCCGGCGTTGTTGACCAGCACGTCGATGCGGGGGCAGCGCTCCAGCAGGTCGTCGGCGAGCCGGCGGACCTGGTCGAGCGAGGCGAAGTCGGCGACCAGGGGCTCGACGCCGAGCCCGGCGGCGACGGCGGCGGTGCGCTCGGGCGAGCGGCCCACCGGGACGACGTCGGCCCCCATCGAGGCGAGGCGGCGGGCCGCCGCGGCGCCGATGCCGGAACTGGCCCCGGTGATCACCACGGTCTTACCGGTCATGTCGGCGCTCACTGGGCACCGCCCCGGGTCCCGGCGCCCTGGGCCGCGGCCTCCGGCTCGCGCGGCCCCGGCGGGGCGGCGGGCGCCGGCGCGAGGGAGTCGCCCTCGATGTCGATCCCAGGGAGCAGCCGGTCCAGCCATCGCGGCAGCCACCAGGCGGTGCGGCCCATCAGCGTCATCAGCGCGGGCACGATCGTCATCCGCACCACGAACGCGTCGAACAGCGTGGCGGCGGCCAGCGCGAACCCGATCGACTTCACCAGCGGGTCGGGGGCCAGCAGGAACCCCGAGAACACCGCCGCCATGATGATCGCGGCGGCCGTCACCACCCGCGCTCCGTCCGCGAACCCGGTGACCACCGCCTCCTTCGGGTCCGCGCCGTGCACGTACGCCTCGCGCATCCGGGTGACCAGGAACACCTGGTAGTCCATGGCCAGCCCGAACACCAGCCCGATCAGGAAGATGGGCAGCGCGCTGATGATCGGGCCGGTCTGCTCGACGCCGAACAGCGCCCCGGCCCAGCCCCACTGGAACACCGCCACGACCGCGCCGAAGGTGGCCGCGACGCTCAGCAGGAACCCGGCGGTGGCCTTCAGCGGGATCAGCACCGACCGGAACACCAGCAGAAGCAGCACCAGAGCCAGGCCGACGACCACGGCCAGGTAGGGCACCAGCGCGTCGGCCAGCGTGGCGGACATGTCGATGTTGAGCGCGGTCAGCCCGGTCACCGCGATGGACGCCCCGGTCGCGGCGCGGATCGCCGGGGCCTGCCCGCGGAGCCGCTCGACCAGGTCGGTGGTGGCCTGCTCGCTCGGCCCGCTGCGCGGCATCACCGTGATCAGCGCGGTGTCGCCGGCCTGGTTGAACGCGGCGGGCCGGGCGGCGGCGACGCCGGGCGTCCGGGACACCACGTCGCCGACGTGCCGGGCGGCGGCCCGCGGGTCGTCGCTGCGGGCGGCGTCCACGACCAGGGTGAGCGGTCCGTTGAAGCCGGGGCCGAAGCCCTCGGCGAGCAGGTCGTAGGCCTGGCGCTGGGTGGTGTCGGGCGCCGAGATGCTGTCGTCGGGCAGGCCGAGCCGCAGGTCGGTCACCGGGACGGCGAGGGTGATCAGCACGGCTCCGGCGGCCAGCAGGAACGGGATCGGCCGCCGCGTCACCTGCCGTGCCCAGCGGATGCCCATCGGGCCTCGTGCCGCCGCCCGGGACCCGCCGGCGGCGTCCGGGTTCGCGGAGCGCCGTGCCCGGCCGCGGCGGCCGAGGACGCGCGGGCCGGCGAAGCCGAGCAGCGCCGGCAGCAGGGTCAGCGCGATCAGGACGGCCACGACCACGGTGGCGGCGGCCGCCAGCCCCATCTCGGTGAGGATCGGGATGCCGACCACGGTCAGGCCGGCCAGGCCGATCACAACGGTGAGCCCGGCGAACATCACGGCGGTCCCGGCCGTGCCGACGGCCCGTCCGGCCGCCTCCTCCGGGTCGCCGCCGGACTCCAGCTCCTGCCGGTAGCGGGAGACGATGAACAGCGCGTAGTCGATCGCCACGGCCAGCCCCAGCATGATCGCCAGCGTGGGGGTGGAGGAGCTGAGGTCGGTGAACCCGGTGGCGGCGGTGATCGCGGTGACCCCGATCCCGATGCCCAGCAGCGCGGTGAGCAGCGGCAGCCCGGCGGCGACCAGCGAGCCGAAGGTGACCACCAGCACCACCGCGGCCGCCAGCACCCCGATGACCTCCATGAGGTGCTGGCCCCCCTCGGCCTCGGTCGCGTCGCCGCCCATCTCGACCCGGATCCCGGCGGCGCGGGCGGGGTCGGGTGCCCGCTCCAGCGCGGCGCGCGCCTCCTCGCTCAGGTCCGTGGCCCCGACGCGGTAGGTGACCTGCGCGAACGCGACGGCCCCGGACGCGCTGACGGCACCGGCCTGGTACGGGTCCTGGACGGCGGCGACCTGCGGCCCCGCCCTGAGCGCGGCCACGGCCTGCCCGACCGCCGCCCGCGCGGACGGCTCGGTGAGCCGCCGCCCTTCGGGGGCGGCGAACACCACCCGGGCGGTGGCACCGCCTCCGGCGGCCTGCGGGAAGCGCTCGTCCAGCATGTCGATCGCCCGCTGCGCCTCGGTGCCGGGGATCGAGAAGGCGTTGTCGGTCGGCCCGGACAGGGTCGCGGCGGCGGTCCCGCTGAGCCCGAGCAGCAGCACCCAGACGAGCAGGACCCAGCGCCGTCGGCGGAAGGCGAACCGGCCCAGCCGGTAGAAGTACGCGGCCACCTGAGGCTCCCATCAGATCTTTTGTCATCACATCTCTGTAGCGAGACAGAATGTCTCATCTTAGAGACAAGGCTGTCAAATACTGGGACAGGGAGATAGAGTCGGCCGTGATGATGATGAGGAGTCCCGCCCTTCGCGACCATGTGGCCACCGGCCTGCTGGAGACCGCGGCCGCCGTGCTGGCCGAGCGCGGCGAGTCGGCGAGCATGACCGACATCGCGGAGGCCGCCGGGGTGGCCCGGGCCACCCTCTACCGCTACTTCCCCAACCGCGAGGCACTGCGGCAGGCGCTGTACGACGCCGCCTTCGCCGACCTCACCGCGCGCGTCGCCGACGCCGGGCTGGACACCGCCACGGTGCCCGAGGGCCTGGCCCGGCTGACCCGCGCGTTCGTCGGGGCGGCCGGCAAATGGCGGGCCCTGGAGCTGTTCCACAAGACGCCCGGCGACGCCAGGAAGCTCGACCGCGAGCTGATCGAGCCGATGCGCGGGCTGTTCGAGCGCGGCGCGGCCGAGGGCTCCTTCCGCGGCGACGTCTCCGTGGCCACGATGATCGAGATCTATGTGGCGCTGCTGGAGGGCGCGGTGTCACGGGTGATCCGCGGCCGGCTCGGCGTCGAGGAGGCCAGCTCCGCCATCACCGCGATTTTCCTGAACGGGGTCCTCGACTCCCCCGACCGGTAGATTGCGTCGGAGCCGGTACATTGGGCCGGTCTTCTTTGCCCTGTTTTCACAGCCTTCTTAGGTCCACGGTGGCAGGGTGTGACCTCGTGGTGTCGTCGAGCCCGGAGCGAGTGAGGAAACATGTCCGAGGATGACAAGCCCCGGGGTGAGCGTACGGTCAAGGCCAAGGCCAAGCTGCCGAACGCCAAGAACATCCGGAGCCCGGAGTTCACCCCGCACGGGATCAGCGGCGGCAGCCGCAGCCGCGGCCCGCGCCCGTCGGGCAAGACCGCGGCGCAGGCCAAGCGGCAGCGGATGGCGGGGATCTCCGTCGCGGTGGTCGCCGTGGTGGCCGTCGCCTGGGCGATCAGCTACACCCAGGGGCACCGGTTCCTCCCCGACTCGGTCCCCGACTACCTGAGCCGTCCCGGGCCGGAGATCAAGGCCACCGGGGCGCTCGGCTCGGCGCCCAAGGTGAGCATTCCCAAGAACCTCCAGCCGACCGGGCGGCTCAACGTCACCACCCCCATCAAGGGCACCGGCACCAAGATCGCCAACGGGGACACCACGCTGGTGAAGTTCACCTTCTACCAGTGGGCCAAGAGCACCGACCCGGACAAGCCCGACGAGAGCACCAACAAGAAGCTCAGCTCGTCCTGGGAGCGCCCGGCGGGCCAGCAGGTGCTGCCGATGACCATCGGCAAGACCGAGCTCAAGGGCCTCGACAAGGGCCTGGCCGGCCAGACCGCCGGCAGCCGGGTGATCCTGGAGATCCCGCCCAAGGAGGGCTTCGGCGAGCAGGGCCAGCAGCTCGGCCTGCAGAGCGGCGACTCGGTGGTCTTCGTGGTGGACGTGCTGGCCTCGTACCCGAAGAACGCCGAGGCCAAGGGCACCCCGAAGCCGCTCGACGACAAGGACCTGCCGACGGTCGGGGCGGTCGAGCCGGGCAAGGGCCCCAAGGTCACCATCCCCAAGGCCGACCCGCCGGAGAAGATGCAGGTCAAGACCCTGATCGAGGGCACGGGACCGGCCACCACCAAGGACGACGTGGCCGTGGTCCACTACAAGGGCCTGATCTGGCGCGACGGCAAGCAGTTCGACTCCAGCTGGGAGAAGGGCGAGCCGGCCACCTTCCCGCTCAACGCCACCGAGGGCATGACCGGCTTCTTCAAGGGCCTGCAGGGGCAGAAGATCGGCAGCCGCGTGATGCTCCTCCTGCCGCCCGGGGACGGGTACGGCAAGGAGGGCAACCCGCAGGCCGGGATCAAGGGGACCGACCACACCGTCTTCCTGGTCGACATCCTGGGCACCGTGCCCAAGTGACGGCCGCCTAGAGCGCGCCTGGCGCGGTTCCGCGACATCGGACGGCGGGGCATCCGGAGGGGTGGCCCGCCGTCCGGCGTTCCGCGCGCCCCGGGAGCGGGGCACGGAAACGAGGCCCGGTAACGATCACGACAACCGTTCGGGCTTCCGGGCCGTCCTTATTGAGGGAAAGCCATGGCAGTGCGCTTGACCCGCCGAACCCGGCGAACCCCTCGGGTATCGTCGGTAACAAATGAATCACGGGGGGCTTGTGAGCAGTAATGATGAGGGCCCGGCCGCGGGCGGCAGGGTGAAGGGCACCGCCCCGGACCACATCAAATCCGACAAATCCGAGAATGACGACATCGCCGCGAACATGAATGACAACGGCGTCCCCGGCACGACCGGGACCGGCACCGACGACCACCCCGACCCCGCGGACGAGGCCACCTTGGCCGACACACCTCCGGACGAGACTCCCGTGGACGACCCCCCGGCGGACGAGGCGCCCAGGGACGAGGCGGCGCCCGAGGACGAGACGCCTCCGGACGACCCGCCCCTCGGCGAGACCGTCCGCGACGGAACCCCGATCGTCGACGACGACACCACCGGCACGGACGCTCCCCGGGACGAGGTCACGGACCCGTCCGAGAAGCCTCTCCCGGACCAGGCCCCCGACCTGGACGAAGGCACCGGCCTCGGCTCCGATTCCGGTACGACCCGCGATTTCGAGCCCGTCGACGCCCTCGAAGCCCCCGTCCTGAACGGGCAGGAGGCGGCCACCGAGACCACCGGCACCGGCGAGGCCGCCGAGCCCGCCGCCGACCCCGCCACCGAACCCGCCACCGAGGCGGAGGCCGCGCCGCAGACCGCACCGGCCCCCCTCGACGACCCCGCCCCCGCCCCCTCGGAGCCCCTCTCCCCCGCCCCCGCCGAGCCCGCCCCCGCCGGCGGCTCCGACGCGACCTCCGTCGGCTCCGGCGGCGCCGAGCGCCCGGCCGAAGACCGCACCGCCACCGTCGCCTCCCCCATTGCCGCGTCCCCTGACGCCCCTCCCGGGAAGAAGGGCAGGCGCGGCAAGAAGGGCGCGGGCAATGGCGCGGGCAGCGCCCCCGGAAAGGGCGGGGGCGGCGGTAAGAAGCCGCCCAAGAAGAAGCGCAGCAGGCCCGTCCGTTACGCGCGCCGCACCCTGTTCGCCGTTCTCGCATTCCTCGGGTTCGCGGTGGCCGCGTTCGGCGTCGCCTATCTCCTGACGCCCGTCCCCTCCCCGCAGCAGCAGGCCATCGCGCAGGGCCCGACGTTCTACTACGCCGACGGCAAGACGGTGATCGCCAAGACCGGCACCAACCGCGACGCCGTGCCGATCAAGCAGATCCCCGAGGGCGTGCGCGACGCGGTGATCGCGGCCGAGAACCGCAGCTTCTACGAGGACCCCGGGGTCTCGGTGCGGGGCACCGGGCGGGCGTTCTGGTCCACGGTCACCGGCGAGCAGCTGCAGGGCGGCTCCACCATCACCCAGCAGATGGTCCGCAACTACTACGGCGGCATCGGCAAGGAGCGCTCGGTCACCCGCAAGCTCAAGGAGATCATGGTCTCCCTGAAGGTCGGGCGGGAGAAGTCCAAGGACTGGATCCTCGAGCAGTACCTCAACACCATCTTCTTCGGCCGCGACGCCTACGGCGTCCAGGCCGCCGCCAAGGCGTACTACGGCAAGGACGTCAGCCAGCTGACCCCCGCGCAGGGCGCCTTCCTCGCCGCGGCGATCCAGCAGCCGAGCAACTTCGCCGAGCCCGAGGGCCAGAACCGCGTCTACGCCGAGCAGCGCTGGCGGGCCGTGGTGAACAACATGGTCCGGGACGGCGCGGTCACCCAGGCCGACGCGGCGGCGATGACCTTCCCGATGCCGGTCAAGCAGAAGATCACCAACATCCTCAAGGGCCAGAAGGGCTACATGGTCAATGTGGCCAAGAAGGAGCTGATCGAGCGCCGCGGCTACAGCGAGGACGAGATCAACCGCAGCGGGTTGAAGATCACCACGACCTTCGACAAGCGGCTGATGGACGCGGCGCGCCGCGCGGTCACCGCCAACGCCCCGGCCGGGATGAGCAAGAAGATCCGCACCGGGATGGTGTCGGTCGACCCGGCGACCGGGCAGGTGCTGGCGTTCTACGGCGGGCGCGACTACCTGGTGGAGGCGCTGAGCAGCTCGTTCGGCGACTGGGCGCAGGCCGGGTCCGGGTTCAAGCCGATCGTGCTGGCCACCGCGCTCGACGACGGGATGAAGCTGTACGACTCGGTCGACGGGTCCTCGCCGCAGTACTTCGCCGGCACCCCCGTCCGCAACGACAGCGGCCGCAGCTTCGGCTACGTGAACCTGGTCGGCGCCACCCAGAACTCGGTCAACACCGCCTACATCCACATCGGCCAGAAGGTCGGCCTCGACAAGGTGACGGCGATGGCCGAGAAGATGGGCATCCCCAGGAGCCAGCTCACCGCCAACGGCGCCAACACCGCGCCGACCTTCCCGCTGGGCGTCATCTCGGTGCACCCGGTGCAGCAGGCCGGGGTGTACGCCACGTTCGCCTCCGAGGGCCAGCACCGCACCCCGTTCGTGGTGAAGTCGGTGACCGACAACAAGGAGCACACCCGCACGTTCACCGAGAAGGGCGAGCGGGTCTTCAGCCAGCAGGTGGCGCGGGACGCCACGTACGCGATGCAGCAGGTGGTCCGCGGCGGCACCGGCACCGGGGCGCAGCTGGCCGACGGCCGCGACGTGGCGGGCAAGACCGGCACCACCGACGCGGGCCGGGCGATCTGGTTCAACGGGTTCATCCCGCAGATGGCCACGACGGTGTCGATGTTCCGCAGTGACAGCAGGCCGCTGAACATCCCCGGGTACGGGACGTACGGCGGTGCCCTTCCGGCCCAGGTGTGGCGCACCTTCATGGCGGACGCGGTCTCCATCATGAACTACTCGCCGAAGTCGTTCGGGTCGCCGTCGGTGACCCCCGGCGGCGGGTACTCCGGGCAGCCGTCCGACCGTCCCGGCGGGCCGCCGGCGACCGGGCCCGGCCCGTCGCGCCCGCCCGGCTCCGAGGGGCCCGGCCGCGAGCCCTCGACCCCGCCCACCGACGACGGCCCCGAGCTGCCGCTGCCGCCCGAGCCCGGTGACCCGGGCGATCCCGGCGGCGGGGGCGGTGACCCCGGCGATCCCGGCGACCCCGGTGGTGGGGGCGGCGGCACCGATCCCGGCCGACTACGCGGATGAGAGAAGGGGCCCGGCGGAAACGCCGGGCCCCTTCCTCGTCACCCGAGACGACGCGCCTCGGCACGGTGCCACGCTCGGCCGCCGCGCGCTCGACCGCCAGGGGCGGCGGGTCAGGCGCAGGCGCGGCCGATCCGCTGCGGCGTCTGGGTGATCACCGTGTTGAGCTGGGCGGCGTCGCCCGTTCCGACCGAGGTGGCGGCCCCGCGCAGGCGGCCGCCCTCCTCCTTCAGCGCCTTCTTGAGCTCGGGGTTCTCGGCCTGGCCCGACAGCCCCTCGACCTTTCCGGCGAGCTGCTCGGTGGCCTGCTTCCATTGCTCGGGCTTGTTCGCGGCGACGCTCCTGACCTGGGTGATGTACTGCTCGAACGCCTTCCTGGTGTCGGCGCAGACCTGGGCGGAGTTGTCGCCTCCCAGAAGCCCGCACCCGCCCAGCAGCCCGGGAGCGCCGAGCGCCAGCACTCCCCCGGTCAGCGCTCGAACCGCCGCGTTCCTCATCGCATCCCTCTCTTTGCTCCCCGTCGGCACCCGCATATACTTCCGCATTAGGTCATGAGCGTCAGCGACAAGCCCCGGCTTGCTGACCGGCAACCCTTCGTCCGCGATGGGGTGCCCCGGGTGAGGACCTGGCCGGACGCGAACCCGCGTCCCGGCAAGCGCGGATCCCACCCGGTCGCGGCCGTCAGGGCCGGACACTCCATGGGGTCCCCGGGACCCTGGGAGGGTCGCACGCATGTCGTCCGCCGGTATCTCCACGCTCGTTCCGTCCGCTCCGGCGCCCCGCACCCCCGTACCGCCGCGTGAGCCGAGCGTCCCCCGGCACGAGCCGGACCTCCCGCGCGTCATCGGGACCGGCGCGCCGGTCCCCCTGGACGACGGCGGCAGCATCGCCTACGCCAACTTCGACTACGCCGCCAGCGCCCCCTGTCTGGAGGCGGTGCACGAGGCCGTCACCCGCACGCTGCCGTACTACAGCAGCGTGCACCGCGGCGCCGGATACGCCTCGCAGGTCACCACCGACGCCTACGAGAGCGCGCGCGAGACCGTACGCGGGTTCCTCGGGGCCTGGACGCGCGCGGCGGTCGTCTTCACTCGCAACACCACCGACGCGATGAACCTGCTCGCGCACGCGGCCCCGCCCGGCACCACCGCCGTCGTGTTCGAGACCGAGCACCACGCGAGCCTGCTGCCCTGGCGGCGCGCCGTGCGGCTGCCCGCCCCCGCGAACCCGGCCGAGGCGATCGAGGCCGCCGACCGGGCCCTGGCGGCGGCGCCGGCCGGGCCGAGGCTGCTGGTGGTCACGGCGGCGTCGAACGTGACGGGCGAGGTGTGGCCGATCGCCGAGCTGGCCCGCACGGCGCGGCGGCACGGGGCGCGGATCGCGGTGGACGCCGCCCAGTACGTCCCGCACCGGCCGTTCGACATGACCGCGCTCGGCGTGGACTACGTCGCCTTCTCCGGGCACAAGCTGTACGCGCCGTTCGGCGCCGGGGTGCTGGCGGGCCGGTCGGACTGGCTGCGCGCCGCGGAGCCGTTCCTCAAGGGCGGCGGCGCCAGCGACTCGGTGAGCGCGCACGGCGACCGGGTCCGCTGGTCCGCGGACGCGCAGCGGCGGCACGAGGCGGGCACCCCGAACGTGCTGGGCGCCATCGCCCTCGCCGCCGCCTGCGACACCCTCGCCGCGACCGGCTGGGACGCGCTGGTCCGGCGGGAGGAGCGGCTGCTGGCCAGGCTGCGCCGCGGCATCGCCGCGCTGCCGGGCGTGCGGGAGCTGACGCTGTGGGGCACGGGCGTGCCTCGCGTCGGGATCGTGTCATTCGTGGTGGACGGGTGGAACGCGCGCGACGCTGCGCTTACGCTGTCGGGGTCGTACGGCATCGGTGTCCGGGACGGGAAGTTCTGCGCCCATCCGTTCGTCGGGCACCTGCTCTCCGGCGCCGCCGCGGACGGCGCTGGGTGCGGCGAGGGCGACACGGCGGTGCGCGCCAGCTTCGGACTGGGGACGGGTGAGGAGCACGTCGACCGGCTCTTGCGGGCGCTGGCCGAGCTCGTCCGGGAGCCGCGCGGCTGAGGCTCGTTCCCCGGCCGCCGGACGGTGCGCGGGGCGGATCGTCCGCCGGGCGGAGCGTCGCCGGGGGCACTTTGGTCCTGTTCGCCCATGTAGCGTAAGGCGAGTCCGTAACTTGCGCGTCAAGAGCCCGGTCATCGGGCCCGGGACGGGCAGGATTGAGCCTCGCCGGGTCACCGGCGGTGCTCGGACGAGGGCGGCGCGACGGCGGCGCGGGATTGACGCAGGCGTGACTGATACAGGGGGTGGCGATCGTGGCCGACGCGTGGCGACCCACGTCGGAACTCGAGCGCCGACTACAGGAGACGGTGCGGGCCGGGGACCAGGAGGGCTACTTCCGCGTCCTCGCGGAGAGCGAACTGGTGATCCCGGTGCCGCCGGACCTGGCCGACGAGGTGCTGGCCGACCGGGCCCAGGCGACCTGGCCGGTGCAGGAGGAGGAGGGCCGCACGCACGTGCTGGCCTACACCTCGGCGGCGGCGATGCGGGAATGCCTCGGGCCGGCGTACCGGCACTTCCTGACGCTGAGGTTCAGCGACCTCGCCGAGACGTGGCCGGACACCCGGTGGTGGCTGGCGGTCGACGCGCCGGCGCGCGGGGCGGACGAGGTGGTGCTGCCCATCGAGTCGCGCCTGCCGTCGTGGTTCATCAAGCAGGTGGTGGAGGGCGACAGCCGTCCGCCGAAGGTCGGCCGGGGCATGGCCGATCCGCTGCGTGACGGCCGGCGGGCCCCGGCGCACGCGGCGGGCAAGGGCCTGGGCAAGCACGCCGCCCCGCCCGTCCCGGCGGCTCCGCCGAGCCCGCCGAGTCCGCCCGTTCCGTCGGCTCCGCTCGACGCGGTGGAGCGCGAGCACAACGCGCAGCCGCCGTCCCCGCCTGCTCAGACGCCGCCGCCACCGGTGGGTGCAGAGCCCGGCGTGCCCGTGCAGGAAGGCGCCCCGGCCGTACCGCCGCCCGCGCCCGACGCGCCCGCTCCGGACGCGCCGCCCGACGGCCTGTCGCAGCTGCCCGAGGGCGGGGTCGCCGCCGCGCTCGGCGCCGACACGACCGTGCCGCCGCCCGACGCCGCCGACGCCACGCGGCTCGACACCCCCGCCATCCCGGCGGACGCGACCGAGCCCCCCGCCGCCACGGCGCCCGCCGGTGCCGACGGGGCGCCCTGGGAGGAACTGCAGGAGCAGCACCGCGACCTGCCGCGCGCGGAGCCCCGGCGGCCCGAGTTCCGTCCCGCCAACGAAGTCGAGCGCTCGCTGCTGCGCGCCGCCGCCAACAACGACCACGACCTGTTCCTCCAGACGCTGGCGGACGCGGAGGTGCTGCTGCCGATCCCGGAGGACATGGACTACCTGCTGCGGCCCGGCCGTCCCGGGTTCCCGTGGCAGACGCGGGAGATCGACGGGGCGACGGTGATCCCGCTGTTCACCTCCAGGGAGCGCCTGGTGGAGGCCGCCGCGACCGCCGGAGCGGGCACCGACTACATCACGCTGCCGTTCACCGTCGTGCTGCGCTACTGGCCGGACCGCGACCGGCCGCTGGCGATCAACTCCGGTTCCCCCGCGGGCGGGACGATCCTGGCCGAGCAGCTGTCCGGCCTGGCGACCTGGGCGGACCAGCGCGCGGCCCGCCGCATGTCGGAGTCCTTCGAGCCGCAGAACGACGTCGAGCAGCGGCTGTTCGACGCGGCGCTGCGCCGCGACACCGACGCCTTCTTCAAGGTGCTGCTGGGCGCGCAGGTGCTCGTCCCGGCCGAGCAGGAGACGCCGTGGGGCATCGCGCCCGACGGCGCCGAGTTCCCGTGGCGCCCGGTCCCCGTCCACGGCAAGGTCTCCATCCAGCTGTTCACCTCGCTCAAGTGGATGACCGAGGCGATCGGGACGTCGCGGTTCGTGATGCCGAGCCTGCTGGAGATGGTGTCGGCCTGGCCGGACACCGAGTGGACGCTCGTCCTGAACCCCGGCACGCCCATCGACGCGACGATGCCCGGCGAGCAGGCCCGCGCGCTCAGCGGCCCGGCGCGCTCGGACGCCGCCGCCGCGGCGCCGCCCGCCGCCCAGCCGGAACCGGAAACGGAACCGCGACCGCAGCCGGAAGCGCAGGCGAAGGCCGAGCCGCAGCCGGAGCCACCGCGGCAACCGCTGCCCGAGCCGGTGCCCGCGCCCGAGCCGCTGCCCCAGGACGCCGCCGCGCCCGTCCCCCCACCGGCGGACGCCCCCGCGGCGCCCGAGCCCGAAGCGGCCGAACCGCAGGACGTGCCCGCCCCCGCACCGCCCGCCCCCGTACCGCCCGCCCCCACGCCGACGGAGCCCATCCGCGCCGAGGACCCGCCGCCCGAGACGCGTCCCGCGCCGCCGGAGGCCGAGTTCGAGCCCGGCAACCGCATCGACCAGGAGCTGTACGAGGCGGCGCTCGCAGGCGACTCCGACGCGTTCCTGCGGGTGCTGCTGGCCGCGAACGTGCTGGTCCCGATCCCCGCCGACGCGCCGCTGGAGGTCACCCCCGTCCAGCGGGAGTTCCGCTGGGAGGCGGCGCTGCGCGGCGACTCGGCCGTGCGGGTGTTCACCTCGCTGGTCCGGCTGCGGGAGGTGCTCCCGGAGTCCCGGTTCGTGTACGCCGACTTCCGCGAGCTCATCGGCTCCTGGCCGCACGTCGACTGGGCCATGCTCCTCAACACGGGCACCCGCATCGGCGCGTCGCTCCGCGGCGACCAGGTGCAGGCGCTCAGCGAATGGGCCGTGCGGGTCGGGCTCGTGCAGCCGCGCCCCGAAGTCCCGCCCCCTCCGGCGGCACCGGCCGCTCCGCAGCAGCAGCCGCACCCGCCGGCGGCACAGCCGCCGCCGGAAGCGCACACGCCCCACCCCGTCGCCGGCGCCACGGCCACCGACGTGCCGCTGCCCGCCGTCCACGACCAGGACGCCCCCGGACCGCAGGCACCGCCGCCCGCGCCCGAGCCGGAACGCCCGGCGCCCGCACCGCTGCCCGAACCCGAAGGCGACCGCGTCGCCCATCCCACGATCATGCAGAAGGTCGTGTCGCACCGGCACGTCGAGTGGTACCTGGAGCAGGGCTACGACCGCGTCGGCGGCTTCGTCCACCCCACCTCCGACGTCGCCGAACTGCAGACGCCGATCCAGCTGTACGAGGCGCTCGGCCTGCTCTACGACGACTCCTCGTTCCAGCCCGGCGACCAGGGCGTGCACGTGATCCGCTGGCCCGCGTACTGCCCCGACCTGTACCGCATCCCGTTCGGCGGGCAGACCGAGGAGGAGCTGGCGGCCTGGGGCGAGGACGGCTGGGTCATCGAGCGCGCGCCGTTCCACGGCGGCGGCTTCGCGCCCGGCAGCGCCGGCTCCATCCGCGAGTACAAGGTCGACAGCGTCCGGCTGCCGTACGGCGCGGAGATGTACTACCTGGCCGAGGACCGGACGGAGCGGTTCGTGGCGATGTACGATCCCGACCGGCTCGCCTGGCTGCGCCCGGAGACCGGCACGCCGGGCTGGCAGGAGGGCTGGGAAGGCCAGGCCGGACAGGGGGCGGCACAGTGATCCGCGACGGCTACCTCGCGCGCTGGCTCGGCCG
Organism: Actinomadura rugatobispora; assembly: GCF_042656285.1. Taxonomy (GTDB): domain Bacteria; phylum Actinomycetota; class Actinomycetes; order Streptosporangiales; family Streptosporangiaceae; genus Spirillospora; species Spirillospora rugatobispora. The sequence continues at coordinate 45,060 of NZ_JBHSON010000063.1, read as the reverse complement.
CGAGTTCGAGGCGTCCCCCGGCGCCGACGGGGAGATCCGGCTCTACACGCCGGAGCCCACCGACGGCTTCGAGGAGCTCCGTCCCGGCCGCTTCCGTCGCGTCGTCCCGGCCTCCGAGGTGGAGGAGCTGCGGTACATCCGCACCATCTGCCGGTGGCGCGGCGAGCGGTTCGTCGTCGTGGGCGAGCATGACGGCTGGCTGCGCGTCGAGTACAGCGGGGGCCGCGCCCCGGTCGCCGAACATCTCGGCCTGGACCGGATCGACCACGGCGTGTGGCAGAGCTGGGCGCCGCGCGCCGAGATCGAGGATCTGCAGGAAGAATTCATCTGATCGTATGAAGATGCGGACGACGGGTTGCCTTGACCCACCCATCCGTGTTCGCATGATTGCTGCGACCAACGCGACGGCGCGACGGAGGTGCTGGGGCTGTGCTTCCCCGGTCGACAGGCAAACCGGTCTTCATCGGGCTCGGCACGGCGGCGATCCTCGCCGTCGGCGCCGCACAGGTCCAGGCGGCGGCCCCCGAGGACGACCTCAAGCCCGCGCTGGAGGTCGTGCTCGACGCGGCCAAGGAGGCCAGGGCCGGGACGATCGTGGAGTTGCCCGCGTCGGTGAAGGCCGTCAACGGTGACGCCGAGGTCGTCAAGGTCACGTCGCTGACGGCCGTCGCCGAGCCCGCGACCGGCGTCGACATCAACCTCAAGGGCGCGTGCGTGCCGAGTTGCGACCTGACGCCCAAGCTCACCCCCGCCGACGATGGCCAGGTCATTCCGCTCACCTCGGTGACGGTGCCCAAGGACATCACGAAGACGACCAAGGTGACGGTGACGTTCACGGTCGACTCCTCCACCACCGAGGAGAAGGTCGCCACCAGCACGGTCACGTACACGCCGGTGAGCACGCCGACACCGACGCCGACGAAGACGCCCACGAAGAAGCCGACGCCGACCAAGACGCCGAAGCCGACGCCCACGCCGACGAAGTCGTCCGACAAGGACGATGACGACAACGACTCGGGCGGGTCAAGCGGGTCCGGGTCGGGGTCCTCGTACGCGCCGCCGACGCCGAACGGTTCGTTCAACACGCCGAGCGCTCCGGCGAGCCCGCAGGTGGCGCTGCCGCCGATCGCACCGCCGAGCCCGTCGGTGGCGCCGCAGACGGCGCCGACCCCCGAGAGCCGGCTGCGCAACAACACGGCGCCCGTCGCGCAGGACCTCACCTTCGAGCGGATGGCGAGCACGCAGATCGCGTGGCTGGCCGCGCTGCTGGTCGCGTTCTCGCTGCTGATGACGCAGTTGCGGCTGGGCCGCCGCCGGACCGTTCCGGTGTCGGCGCGGACGGCCCGCGCGGCCGGACGGTCCAAGGGCCACCACCGGCGCCCCCGCCGCGGCCTCTTCGGGAAGTGAGCGCGGCGGCTCAGGAGCGCATCAGGGCGTGACAGGCGATGGCCGCCGCGGCGACCACGTTGAGGGAGTCGACGCCGTTGGCCATGGCCGTGCCGCTCATGGGGATGCAGACGCGTTCGTCGGCTTCGGCGAGCCAGCGTGACGAGAGCCCGTCGCCCTCGGCCCCGAGCAGCAGCGCGACGCGTTCGCCGAGGGCGGCCTTGTCGAGCGGCACGGCCGACTGGTCGGGGGTGAGCGCGAGCAGCGTGAACCCGGCCGCCTCGCGGAGCGCGTCCAGTCCGTCGCGCCAGTTGGTCATGCGGGCGTAGGGGATCGCGAAGACGGCGCCCATCGAGACCTTCACGGCGCGCCGGTAGAGGGGGTCGGCGCAGCGCGGCGACAGCACGATCGCGTCGATGCCGAGCGCGGCCGCGCAGCGGAAGATGGAGCCGACGTTGGCGTGGTCGACCAGGTCCTCCAGGACGAGGATGCGGCGCGTCCCGGCGACGGTGTCCTCGACCGGCGGCAGCGGGAGCCGTTCCATCGAGGCGAGCGCGCCGCGGTGGACCTGGAATCCGGCGACGGCCTCCACGGTGGCGTCGTCGGCGACGTACACCGGGGCGTCGACGGTGTCGAGCAGGTCGGCGAGGGGCTCCACCCAGCGGCGGGCCATCAGGAAGGACCGCGCGGGGTACCCGGTGCCGACGGCGCGGCGGATGACCTTCTCGCCCTCGGCGATGAACAGCCCGTGCTCGGTCTCCAGGCTCTTGCGCAGGTTGACGTCGCGCAGCCGCACGTAGTCGGCCAGGCGCGGGTCCCCCGGGTCGGAGACGGGAACGAGTCGGGCGGCCATGCTCCAATTCTGCCCGGTCGGCCTCCGGGCCCCGTCAGGGGAGGCGGATCTCGGCGACGACGGCGCGGTGGTCGCTGCCCCGGACGTCGTGGACGGTGAATCCGGTCACGGCGCAGCGGCGGTCGAGCAGGACGTGGTCGAGGGTGAGGGGCGGCTGCGGTCCGCCGAGTCCCCAGGTCGGGATGAGCCCGGCGCCCGCGCGGTCGGCGGCGTCGGCGTAGCCGCGGCCGATCAGTTTCCGCAGCGTGGCGTGGTCGAGGGTGGCGTTGAAGTCGCCCGCGAGGATCCGCACCGGCTCGCTCCCGCCCGGAGCGGACGGGAGCAGTTCGATGTCGTGCTTCCAGGCCATGTAGGCCCGGGACGTGATCGGCGGCACCGGGTGCACGGCGGTGACCTCCACCGCGCGTCCTCCCGGAAGGGTGAGCGCCGCCCTGGGTGTGGCCATCTGGGTGGGGCCGGGCGGCGGCAGCTCGCGCAGCGGGAGGCGGGAGTAGAGGCCGGAACCGGACGCGCCCCAGCGCGCGTCGAGCACGGCGTGCGGCAGCAGCCGCGACAGTCCGGCGCGCTCGTAGCGCCCGGCCGCCCCGGGACTGAGTTCCTGCACGCTGAGCACGTCGGGGCGGGCGCGCCGGACCAGGTCGACGAGCGCGTCCGCGTCGGCCTCGCCGACGAAGAGGTTGACGCTCATCACGCGGAGCGCCGGGCCGTGCGCGGCGGGCTGGCCGCCTCCGACCGCGCGCGGCGCGACCGACGCCACCAGTGCCAGCGCGATCGCGGCGGCCGTCGCCGTCGCCCACCACCGGCGGGTCAGCAGCGCGACCAGGACGGGGATCGGTGAGGCGGCGACCACGAACGGGGTGACGGCCAGCAGCGGCGCGGCGGCCGCGCCGACACCGGGGATGCGGTCGCCGCCCGCCAGCCGCAGCACGGCCCAGCTCCCCCAGCCGACGACGCCCGCCCAGGCCAGCAGCGGCCGCCAGCGGGCGGGCTCTTCCACACGGAAGGCCGGCTTCGGGACGGCCTTCCGCTCCGCGGATCGCGGCTGTTGCCGCGGCTGCTCCTGCGGCACTTCTGTGTCGCTCACGGCATCCCCTCGTCGGCCGCGCGCCCTCGCGGGCGAGACGCTCCGTCCCCCTTGGAGCCCTCGTCCGTCTGATGCCCGGCCGGGGCGGGAAGTTGCCGTGCCGTCGCGTACGGCTTCGAACGCGGTGCGTGACAACACCGACGGCGATCGTCGGATCCTACAGAGTCAAGCGGATGACCTGCATGGTCTTCCGATATGAGTTCTTTGTAACCTTCCGTTCGTACTACTACAGTGCCGGGGAACATCGAGGGATTCGGGTGAATCGAGGGCAATCGTGAGTGGACGTCATAGAAATGACATCCCGGACGAGCCGCCGGGCGGTGACGGGCATGACGCGTCCAGGCCCGTCTTCGGTCCTGCCAACGACGGTTCCTCCGACTGGTTCGGCGCGCCGCCGGGCCGGCCCGCGCAGCCCATCCCCCAGAATCAGGCCGGACCACCGGGCGCACCGGGCGGCGCCGATGAGCCCGACTGGTCCGTGCAGCGTCCGCCGGGAGGCTCGCCGTTCTCGGGTGCTTCCGACGCGGGCGGGTACGGCCTCGGCCGCGGCTCGTCCAGCGGCGGGTACAGCGCGGCGTCCTCTCCTCTCGGCGCTCCGGTTCCCCCGGAGCCTCCCGGTTCCGGGTACAGCGAGTACGACTCGATCCGCAGTTCCGACGGCGGTCCGACCGGGCCGGGCAGGCCGTCGTCGCCGTACGGCGGAGCGCCCGCTTCCGGCCCGTACGGCACGGGCGGCTCGGGCGGCTCGGGCGGCTCTGGCGGAACGGGCGGCGGCTCGGGCGGATACGGCGGTTCCCAAGGCTCCGGCGGCTACGGCGGCCCAGGAGGTTCGGGCGGGTATGGCGGCTCGGGCGGCTACGGCGGTCCGGGCGGACCGTCCAGTTCCTCGGGCTCGGGCGGTTACGGCACCGGCGGTTACGGGACGCGCCGCAAGAAGCGGCGCAGCGCCACCGCGCTCATCGGCCCGATGGCGGGCGCCGTCGGCCTCGCGGTGCTGCTCGGCGTGGGCGTGTACGCGTTCGCGGGGGCCGGCGCCGACTGCGACAGCGGCGACGCCATCACCCTGAACGTGGCCGCCGCCCCCGACATCCAGCCCGCCGTCGTCAAGGCCGCCGAGCGCTTCAACAACGCGAAGAACGAGTCCGGCGGCAAGTGCGTCCAGGCCACCGTCGCCAAGTCCGAGCCGGCGGCCGTCACCACGCTGCTGTCCGGGCAGGGCGTGGCGACCGGCTCCAACCAGCGCCCCGACGTGTGGATCCCCGACTCGTCCCTGTGGACGTCGCTGGTCGGCAGCTCGGAGAAGGGCAAGGACGCCGTCCAGACCACCAAGACCTCCGTCGCCAGCAGCCCGATCGTGGTCGGGCTGCCGCAGACGCTGGCGTCGCAGCTCAAGCGGCAGGGCGTCACCGCGACGCCGTCCTGGGACAACCTGCTGAAGGCCGCGGGCGGCACCGCGGGCGGCGGCGTCACCAAGAACCAGATGATCCCGCAGGGCGCGGTGCGGCTGCTGGTGCCCGACCCGGTCCGCAACGGCGCGGGCATGGGCGCGCTGATGGTGACCAGCACGCTGCTCACCAACGACCCCAACCGCGAGTCCATCTTCACGGGGATCGTCCGCACCGTCCGCGAGAGCACGCTGCCGACCGTGGACGCCCAGTTCGCCCAGTTCAGGAAGGGCCGTACCGGCAAGCAGCCGATCTCGCTGTCGTCGGAGCAGGCGTTGTGGACCTACAACCGGAAGGGCCCGGCCGAGCCCGCGGTGGCGCTGTACCCGATCGAGGGCACGCTGTCGATGGACTACCCCCTCGCGGTGACCGCCGACGACGACGCCAAGCGCGCCGCGGCGCGGCAGTTCGAGCGGGCGATGAACAGCGAGGCGACCCGCAACGACGTGCGCGCGCTCGGGTTCCGCGCCGCCGACGGCAAGGCGCCGACCGGGTTCGACGCCAGGCTCGGGGTGAGCCCGTCCCGGCCGCGCCAGCTGCCGGCGCCCAAGGCGAGCGACGTGGCGGCGGTCATGCAGTCGTGGGCGAAGCTGTCGCTGAGCCTGCGCATGCTGACGCTCATCGACGTGTCCGGTTCGATGGCCGAGGTCGTCGGGCCGAACACCAACCGGCTGCAGGCCATCGCGCAGGTGTCCCAGGGCGGCCTGGCGATGATGTCGAACGACACCGAGCTCGGCCAGTGGCTGTTCTCCACCAACATGCAGGGGCGCCAGGACTGGCGGGAGACGGTGTCGATCGGCCCGCTCGGCGAGCGCATCGGCTCCATCACGCGCCGCCAGCTGGTGCTGTCCACGCTGCAGCAGATGCGTCCCAAGCCCGACGGGGACACCGGCCTGTACGACGTCGTGCTGGCCGCGTACAAGAAGATGAGCGACACCTACAAGCCCGAGTTCGGCAACTCGATCCTGCTGCTGACCGACGGCAAGAACGACGACGACAACGGACCGACGTTGAAGGAGACGCTGGCCAGGCTGGAGGACATGAAGGACCCCAACAAGCCGATCCAGGTCAACATGATCGGGTTCGGCGACGGGGTGGACCGCAATGAGCTGGAGAGGATCGCGAAGGCGACCGGCGGCGCGACGGCGGTCGCGATGACCCCGCAGGAGATCTCGAAGATCTTCCTTCAGATGCTCTCCCGGCGCATCCAGAACTAGTCCATCCCTTCCCCCAGCACCGTCCCTGACCTGGAACTCTCCCTCTCGGCCCCGTCGGCTCCGAAATCTCCGAGATTTCTCGGCCAACCCGTGTCAACCAGACGCGGGCGCCGCTCGTCTTGTATTCGGAGGCCCGACGGGGAGCGGGGCCGTCGGGCCTCCGACCTACCCGCGCACGAGGGCGGGGCAGTCCCCGGTCAGGGGCAGACGAGATCCGCGGAGCGATCGCCCGGCGATCCCCCGGATGTGGTTTCACAGGCCGTCGAACGGCCGCTGATGTCTCCCCCCGCAGGAGGACCTTGTGTCCGGTTGGTCCAGTTCCGGTTGGCCGAGTCCCGACCGTGCGGACGACGAACGCCTGGCGCGCTCGCTCGCCGCCGGGAACGACGCCGAAGCCCTCATCCAGCTCCTCGACCGTTATGCAGCGCGACTGTACGACTACTGTCACGCTCTGCTGCGCGACCAGGAATCGGCCGCCGGCGCGCTGCACGACGCCGTTCTCGCCGCGTACGCGCACGCCGGTCGGCTGTACGACCCCTCCCTGTTCCGCGGCTGGCTGTACGCGCTGGTCCGCAACGAGTGCCTGCGCCGCCTGCACGACCCCGACCGTCCGGCCGAGCGCTTCGAGGCGCCCGAGGTCGAGGACATGTTCCTGGACGCCGACGAGCGGGCGCAGCGCCAGGAGACCCGCAGGCTGGTGCACAACGCGCTGGCGGGGCTGCGCGGCCGCGAGCGCGAGGCGCTCGACCTGCTGCTGCGGCACGGGCTGGACACCGTGGAGATCGGCGGGGTACTGGGCGTCCCGTCCCACGAGGCCGAGCAGCTGGCGGCCGAGGCGCGGCACCGTCTCGACGGCGCGCTCGCCGCGGTCGTCATCGCCCGCGACGGGCGCGGTGACTGCCCGGCCGTCGCGGCGCTGACCGAGGGCGGCGAGTGGCCGCTGCCGCAGGCGGTCGCGCGCAAGGTGATCCGGCACATCAACACGTGCGCGACGTGCACCGAGCGGCGGCACCGCACGGTGTCCACGGCGGGGCTGCTGCAGGCGCTGCCGGTCGCGCTGATGCCCGCCGACCTGCGCGGGCGGATCCTGGCCACGGCGACCGACCCCGCCTACGCGGGCGACCTGGCGTCGATCGCGTACGCGGCGGAGCCGTTCGACGGGCACGGCTGGCCGCTGCCCGCCGAGCGCGCCGCCGCCGGTGGTGGTGGCGGCGGTGGCGGTGACGGAGAGCCGCGCCGGTCCGGGACGCCGCGGCTGTGGCCGGCGATCGCCGCCGCGGCGGCGGTGATCGTCCTGGCGGTGGGGGCGTTCATGGTGCTCCCGGGTTCCTCGGACGACCGCACGGGCGCCGTGGGCCCGAGCGCGGGCTCCTCCGCGCCGGGGCCGTCGGAGTCGCCCGCCGACCCGTCGGAGTCGCCGTCGGAGTCGCCGACGCCGACCCCGACCACCACGTCCCCGACACCGACGCCGACGGTGACGACGCCGACCCCGACGCGCACGCGCGCGTCCCGGACGCCGACGCCGACCAGGTCGTCGAGCCGTCCGTCCGTCGGCACCCTGTCGGTGTCGGGCTGCACCATCGAACGCGGTGAGCGGGCCTGCCCCATCACGGTGCAAGCCGTGGGCGGAGCGGTGAACTGGGCGGTCATCGGCAGAAGTGGCGGCGTCCAGGCGGGCGGCGGCGGGCGGCTGGCCGCGGGCGCGTCGACGACCGTGATGGCATCTGGTCCGGGCTGCGACGGCGGCTCGGGTACCGGCTCGGTCTCCTTCTCACCCGGCGGCTCGGCGGCCGTGAGCTGGGAGTGCCGTGACAACGACGGCGGCGGCCAGCCCGGTGGCCCCGGCGGCTGAGCGCAGGGCCGACCTGGGCCGGCCGCCCCGGCTTGGTGGAAGGCGACGACCCCCGGACCTCCGGGGGTCGTTTTGTACGGAACGCTCCATACCTCCGCCTCCCCGAAGTTTTTCCGATTCGTCATGTATTCAGAAACCGGCCCGTGACGTGCTGTTATGACCACGGGCCGTGTTACACCGGTCACACGAATCCCACAAGATGCAGAAATCTCTCCTATTTGGTGGCAAGATCGGGCAACCGGAGCGCCATGACAAGCGTCAGGGCCTCCTCGGGGGCAATCCGAGATCACCGATCACCTGGGGGCGATTCCCGTGTCCGCTGGGCCAGGTCCCGGTCAGTTCGACGATCCTCGGCTGGCGGATGCGTTGCGTGCCGGCGACGTCATCGCGCTCACCGAGGTCTACGACACCTACGCGCCGTTCCTCTTCGACTACTGCCACGGGTTGCTGCGCGACCGCGTGGAGGCGGCGGGGGCGCTGCGCAACACGCTGATCATGGCGCGCGAGCACGTCGGCCGCCTGAGCCAGCCGGAGCGGCTGCGCGGCTGGCTGTACGCGCTCGCCCGCAAGGAGTGCATGCGCCGGCGGGAGAGCCCGAACCGGCACACCGGGCAGGAGGCGCCCGAGGCCGACGACGGCGACCTCACCGAGGAGCAGCTCTCCCGGCGCGAGGAGCGCCGGGCGCTGGCGCACAGCGCGCTGGCCGCGCTGAGCGGACGCCAGCGCGAGGCGATCGACCTGGCGGCCCGGCACGAGCTGGACGCCACCGACCTGGCCGGGCTGTTCGGCATCCCGCCGGACGAGGCCGCGCAGCTCCTCGACGAGACCCTCGAGGACCTCGGCATCGCGCTGCACGCCGCGCTGATCGCCCAGAACCACTGGGAGGACTGCCCCAGCGTCTCCGCGCTCACCGAGTCGTGGCCGCTGGCGCCGCAGGCCGCCCGGTCGCTGATCCGGCACGTGGACAGCTGCCCCACCTGCGGCGGCCGGGACACCCCGCCGCTGCCCGCCGACCGGCTGCTGGCGGTGCTGCCCATCGCGGCCATCCCCGGCGAGCTGCGGCTGGACGTCCTCACCGCGGCGACCGCCGCCGACCGCGCCGACAACCGGCGGGCCATCGCCGCCTACGCCGAGCCGTTCACCGCCCGCGGCTGGCCCGTCCCCTACCAGCCGCCCCCGCCGCGCGCCCGCGACCGCGGCGCCGCCGGAGGGCGCCGCAACGGCCGGCTGGTGGCCGCGATCGGCGGCGGGGTCGCCGCCATCGCCCTCGTCGCGGTCGCGATGACCGCCATCGGCGGGGCGGGCGCCAACGAGAACACCGGCGCGACCGGCCCGGAGTCGCCCGGCACGTCGGCGGACCCGTCGGGTCCCGGCCCGGACCCGTCCCTCCCCGGCGGCGTGGACCCGAGCGAGTCGGTGTCGCCGTCGGTGTCCTCGACCAGCGCCTCGCCGTCGGAGAGCCCGTCGCCGTCGGAGACCCCGACGACCGAGTCGCCCACGCCGCGGCCCACCACGTCCAAGCCCAGACCGCCGCGGCCCGGCACGCTGTCGGTGGCCGGCTGCAGCATGGGCGTGAACGAGTCGTGCACCATCCGGATCACGGCGGTCGGCGGCGCGGTGAACTGGACCGTCACCGGGGCCTCGGGCGAACTCAGCGCGGGCGGCTCCGGACGGCTGGGCGCGGGAGAGTCCACCGGCGTCCGGGTGTCCCGCACCAACGGCTGGTGCTGGGGCAAGCGGAGCGGCTCGGTGTCGTTCTCGCCCGGCGGCTCGGCCTCCGTCTCCTACTGCTGAGACGGGACGGGGCCGGCCGGGCGATCCGCCGCCCGCCCGGCCCCGCGTCCCGTCCGGCCGTCCGGCCGCGGCCGGACGCCGGCTCAGTTCACCAGACCGAGCCCGCGTCGAGGATGTCGTGCGCGCGGCCCAGCAGCACCGGGACACCCTCGCCGATCTTCTCGAACCCCTCGCCCACCGTCGCCTTCTGCAGGTAGCGGGCGTGGATGCCCTCCAGGATCGCGGCGAGCTTGAAGCAGGCGAACGCGACGTAGAAGTCCAGCGCGCCCAGGTCGAACCCGCTCAGCTCCGCGTAGCGCTCGGCGAACCGGCGGCGGGAGTGGAACCCGGGCGCCATGGTGATCGTGCCGCCGACCGGCAGGATCACCTTCTCGGAGTCGGCCGCCTCCGCCCAGTAGACCAGGGTCAGGCCGAGGTCGGACAGCGGGTCGCCGAGCGTCGACATCTCCCAGTCGACCACGGCCGCGATCTCGGGACGCGGCTCCAGCCGCGCCAGCGCGTTGTCGAGCCGGAAGTCGCCGTGCACCAGCCCGGTGAGCCCCGCGGGGCCGTCCCCGCCCTCCGGGATGCGCTCGGCGAGCCGCGCGACGAGCCGGTCGTACTCGGGCAGGTCGCGTTCGGCGCCGGTGGCCCGGACGGCCTCCTGCGAGCTGTCCCACTGCTTGCCCCAGCGCCTGAGCTGGCGGGCCATGTACCCCTGGGCCCGCCCGAAGTCCTCCAGGCCGGTCGCCGCCAGGTCCACCGTGTGGATCGCGGCGAGCGCCTCGGCCAGCCGCTCGCTGAGGGCGGCGGCCTGCTCGGGCGTCATGCCCGCGGCGTCGTCCCTGGACCGCAGGACCCGGCCGTCCACGAAGTCCATCAGGTAGAAGCGCGCCCCGATGACCTCCTCGTCGTCGCAGAACGCCAGCGTGGCCGGCACCGGCACGTCGCTGCCCCCGCCGAGGGCGGACAGCACGCGGTACTCGCGGCCCATGTCGTGGGCGGTCGGCAGGACGTGGCCGAGGGGCGGGCGGCGCAGCACGACGCGGCGGCCGCCGTCGAGGGTGATCCCGTAGGTCAGGTTGGACCGCCCGCCCGCGATCAGGTCGATCGCGGTGATCCGGCCGGTGCCGGGGAGCGTGCGTGCCAGCCAGTCCGCCAACCGGGGGACGTCGATGCCGGGGACCCCGGCCGGAAGTTCAGCGTCAACGGTCATGACCCATTATTAGAACGCTGCTCGGTCGGCCATGGGAAGCCCACCCCCCCGGCGAGACCGGGCGACCGCCTCCCCGCACCGCCCCATCCGGCCCGTCCGGCCCGTCTCGCCCCGCGGCCCCTCCTGGGTGGCGGCAACGGATGATCTCCGTAGCCGCTTCGTAACTCCTCGGCCACTTCTGGCCGTTCGCCGCAAGATACTTTCGGGACGGCTGACTTCCGTCCACCACCTGCGTCAACGCCGTACCGCCCGGCACCGGGCGCCTCGCGGCCGCCTCAACGCGGTGTCCCGAGGGTAATTCACCATGCCCGGAGGGTACGCAGCGGCCCCCATAGTCGATCAAAATGGGACCCACTGGACAGCCCCCCTGTCGTCCGTCGAAACAGCCCACGGGCGGCAGGCTGGACTTATAAGTCCGGCTGGGCTACGAACGAGGACTAGAACGAGCAACTACACCATTCGGGGCCAGACCGCCCGATTGGGGGGGACACACCGTGGCAGACGCATGGCTGCCGAGAGTAGGCCGCATGCCCGTGAAACAGGACGGTGGAGCCTTGCGAGGGGGTGCGCCGCGCGTCGTCTGGTTCAGCAGCGAGTCCGACCCCCGCGTGGTCTCGGCCCGCTCCGTCGCCGCCGACCTGCTCCGCGAGGAGACGCCGGCGCACCTGGTATGGAACCCGTGCTCGGGGGAGATCATCCAACTGGTCCCGGTGACCCGTGCCGGCGGGCTGCTGGAGGGCACGGTCGGCCACGAGGGCCGGGTGTGCGTGCAGGTGATGGTGGTGGGCCATGCCCGCGACCCGTTCACGGGCACGCTGCTGCACGGCCTCGACACGATCATGGGCTGGCTGGACGCGTGGGGGGTCGTCCGGCGCTGGCCGGCCGGTCCGCCGCTGCCGTCGCCGCAGTCGTACCACTCCCAGCGGGGCCGCCGGGACTGGGCGCGCGGCGGCCACTTCGGCGCGTCCCAGGTGCCCGGACTGCACCGGCCCGACCCCGGCGGCATCGACATCCGGCGCGTCACCGGCCCCGACACCCCGGTCACCGCGCTCCCGAGGCAGCGTCCGATCCCGGCACAGCAGGAGCCCCGGCCCGTGCCGGTTGGGGAGGCACCGCCGGTGGGGGACGCACCGCGGCCGGTACCCATGCGGGACTCTCCAGACTTTGTGCCCCCGCAGGACACCCCTGAACCCGTACCCGCCGGCGCAGTCCCCGCCGTCGCCGGATCCGTCACGGGGGGCACCGCAGGGGGCTCGGCGGAGGGCTCGGCCGGGACGAACGGAAGTTGCGTGGCCGTCCCACTACCGCGGAGGGCCGCCCCTCTGGGAGCGGTGGTGTCCGTCGCCCAGCACTATCCCCTGGACCCCCTGGGAAACATCACCGATCCCGTGGAGCCCGCGAGCGTGCCCCAGGCGAAACCAGAGGACACCAAGGCCGTGCCCCTCTACCCCAGGAGCACACCCCCACCGCGCCGGATCTCCGCACCGCTGGCGACCTCGGCCCCGTCTCCCTCGGACGGCGCGGCGGCCCCTATACCCGCACCCCCTCCATCAACCGGAACGCCAGTTCCCGAACCAGCGAGCATGCGGTCCTGAGCTCACCCGTGCTCGCCGCCGCTCCATAACCGACCACCAGCCCGGACACACCCCGGGCCTGGGCGTAGTGGCGTTCGAGGTCGTCCAGCAGCACCCCTTGCCGGTACGCCTCGCGCACCACTTTCCTGGTCACCGCCGCCGGCATCTCCACCACCAGATGGAGGCCGGCGGTGTCCCCGCGCAACGGCATGCCCTCCAATGCCCGCGTCACCTCCGCCCGGCGGCGCGCGTACTCGGCACGCATGCGCCTTACATACCGCTCCAGGTCTCCGCGTTCGAGCAGGACGCGGAGCGCCTCCTGAGGACCGACGGCCGTACGGTCGCTGAGCTCCTCCCTGCGACGCGCGACGGCCTCGACGAGGTCGGGACGGGCCACCAGCCAGCCGACCCCCATGTTCGACGTCAGGATCTTGGACGAGGTACCGAGATAGACGACCACCTCGGGATCGAGGCCGTAGAGGGCGGGGAGCGGTGCGACGTCGTACCGGAACTCCCCGTCGTAGTCGTCCTCAACGACCAAGGCGCCCGTGCGCCGGGCCCAGCCCAGCAGAGCCTGGCGGCGCGGCACGGGAAGCACCCCTCCCAAGGGGTACTGGTGGGACGGCGTCGTGTAGACCAGTTTCAGGTCCTCGGGGAGCCCGTCCACGACCAGCCCCTGCCCGTCCACCGGGCACGGCACCACTTCCATGCCTCGCGCCTGCAGCACCTGGCGAGCCTTGACATAGCCCGGCTCCTCCACACCCACTCTGTCCCCGGGGCCCAGAACAGTGGCCGCGAGCAGGTCCAGCCCGTTCGTGGCACCTCTGGTGACCAGAAGCCGTTCGGCGGTGCACGCCACGCCTCGGCTGCGGCGCACGTAGTCCGACAGGGCAACGCGCAGACCGTGCAGCCCCCACGGCTCCCACTTGAGGGGCGTGGTCACCGCCGCCGCCTGCCTCCAGGCACGACGCCACGCCGGCGTGTCCAATGCCCCGACCCAGGCGATCCCCGGCCTCAGATCGATCCGCGGCCCGTCCTCCTCACCACGCACGCTCGCCTCAGGCAAAGGCCGCACAGGGCTAGGCGGCGCGATGTCGGCGACGAACGTCCCCGACCCGTGCCTGCCCTCCAGCCAGCCCTCGGCGTACAACTGCCCGTAGGCCTCCATGACCACCGTCCGGCTCACCCCGAGCAACCCGGCCAGCGCCCTACTGGAAGGCAGCCGTTCCCCCGCCAGGAGCCGTCCCTCGCGCATCGCGGCCCGCAACTGCACCGCCAGCTGCTCGTTCAGAGGCTCGCCAGAGGCCCGCTCCACCGACAACGGCAGGTCGAAGGTCAAAGTGGTCTCCACGTATCGGCGCCAAGTGGCCCTTCATGCCATGCCACTTCTTTCCTAGCGTAGAACCCATGAGCAGCACACCCTTGTCGTCGACAGACCGCACCCGCCTCGGCCGGTACAGGAACGAACGCTCCCGTACCGACCGCTCCGCGCTCTACGAGATCCTCGACGAGGCGCGGATCTGCCACCTCGGCGTGGTCGTCGACGGCTCCCCCAGGGTCATCCCCACCGGATACGGCCGCTCGGGCGACACCCTGTACCTCCACGGCTCCACCGGGGCCAGCAGCCTCCTCGCGGGGCCGTCCCAGGACATCTGCGTCACGGTGACCCACCTCGACGGCATCGTGCTCGCCCGCTCCCTGTTCCACCACTCGGTGAACTACCGGAGCGCCGTCATCTACGGCACGCCCCACCGCCTCATCGGCGACGACGAGAAGCTCGAGGGCCTCCGCGCCATCACCGAAAGCCTCGCCCCCGGCCAGTGGGACCTGGCCCGCCGCCCCACCCCCAAGGAACTGGCCGCCACCACCGTCCTCGCCCTCTCCCTGCGGGAAGCGTCCGTCAAGGTACGCCAGGGCCCTCCCTCGGACGACGCCGAGGACCACGCCCTGGACGTCTGGGCGGGCGTCCTCCCCGTCCGGCAGGTCTTCGGCGACCCCGTCCCCGACCCCGCGCTCCGCCCCGGAATCCCCGTCCCGCCCCACCTCACCGGGTAAAGTCGATCAATACTCGATGACCCGCGCGGTCATTCCTGGTCGTAGGGTTGACCCATGAACGAGCGGCTGGTCTGGATCGACTGCGAAATGACGGGACTCGACCTGCGCGACGACGCGCTGATCGAGATTGCGGCACTGGTGACGGACAGCGAGCTCAACATTCTGGACGCGGGCGTCGACGTGGTGATCAAACCGCCGCAGGAGGCGGTCACCCAGATGTCCAAGGTCGTCCGCGACATGCACACCTCCTCCGGGCTCCTGGACGTCCTGCCCGGCGGCGTCACCCTGGCCGAGGCCGAGGAGACCGTGCTGCGCTACGTCCGCACGCACGTCAAGGACGCCAAGAAGGCCCCCCTGTGCGGCAACTCCATCGCCACCGACCGCTCGTTCCTGGCCCGCGACATGCCCGCGCTGGACGCCCACCTGCACTACCGCATGGTCGACGTCTCCAGCATCAAGGAGCTCGCCCGCCGCTGGTACCCGCGGGTCTACTTCGCCAGCCCGGAGAAGAAGGGCGGCCACCGCGCCCTCGCCGACATCACCGAAAGCATCCAGGAACTGCGGTACTACCGTTCTGCGATCTTCGTCCCGCATCCGGGCCCCGACTCGGAGACCGCGCGGTCCCTCGCCGCCCAGATCGTGGGCGACGCTTGAAAAACCGGGTGGCCAACCACCCTCCCGGAACCGCTACACTCTTTGAAGCCGGGTCGCGTCCCGGCCACGGTGGGTGTAGCTCAGTCGGCAGAGCACCAGGTTGTGGTCCTGGATGTCGCGGGTTCGAATCCCGTCACTCACCCCACGCACAAGGGCCCGGCCGCCGGTAAACGGCGACCGGGCCCTTACGTGTAACCGAACCGCTCACGGGCAGACCTCCCCACTACGCACCGTCACCGGGAGGCATCCGTGAAGATCGGCTACAAGCTCTTCGCCGAGGCGTACGACCCCAAGGAGATCGTGCGGCAGGCCCGGCAGGCCGAGCGGGCCGGCTTCGACTTCGTCGAGATCAGCGACCACTACCATCCCTGGCTCTACAGCCACGGGCACAGCGGCTTCGTCTGGTCGATGCTCGCCGCGGCCGCCGCGAGCACCGAACGGATCGGGCTGGCCACCGGCGTGACCTGCCCGTTCATCCGCTACCACCCGGCGATCATCGCGCAGGCGGCGGCCACCACCGCGATCCTGTCCGACCACCGCTTCACCCTCGGCGTCGGGTCCGGCGAGCGCCTCAACGAACACGTCACCGGCGCCCCCTGGCCGTCGGTCACCGTCCGGCACGCGATGCTCCGCGAGGCCCTGGAGATCATCCGCCTGCTCTGGTCGGGCGGATACCACTCCTACGAGGGCAAGCACCTCGTCCTGGACGACGCCCGCGTGTTCGACCTGCCGTCCGAGCTCCCGCCCATCGCCGTCGCCGCCTCGGGCGACCGCGCCGCCGAGATCGCCGCGTCCCTCGGCGACGGCCTCTTCGCCACCGAGGCCGACGCCGACGTGATCGCCGCGTACACCGGGGCGGGCGGCACCGGCCCCCGCTACTGCGAGGTCCCCCTCGCCTACGCCAAGGACGAGGCCACCGCCGCCGCGTCCGCGCACCGCCTGATGCGCTTCGGCCTGACCGGCTGGAAGGTCCAGTCCGAACTCCCCAACCCGATCAACTTCGAGGCCGCCACCGCGTCCATCACCGAGGACGACATGCGCCGCGCCTTCGGCTGCGGCCCCGACCCCGACCGCCACGCGGAGGTCGTCCGCCAGTTCACCGACGCGGGCTTCGACCATCTCACCCTCATGAACGCGGGCCCCGACGTCGACGGCTTCTTCGACTTCTACGCCACCGAGCTGTCAGGCAAGCTCGTCGACTCCTGAAGATCGGCCGGTTATGCTCCGACGCAATAACCCGCCACTGACACCCCACCGGAGCCGGGATGAGTGTCGACGAAACGGCCCCCCTGCGCGTTCTCGTAGTGGACAAGGACCCCCGCGCCCGCGCCGACGTGGTCTCCCTCCTGAACGGAAGCACCGAACTGGAGGTCGTCGCCGAGACCTCCGATGACGCGATCGCCCTGGCCGAACGCCTGCGGCCCGACGTCGTCCTCCTGACCCCCCACGCGACCCACCACACCGCCCCCCTGAGCCGAGCCTCCCGGGTCTTCGTCCTGGCCCCCGACCGGGACGCCGCCGAACCCGCCCTCCGCGCCGGCGCCTGCGGCCACCTCGTCCCCGGCTCCTTCACCGTCCCCGACCTGATCCGCGGCCTCCGCGCCGCCAGCCGCCTCACCCTGGGCCTGTCCGCCCGCGAGGCCGAGGTCATGGACCTGATCGCCACCGGCCGCTCCAACGGCGAGATCGCCCGCCAGCTCTTCCTCAGCGAGAAGACCGTCAAGAACCACGTCAACCGCATCTACTCCAAGCTGGGCGTCGGCTCCCGAGCCACCGCCATCGCCCTCTGGCGAGGCATGATGAGCGTCCTCCCGGCCCAGGACTAATCGATTCGCACTGGTCCGCGCGTCCTGCTAACCTTCTTCCTGTCGCCAGGAGGGGACGCACCACCCCCCTCCACACCGACAGGCGCCGTTAGCTCAATTGGCAGAGCAGCGGACTCTTAATCCGCGGGTTCGGGGTTCAAGTCCCTGACGGCGCACCCGCCACGGCTTGGGCATTCGCAGCAGTATCGCGAATGCCCATCAGTCTTTATGGGCCCTTTTTGGCCCACCCACGCTGCTCCATGTTCGCTCGCCGTGACACCCGCGCCCCCAATGGCCATATCGGCGGCCGTTTCCCGGCCTCATGCGCCGCCGAAACGGCCCCCCGCACACCGCTGCTCTCGGCCGGGACGCCCTGTTCCTCTTCATCCCGGACCAGTCGGGGAACCGGCCCGATCGTCGCCCGCACGCAGGCGAGGGCCAACGCAGCGACGGCAGCAGTCTGCCGGGCCGCGATCACGGCACCGAGGAACGCGCCCACGGCCTCGACAGCGGTGATGACGCCCCAGGCCCGGGAACCGCGGTGAACTGGAGAGTGAGGATCCACACCCGCGGTGCGCGGTGAACTCCCGCCACCCGGCGCGCAGTTCCTGCCACGTCCCCGACGCAAGCGACCAACAGATCGAGCGAAGTCCTCACGGTTGCGAACTCGTCGGCTGTGACGGCGTGGTGCGAGGCTGAGCCCGCCGGACCCTACAGCGACGCGATCTCGTGACCGTCACTCGGGGAAGTCGTCGGGATCCACGTCCGAGGTGCGCGCGTTCCCGCCGACGACCTCCTGAAGGGTGATCCTCCATGTGCTGTACCGGATCTGGGTGGCTGTCCGGGTGGTGGTGTAGTCGAGCGGATCCTCGAACTTCTGGAAGGCGCACTCGCGGCCGAACGCCTTGGCCGCGCCGTCCCAGTTGGTGCCGCCGGTGAAGAACACCGTGTACGCGCCGTCCGGCACACCGTTGACCGTGTGCTTCTTACCCTGCCGGACGAAGACCGACAGCATCGGCTTGCTTCCCTTGCCGAGCGTCACCAGCGCGTCGTCCGAGCCGCCGCTGTTGTCGATGGTGAGCCGCCCGCTGCCACCGCCGCCGCCCGACCGGATGAGCGCCCCGTTGGACGGGCGCGACCCCGGCTTCTGGCCGGCGGACGGCAGCGTGAGCGTCCGCCGCCCGCCCGGCACCTTGGCCTGCACCGCCGCCATGGCGGAGCGGAGCGCGCCCGTGCCGTCCGCGTCGCCGATCTTGGCCCGGACCGCCGCCCCGGTGCACAGGTTCCGCGAGCCGACCTCGCCGCCCAGGCCGCCGACCACGCTCTCGAACCGCTCGAGGGCACTGACGAGGCCTGTGTGCTCCCGGGCGGCCTCGGCAGGCGGGGTGACCGGACGGAGCTTGGCGGCGGCCTGGGTCACGGCGGCCTTGACGTCGTTGACGCGACCCTGCAAGCCCTTGTACGCCTTGGCCTTCGCCAAGTCTGCCAGCTCGGTCTCCAGCGGATCGACGGCGCTCTTCAGCGTGGCGCGGTACTGCTCCATCGATACCGGCGTCGCGGACGGCGACCCCGCCGCACGCGAAGTTGGTGTCGTCCCGCCGCCGCACGCGCTCAAGCACAGCGCACCCGACACCGTCACGGCGACGCCCGTCGCCCTCTGCCACTTCGTCACAGCAGTATCTTGGGCCCCGCCCGATCAGGGATCAACGCGAATATCCACAGACGGCCTGAAACGGACGATCAGCCGGCCACCAGGCTGCCGGTCGGCGACCAGGGGAGCGGCCGCTCTCGTGCTCGCGCCGCCGCCGGACGACGCAGGTGCCGAGCCCGCACCCGGAGGCGCCGTGCTCGGGTGCATCAGGTAGACGACGGCCTTGGCCTCGAAGACGCCGATCGCCAGGGTCTCGCGGTCGAAATCCTTGGCGGTCCAGCGGCACGTCCCGGGTTCCGAGACGAGCATGTGCGGGTTGCCCCGGCGGCGCCTTGGAGGAGTTCGACGCCCTGGGGCGGCACGTCGCTCCACTCGGGGTCGGCCCAGAACGTCGCCGAGGCGGCGACAACGGCATGCGGGACGACGATGAGGTCGCCTGGTCCTGCAGGCCGTCAACGGCGAGAGCGGTCAAGTATTGCCGGTCTTCGTCGCTCAGTATCCCGATGGGGTCGAAACGACCTACTTGAGCGTGCCGGACGAGGTTCCAGCGTTGCTCGAAAGAACTGTCCCACCAGGGCCGGCCCCCCAGAGTGACCTTGAGGCAGGGCAGACCAGCGAAGAGCCGGCTACGTGCCGGGCGCGGGGAGGAACGGGCTGGGGGTGCCGTGCCACGTGATAACCAGAGAATCCCGGGCGCGGGTGGCGGCCACGAAGAGCAGGGAGCGGGCGCGCTGTATCTCTCTGCGGTACCGGACACGGTCGGTGGTCTCGTACTGGCGGACGTAGCTTTGGGGGACGAGCCCGTCCGCCACTCCTGCGATGATCATGTGCTGGTACTCCAAGCCCTTGAAGCGGTGCATCGTGCCGACGTGCACGACGTCGTCCTTCTTGGGGCCGTCCGGGCCGATGGCGGCGGCGAGGACGCCCGCCCTGCCCAGCTTGGACTCCACGTCGGCGACCATGTGCCGTTCCGGGACGCTGATGGCGATCGAAGCACCCGGCCCGTCGTTCCACTCGGCGACCTGCTCGGCGATGAGGTCCAGTTCCGCCTCCCAGGACGCGGCGGACCGCAGGACGGGTAGCGGGCCACGCAGGAGCGACCTGTAGCCGTCCAGGTCGTCCGTGCCGTCATCGAGGTCGTCCCAGGACTGCTCGCCGAGCAGGCCGAGCGCGGATCCGAGGATCTCGTGGGTGGTGCGGTAGCTGAGCGTCAGCCGGGACGAGCGCCCCCGGATGTTGATGCCGAGGCTGCCGAGAGAGACGTAGTTCTCGTAGATGCGCTGATGCGTGTCGCCCACGATGAACAGATCATTCGGGCCCTCGGGGACCATGGCCCGCAGCATCTTCCAGTGCGCGGCGCCCAGGTCCTGCGCCTCGTCGACGACGGCATGCTGATAGCGGGGCTTCTTCAGGGCGATCGAGGCGTCCTGTGCGTGGATGTTCATCTCCTGCGCGGCGTGCTCCCGAATCCGCTCGGCGCGGGCCATCTCCAGTCGGGCGGCACGCTCGGCGACCTGCCGGTAGGTCCACAGGTTCTTCTCGTCCAACCGCATGCTGAACTTCTCGACCAGCTTCCAGATCTCGTCACGTTGCGCGCGGCCGATGTTGCGGCCGCGTCCGGCGCGGCGGGCACGGAAGTAGGCGGTGCGCGAGTTGATCGCCTGACCGAGGATCACCTGGGTCCATTCCGCGTGCAGGAAATCGGCGTCCCAGGTCATGTGGCCGAGTTCGGTCAGCATGTCGCGCCATTCTTGAATGGCGCGTCCGTCGTCGATCCAGCGGCGGCGCCCGCCCGGCTCGGCCTTGCTGACGATCTCGGTGGCCAGCTTGTCGATGTTGACCACCCGGACCCGGGCGGCCAGCTCTTCCCCGCCCAGCTCCTTCAGCCGTTTCTCCAGGTCGGCTGCCAGATTCTTGTTGAACGTGGTGAGCAGCACGGCCTTGTCATCACCGGGCTGAAGCCGGTCCACCAGGTACTTCACCCGGTGCAGCGCGACGATGGTCTTGCCGGTGCCGGGACCGCCGCTGACCCGGGTGGCGCCGGAGTAGTCGCGTCCGACGAGCCGCCGCTGGGTGGGATGCAGGAAGACCTTCCAGCGGTCGAAGGCACCGTCGAGGACAGGGCGGAGCGCGACGTCCTCCGTTGTGACGCGGGTGGCGGGGCGGGCCAGCGCGGTCACGTAGTCCGTGGTATCGATCGACTCCTCGGCCGGCGCGGCGACCGGGGCGGTGACCTGGTCGTAGACCTCGTCGAAGGTCTTGCCTTCGTACAGCGCGAACAGCACCTCGCGGGTGTGCGCGGGCGCGTACTCGATGAGGCCGAGCAGCTCCTCCTCCGTGGTGATCTTCTGGACGAGCGGGAGCAGCGGCTCGGCGACACCGAGTTCACGCAGCCGCTCCTGCCCGTGGGCGGCGAACAGCGGCTCCGGTGACGGCGCGGGTTCCGGCGCCGGGGACGAGGCACCCGCCCGCACCGACACCATGTCCATGAACTCGATCGCACCGGTGACCTCGTTGATCTGGTACCGGTAGCGGTCGAGATTCTCGTAGACGTCCTTGCGGTGCCGAACGGCGACCAGGACGTAGTTGCGCCGATCGATGTGCAGCAGCAGCGCCCGGTACTCGGCGTTGACCCGCGCGGAGAACAGCCGGGGGCCGCCGCCCTTGAGCTGCTTGAGGCGCAAACCGGGGGCGTCAGGGTTCTCCCGGAACTTGTGCTGGAAGTCGTAGATCGCGCCTTTGACGATTCTGGGAAGTTTCCGGATCTCGTCGTCCGCCTCCTGCAGCAGCCGCAGCGTCGCCCCGCTCACGCGACCTCCTTCGTCGGCGCCGCGAGCAAGACTGCTGTGCTCATCGGTCCGCTCGCACGCTCGCTCACGTGTCCTCTCCCCTGATCCGCTCGTCAAGTTCGTCCACGGTCCACCAGCGGGCGGTGCGAACCTCCCAGTTCGCGCGCATGTACGCCTGGTACCGCTGGGTGGCCTCCTGGTCGTTGCCCGCCAGCACGACTCCCACCTTGCGGTCCGGCCAGGCCAGCTCAGCCTGCCAGGCGTTCTCGCCCAGTTCGTAGCCGATTTCGGGCACTGGCAGGCCGCGTTCCATGAGGCCGCGTGCCAGTTCGGCGAGCCCCGGTTCGTCGGGGTCGAGCAGGTCGAGCACCTCCGCCCACGCCGAGCCAGGCGGCGGCTCCATGGGTTCTCCGGCGCCGCGCGGGACGGGCTCGGCGGCGGGCTCCGCGGCCGCGGCCGCGGCCGCGTCCTCGGCCGACTCGTTCTCGTCCGGTTCGCCGCCCGGCTGGGTGGCCAGGCCGCCTGCCGTGTCGTCCGGGTCGAGGTCCAGCAGGCTCAGCTCACTGAACAGACCGTGGCCGCCGGCGGCGGCGAGGGCTCCGGTGTCGAAGGTGTCCAGTGCGGTCGCGGCGATTTGCCCGCCCTCGCCTCTCCCATGGGAGAGGAACTGGAGCAGGTTCCCCCAATACAGCCAGGCTTTCCAGCGGCGCCTGTGCGCCTGGTCGTCGTCGTGCACCGTTTCGGGACGGTCGTCGACGAGGGTGAACCCGCTCCATACGCCCGCGGCGGTGGCCAGCCCGACGACCGGGCACTGGGAAGCGTCCTCGGCGCGGAACAGCATCACGTCACCCTGGCGCACGGCCGGAGGGGTCTGCCCCCGCAACACGGCTGCCGCCAGTTCGGGGACGCGATCGGAGGGGCAGAGTGTGAACCACGACGCTCCCTTGGCGGCGCCGGCCACGGCGGCCTCCGCACGCCGCAGCCAGCGCTCCTGATCTGGATCGGCCAGGAAGGCGAGCAGGGTGTTGATGGGGCTGGTCCAGATCAGGTCGGGCAGCTCGGCGGGATCCAGGCCCGCCTGCCGGTACGTCTGCCGCGCCCGATCCTGCGCGACGCCACCGTAGGGGTGCCAGACGGGGTCGGCGGCTTCCTCGCCCGTCTCCCAATGGCGGATGTCGTCCCAGGTGAGCTGGAGGACCACCCGTCCGTGCGCGCGCAGCCGGGCGCGTTTGGCGGCGTCGTCGGCGAGCCGGTTGTGCCGCTGGGACGCGTGGTACTCATACCCGTCGAGGTAGACGGCGACCTCCAGCGGCGCGGCGTCCAGGCGCCGGAAGATCACGTCGGGCCGGGTGCCCTTGATGGCGCTCTGCAGGATCACCTGCCAGTGCACGACGGTTCCGTCGCGGCCGGTGACGCGCAGGTCGGCCGTGCGGCGGTCGTTGATCCGCCCGGCCGGGCCGAGCGCGCGCCCGGCCCCGGGCTCGGCGGCCCACGTGCGCAGCCCGGCGACGAACCGCGCCTCCAGTTCGCTTTCGACCTGGTCCCACAGTGAGATGTCGTCGGTGCTGGCGACCTCGGCGGACTCCCAGCCGTCCAGCAGGTCGTCCAGCATCTCCTCCGCCAGGCCCCGGTCGACGATGTCGAACTCGTCGTCGGCGGCGTGGGCGAGCAGGCAGCGGTGGCAGGCGCTCTTGGTGTCGTCGCCGGCGCACACGCAGTTCCCGACGACGTCCCGGGCGTGTTCCAGGACCTCCTTCAGCCCGGACTCGGTGGACAGCCGGTGCAGGTAGCCGGTGCCGCCGGGCAGCGTGTCGTACAGCACCAGGAAGCGCCGCTCGTGCCCGCTGTGGTGCAGGTGGTCGGGCATGGTGGCGGGGGTGATCCGCAGGTGGTCGGGGTCGCCGCCGTACTTGCGGGCGATGCCGGCCATGAGCGCGGCCTTGAACGTGGCGGTGCGCTCGGGGATCATCGTCGTCGCCACCGGAACCAGGATCCGCAGCGCCTCGGTCTCGAGTTCATGGGCGAGGATCATCCGCTCCTGCGGGGCGTCGCCGCCGCGCCGCTGGGGGCACCAGGGCCGGTGGTGGCTTTCGGAGAAGTCGTACCCGGAGGTGGCGGACCCCGCGCCACCGCCCGCCGGGTCGAAGCCCTGCTGGACGCCGCCCTGCGCGGTCTCGGCCGTCGCACCGCCGCATTCGGTGCAGACGACGAACGGTGAGATGCGCCTGAGCTCCCCGGCGAAGGGGTCCCCCGCGGGACGGTCCATCCGCAGCGGCCCGAGGTTGAAGGTGCGGATCTTGGCCTGGCGGGTGAAGTCGATGCCGAAGGCGCGGTGCGCGTGCCGCCACGATCCGGGGCGCTCGATGGTCTCGCCGGGGATGTCCACGGCCACGGCGCGCTCGTAGTAGCGGCGCTGCCGTTCGTCATGGTCATCGCGGATGCGGGCGTCGTCGCGGCGGTCGTGTGCGGTGACCTTGGTCGGGACCAGCACGGTATGGAGCGCGCTGCTGTCACCGATCAGATGGTTGCGGCAGCGCGGGCATCGGCTGGTGTCATCGGATGCGGGCGGGGTGCGGACGTAGCCGCACTTCTGGCAGATCCGCCATTTCTCGTAGGTGGGACGCTGCCGGGTCCCGACGTCCACGCCCGTGATCTGGTGCCGGTACCCGCGGATGTAGAAGTAGTTGCCCGGTGCGAGTTCGGTGAGCGCCTGGGCGGCGGAGCGCTCGTACTCGCGCAGTTCGCTGTGGTAGCGGCGGTCGGCTCCGCGCGGCGTCCCAGGGCGTCGTCCGGGACGGCCCGGCCCGGTTTCCGGCTCGCCGCCCGCGAC
This sequence comes from Actinomadura rugatobispora, assembly GCF_042656285.1. Lineage (GTDB taxonomy): Bacteria > Actinomycetota > Actinomycetes > Streptosporangiales > Streptosporangiaceae > Spirillospora > Spirillospora rugatobispora. Next base: position 20,876 of record NZ_JBHSON010000063.1, on the reverse strand, counting down.
CGGCCCGTCCGCGTCGGTGTTCCGCTCCTCCCAGGTGAGGGTGGCTTCCAGTGCGGTGGGGGTGTCGATCAGCGAGTAGTTGGGCAGCAGCCCCAACTCGACCATGGTGCCGTGCGCGTCGGCGCGGCCGATCTCCCCGATGCGCCTGCGGACGGCGTCCCGCTCGGCGCGCAGTTCACGCTGACGGGCGTTGTGCGTGGGGTCGGACTCCACCAGCGCCCCGATCGCCGCCTCGATCACCTCGGTGCGGCCGCGCAGGTCGGTGAGGCGCTCGTCCCAGAGGGCGGCGGCCCGGTCGATGGCCTCCCCGATGCCCTCCGCGGCGAAGGCACGCAATCGCCGCGCGGCCTCTTCGGTGAGGCCGCGCTCGGGCTCGCCGCCGACGGGGCCGAACAGGGCGAGAAACGGCTCGACCAGGGCGGGGCCGTGCTCCAGCGCGGCGGCGCGGAACCCTGTCAACCAGCCGGAGTCGCCGAAGAGGGCGGAGGCGAGCCGGGGCATGGGCAGGACGCCGGGAAGCGTGCTCTCCCGGGCGGCCAGGTCGACCAGGTGCGCGAGGTACTGGCGTTGCAGGATCTCGATGGCCGACAGGTAGCAGCCGGGCGGGACGATGTCCCCGGCGATCATGTCGCGCGGTTCGGCCAGGTAGTACCGTTCGCGCGCCCGGCGGCCGATGAAGGTGAGCAGGAGCGCGTTGCGGGTCTGGCGTCCCGCACGACCGGCCCGCTGCACGTAGTTGGCGGGCGCGGGCGGCAGCGACGCCATGACCACGGCGGAGAGGTCGCCGATGTCGATGCCCAGCTCCAGCGTCGGCGTGCAGGCCAGGACGTTGGGGTCGTTGTAACGGTTCCCCTCGCGGAACGCGCGTTCCACCTTCTCGCGCTGCGGGCGGGTGAGGGCGCCGGTGTGCTCCGCGGTGATCACTCGGAACGGGGCGCGCTTCTGGTAGAGCCGCCGGTAGTAGTCGTCCCGGAACCGCTCGTCCTGGTTGGCGGCCAGGTGCCCGCCGCAGCGGTAGCGCGGGCAGGGCGCGTCCACCCATTCGTGCAGGCGCAGGGGGTGGACGGTCTGCTTCCAGTTGCAGACGACGCAGTGGACGCCGGCGGCGGGCGCCTGGGGGTCGGCCAGTCCCCAGACCTGGATGTGGCCGGGCAGCAGTCCGTAGATCCTCGTGGTGCCGTCCCCTGTGGTGCGGCGCGCGAGGGCGCCCTCGTCTACAAGCATGTCGAGGACACGGCTGAGGTAGTGGGTGGCGCCCGCCGCGTCCAGTCCGAGGCATCGGGCGGTCCAGTACTGGTACCAGGAGGGTTGTCCGGCGGTCCCGTGAATCCCGTCGAACTCGCTGGGTCCCTTGGGCCGGTCCAGGACGAAGCGGGGTGCGGGCAGTCCCCGGGGAAAGGCGGGCATGCCGTCGGGCCGCCGTCCCCAGATGGTCAGGAAGCGTTTGGTCCCCGCCTGCTCGATCCAGGGATCGAGCCAGTGGTGCTTGATCCCGCCGCGCATCCGGATGCGTTCCAGCAGGCCTCGCACATACCGGATGAACATGGTCTCGTCGGGCATGCCCTCGAGTCTCGCGGCGGTGCCCAGGAACAGGTCACGGGCGAGCGTCCCGACGCGTTCGGGCTCGGCCAGCAGGACCTCGGCGGCGGCGGTGCGGGTCAGCTCCAGCGTGCGGCCCTGCCGGGAACGCAGGCCGAACTCCATGACGGTGGCGAACGCCAGCCGCTCGCCGATGAGGTCCCAGGTGCGGGCGGCCCCCTCGCTCTCCCCCGCCAGCAACGCGTCAACGTCGTCACGGTCGTGCAGGTCGGGCGGGACGACGGAGGGCAGGTACTCGGGCACGCTGGCCTCCTTCACCACCTCGGCCATCAGCTCGTTCAGCGGGACGGGACGCTCGGAGTCCAGCCCGCGGGCCAGCAGCAGCCGCAGCGAGAAGCCGAAGGAGCGGTTGGCGACGAACCCGGCCCGGTGCGCGGCGTCCTGGACGGCGTCGTTGAACAGCAGCGTCTTGCGCTGGGGGCCCTCGAGCTGACCACCGGTGAACAGCTCGGTGACGGCCACGGACGCCAGCGCGGCCAGCCCCGCTCCCAGGAATCGGGTGCCCTGCTCCATGCCGCAAGCGGGACAGTGGTCGTTCTCGGCGGCGCGAACACTCGTCCTGTTGTGGGCGATGTCGGCGAGCACACAGACATCGCGGGTGTCGCGGTTCTCGCCGAGATCTCTGGACGGGTCGAGCGGGCGGAGCCGGTGCCCTCCGTCGGTCAGGACCAGCACGGGCGGGCCCGGCTTGCCCTCGGCCTGAGCCTTGACCTCACTCTCCGTCGCCGTGATCATCGGGCGGACGCGGCCCTTCTCGGCGATCGCGGCCCGGTAGATGCGGGCGGGGTCGGTGTCGAGCTGCTGCGGGTCGCGTTCCGGGGAGATCGCGGCCCAGCCCGCCCGGCCGCAGTGCCGGCAGTAGATGGAGGGCAGCATCTCCCGCCCGCCGCCGGCCAGCGTGGTCTCCGCGTCCATCGGCGGGGGCGCCTCGCCGAACCATCCGAACCCGGGACGGGGCCCGACCGCGCGCAGCAGCCGCGACACCGCCCGGATCCACAGGTGCGTCTCGACATGCAGGATGGGACGCTCGCGGGAGTCGGCGACCTCGGTGGCGACCGACAGCAGCGCCACGAACCGGGACAGGGCGACGGCGGCCTGCGTGGGCGACCGGCGGACGGCGTCACCCCAGCTGTAGGCCCCCTTGAGAGGCAGGACCTCCAGGATCTCCTCAAGGGTCTTGGGCTCCCCGTCCAGCACTTCGAGCAGAGCGCGGGTGAGGATGTGGGCGCGCAGCTTCTCGCCGAGTTCGGGCGGCGTGAGCGCGCGGGTGCCGGTGACCGCCTCCATGATCCGGTCCATCGCGCCGGGGTCGTCGTGCGGGTCGGGCAGGGCCGCCAGCTCGTGGGGTTCGGGAATCGGCAGCCCGAAGTCGATCCTCCCCATCCATGCGTCGACCGGCAGCCGGTCCTCGCCGATCACCGAGCCCTCGGGGAACGCGGTACCGAAGACGGTCTCGGCCACCGCCCGGATCTGTGCCGCCGCGCCAGGCCCGCTCTGCCCCAGCGTCGCGCTCGTCGCGACCGGGCAGATCTTCCCGAGCGGCCTGCCGGGACGGCTGTGCCCGGTTGCCGCCGCCAGGCGCCGGATGAGCATGGCCACGTCCGTGCCCTGAGCCCCGTCGTAGGTGTGGAACTCGTCCACCACGATGTAGGCGAGGTCGGCGTCCTTCCAAAGCGGGAGGTCAGCGGCCCGCTGGAGTAGCAGGTCGAGCATCTTGTAGTTGGTGATGAGGATGTCCGGCCGCTCCCGCCGGATCACCGTCCGCCGCGTCTGCACCCTGGGGTACTCGGTGTCGGGGGTGTCACCGATGTAGAGCCCGGCGGTGACCTCCCCCAGGCCGGATTGGGACAGGTAGTCGCTGAGCCGCTTCGCCTGGTCGGTCGCCAGCGCGTTCATCGGGTAGAGAAGGAGGGCCTTGACCCCGGTCTTGCCCTTCTTGCGCTCCCGCCGGCAGTGGTCCAGGACGGGGTAGAGGAAGGATTCGGTCTTGCCCGACCCGGTCCCCGTCGTGATCAGCGTCGGCTGGGCTTCCTTGTTGAAGGTGCTGAGCCGCTCGAACGCCTTCGCCTGGTGGAGGTAGGGCGCCGGGCCGTCCGGCATGAACTCCAGCGGGTTGCGCCAGTCGTCGCCGACCTTGCGGAAGGGCGTCCGGATCCGCAGGTAGGGCCCACGGAAGATGCCCTGCTCGTCATGGTTGAGGAACCGTTCGAGCCCCTCGCGCACCTGGTCGTCCGCCAGCGCGAACGTCGTGGTGAGGTACTGGGTCAGATTGCGCCGCACCTCATCGGCTGCCAGCGTCGGCCTCACCACGCACCCCTTTCGTTCTGTGTCGTCCACCCGACCGGCCCGGCGCGGCGGGCCAGGTCAGGAGGCCCGCCGCACCCTAACGGAGGCCGTCACGGCCGGTCGAGGCCACCCGCCTTGATCTTCTCCACCAGCACCCCGAACACGGCACCGCTCACCGTGAACCGATCCCCGTCCGGGTCCTTGGAGTCCCGGATTCCGACGCCCTGCTGAAGACGCGCAAGCTCAACGCACACGTCGTCATTCGCTGTGCCGCTGTAGGAACTCTTGCGCCACTGAACGGTCATGGGTACCTCTCCAAGTACTGCTTGATCACGTCACGTGACCTCGCCTGAGATTCGGCCTTTGCGCCGATACGCTCGAACGTATCAACGTACGACTTGACCTCGTCTGCCATCTCGATCAGCCGTCCGCCTCCCTGGGCGCCCGCGTAGGCGATGTCCCGGTCAGGCAGGCCGATGAGCTGGAAGAACCCGTCGGCTCCCTCGTACTCTCCCGCCAAGAAAGGAATGATCCGCAGGATCACGTTCCAGCGATCCGCCATTTCCAGGAGATGCCGGAGCTGAGCCGCCATGACCTCTGGGCCACCGACCGGACGTGCGAGAGCGGCCTCGTCCAGGAGGGCCCAGATGCAGGGCGGGTGTTCCCGCTCCAGGATGGCCCGCTTCCTGGAGATACGCCCGGCCAGGACCGCCTCGCGGTCCATGGACATACTGAGTCGACCGTAAGCCTCGGTGTAGTCGTCGGTCTGGAGCAGGAGCGGCACTGCCTGCCCGTGGTAGACCTTGATGTCGGCCGCTTGCTTCTCGTGCTGGCTGTACTGGCGGAACCAGTTCGGATCGTGCGCCATGCGGGCGTACCAGAGAAGCAACTCGAACAGCCCACCCGTCTCGAACTTCACGTCCAGACGTCTCGCGTAGTCCACCTGGAGCTTGGCGCGCCCGGCTTCGATATTCGAAACACTCGATCGCGCCATCCCGATGATCTTCCCCCACTGAGCGAGGGACAGCCCTTCTTTCTCGCGTACGAACCGAAGGTAGTAGGCGAGGAAGTGCCACATCGAGATCTTGGGGTCTAGGGGGTCTCGAACGTTCACCACGGGCCCTCCAGGTTTTCGCCTTCTGTTGATACAGGCGAGAGTAGAGCGACCGCGTGATCCTTGCCACAAGAAAGCGACAACAAAGTCAGGGGCAGGATGACGTGACAACAAAGACGGACGAACTGATCCTTCCCATGCTGGCATCGGCAGCAGCAGCTGGAATGGCCAGAACGCTTACAAATGCCCGACTTATAAAGTGGGGCCACTCTCACATTTCGGACGACACGTTCCTCGTCGCTTCCGAATTGATCAACAATGCGGTCAACGCGACGCCCGGCCAACAGATCACGTACCGGCTCAGCCGGGAGGCCAAAGAGATCCTCGTGGCCGTCTGGGACTCGTCCGACCGTGTCCCGACACCCGGCCAGCCGACCGAGCCCACGCTCGACGATCTCGACCTCTCCCCCGAGCACTGGGACGACAACGGCGGCTGGGGCCTCAACATCGTCGCGACGATCGCCAGCAGCTGCGGCTATACGAGGGATCCCAGCGGAGGCAAGTGGGTGTGGGCCCGCCTCAAGCCCTGACGACTCCACGACGGGCGCGGGCCTAGCCAGACGCACCATGCTCATACGCACCACAAACCGCCAAGGCCGGCCTCTTGTACGAGATCACCCGCCCCTTGTACGGCCCACGCTCAGGGGTGAAGGACACCGTTTCAAGCTTGAGCACGCATGCAGCAGGCCCGCCAACACCCTCAAGGGCGTCCGCATACTCGTGCAGCACGCGAACCAGATCCCACGACCCCGATGTCATGCAGAACTTCCCGAGGCCAGGAGCGCCGAGCAGCCGAAACGTGATCCTCGTACGGGGCTTAGGCCCCCGTCCCGACTTCGCCGCAGCCTTGCGGTCTGCCACCAGCTCAGGGCACCCGCACGGCTGCCCGGGACGGTCACCACTCAGAAACGCCTGGCTATCACAGTGGTGAAGGATGGTCCCATCCATCCCCCACAGCATGAGGTCCGCCGCTATGGCGTCGGGGCCATCCAAGATCACCTCAACGGCATCGGCGTCCGTCAGGACCTCAATGTCGTCCTCGCCCTCGGTAACCCACTCCTCCGGCGTGCCACCCAACAGCGCGGCCACGTTGTCGGCAACACGCTGATCGCCGGTCGTCACCCGCCATCCGTCCAAGGCAACAGGCCTGCGCCCCTTAAGACGCCCCAACCGGAACCGCCCCACGACATCGGGCATGGAGCCAGCGGACGCATCAGAGACGCGCAGCTTCGCTGACACACCCCACCCCTCCCGAGTCTTGGCCGGTAGACGAGCCGCCGCAGCCATATGCCTGCTGCCGATCACACCCAAGCCTCACGCCCTGGCCGACGCAACGAGCCGCCTCAAAGCCAGTCGAAGCCGAGTTCACGACGCCGACTCCCCATCAGGCGTCCACCCCTCAGCCTTAGCCCGCTCCAGCCGCTCCGAGAACACGGCATGTGCCTGCCGATACTCAGCTTCCCGATCCGCCTTGTAGAACGGCGGCGTGTACCCCTCCGGAGCAGGAACCCTTTCCGGATGCTCCAGATGCTCCTGGAGGTGCTTGAAGTGTTCTTTCGTCTGCCCATAACCAAATGCATATGGGTCCGCTGAAAGCCTTCGACCGGAGCTGTCAAACCACATCGCCGAATCACGATCAGCCAATATCGGGTAGCGGGCACGGTAGATCGCAATCAACTGCTCCACCGAAAACCCAAGCCATGCAGCAACAAGCGCATCGATCTCGACGAGGGCTGCACGACGTTCGTATTCCGTACGCAGCGGCGTTACTCGATCCCACTGTGGCCCCACTGCTTCCAGCGCTGGCATTTGCGGCCAGTTGACGACCCATGTCTCCGTTGACCAACTGGCAGAATATACGCTCTTCCACAATGCAGCGTAGGCCTCTGTCATACAGTTAAGCCGCAATGTCCGCAAAAGCATTGCCGATGCAAATGGGTGGCGCAGTTCCCCCACGGGCATCGCAAAAGCTTCAGCTCGCTGGAGATGCCCACGACCTGTCACGCGAAGCAGGTAGTCCAGAGGAATAGAGGCCCAGAAACCGACCAAGAGGGCAGTGGCGTGATTATCAATATTCACACCATTGCCCAGAGTGCCAGTTTTCCCCTCCACGGGCACTGCCATACTGTAGACGGTATGGACATGGGCAGGTCCTGGCGGGATCAACGCTGCGAACAGCGATCGCTCGGCAGCCTTTGGGTCGATAAATGACCTCCATGCCATGCGATAGTGTTCCGTATAGCGAGAATCGCCCCACCTATCTTGGGCCAATTGAAAACGGGAGGGATCGGCAGCCCTCTGATAATTTGTGATAGGGATCGCATCTGAGGTCAATTGCCTAACATCCCACGCCACATAGTCGTGATGGGTGCGGCAAGGGATCTTGGGCTGCTTGTAGAAGGGTGTCCCAATCGCAAAATGCGGTGCCTGCAGGACCACGTCGTCCAGCGATTCTGGCCGCATTGTTTTCCACTGAATCAAACCCTCGTCTTTGGCCCCCTTTTCATGATATCCACTACTAACATAAGGGTTACTATCCCCCAAGCGTCGAGGATAAGCGGCCAACAACTCGATACCGTCCGCTTCCGCCGTTGTCACCGGATACAGCAACGGTGTCTCCTCAACAGGAACTTCGGCGCCTACGGTGAGCTTTCTCCAGCCGTCCAGCACCTCTTCATCAACACTGATGACCCGAGCCTTATGAGGACGGGTATCCCAGGTGCCTTTGTACTTGATACCGGGAAGTTCCCCTTGCCCATCGTGCACCAACGATTTCGAGAGCACCTGAGCACTATATAGATCGCTCAAATGGACGAAACTGATCTCACTGCGAGGGCCGTACACATGCAGTCCGAACTCCTGCGTCCGCACCAGGTCCTGGAATGCCCAGTTACCAGCATTCACGAAAGTTGCATGTAGGCGCAGGTGCCTATATGCAGCAGCCCTCAAACGCCCTTCGCGAGCCCCACCAAAGTGAGTGTCGGGGTGTATCAATGCGCCAACTCCCGCACCGTTGAGACTATTCCACACACGGCACATGAATGCGCGATACAGATCTGGCTGCGTGCCAACTAGCAGTGAAAAAGTTGGCTCAGATTGCAAGAAGCTGCCGATACCACTGATTCTGGTCCGTTCACTCAGGAAGTAGTCGCGCGAAGAGTTCGGCTCGAGAAGTTTCCGCTTCCGTTCTTCCTTATAGATAGAATTTTGCTCCGTCGCCAACACGAACCAGGGTGCAAGTTCGGCCAGTACAACTGCCTCTTCCCAGCGGGGTCGTACCCAGGGTGGGTTGCCTACCTGGAGGTCGAAGCCGCCCTTGTTGAAGATCTGGGCGAATATCAGTTCCCAGTGGAAGAAGCCTTGCTGCTCGGCGATGTTCTGGACGGTGTGGAGCCAGGGGAAGAATTCTTCCAGTCTCCACTCGTCCTCCATGCCCATCCAAGTCGGAAGCGCCCTCTCGTACTGGTCTAGGTCGCTGAGAAGGTCAGACTTCGGGAACAGAGAACGCTCTTCGTCCAAGTCGTCGGCGCCCAGGAGTGCCTCGGCGAAGTCGAGCCAGTCGTCAAGGCTGTTCAACGGGGTCACCGTGCGGCGCTTGACGCGCGGCTTGGCTGGCTGGCTCTTGCGGCGCTGCTTCTGGAGAGCAAGTTCCTGCTGGGCAGGAGGTAGCGCCCCGTCCAGGGTGGGCGCCTCCCATCGCTGCTGAACAACGAGCGAGTCCGTAGTGGCTGCTTCTTCCGCCTTCTGCGGCTCGGCGACACGGCTGATAACGTGCGGGGCCTTGAGCACCTCGTACTGCTCGTCCGTTCCGTCCAAGAGACCGACCTTGTCGAGCGGCCAGAACCACAGGGCACACCAGGCGTCCATGACGGTCTTGAGGCGCCAGTAGGGCGACCCCTGCCTGGTGAGCCTCTCCTTGATCTCCTCCCTGGGGATAGCCTCCTTGGGCTCGGGCAGATCCTCAGCGCCCCAGACGTCCACACGCCGACTGATCTCACGTTCGGAAAGCTCCAGCCGCCTGATGACCAGGCCCCACAGGAACTCGGCCCGGCGAGCCAAGCCTTGAAGGCGTTCAGTCTGAGAGCGCTTCTTCCCAGTAGAAGGGGAGGTGCGGAGGCGTTTGCGCCAGGCGGCCAGTTGCTTCGCCTCTTCGGGGGCGAGGTTCTTGGCCTCCTTCTCGCCCGCTACCGCTCCCCAGCCCTGGGCGGGTAGCAGGAAGTGGTGGATGTGTCCATGGGGGATCGGACCGTCCCGGAATGGGTGGTCGTTGGGGGCGGTGGTCAGCCAGGCACCCTTCTTCAGAGCGTCCGGGGCGTACAGGCGGCGGCCTGCACCGATGAGTGAGTTGCCTCGGCGGAGGTGGAGGCCGAACCAGGGGGCCTGGAGGCCCTCGTGCATGACGTTCAGCCAGAGCGAGACCTCCGCCAGTTCCACGGCGGTCTCGTTGAGGTCCACTCCATAGGAGTTGTGCAGGGCGATGTACGCCTTGACCTTCTGGAGTTCCTGGATGTAGCGCTCACCTTCGAGGCGTTCACTCCTCAACTCGGCTTGGCGGCGCTTGAGGTATTCGGCGGCGACCTGGTTGATGGCCTCGTTGAGGAACGCGCCGGAGCCCAGGGCGGGCTCGCAGATGGTCCAGTCGAGGATCTCGCGGGCCTTGGTGGTCGTCCCGTCCTGGTCAAGTCGATGTTGCAACGCGAGTTGGACGGTGACCTGGGTCAGGGACTCGGGCGTGTAGTACGAGGCACTGGTCTGGCGGTCGCGGCCGGCCAGCCGGTAGACGAACGATCCGGGCTTGTAGCTGACCCACTCGCCGGTCTTGATTCCATTTTCGTCGATGCGGCGCACGAACACCGAGTCGTCGTAGTCGGCGACCTTGTGGGCGGGGATCATCCAGGAGCCGTCCTTGGGGTCGCCGTTCTTGGCGACCTCGTACAGCTCCTCCTTGGCGATGAACCCCGTGTACGACATCAACCCCTCGTACACCGCTCCCAGCTGGTTGATGCCGAGCTGGGCGTAGGAGATGAAACCTCCCCGCTCCTTCCGCTTCCCCTTGGCCAGCATGAGAAGGCGAAGCACCTTCCGGAGGGCTTCGTTGCGGAGGCGGGTGTCGATGCGGCGTGGGTTCTCGTCGTCATCGTCGAGGACGAACGTCCCGATGTGCCTGGTGCGCTCCGGGTCGAAGAGGTCGCTCTTGAGAGGCTCGAAGCGCAGTCCTTCGCCCTCGGACTCGCCGGGCTCCGTCCCTCCACGGGGGTTGTAGCCGTCGTTGACCATGCGGAACAGCAGGTCCAGCGAATCGTAGAAATGGAATCCGCGGCGGGACTCCTCTGACACCAACTCCCGGATGAGCAGGTCGCCGAGGCGGGCCATGCTGTACCCCTTGACGTACGCCTCATCGTCCGCGGGCAGCACGTGCAGTTCGGGACGTGCCTCGGCGTACAGAAGGAAGAGGATTCTGTACAGGTAGCGGAGGGATTCGCGGCCGAGTTCCTTGGCGAACGCGGCGGGCTCCATGAGGTCAGCGGGTTTCACGCCCTGCTCGTACAGGCGATTCAGCACCTCGTTGGCGATGATCTCGACGGAGTCGCGGAGTCCATCGCGCAATTCCTTGGAGACGCCGACGGCGTGCTGGCGGGAGCTGGTGAGTAGTTCGGCCAGCCGTTCCGTCCCGCCCTCTTCGGGCGGCAGCAGCGTGTCCGCGCCGAACAGGGCCGCGATGGTGCCGAGCTCGTCGGGCAGGGCGGTGCCGCGGCCCAGGGCGACGTCCAGGCTGACCGCGAGGTAGCGGCCCTCGCCCCAGGTCATCCGGTCCGCGAGGATGACCACACCGCCCGCCAGGATGAGCACGTAGCGGGGCGGGTCCTCGCTGTTGAGCAGCCAGGACGCGAGCTTGTCCCCGGTCTCGATCGTCTCCCTGCCGTCAAGCTCGACCCCGCGCAGCAGCAGGCCGGACAGTTCGGGGTCGAGGGCGGCGTCCACATCGGGGGCCCAGCCGCATTCGATCGCGACGACGAGAGGGCGGTCGTGCGGGCCCGCGTACGCGACGTCCACCTCATAGGCACCGCCGGAATGTGTGACGGTGAGTGTGCGGGGCTCCGCCTCGTACCCGAGAGCGCGCAGGACGTGGCCGTGCAGCTCGTGCAGCGACTTCTTGTACTCGAGCGGGTCGGGACGGACGGGCGCGTCGTCCCGGACGGCTTCCAGGTAGTCGGCGAAGGTGGGGCGCGCCTTGAAGTACGGCTTGCGGAGGGCGCGCAGACCGGCGCGGGGAGTCGGCCAGCCGCTCTCCTCGTCCTGGTTCTCCTCGCCACCCTTGTGCTCGTCGCGCCAGCGCTTCTCCTGCTCGGTCCAGCGGGCGAACAGGCCGTCCTTCTTCTTGAGGTCCTTGGGCAGCACCTCGGCCAGGTAGTGCGCCGAGAAGTAGTCGCCGCGGTTGACCAGCGAATCGAACGTCATGGTCACTCCCCTCCCCCTGTGGGGGGACGAACCCCCACACCCCCAGCAAGAACAGCGGTCAGTCCTTCGCTCCGCTCAGTCATCATGCGGAACCAGGACGGCGAGGACGCGCAGCAGCGGCTCCCCAGTGGTGCGGATGCTCTCCATGAGCCGCCGCTGCTGGTCGGCCGTGTCGCGTACGTCGTCGCGCTTGCGGGCGCCTCGTCCCTCGGCCGGAATGCCGGACAGGGACGTCTGCTCCCAATCCACGAGCCGCTCGCGAGGCCCGCTGAGCTGCTTCTCGACCTGCTCGGCGTGCTCGTCGCGGCGGGCGTCCAGGCGGCGGCGGGCCTCTTCCACCGCGTTCCGGACAAGGGGGCGCAGGCGGTCGAGGTCCGGCGGACGCAGCGTGTTGATCATCTGGGGGCCGACTCCCGCCTCGGCGAGCACCTCGAACATGTCACGGACGCGCGGGCAGTGCGGCAGGCCGTCGATCGCCATCCACTCCACGACGAGCGGCTGCCCCAGAGCATTCGAATAGATGCCTTGCAGCAGGAACGCCGGCTCGTCCACCTGGGCGGTGATCACGGGTGCCTGCTGCCGTACGAGTTGCACCTGCACCTTGTCGACCAGCCACTCCACCATCGGGTGCAGGTCCGACAGGTAGGCGATGTCCGGCCACATGGTCTTGGTGCGGCGGGCCTCGTCCAGCTTGCGCTGGGCCAGGGCGCGGTTGAAGGTGACCTTCATCCGCTCGTGCACCTTGTGCCTGCGCAGGTAGGAGGCGGGCAGGGCCGACATCCGCTGGATGAGGTCCGGCGGCGGTTCGAAGGCCAGCAGTTCCCCGTCGTCGTCGATGCGCAGGCCGGGGACCACCGTCCGCAGCGCCTCTCGGACGAACGCCTCGGTGGACTCGAACAGTTTCGGGTCGGGCGCGCTGGGCGGCGGTTCCTGGGTGTTCTGCTCCATGGAGCCCATCAGGTCGGCCAGGAAGTCGAACCCGGCGGGCGGCGCCTCGTCCAGGGACTGCTCGACGGTCTTGCCGGCGAGCAGGTCCTTGATGAGTCGGTCCTCTTCCTTCTTGGCGGTGAACTCGCGGGTGACCGCTTCGGCCGTACCCAGGCTGCGGTGCGCCTCCTCCTCCCGGCGCAGCAATTTCTCGGCGACGGTGGTGTCGTCCTTGGCGCCCTCGATCTCGGAGGTGAGGATCAGCGCGTGGAACTGCGGCTGGTGCTCCTGGCCGTAGCGGTCGATACGGCCGTTGCGCTGCTCGATCCGGATCAGGCTCCACGGCAGGTCGTAGTGGATCAGGTGGTGGCACTGGCGGTGCAGGTTCACGCCCTCGGACGCCACGTCACCGGTGACCAGCAGCCGGACCTCGCTGTCCTGCAGGGAGAACTCCTCCACGATCCGCTGCTGCTCCTGGTCTCCGATGCCGCCGTGCATCAGCAGCACCTGATCGGGCCGCAGGCCCAGCTCGGCCGGGACCGTTTCCGTCAACCAGTTCAGGGTGGGAACGCTCTCGGAGAACACCACCGCGCGGGTCGCCTTGCCGCCTCCGACTCCGATTTCCTCAAGCTTGTCGATGAGGGCGCGGCGTTTGGCCGAGTCCTTGTCCTGCATCGCTCCGGTAAGAGCGGCCAGGTCGGTGAGGGCCTCGATCTCGCGGGGCTCGGTCGCGTTCTTGAGGCGTCGTCCCACCGTCGAGGCGAGCGCGACATGGGACGACAGGAACGCTTTGAGCAGCGTGTAGGGGAACAGCCGCCGGTCCGGGCCGGCCAGGGGGCCGCCGGTGCGCTCCGGCCCGTCCAGCCAGACCTGGGTCAGCTCCTCGAAGATCCGCTCTTCCTTGGGCGTGGCCGGACAGCGCACCGCGACGGAGGGGCCGCGGTCCGGCCAGCGGCCGCCGATCTGGTCGCGTACCTCCGGGCTGACCTTCGTCCTGCGCAGGTAGAGGTGCTTGATCTGATCGGCCGAGTAGTTCTTCGGGTCGGCGATCGCGGCGGGGTCCAAAAGCCGGACGAGCTGGGCGAACGACTCGGCGTTGCCGTTGTGCGGGGTCGCGCTGGCCAGCAGGAGCGCATCGGTGTGGGCGGCCAGGAGCTTGGCCAGCCGGTTGCGGAGATTGCCCTCGTTGATGAGGTTGTGGGACTCGTCGATGACGACGGCGTCCCAGTGCATGTTCTCCAGGTGCTGCCCGTACTTGCCCTGGTTCTTCAGCGTGTCCACCGAAATGATGGCGCGCTTGTAGAACAGGAACGGATTGCGGCCGGCCGGGATGTCACGCTGGATGCGCTCGAGGCCGACCGAGTCGAGCCGGACCAGCGGGATCGCGAACCGCGTCCACAGCTCGTGCTGGAACTGCTCGAGAACCTGCTGGGGCGTGACGACCAGGATCCGCTCCCCCCGGCCCCTTCTGATCAGCTCGGCGAGGATCAGGCCGATCTCCAGGGTCTTGCCGAGGCCGACCACGTCCGCCAGCAGGATGCGGGGGCGCAGCCCTTGCAGCGCCAGCTCGGCGGGGCGCTGCTGGTAGGTGAGCGGGTCGAGGAGGAACCGATCGGCCAGTGCCAGGCCGCGCTGGGTCTGCGGCAAAGGAGTGCGGCGCAGCACGGATTCGAGGTAGAGGCGGCCGCGGGCGAAGGCCGGCGTGGTGTCGGCGACCGGCTCAGTGTCCTCCGGACGCAAAGGGCGCACGTCCTCGATGTCAGTGAAGAAGATCGCGTCCTCGTCCCGGACCAACTCCGAGACCCCCACCGCCCGGACCATGTAGCCCCGCTCGACCGGGGTGCAGGTGCGCACCATCCACTCGGCGTCGCGCACCTCGATCCGCGCGCCGTTCGCGAACGGCGTGGCCTGCGGATGTGCGATGGTCACTCGCAGAACTCCTTCATCTCAAAGCCGTGTCGAGGTCGCGTAGGCGGCGCGGATCCGGTCCGCCAGCGCCTGGATCGCGGGCCGTGGCACGGGGACCGTGACGGGACGGCGGCGCCACGCCTGCGAGGGCGGGTCGAAGTCGGACGGCGGGTCGGTGTCGCGCTTGACGAAGGTGAGGGTAGCCAGGTGCACACGAGCGTCCCTCGGCGACAGGCCCGCTTCCTTGCACACTCGGCGAAACTCGTCGGCGGCCTCGGCCAGGGTCGGGCGCGAAGCCGGCTCGTGCGCCACCATCGCGACGATCACCGGCTCCAGCGTGGGCGGCAGGCCGCTCAGGTCCGGCGCGATGTTCGAGTCGGTGATCGCGTGGAAGAGCGCGTTCTTGTTCGGACGCTGATACGGGAAGTGACCGGCCAGGGCGTAGATCAGCGTCGCGCCCAGCGAGTACACGTCGGCCGCCGGCGTCAGGTTCTTGGCGCTCTCCACTTGCTCCGGAGACATGGTGACCGGGGTGCCGAAGGTCTCGTTCGTCGAGGTGAGCTCCTGATCCTCCAGCGCCTCCAGCAGCCCCGCCAGCCCGAAATCGATGATCTTCGGCCCCTCCGACCCCAGCAGGATGTTGCCGGGCTTGAGGTCGCGGTGCAGCAGTTTGGCCGTGTGGACGGCGATCAGCGCCTCGACGAGAAGGTCACCCAGCGCGGCGCCCATCGCCGCGGCCAGCGTGCCGCGGCCTTCGACGTACTGCCGCAGCGTGAGGCCGCGCACGTACTCCATGGCGAGCCATGGTGGCTCCTCGCCCTCCGCCGCGGCGGCGACCAGCCCCGCCACACCGGGCCCGCGGATCATGTCCATCACCTTGATCTCGCGGTTGAACCGTTCACGGACGATCTGATGGCCGACCATCGCGTCCCGGATCACCTTGACCGCAACCTGCTCCCCGTCCGCGGTAAGCCCGAAATAGACAGCCCCCATGCCACCCTCACCGAGCCTGCCCCGCAACTCGATGCCTCCGATCACGCGGGGGTCGGATGGCTTGAGGTCATCCATGCACACCTGCCTCGCCGCGCCGGCATCATCACCGCCACACTGGATCGCCCGTCGTGCAGATAGTCATGATACGAGCCAGACTCACCCTTGCAGGCCGTGTCCTGACAACCCGATCACTGTCGTACTCGGGCGTCGTCAGGAACGCAAGCCGACGGGCCACGGCCCGCCCTCGGCCCCCAGGCCAGACCCGGCCGACAACCAGAAGTACGTCCCGAGCGTCTGGCAATCCAGTTCACCGGGTTCGGTGACGTCCCTGACTCGGATCTTGAAGAAGGGCCCGGGAGCCACCGCTCGAGTTCCGCCGCGAGTGCTGCATCCGGTCAAGGACGGCCCGCCGGTCCGGCAGGGCGCTGCGGATGTGCAGATGCCCAACCGGAGCATCTACATCCGGCTGGGCCAGGACCACATCGACGCGGGTCTGGAGCCGAGGCTGGCAGCGGCCGGCCACGCAGGACTCGCGGCGTCCCGGCGCCGGATCGCGCGCGTGGAGACCGAACCGGCGGTGACCCAGCGGGCGATCCAACCTATGCAGCAGGCCGTGCCCCAAAACGGTTCGAAGCGATCGAGGTGATGGACGGACGGCGGCTGCCTATCAAGGCGTGCTGCCGCGTCCTGGGCGTGTCGGAGTCGGGGTTCCCTGTGTGGCGCGAGAACCCGTTCCGGGGCGGCCATCGCGTCCTGCCGCTCGGTCAGCAGGCCGGCCGGCTTCTCCCGGCTCAGCGGAAGTGCGCATCATGATGCGCAGTTGCCCTCAGGGCGTCCTTCCCCGAGACTTGCTTCATGACCGCCGCCCCGGACGAGGACGCTGCCGCCCTTCGTACCCAGGAGATCCTGACCGAGCTCTTCGGACCGCTCTCGGTGAGAGTCCGCGGACGCGAGCACCCGACCGTCTACCTCCACCTCCTGTCCTCCCTCATCCTGCTGCGCCACCGAGACAGTCCGGCATGGTCCCGGCTGCGCGACGATGTGCGCGGCGCACTCGACGAGCAATGGTCTCCGCAGGAGTTGCTGCGGGCGATCGGCCGCCGCGTCGCGGCGGCGCTGGAATCGGCTGGCCTGCCACCGGGATCGGCGGTCCGGCTCGACGACCTCGACGCCGAGGCCGTCGACGACGTGGCGCACATCGTGCGGCTGTGCGAGGAACTCGGGGTGGACGCCTTCCACCCACTGCTCGACCGCTTCCAGACCTGGAGCAAACCGGCCGACGAGGCGTTCTTCGCCCCGCGCTCGGTGGTGAGGACGATGATCGATCTGCTGCTCAAGGACGGCCGCGCCGCCGGGCGCATCCATGACCCCTTCCTGGGCGGCGGAGAGTTCCTGGCAGGGGCGTTGGAGGTCTCCCCCGGCCTGCGGTTCTCGGGAACCAGCCCCTCGCGGGACCTGCTGGAGATCGCAGGGATGAGGCTCCACGCGCTGGGCGTCCCGCAGGTGGACCTGAGTGTGGCTCCTCAGCCTCATCAGACCGCTTCGCCTTCCGCGCAGGTCGATGTCGTTGTGTCCAACCCGCCGTTCAACAGCCGGCGGCACGGCCGCCACGAGGAGCCGGGCAAGGACTGGGTCTACGGATCTCCACCACCGCACAACGACAACTACGCCTGGCTCCAGCACATCCTCGGGTCACTCGCACCGGGCGGCCGGGCCGGTGTGCTGATGCCCAATCGGGCGGCGGTGTCCACCGACGCCCGGGAACTGCACATCCGGAGGAGGATGATCGAGGACGGGGCGGTGGAGTGCGTCATCGCCCTGCCCCGCCAGCTCTTCGCCGGAACCGCCGCTCCAGCGATGATCTGGGTCCTCAGGCATCCCACCGGTCGGGTGGCGGCACAGGGCGGGCGCATCCTGCTGATCGACGCCCGCCGGTTCGGCGTCAAGACCGGCAAGCAGCGCGTCCTCGCCCAGGACGAGATCGACGCCCTGGTCGAGTGCGTGCACCGGTGGCGTTCCGGGGACGACAGGTGGCTTGAGGCGCTGGGCGGTCGCGGCGCGGCCGCCGCCGTCCCGGTCGCGGACATCGCGGAGCGCAGCCATTCACTCGTCCCTTCAGACCACCTTCCCGAGACGCCGTTCTGGCCCGGCGGTGAGACCGGAATCCAGGTTCCACGACCGGCGGCCGCGCTGGAATTCCAGACGGAGCAGGCCCGGGAAGCCGATGCGCGGGCCGCCCGCATCAGCATCGCGCACCGGACGCTGGACGAGCGCGGTCGCGTCAGTGACCGGCGGGAGGTGCGATTGGCTGATCTGTGCCGCATCCAGGCGGGCCCGTCCCACAGCCTCGTCAAGAAGGCCGAACGCGCGCCCCATGGCGTCCCTCTGGTGATGCCCGCGCACCTGAGGGACCATCGAATATCGGTCGAAGACCCCGTCCTGCTCTCTGTCGAGAGCGCGCGTGCACTGGAGAAGTACCAGGTCCGGCAAGGCGACGTTCTCATCGTTCGCACCGGCTCGGTCGGTCCGACGGCGCTCGTCACCGCGGCGGAGGAGGGGTGGCTGCCGTCCACCAACCTCATGCGTCTGCGCCCCGACGACGGCGTGGAACCGGATTACCTGCTGGCGCTCCTTTCGTCTCCGACGGTCCAAAAGTGGATCGAGGCGCGCAGCGGGGCGGCCAGTGCCATCCCGTCCATCAGCGCCGCGAACCTCGGGGCGCTTCCGGTGAAGCTGCCGCCAGCCGACGAGCAGCGCCGCATCGGCCTGGCGGTCGACGCCCTCGACACGCAGATCATCGCGCACCACGCCTTGGTGAAGGCCGCCGAGACCACACGCGATGCTCTGGCCGACGGACTGGTCAACGGCCTGCTGGAAACCGTCCACACCCTGGAGGGAGCATCATGACCGCCCCCCGGTCGCACAGATCGCGTACCGTCCGTGCCCTGCTCGCGACGATCGCCGTCCTCCTCGGTGTCATCGCCGCGCTGGTCGGCGGCATCCTGCAGCGCCTCGACGGCGACTCGCTTCCGCAGGCGATCGAGTACGGGTGCGGAGTGTTCGGAGCCACCGTGCTGTTCACCTTCGCGGTGTTCTACTTCCTCGGCGGCAACGGGCCCGGAAACGGCGAGAGCTGAGCCGGCGAGATCACGCGCCTCCGCCCTACCGGACAGCGCGAGAGGCCTCCTGCCCGCCGACTCCAGCGGTGCCGGCGCCGGACCTGCCATGGTCATGACCGGAGAAGCCGACGGCGGAGCCTCCACCGCGAGATCGACCTTCCTGGTCGGACAGGTCGTCAGACTGGCCACCTCGACCTGGAAACCGGTGTCCCCACAATCCCCGCTGCGTCCATCCTCGTACGCCGCCGGTGTCGAACACGATGTTCCGGCCGGCACGCGAGGCTTCCTGAGACGGGCCCGCCGCTTGGCGAACAGGCTTGAAACCCTACGCCCCATCGATCGGGTGACAACGGCTGCGGCCCGGTGACGAAGGGGATCTCATGCAGACGTCCAGCAACCGGGTTGCGGCGTGGGCGAGGGGAATGGCTTCCTGTTCGATCCGGCGGAACGGGGTGGGGCCTGCAGTCGCGATGGTGTCATAGGCGGTCGTCTCGGCTTCGGTGAGGTGCGGCAGGATCACCGGGGACGGCTTGATGGGGCGACCCGCCTTGTCATGGTTCACCCCGTGCCGGGCGTAGCGGTGCAGGTCCGTGGCGTCCATCAGGATCGAGGTGACCGGTTTCGGTGGCGCTTCGTCCGGTCCGGGCTCGGCCAGCGCGGCGCGGAACCGGTCGAGGATCGCGTATCCGTCCGCGTCGATGTCTCCCCAGTAGGCGACGTGCTCCGCAGCGCGGATCCAGGGCACGTTAGCGAGCAGGGTCCCGGCCGCCTTACCGCCGCCCTCGACCACGATCGTGTCCCGCACCGGTGGGAACCAGAGCCGGGAGTCGCGGTTCTCGACGACGAGAACGATCCGCGGCCGGTAGGCGATGTCGTGCGTGTCGCCGGTGGTCCAGGCGTCATGCCTGCGACGGCCCGACGCGGCGTGGCCTGGGTCGACGTAGGTCAGGTGCAGCACGGCCGGCCGGGGCCGGACCTCGTCCCGGACGTCGCGTCCCGCGACGTCGCGCAGCAGCGCGCCATGGGTGTCGAGCCACTTGGTGTGCATGCCGGGGACCGGGAGTTGACGTGCGGTCCACGCTCCCGCGTCCGGGTGCCGACGCAGCCAGGTCACCGCGCTGAACAGCACCTCGGCGTCGTCGGCTCCGAGCTGGTAGACGGCCCGGACGGTGGCCGGGGTGAGGACCGCGCCGGTGGACCGCAGCGACTCGGTCTCCAGCTCGTTCAGGCGTGTCGGCGATCTTGGTGACGTTGCCGGCGGGGTCGTAGGTGTAGTTGATGTCGTTGTCGCCCGCGCCGATGTTCTCGCGGTCGGTGCGCGGGCGGGTGAGCCGGCGGGTGGCGTCGTCCGCGGGTAGGCCACCCGGTAACACCCGCCGTCGGGTATGACGCGATCAAGCCCCTTGAGGGCGAGCCGTTCGACGGCGTCCTTGATCCACCGGTTTCCGAGCGTCAGAGAGGCAAACGTATGGCGCGAGAGCCCCCTGCCAGGAGGCGCTGGCCCACCGGCAGGCGGCCGCGGACTATGGCGCGTTCATCATAGATGGCGTTCCCGACGCCCACCCCGTTGACCCGCCCGGCTCCCCCTCTTAACATGCTTACTTCAATTTTTGTAAGCGAGACCGAGGAAGCTGGGATTTTTCAAGAGATCCGGATAATCCTCAATAAGAGACGTGGTGCCCTTATGGACAAAGTCAAGCAAGGCGATCGCCAGCTCTTTATCGCTCACGTCCATGACCCCGTCGACATAGCTGCATGTCACGCGAACTCGATCAGCGTGGCGCTGCACGGTC
This sequence comes from Actinomadura rugatobispora, assembly GCF_042656285.1. Lineage (GTDB taxonomy): Bacteria > Actinomycetota > Actinomycetes > Streptosporangiales > Streptosporangiaceae > Spirillospora > Spirillospora rugatobispora. The sequence goes on along the minus strand of NZ_JBHSON010000063.1, from coordinate 678 downwards.
AGGTGACCATCGCGCTCGTAGAAATGAAGAACCCCATCGCCCGAGCTTTGAGCTCTTGCGAATGCCCCAGGAAGGTCGGTCATGGCATTGATCATGGAGACCAATCCAAAATTCGTAGTCGCACCGACTTCAACATAGTAGGTGTGATCGATAGCGACGGTGAGGTTGTGGACATGTTGATACTGGCTCCAAGTCCGGATGGCGGTTACCCGAACCTGGGTGCCCGTGTCGGAACGTAGCCACATTCCAGCCCTCACCTGCTCGGCGGGCAGCCAGCGGGAGAGGGATTGGACCCAGAAGGGATGATTGCCGGTGGCAATGATCACGTCGGCCTTGACGCCGCGGTCCCCGTCACTATCAATATTCACCTGTACGAGGTTCTTGATATCGGCCCCGGCGACCGTCGCCACAACGGTGCGGTGTGAAGTCTTGCCTGTCCTGATATCAGTGGCCAGCACTTTGTCCCCGGCCTTGATTTTCTTGATCGGTTTGGTCCTGCCGTCGGGCAACCTGACCCTTGTGTCAGGCAGAAAACTGTTCTTCTTGCACAACTTCGGTGCGGCGTCGGCGGCGGCTCTGGCTGTGTTGGCGGCTTTTTCGGCGGCTTTGAGGGCTCGGTTGGCCTTGAACCAGTCCTTGATGCCTCCGGCGATGTCGGAGACGGCTCCCCAGAGGCGT
>NZ_JBHSON010000062.1:0-69167 GCF_042656285.1 Actinomadura rugatobispora | reverse complement strand
CCGCCGCCCTGGCCGCCGCCTGGGCCGCCGCCGTGGCCGCCGCGGCCGCCCTGGCGCTGCTGCCCGCCGCCGCGCCCGGACGGCCCGCCGCGCTCCCCGCGCTCGCCGCCGCCGCCCGCGCGGGACGAGTCGTCCAGCCGCAGGGTGAGCGAGATCCGCTTGCGCTTCAGGTCCACGTCCAGGACCTTCACCCGGACGATGTCGCCGGGCTTGACCACGTCGCGCGGGTCCTCCACGTACCGGTCCGACATCGCCGAGATGTGCACCAGGCCGTCCTGGTGCACGCCGACGTCCACGAACGCCCCGAACGCGGCGACGTTCGTCACGACCCCCTCCAGGACCATGCCCGGCTCCAGGTCGGCGGGCTTCTCCACGCCCTCCTTGAACTCGGCCGTCCGGAACGCCGGGCGCGGGTCACGGCCGGGCTTCTCCAGCTCGGCCAGGATGTCGGTCACGGTCGGCAGCCCGAAGGTGTCGTCCACGAAGTCCTGCGGCCGCAGCCCGCGCAGCGTCGCCGTGTTGCCGATCAGCCCGCGGATGTCGCCGCCGGACGCGTCCACGATCCGGCGCGCCACCGGGTAGGCCTCGGGGTGCACGCTGGAGGCGTCCAGCGGGTCGTCCCCGCCCGGGATCCGCAGGAAGCCCGCGCACTGCTCGAACGCCTTCGGCCCGAGGCGCGGCACCTCCTTCAGCCCGGTCCGGCTGCGGAACGGGCCGTGCTCGTCGCGGTGGGCGACGATGTTCTCCGCCAGCCCCTCGGCGATGCCCGAGACGCGCGTCAGCAGCGGCGCGGAGGCGGTGTTGACGTCCACGCCCACCGCGTTCACCGCGTCCTCGACGACGGCGTCCAGCGACCGGGACAGCTTCACCTCCGACACGTCGTGCTGGTACTGCCCGACCCCGATCGACTTGGGGTCGATCTTGACCAGCTCGGCCAGCGGGTCCTGCAGCCGCCGGGCGATGGACACCGCGCCGCGCAGCGAGACGTCCATGCCGGGCAGCTCGCGGGAGGCGTAGGCGGAGGCCGAGTACACCGACGCGCCCGCCTCCGACACCATGACCTTGGTGAGCCGCAGGTCGGAGTGGCGCGCGATCAGGTCGGCGGCGAGCTTGTCGGTCTCCCTGGACGCGGTGCCGTTGCCGATGGCGATCAGGTCGACCGAGTGGGCGCGGGCCAGCTTGGCGAGGGTCTCGATGGACTCGTCCCAGCGCCGCTTCGGCTCGTGCGGGTAGATCGTCTCGGTGGCCACGACCTTGCCGGTGGCGTCCACGACGGCGACCTTGACGCCGGTGCGCAGGCCCGGGTCCAGGCCCATGGTGGTGCGGGTGCCGGCGGGCGCGGCCAGCAGCAGGTCCTTGAGGTTGGCGGCGAACACCCGGACGGCCTCGTCCTCGGCGTCCTGCCGCAGCCGGGTGCGCAGGTCGATGCCCAGGTGGACCAGGACGCGGGTGCGCCACGCCCAGCGCACCGCGTCGGACAGCCAGCGGTCGGCGGGACGGCCCTGGTCGGTGATGCCGAACCGCGCGGCGATCTCGACCTCGTAGGAGGTGCGGCCTCCCGGACCGGCGGCCTCGGCGTCCTCGCCGCCCTCCTCGGGCTCCAGGTCGAGATCGAGGACCTCCTCCTTCTCGCCGCGGAACAGCGCGAGGATGCGGTGCGAGGGCAGCTTGGCGAACGGCTCGGCGAACTCGAAGTAGTCGGCGAACTTGGCGCCCGCCTCCTCCTTGCCCTCGCGCACCCGGGACAGCATGCGGCCCCGCGTCCACATCCGCTCCCGCAGCGCGCCGATCAGGTCGGCGTCCTCGGCGAAGCGCTCGACGAGGATGGCGCGGGCGCCCTCCAGCGCGGCGTTCTCGTCCGCGACGCCCTTCTCGGCGTCGACGTACCCGGCGGCGGCGGCCTTGGGGTCGTGCGAGGGGTCGCCCAGCAGCAGGTCGGCCAGCGGCTCCAGCCCCGCCTCGCGGGCGATCTGCGCCTTGGTGCGGCGCTTGGGCTTGTACGGGAGGTAGATGTCCTCCAGCCGGGCCTTGGACTCGGCCGCCATGATCTGCGCGCGCAGCTCGTCGGTGAGCTTGCCCTGGGACTCGATCGACTCCAGGATCGCCGCGCGCCGCTCGTCCAGCTCGCGCAGGTAGCGCAGGCGCTCCTCGAGCGCGCGCAGCTGGGCGTCGTCGAGGGTGCCGGTGGCCTCCTTGCGGTAGCGGGCGATGAACGGCACCGTGGCGCCGCCGTCGAGCAGGTCGACGGCGACCCGTACCTGGCCCTCCTTGACGCCGAGCTCGGCCGCGATCCGCCCGGTGATGGACGGGGCGTCAGACGGCGGTGCCGCCGGCGCCTCCTGCGGAGCGGCCGCCGGTGCGGTCGCGGCGGCCTCGTCGCCGTCGTCGGCGCCCGGGCCGGTGGGTGTCTGGCTGATGGATGCGGTCACGGTGTGGATTCGCTTTCTCCCCTGTAGGTTCGCCCATGCATTGTGCAGGGAACCGGGCCGCTTGTCGCGTCACCTCGGAAGTCGCCTCCGCGGCCGCGCTGGCAGGCGCCGCGGAAACCGCCCTGGTGGACGGCCCGGAAGCTACCTCAGCGGGCGCCGTTCCAGAGCAGGACGCCGGGGCCGTCGGGCGTGCGGACCGGGACCCACGCGTCGTCCAGTTCGCGCAGCCTCTCCTCGTCGACGGCCAGCGGTGACCGGCGGGCCTCCCCGTCCGGTACGGGGGACGAGGCCCAGAAGTTCACGGAGGCGACCGCCGAGCACAGCCTCTCGTACGCCGCGGAGGGCCGCCCGGGCGGGTCGCCGAACGCGCCGCCGCCGGCGGTCTCGCGCCGGAAGAGGGCGCGGAGCTCGCGCAGGCTCTCGCGGCCGGTGCCCGGGTCGCGGGTCCCCACCTGCACGAGGTAGCCCTCGACGGCGCCCTGGCGGCGGGCCGTGCCGCCGTACTCCTGCTCGTAGACGACGCCGGTGGCCGCCCGGACGACGACCGCCAGCCAGTCGCCGAGCGTCCCGTCCGGATCCAGCATCACGTACCGCTTCCCCCTGGCCTTCTCCCGCACTCCACCAGACTGGTGGACCTAGCACCACTGAGGAAGCGGGATCGCGCAGCCACAATGGAGGAGCCGGCGGGACGCCCCGCGCCCGCCGCGCACGGGCCTTGGTCCGTTGCGGACCTTGCCGACCCCCGCCGAGCCTGCCGAACCCGCCCGTGGAGGAGCCGATGATCGACGACGAGCGCACCCGCCAGATCATCAAGACGGGCCTGCTCACCGGCCTGCGCGGGCTGATCCAGGCGGTGCTGTCGCTGGGGGCGGGCATCCCGCTGTTCGTGCTGGCGGTGCTGTCGATCGCGTTCATCCCGCTCGGGATCGGGATCGTGCTGACGCCGCTGGTGCTGCTGGCCGTCCGGGCGCTCGCCAACCTCCAGCGGGTGTGGGCGGCGGAGTGGTCGGCCGTGCCGGTCCCGGTGCCCTACCGCCCCCGTCCCGAGCGGGGGAACAACCTGTTCCGGCTCCTGAAGTGGCTGCTGGGCGATCCGGCGACGTGGCGCGACCTGCTGTGGCTCGTCCTGAACATGCCGCTCGGGATGCTGCTGGGGCTGCTGCCGGCCTCGCTGCTGGTGTACGGCGTCGAAGGCGTCGTGGTGGCTCCCTGGCTCGGCCAGATCACCTTCTACGGCTGGGGCCCGTTCTGGCCGCTGGAGGACTGGGGGGCGGTGGGCATCGCCGGGTCGATGGGCTTGGGGGCGGCGCTGACGGCGTTCGCGCTCCCGGCGGCTCCGCGCATCCTCAAGGGGCACGCGCTGTTCACCCAGGCGCTGCTGTCGCCCGCGCGGACGGCACTGGCCGAGCGGGTGCAGGAGCTGACCGAGACCCGGACCGAGACCGTGGACGCCTCCGCGGCCGAGCTGCGCCGGATCGAGCGGGACCTGCACGACGGCGCGCAGGCCCGGCTGGTGGCGCTGAGCATGAACATCGGGCTGGCCGAGGAGCTGATGAAGCACGATCCGCAGGCGGCGCAGGAGCTGCTGACGGAGGCCCGGTCGGCCAGCGGGAAGGCGCTGACGGAGCTGCGCGACCTGGTCCGCGGGATCCATCCTCCGGTGCTGGCCGAACGCGGCCTGGACGGCGCGGTGCAGGCGCTGGCGCTGTCCCTGCCGCTGCCCGTGGACGTGCGGATCGAGCTGCCCGGACGGGCCGACGCCCCGGTGGAGTCGGCCGCCTACTTCGCGGTCGCCGAGATGCTGGCCAACGTGGTCAAGCACAGCGGCGCGTCCCGGGCCTGGGTGCAGGTCGAGTACCGCTCCGACCGGCTGCAGCTGATCGTCGGGGACGACGGCGAGGGCGGCGCCGACCCCGGGGCGGGCAGCGGCATGCGGGGCATCGAACGGCGCCTGGCCGCGTTCGATGGGACGATGGCCGTGACGAGCCCGCCCGGAGGGCCGACCGTCGTGACCATGGAGCTGCCGTGCGCGTTGTCATCGCCGAGGATCTCGCCCTCCTCCGGGACGGGCTGATCCGCCTGCTGGAGGCCTTCCGGTTCGAGGTCGTGGAGGCGGTCGACAACGGGCCCTCGCTGCTGCGGGCGCTGACGACGCACCGTCCGGACGTGGCGGTGGTGGACGTGCGGCTCCCGCCGACGTTCACCGACGAGGGGCTGAAGGCGGCGCTGGAGGCGCGCAAGGAGATCCCGGGCCTGCCGGTGCTGGTGCTGTCCCAGCATGTGGAGCAGCTGTACGCGCGGGAGCTGCTGTCCGACAGCACCGGCGGGATCGGCTACCTGCTGAAGGACCGGGTGTCGGACGTGAGCCAGTTCGTGGACGCGGTGCGCCGGGTGGCCGCGGGCGGCACCGCGCTGGATCCGGACGTGGTGGCCCAGCTGCTGACCCGGCACGCCCGCGAGGAGCCGCTGCGGGCGCTGACCCCGCGTGAGCGCGAGGTGCTGGGGCTGATGGCCGAGGGCCGGTCGAACGCGGCGATCGCGTCGGCGCTGTTCGTGACCGAGAAGGCGATCAGCAAGCACACCAACAACATCTTCAGCAAGCTGAGCCTGCCGCCGTCGGAGGACGACAACCGGCGGGTGCTGGCCGTCCTGGCCTACCTGGGCGCCTGACGCCCGCGCGGGCACTCCGCGTTCTTTCTTTTTTCTTCGTGCGGCGGGTCCGGCCGTACGTCCGCAGGCCGCCGCGCAGACCACCCGGCGGCCCCTCCGGTGGTGCCGCGACCAGCGGCTCCGGGGCCCTTGCCGGTGCGTCCCCGCCCGGTTACCATCGCGCCAACTCTTAGGAAACTTTCCTAAGAGAGAGCGGGGTTTGCTGTTGGGTTCGGGGGCCGAGCTGAACGGAGAACCATGTCCAGACCGGGCGGACGGCGGGCCCTCGCGCTCGCCGGCGCACTGACGATCGCGGCGGGCGCGGCGCTGGCAGGCGCGCCACCGGCGACGGCGGCGGCGGTCACCGCCGCCTGCACCAAGACCTCCGACTGGGGCACCGGCTTCGAGGGCCGGTGCACGATCACCAACGGGACCGCGAGCTCCCTCTCCGGCTGGAAGGTCGCCTTCGACCTGCCCGCCGGGACGACCGTCACCTCCGCGTGGGACGCCACCCGCAGCGTCTCCGGCACCCGCCACACCTTCGCCAACGCCGGCTGGAACGGCACGCTCGCCGCGGGCGCGACGGCCAGTTTCGGATTCGGCGGGACCGGCCCCGGCTGGATCTCCGGCTGCACGGTCAACGGCGGCGCCTGCGACGGCTCGGGCGGCCAGCCCGACCCCGACCCGGACCCCGACCCGGACCCCGACCCCGACCCGGATCCCGGTCCAGGTCCCGGCCCGGGCGCGCGCAAGGTGATCGGCTACTTCGCGCAGTGGGGCGTCTACCAGCGCAACTACCACGTCAAGAACATCGACACCAGCGGCTCGGCATCCAAGCTGACCCACATCAACTACGCGTTCGGCAACGTCCAGAACGGCCAGTGCGCCATCGGCGACGGCTACGCCGACTACGACCGCTTCTACCAGGCGGGCGAGAGCGTCGACGGCCAGGCCGACACCTGGGACGCCGGGGCCCTGCGCGGCAGCTTCAACCAGCTCCGCAAGCTCAAGAAGAAGCACCCGCACCTGAAGGTGATCTGGTCGTTCGGCGGCTGGACCTGGTCGGGCGGCTTCGGCCAGGCCGCCGCCAACCCGGCCGCGTTCGCCGAGTCCTGCCACCGGCTGGTCGAGGACCCGCGCTGGGCGGACGTGTTCGACGGCATCGACATCGACTGGGAGTACCCCAACGCCTGCGGGCTGACCTGCGACACCAGCGGGCCGGCGGCGTTCCGGAACCTGATGTCGGCGCTGCGGTCGCGGTTCGGCTCGAGCAACCTGGTCACCGCGGCGATCACCGCCGACGGCACCGCGGGCGGCAAGATCGACGCCGCGGACTACGGCGGGGCGGCGCAGTACGTCGACTGGTACCTGCCGATGACCTACGACTTCTTCGGCGCCTGGGCGGCCGGCGGGCCCACCGCCCCGCACTCCCCGCTGACCACCTACAACGGGATCCCCACGCAGGGCTTCCACTCCGACGCGGCGATCCAGAAGCTCAGGTCCAAGGGCGTGCCCGCGAGCAAGCTGCTCCTGGGGATCGGCTTCTACGGGCGCGGCTGGACGGGCGTCACCCAGAGCGCGCCCGGCGGCACGGCCACCGGACCCGCCCCCGGCACCTACGAGCAGGGCATCGAGGACTACAAGGTCCTCAAGAACCGCTGCCCGTCCACCGGCACCGTCGCGGGCACCGCGTACGCCAAGTGCGGCGCCCAGTGGTGGAGCTACGACACCCCGGGCTCCATCGGCGGGAAGATGACCTACGCCAAGAACCAGGGGCTGGCCGGGTCCTTCTTCTGGGAGCTGAGCGGCGACACCACCGGAGGTGAGCTGATCACCGCGATGCGCAACGGGCTGGGCTGACCCGCCGACGGGCCCCTGGTCGCCGCCGGACGGCGACCGGGGGCCCGTTCCGTCGGTCCCGGCTGACACAATCGCCGGGCGGGTACGACGCGATCAGGGGGCAGTGTTGGCCGACTGGAAACTGGACGGGACGTACGCGAGCACCTCGGGCGAGGTGCGCTGGGCCGCGTTCGGCGACCCCGGCGGCGAGCCGCTCGTGCTGCTGCACGGTACGCCGTTCTCGTCCTACGTGTGGCGGCACGTCGGCCGTGCCCTCGCGGCGGCCGGGCACCGGGTGCACGTGTGGGACATGCCCGGGTACGGCGCGTCCGAGAAGGCGCCCGGCCAGGACGTCTCCCTCGCCGCCCAGGGCCGCGTGTTCACCGGGCTGCTGGAGCACTGGGGCCTGGACGAGCCGCTGGTCGTCGCGCACGACTTCGGCGGCGCGGTCGCCCTGCGCGCCCACCTGCTGCACGGCGCCCGCTACCGCGCGCTCGCCGTCGTCGACCCGGTCGCGCTGGCGCCGTGGGGGTCCCCGTTCTTCCGGCTGGTCGGCGCCAACGCCGCCGTGTTCGAGCAGCTCCCGCCCGCGCTGCACCGGGCGCTCGCCCGCGAGTACGTCACCTCGGCGAGCTCCCCCGGCCTGCACCCGGCCACGCTGGCCGCCCTCGTGGAGCCCTGGCTCGGCGAGGCCGGGCAGCCCGCGTTCTACCGCCAGATCGCGCAGGCCGACCAGCGCTTCACCGACGAGATCCAGGTCCGGTACGGGGAGATCGGCATCCCCGTGCTGGTGTGCTGGGGCGCCGACGACTCCTGGATCCCGGTGGAGAAGGCGCACGAGCTGGCCGCCGCGATCCCGGGCGCGCGGCTGCGGCTGATCGAGGGCGCGGGGCACCTCGTCCAGGAGGACGCCCCGGCCGAGCTGACGGCCGCGCTCCTGAACTTCCTCCACGACCACCGGAAGGGGCGGCAGTGAACGCGGAATCGGGGATCGAGGCCGTCCTGTTCGACCTCGACGGGACGCTGTTCGACCACGGCGCCGCGGCGGCCGGGGCGGCGGCCGCGTCCCTGCCCGAGGCCGACCCCGGGCACGTGGCCCGCCGCTGGATCGAGCTGGAAGAGCTGGTCTACCTGCGCTACCTGGCGGGCGAGCTGTCCTTCGCCGAGCAGCGGCGGACGCGGATCACGATGCTGGCGGCCGAGCTGGGCCTGGGCGACTGGGACGCCCCGCGCGCCGACGCCTGGCTCGCCGGATACCTGGAGCGGTACGAGGAGCGCTGGACCCTCTTCGCCGACGCGGCCGCCTGCCTGGACGCGCTCGCCGCGCTGCCCGGGCCGCCGGTGCTCGGCATCATCACCAACGGCAACGGCCCCCAGCAGCGCGCCAAGATCGCGGGGATCGGGCTGACCGGCCGCTTCCCGCACCTGGTCATCTCCGAGGAGGCGGGCGCCGCCAAGCCCGCCCCGGAGATCTTCCACCTCGCCTGCCGCACCGCCGGGACGGCGCCCGCGCGCACCGCGTACGTCGGCGACCGGCTGGCCACCGACGCGCTCGGCGCCCGGGCCGCCGGGCTGCACGGCATCTGGCTCGACCGGCCCGGCCCCGCCGCACCCGGCATGCCCCGCCCCGACTCCGGCCAGACCGAGGAGGGCGGCGACCACGAGGTACCGCGCATCACGACACTCGCCGACCTCCCACCCCTCCTGACCTGACAGGCCGCCCACCAGCAACGCTCAGGGCGCGGAGCCGGAGGCGCGGGCCAGGACGTCGCGGGCTCGGCTCTCTCCGGCGGTGTTGCCCAGGCTGCGGTACATCTCCAGGGCCTGGGCCGCGGGCTCGCGCGCCTCCTCGTTGCGGCCCGCGCCGATCAGCACCTCGGCCAGGGAGCGCCTGCTGCGCGCCTGCCACCAGCGGTCACCGAGCTCGTCGAAGACCTCGATGGCCTGGCGCACCGAGTCCGCGGCCTCGTCGTGCCGGTCCAGCCGCCCGTACGCCCGCCCCTCCGAGACCCGCGTGCGCGCCACGCCCCAGGTGTCGCCGAGCCCTTCGAGCATCTCCTTGGCCTGCCGGACGAAGATGAGCTCGCGCAGGCCGTTGCGCGGATCCCCTACCTCCCCGGCGGCGCGCAGGCAGCGGGCCTCCTCCCACTGCTCGCGCCGGAAACGGAACGCCTCGGCAGCCCGTTCCAGGGCGGGCGCGGCGAGACTGAACCTGGTCTCCGCGGCGGCATGGTCGCCTGCCGCGTACAGGGCCCGCCCCTCCGTGGCCAGGACTTCGCCGAGCGCGCGCAGCGTCTGGGCCTCGGAATAGCGGTTGCCGTTGCGGTGGAAGACGTCCAGCGCCTCCTCCAGGAGTTGCCTGGCCTCCTCCGAACGCCGCTGGGCGAGCCTGAGCTCGGCCAGGTTGCGCTGGGTACGGGCCTGCCACCACGGGTCGCCCTCCCGCTGGAACGTCTCGATCGCCTCCAGCAGGTAGCGCTGGCCCTCGTCGATGTTGCCCGCGTCCCGCAGGCTCATCCCCACGGCGCGCAGCGCACGGGCCCGCCACCAGGTCTCGCGCAGCCCGGTGAAGATCTCCAGGGCCTCGGTCTGGTCGGCCAGCGCCCGCTCGGACTGGCCCCGGCCGCTCATCACCGTGGCCCGTTCGAGCAGCGCGATGCCCAGCGAGCGGCCGTCGTCCAGGCGCCGCGCGGCCGTCCAGGTCAGCTCGGCGACCGTCCGCCACTCCTGCCAGAACACCCGCAGCGAGTGGAACAGCGAGCAGGAAGCCCGGCCGAGGCGCCACACCAGCCCCCACATCTCCCGCTCCGCGGCCTGGTCGAGCAGCGCCAGCAGGGCGGGCCGCTCGCTGCTCAGCCAGTCGGTCGCGGTGTGCTCCGGGACGGTCGGCGCCGCGCCCCCGCCCGTCCCGGTGCCGGGCCCCGAGCGGCGGTGCCAGTCCTGCGGCCAGCGGTGGGCGGCGACCGCCTCGGCCCGCTCCCGGTAGCCGTCCAGGACGCGTTCGATGGCGGCGCTGCGCTCGTCGCCGGAGTCCTCGCGCTCGGCCTGCTCGCGCGCGTACAGCCGGACCAGGTCGTGCAGGCGGTAGCGCATCCGGCCGGTGGCGTCGGTGCCGGTGCACTCCACGAGCTGGGCGTCCACCAGCGCCTCCAGGTGGTCGCCGCCCTCGAGGTCGGAGACGTCCAGCAGCGCGCCCGCCACCCACGCCTGCACGTCCGGCGCCGCCAGCAGTCCCAGCGCCCGCAGCAGTCGCCGCTGGGTGCGGGTGCAGTCGTCGTAGCTGAGCTGGAGGCTGGCGCGGACGCTGCTGTCGATGTTGCGGGCGACCTCCAGCTCGTCCAGGCGGCGGCGCCGCTCGTCCTGGAGGCGGCCGGCCATCTCGCGCAGCGTCCAGCCCTCCCGGGCCGCGAGCCGCCCGCCGCAGATGCTGATGGCCAGCGGCAGGCGGCCGCACAGCTCCACGATCGCCGCCGCCGACTCCGGGTCGGCGGCCACCCGGCCGTCCCCGGCCAGCCGCCGCAGCAGCTCCACGCCGTGCGCCTCGGTGAACTCGTGCAGCCGCAGATCGAGGGTGTTGCGGAGGTAGAGCGGCTGCCGCGAGGTGACCAGCACCGCGCAGCCCCCGGCGGGCGGGAGCAGCGCCTGCACCTGGTCGCCGTCGTGCGCGTTGTCCAGCAGGACGAGAAGGCGGCGGTCGCGCGCCCACGTCCACCACAGTTTGCGCAGCTCCTGCAGGCCGCCGGGGTCGGTGGTGAGCCGCACGCCCAGCGCCAGCAGGAAGCCGATCAAGACCTCCTCGGGCCGGACCTGAGCCTCCTCGGGCTCGGGCCCGGTCTCGCCGGAGGGCGGTTCGCCGCGCAGGTCGAAGTAGAGCTGGCCGTCGGGGTGGTCGCCGGCGATCTCGTGCGCGAACCGGGCGGCCAGCGCCGACTTGCCCACCCCGGCCGGGCCGTGCACCGACACCACCAGCGGCGCGACGGGCGAGCGGGCCTCGGGGGCGAACGCCCGGCGCAGCCGCGCCAGCGACCGCCCACGCCCCGTGAAGTGCGCGGTCACCGGCGGCAGCTGGGCGGGGACCACCGGCGGGGCCGGCTCGTCCGCACCGCCCCCGCTGCCCTGGCCGCCGCCCCCGACCTGGGGGAATCCGGTCTGGCCGCCCCAGGCGGCGAGCCCGGCCAGCACCGCGACGCCGCCGATCACGGCCGCCCGGGCGGACTCGGGCAGGGCCAGGGACTCCAGCGAGGTGGTGACGGCGGTGATCACCGCGGTGAGCCCGCCCACGATCCAGGGCGCGGCCAGCCGGGCCCCGCGCCGGACCGCCGGGGAAGGTCCCGGCTCGGACGGGGACGGCGGCGGTGGCGGAGGTTCGGACGGTCCCCTCGGCATGCGCGCCCCCTCGTCCCAGCGGCCACGGCCCGGCCCGGCGATCTACGCGATTCCCCCGAAAGAACCACGATCGCGGGAACCGAGCGCCGTTCCAACCCCTGGCCGGCGACGAGGTGATGACTTCTTCGTGATCAAGCGGGAGCGTCGGTGTCCAGGGCGGCCTGGATCTCCAGCACGATCTGCACCTTCTCGCCGAGGGCCAGCGCGCCGCCCGGGACCGTGGACGCGTCGCCGACCTTGAAGTCCAGCCGGTTGATCTCCGTGCTGGCGGTGAACCCGGCCCGGGCGCCCTTGAACGGGTCGTCGGTGCGGAACGGGTCCGGTCCGAAGCCCTCGATCTCCAGGTCCAGCGTCACCGGCCGGGTCACGCCGCGCAGCGTGAGCTCGCCGTCCAGGAGGAACGCCGAGCCCGCCGCCCGCACGCCGGTGGAGCGGAAGGTCATGCTCGGGTGCTTCTCCACGTCCAGGAAGTCGGCCGACCGGACGTGCTCGTCGCGCTGGGCGTTGCCGGTGTCGATCGAGCTCAGGTCGATGGTCGCGGTGACCTCCGACTCCAGCGGGTCCGCCCCGGTGACCACCTGGCCCTCGAACGCCCCGAACCGGCCGCGGACCTTGCTGACCATGAGATGGCGGATGGTGAAGCCGACGGTGGAGTGCACGGGGTCGATGGTCCAGGTTCCGGCGACATAGCCGGGGATCTCGACAACGTCGGTCGTCATGGTGTCTCCTTGGAGCGGTTCTGCACAGTAAGAAGGTTCCGTTCAGTTCCCTGGTTCCGGTCGGTACGTCGCTTCCGGAAAGGAACCGTTCCCATCGTGCGGAGACCCCGCGTACGGCGCAAGAAGGCACTTTCACCTGCCCTGGTCACCTGGAGATAACCATGCAGAACAGCAGCGTCGAGCACGGTCCCGGGCCGTCCGTCCCGGCGGGCGCGCTCACCACCGGGACGATGTACGCGCCCACGTGCCGGGGACGGGAGGTCCTGGACCGGGTCGGCGACAAGTGGTCGCTGCAGGTGCTGGCGGTCCTCGCCGACCGGACCATGCGGTTCGGCGAGCTGCGCCGGACGATCGACGGCATCAGCCAGCGGATGCTGACGGTCACGCTGCGCACGCTGGAGCGCGACGGCATCGTGATCCGGACCATGTACCCGGTGATGCCGCCGCACGTGGAGTACGCGCTCACCCCGCTCGGCAAGACCCTCCTGGAGGCCGCCTCGGCGTTCATCATCTGGGCCGAGGCGCACGTGGACCTGATCGAGGAGGCCCGCGCCGACTACGACGCCCGCGCGGCGGACGAGGCCGGCCCGGAGGGCTTCAGGACGTCCTGAAGCCCTCCTCCGGACCTTCGGGCAGGTCGGCGTCGCAGACGGCGCAGACGTAGTGGGCGTCCTTCACGAGGTTGAGCTCGCCGCACGCGCCGCACCGGCGGAACACGAACGGGTGGGTGAAGCCGTCCGGCCGCCGCCGCAGGCCCGCCCCGTCCAGCGCGGCGGCGACCTCGGGCCAGCACTCCACGCCGGGGCAGTAGCCCGTGGACTGGTTGCTGACCTCGACCACGGCCGGGCCGGACGCGTCGAAGGTGATCTCACCGGCGGCCAGGACGGGCCCGCCGCCCGCGCACGCCACGTGCTCGCTGCGCCGCGGCGCGAGCCGGAGCGTCCCGCCGAGGTCGACCACGTAGGTGAACGGCTCGCCGCGCTCGCCCGGCTCCCGCCCCTCGAGCCACGCCCGCACGTCACCGGGGGAGCGAATCGGCGCCCCGCCCTCCCCCGGCCGCACCCGCGCCCTGATGTCGGACGGCCCCACGTAGTCGTACCGCACCGGCACGCGCTCGGCGCCGAGAAGCGACTCCGGGACGGCGTCGGAGTCAGGCCCGGGAGGCGGATCGGGGTCGGGGGGCATGGGCCCATAATCGGGTGCGCGTGATCGTGAACGCGAGGTAATTTGACGCGCATGGCCTTCCACGAGGTGGGGCGGCGAGCTAGCCGCGCCGAGCTGGGGAGCGGGCAGCCGTGCCCGGCCCGGCTCGGCGGTGTGCGCCGTCGTCCCATCGACCTCGTGAGGCCGTTCCATGCTCTCCGCTGACATCCGTCGCACGTTCCTCGACTTCTTCGCGGCGCGCGACCATCGCGTCGTACCGTCCAGCCCGCTCGTCCCGTCCGATCCCACGCTGCTGCTGACGGGCGCGGGCATGGACCAGTTCAAGCCGTGCTTCCTCGGCCAGTCCGTCCCCGGGCACCGCCGGGCGGCGACCGCGCAGAAGTGCGCGCGCACCTCCGACATCGACAACGTGGGCCGCACCGCGCGGCACTCCACGTTCTTCGAGATGCTCGGCAACTTCTCCTTCGGCGACTACTTCAAGGAGGAGGCGATCGCCTGGGCCTGGGAGCTGCTCACCCGGGGGTTCGGGCTGGAGCCGGAGCGGCTGTGGGCCACCGTCTACACCGACGACGGGGAGGCCGAGCGGCTGTGGCGGCGGATCGGCGTCCGGCCGGCCGGATCCAGCGGCTCGGGATGGCCGACAACTACTGGTCGATGGGCGTCCCGGGGCCGTGCGGGCCGTCGTCGGAGCTGCACTACGACCGGGGCCCGGCGTTCGGCCCCGAGGGCGGCCCGGCGGTGGACGGCGAGCGCTACCTGGAGCTCTGGAACCTCGTGTTCATGCAGAACGTCCGGGGCGAGGGACCGGCGAAGGAGGGCTACCCGATCGTCGGCGAGCTGCCCGCCAGGAGCATCGACACCGGCCTGGGCCTGGACCGGCTCGCGGCGGTCCTGCAGGGCGCCGGCACTCTGTGCGAGACCGACCTGCTGGCGCCGACGCTGCGGCTCGTCCAGGAACTGGCGGGGCGCCCCTACCCGGGGCGGGACGGCGGCGAGGAGTCGCTGTCGTTCCGGGTGGCGGCCGAGCACGCGCGGTCGGTCGCGTTCCTCGTCGCCGACGGGGTGCTGCCGGCGCGGGACGGGCGCGGCTACGTGCTGCGGCGGCTGATGCGCCGCGCGATCCGGCACGCGCGGCTGCTCGGCGTCGACGACCCGGTGCTGCCCTCGCTGGCCGGCAGCGTCGTGGACACCCTCGGCCAGGCGTGGCCGGAACTGGAGCGCCACCGCACGCTGATCGGCCGGGTGTGCGCGGCGGAGGAGGAGGCGTTCGGCCGGACGCTGCGGCAGGGGTCCCGGCTGCTCGACTCGGCGATCACGGCGGCACACTCGTCGGGCTCGGCGGTGCTGCCAGGGCGCACGGCGTTCGAGCTGCACGACACCTACGGCTTCCCCGTCGACCTGACCGTGGACGCGGCGCGTTCGGCGGGGCTGACCGTGGACGCGGACGCGTTCGCCGAACTGCTGGAGGAGCAGCGGCGGCAGGCGCACCAGGCCGGGCGCGAGCGCAAGGGCGGCGCGGTGGCGCGCCGCGACCTCTACCGGGACGTCGTCGCCCGGCACGGCCTCACCTCCTTCGTCGGGTACGGCACGACGGCGTCCGAGGGCCGGGTGGTCGCGCTCCTGGACGGCTCGGGGCCTGTCCCGGAGGCGTCCGAAGGCCAGGAGGTCGAGCTGATCCTGGACCGCAGCCCGTTCTACGCGGAGGGCGGCGGGCAGGTCGGCGACACCGGCACCGTGCGGACCTCCGGCGGCGCGGTGCTGGAGGTCCTCGACACCCGTCCCGGACTGGACGGCCTGCACGTGCACACCGCGCGGGTCGCCCAGGGCGCCGTCCGCGCGGGCGAGGAGGCGGAGGCGGTCGTGGACGCGGCGCGCCGGGACGCCACGGCGCGCTCGCACAGCGCGACGCACGTGCTGCACGCGATGCTCCGCCGCGTCCTCGGCGACCACGCGGCGCAGCGCGGCTCCCGCGTGGAGCCCGGACGGCTGCGGTTCGACTTCGCGCACTTCGCCCCGGTCGACACCGGCCCCGTCCAGACCCTCGTGAACGACTACCTGCTCGACGATCCCGGGGTCCGGGCCTGGGAGGCGACCCGGGACGAGGCGGAGGCGGCGGGCGCGACCGCCATGTTCGGCGAGAGATACGGGGACCGCGTCCGGATCGTCGACATCGGCGACGCGTCCCGCGAGCTGTGCGGCGGCACCCATGTCGGGCACGGCGCGCAGGCCGGGCCCGTGCACATCGTGGGCGAGTCGTCCATCGGCACCGGGCTGCGCCGGATCGAGGCGCTGGCCGGCGCGGACGCGTTGCGCCACCACGACCACGAGCACGCGCTGCTCGCCGAGCTGGCGGCGCTGCTGAACGTCCCGCCGGACCAGGCCCCGGCGCGGCTGCGGCAGCGGCTCGACCTGCTCGCCGAGACCCGCCGCCACCTGGACGCGCTCCGCGACGCCGAGCGCGCCGCGCTGGCGCGCCGGCTGGCGGACGGCCCCGAGCAGCTGCCGGGCGGCTGGCTGATCAGCGCGATCGTCCCGGACACCGGCGACCTCCGCACGCTCGCCGCCGACGTGCTGGCGCGACGCCCGCGCACCGAGCCGGGCGCGGTGATCCTGGGAACGCGTTCCGGCGCCAAGGCGACCCTCGTCGCCGCGCTCACCGATGCGACGTCCGGCACCGCCTCGTCGCTGCTGAGGGAAGCCGCGGCGGCCCTCGGAGGCGGCACGGGCGGCCGGGGCCCGATCGCGAACGCGGGCGGACGCCGCCCCGAGCGGCTGGACGAGGCGCTCGGCCTGGCGGCCCGCTCCGCGCGCGATCTCCTGACACCTTGATTGCTGCGCCCCCTGGCGTATCGTCCGACTTATCGGGCGAAAGGAGTCAGGCGTGCTGCGTGTGTTCTGCTTCGGCGGTCTCGGAGTGACGGTGGAGGACGTGTTCCTGATCGACCCCGACCCGGTCCGCGGCGGGCGCGAACGCGGCGTCCGGGTCGAGCTGCGGCTGCTCGACCCGGAGCCGTGGCGCGGCTCGATCAACGCCTCCCAGCGGGTGGTGGCCGACCGCGCCGTCTGGCGGGCCGACTTCCTGGAGACCGCCGCGAACGGCCCCGGCACCAAGGACCGCATGCACCACCACCCCGGGATGGCCGACAACGAGCCGGGGCGGCGCGTCTTCAGCGAGGACCTGACCGCCGACCCCATCGGCTGGCTGGAATCTCAGCTCGCCGACGCCGTCCCGCTCCTGGAGGCCGCCGAGGTCGACTCCCCCGAGGACTACCGGGCCTCCGCCGACGCGCTGCGCGAGAACCTCGACGAGGTGGTCACCAGCGTGTCCACCGTCCTGGACCGCGTCCGGGCCGGTGATCTCGCCAAGACCGCCGTCGCGCCCGGCCCGTCCCGCTAGAGGAAGGCCGCCCGCACCTGGAGCAGCCACTCCTCCACGGCGCCCTCGTCAGGACGCTCCGGCAGCGGCGTGGAGGCCGCGTCGAAGTCCTGCTCCGCCTTGGCCAGGACCGCCTTCGCCTCGTCCAGTTCGCCCCCGGCCACCCGCTCGCCGAAGTCCCGGTACCACTGCGGCTCGGCCAGCCGCACCGTGAGCAGGCCCGTCCGGTACAGCTCCAGCCCTTGGTGGACGAGCCTGGCCAGATGCCGGGCGTGCTTGGCCGTCCGCTTCCGCGTGTCCGCCGAGAACGACCCGTCCCCGCGGCCCTCCAACCGACGAAACTGCGACACCGCGTACCCGAGATAGGCGTCCCGCACCCGGGGCGCCGACAGGAACGCCGCCCTGATCCCGATCAGCCGGTCCCCCAACCCCGTCCGGGTCTCGTACTCCTCAAGCCACAGCAGCTCCGTCACAGACGGATTGACCCCCAGGCACAAGCTCGCGAACTTGCCCGCTTCATGCTGGGTGACGTCCGGGTTCGTGGTGACCTTCGTCGCCTGCCTCCCGGTCGGCGGCCGCAGCCCGTGGAACAGCGCCGTCGGCGCCGCGAAGACCGCCAGCCTGTCCACGTCCGACTCCGGCGTCGCCAGCCCATAGGCCGTGGACCCCACGACCCCCGCCAGCAGCACATTGGTGACCTCGACCACGCCCCCCATCCTGGATCTTCCTCCCCTACCCGCGCACCCGCTTTTCAAGGGGCACGGCCGACCGGAAGCGGCAACACCCCGTTTTGCCCTGCACCTCAGCGGGCACGGCCGCACCACAAGAGAAAAGGGAGAATCGCAAATGCATGACGATCAGTTCACCGCGATGGGCCCCCCATTCGCCGACTCGGGATTCCCGCAGACGGCGTTCTCGACCCTCTCCTCCGACGACACGGGCTTCCAATTCGGCCTCCGGGTGAACGCCCGCCGGTGCGGCGTCGTGGGACAGACCAGTGGCGGCGGAGTCGCGGGCCTGTACGGCCATGGCCGTTTCTCCCAGTTCGGCGTACTGGGAACCGGATTCGGGCAGCGCATCGGTGTCGTCGGGGCGAGCGTCACCAACACCAACGACCTCATGAACCTCAACGTGCCACCGGCCGAGGTCAACCTCGACTCCCTCGGAACAGGCTCGGGCACCGGCGTCTTCGGCAAGAGCGGATCCGGCTTCGGCGTCCACGGGATGAGCGACAGCAACACCGCGACCCTGGGCATGAGCCGCACCGGAATCGGCAGTCACGGGGACAGCCGCACCAGCACGGGAGTCCTGGGCACGAGCGACGCCGGGTTCGGCCTCCACGCCATCAGCCGCAGCGGCCCCGGCGCCGTCTTCGAGTCAAAAGAGAACGCCCAGATGCGTCTGGTGCCCCGGGAGATGCCGTCTCCAGAAGGCCGCGTCGGAGGCGCCGGAGGCGAACTGCTCGCGACAACCGAGACCGCACCAACGGGCCCCGTGTTCAGGCTCTGGTTCTGCACCCGCGCAGGCGACGCCGCCTCGGCCGCCTGGGATCTCGTCGCCGGAACCCGCCCCTTCCCCGGCACGCTCGCCGAGATCGACGTCAAGCGCGTCCAGATGCGCCTCAACATGATCAGCGGAACCCAGCTCAACGGCGACGGCGAACTGGGCCCCATCACCCGCGACGCCGTCATCGCCTTCCAGGAACGCGAGGGAATCCCGCAAACAGGCACCGTCAACGCCGAAACCTGGGAAAGGCTCTTCGCCTTGTCATGAACACTGCTTGAGCGCCGAGTCCATCACGGATTCCTCACGCCGGTCGATCCGCAGCCACTCACCCTCAGCCGGCAACTTCACCCCGTGCCGAGCCAGGCATGCCTGGAACGCACTGCCCTTCAATCCGCACAACCTCTCCAGGCATGAGCAGCGAGGCACACGTGCGCATGCGCTCCGCATTCCCCTCGTCCTCAGGCAGCCGAACCCTCTGCGCGCCAAGCACCCTGAAACCTCTCAGTCGGAACACTCACCCCAGGCGAGGAGGCAACCGGAGGACGAGCAACGGGGCCCCACTCTCACACCCGGCCAGCAACAAGCAAACGACAACGATGCCCGCACGCATACCGCAACCTGAACACACGCCACCGTCCCCAGGAAGCCCCGAGACCAACGTAGGCCGGACACAGCCGAGGCCCCGTCCCCCAAAGGAGAACAGGGCCTCTGACCTACGTCGGGCTGGCGGGATTTGAACCCACGGCCCCCGGCACCCAAAGCCGGTGCGCTACCAAACTGCGCCACAGCCCGTCTGACCCGAGCAGTGTAGTGCCGATCAGCCCCGAACGCCTCGCCCATTACCACCCGGACCCGAGCACCCCCGAAACCCTGTACTCTACGGATGGCGATCGACGTGCCGGCCCCGCCAGGCCGCCGCCGACCCCAAGCGGGCGTAGCTCAATGGTAGAGCCCCAGTCTTCCAAACTGGCTACGCGGGTTCGATTCCCGTCGCCCGCTCCACCGTTCCCCCAGGTCAGAGCCTCGCAGGGCGGTCTTGACCGCCCCTCCCAAGATCATTTGTCACCCATTTGTCACTGGGATCGGGCACGCCTGAGCGGCATCCTGGTTCATCTGCGAACCTTCGTGATCAAGGTCTGACCGCCCCCAGCAGAGATCGGTACGGGGGACAACCACGCGCCCTCAACACCGAAGGTCCGGCTCCCAACGGAGAACCGGACCTTCAGCCTGCGGACGTCTCGCTAGCTCGGCTCGATCCCGAGCAGGCGCCGGAGGTCAACCGTCACGACCCGGTAGCTGACCCCCACCCGGATGACCTTGCAGGGGAACTGCTCGCGGCGGGCCAACTCGTAAGCACGCGTCCGCCCGAACCCGATGGCGCGTGCGGCGGTCTCGATGCTGATCGTGGTGGGCAGGGCGAGAAGCTCCTCGTGGCTCATCTGCTTCACGGCTCAGGCCCCCTTCCTGAGGCCTCTGAACCATCTCGCCCGTTGCCCGCCTCCCGAGGCCGTGGATGCCGTTTCGCCAGCGATGTTGTAGGACGACGGTGCACCGACTGCCGACAGGCCCGTGCCACGGACATGGTCGATCGCGCTTCGCGCTTGGTTGACCGCTTCGCCACACCCCGCGCCCAGATGACGAGCGTGAAGGATGGAGCGGCTGCAGGCGCCGAGCGCCTCGTCGAGATTCGCGCCAGAGTTATGGACGAGGCGCCCATCCGCGTGCTGGCGCGCCAGGAAGCGCTCGAGTTGCTGTAGGGGTTGATCGAGGCCGGAGGCGGCTGCCGAGACGGCGTCCAACACCACGTGGACGGTTGCCGCCCCATCCAGACCGCGAGGTTCACCGACGGCCCGGTTCAGCGACCGGACGACCCTTTCCAGTTCGTGAGCGATTTGCTCAGTCTCGCAGTCCGCTTGGACGTCACGACCGGTCTTGCCTCGGTCGTAGGTCATGAATGCACTCCTTGAGGTGCAGGCCCTCTCTGGGAGAGCCAGAGCTGATCGTGAACATGGCCCGTCCTTCCTCTCGAGGAGCGGCAGCTAGACGCTCTGCCGTTTCATGACATTGTTTACGCTCCGTCATTGTGCACTTAGGGTGATCATGGCTCCACCACTGCGAGCGCATCGGCGAGTCTCGCCCCCTGCCGCTCAGCGCCTGGGCACGCCCCTTGGACGCGGTGACTCCTTGGCCAGTCGAGGGGCCGGTACGGCCGTCGAGCCCAACCCGTCGGCCAGCGGCACCGGGAAGGAGCTGGCCGCAAGACGTGCCGTCGTCCGGGCCTCCTCAGCGAGGTCTGCGACGCGCGGTGGTGCCGGGGAGGCTGATCCAGACGCCAGCTGACGGATGGTGTGGAGCCGACTTGCAGCTCGGCGAGCAGCGTCGGCCTGTGCGAGGCGGTGTTGGGCGAGGCGATGCTCGGCGGCCGATTCGATGAGGTCGGCGAGGTTCGCTATCAGGAATAGCAGGTCGACCGTGAGGTCCCTTCTTTGGTCACGTCGATCGCCCTGGTGGATGTTGGCGGCGGCGAGCATCCGCGCAGCGGAACGCAGGGCGCCCCCATACGGCGTGACCGGTGGTGGACGGCCGTAGGGTTCCCGGGCGGCGCGATCGTAGAAGTCGGCGGCTTTGGCCAGTTCGCGGTTTCCGGTGATGTCCGCGGTCACGTGCAGGACGTCGGACGCCGCCGCTGCGAGATCGGCACGAACACGTGGATCGCAGAGTGCGCGCATCTGCCAGGCCGCCGTCCCGGCCACCCGAGCAGCCTCCCGGTAAGCGCCAACCCGCACCTCATAGTCGGCCACTGCCCGTCGTGTCCACCTGTGCGATCGGGCATCCGGCTCGCGGGCGGCGTCGTCCCCCCACCGGTGACGCAGCTTGGGCAGGGTGAGGTCAGCGGCGAGTTTGCCGCCCGAGAAGTAGATCGGCGCACCTGACGAGTTCGTGTAATCGGGCACCGCCACGGCGTAGCCCGTAACCTCTCCCGGCGTCCGGACACTGAATCTCAGCCGGACCGACAACCCGCGCTCACGCAGTCCAGCAAAGAAGGCTTCCTCGCTGTCAGAGGATCCGGCGACTGCAGCGACCTGTCGGCGCAAGGTGACGCGAGGCGGCTCCTTCAAGCCGGCGCGCTGCGCGCGTTCCGTCTCGGCGCGCGTAGGACGCGGCGCCGCCGTCCGGTCCGCGGGCGCGGTGCGGCACAGGCCGTACCGTTGCTCGACGACCTGGCATGCCTTCCGCGCTTTGAGGTAGTCGCGGGTGATGTTCGGGCGGCGGCCGTCTTCCCGTGCGAGCGTGGCCACGACATGAATGTGATCGTCCGCGTGACGGACGGCGATCCAGCGGCAGGCCTCCGGATCGCCGCGTGGTGCGATGCCGGTCTGATGCATCAGCTCCTCGGCGGCGTCGGCCCACTCCTCATCGGTCAGGGCACGGTCTATGGGAGCCGTCCGTAGCGAGCACTGCCAGACCGGCTCGGCTGGCTGGCTGCCCCGCAGGGTCTCCATTGGGGAGCCAAGCGCATCAGCCAGCGACCGAAGATCGTACTTCCTGCCCGGTGGTCTGGGTGGTTCCAGTGCGGCTGGGTGCCGGTATCCGGCAACGATGTGTGGATCAACGTGCTCGTTCCGCTTGCCCGGCCCGTACAGGTAGCGGAGCAGGTTGCCGACATCGGTGCCGCGGGTGACCTTGGCGATCACGGCAGATGTCTACCGAGTTCGACGATGACCGCTTCAGCCCGCCGCACGACCTGGAAGCAGTACGCGGCCAGCCACGGCAGCGAATCGGAAACCTCGTTGTGGGTGTTGGCATGGCGCACGAGCTGGTTGAGGTTGACGCCGACCGCGTTGACCTGGCGGCTGGCATTCCGCAGGTCGGCATGCACCGCGGCGAGCGCTCCGTCCAAGGGCCGCTGCTCCCGGATCGCAGTGCGGACCGTCCTTACCACGAAGGCACTACAAGCGAGCCCGACCTGTGTCGCGGCTTGATGGATCTCTTTGTACTTCTGGTCGCTGACACGGATTCTCAGTTCCCGTTCTCTCCGTCGCCCTTCACCGAGCTTCGCCCGACGCTGCAACGGCTCTGACTGGCCGTCCTCATGCTTCGCTCTCCCCATGTACCTCCGCTCACGGCTCTTGGGGACCGCGCTCGGTCCCCACCTGGCCAGTGTGATCTTCCGAGCGGAAGTTATCCATAACAGGTAGCGCTCTACCAGCTATCTTGCATCCCGCGCTGGGCTGGATGAATGCTAGGTCACGCAGACGCTTTCATTCCGAAGACGAACAGATCGTGACGCACGATGCCGCGAACTCTCAAACCGTTCACCCGCCGGCAAACGCCCCAATTTTCCGGCACCTGGGCCAAGAACGAGAACCGCCGTAATCGTCGCCGGTGCCAGATTGGGCTCGATGGCGAGAGGCATCAGCGAGATGATCTCCACAAGAGTCCGGGTGTAGTCCTGAGGTCCAGCACGCAGGTCACGGTGCGCGCAGCTCCGCCCATACCACTTTGCCGCCGCCCTGCGCCGGGTACCAGCCCCACTTCTCACAGAAGGCCCGCACAACGAACAGGCCGCGCCCGCCCTCGGACTCGAAGTCGGGCAGCTGCTCGACCGGCGGTTCGTCACTGCTGTCCCACACCTCGACGAGCAGTTCAGCCCGCCTGCACGACAGCCGCAGCCGCACCTGTTCGAGCTGGGACAGCTCGGCAGAGGGCACAGCGAGCGGGTCCTTGGCGTATGCCTCCTGCTGCTGCACATCCAGCGTGCCGGTCGCCTTCACCGCGTTGCTGATGAACTCGGTGATGACGAGCTTCGCGTCGCCGAGCACGCAACGCATATTCCACCGGTTCAAGACCTCCTCGGTATGCCGCCGGCCCCAATACGCGGCATTGGGAAGTGCAATGAGTGTCAGCTCGCTTTGGTGCGTCCAAGTGTTCACGATGCGTTCCTCGATGCGTTGGCGGCCAGGGTGGAGCAGGGCCGATGCCGGAGCAGGGCTCTCGCAAATACCGCAGGGGGGAGCGGACATTCACAAACGACATCGACCCCGCGTCGGGAACACACGGCCGGCAGGCAACCTCTCCAGCTCGCTTGCCAGCCGTGCGCATGGTTCTCTCCGCGTGAGTTGGTGCTTTGCGGTGGAGGACCAGCCTGCGACCTGGGGAACTACCGGGCTACGCTGGTTCCGCCTACCGTTTATGCGCACGATGCATAGCGGCGAGACAAGTCACCACCAGGCGACATATACTGACCGTAATCGACTACCCCCAGGAAGCCACCGTCGGTTATGACCACAGGGGATAATGCGCGTATTTGCCACACTTGCGGCACGCGTCTCGCTCGGGACAATCCGGGCGTTCGGTGCGCTCCGTGTCAGGTGAAAGCGCGTGACCGGTTCATCACGCCACTGACCGTGCCCGCTGATTTCTGGAGCTCCGAGCCCCTACGGGCGGCCCTGGTCAGCTGGCACATGGGGCAGGTCGTCCGGGCGTACCGGCATCATCCCCACCACGGCCCGCGTGCCCTGCCGCAAGACATCGTCGCCCGCTGGCTCAACATCACTCAGACCCAGCTCAGTCGCATCGAGAGCGGCCCACCAGTGACCGACCTGGACCGCCTCATCCCCTGGGCACGCACCCTCGGCATTCCATCCTGCCTGCTGTGGTTCAAGCTCCCAGAAGACCGTCAGCCACCCGCCACATCCCCACCTATCCGGCAAGCCACCGCTCCATCGCTACCCGCCGCCGTGCAGCAAGCCGTACTCAACCCGCTTGCCAGCCTGGCGCTGTCCAGTGACGACCCGAACATGACGACACTGCACGCCTTCCGCGCGGCAGACCGCCAGGTCGGCGGCGGCCACCTCTACCCCACCGTCACGAGCTATCTGCAAACCACGCTCGCGCCCCAGTTGTTCGGCAGCCACACGCCCCAGCGAGGGGTCAACGTCTTCACCGCAGCAGGCGGCTTCACCGAGATGGCAGGCTGGATGGCTCACGACGCTGGCCACGACCGCATCGCCCGCCAGCACTTCGGCCGTTCACTCCACCTGGCCCAGATGGGCGGGGACCCCCAGCTCAGCGCCCATATCTACGCCAGCATGAGCCACCTCTCCCTGCACCAGGACGAACCGGAAGACGCCATAGCGCTTGCACAGCAAGGCCACACCGCACTCGCCGACGCACCCCCAGCACCAGCGCTCTCCGCACGGCTCTATGCCATGGCAGCACGCGGCCTGGCAGCGCTCACCGATCACGCCGCCTGCACTGACGCCCTAACCGACGCGGAGAAGGCACTAGAACGCTCCCCCTCCGACGTACCGTCACCATGGGTCAGCCCTTTCGACGCCGGTTCGCTGGCCAGCGAAACCGCTCGCTGCATGCGCCAACTCGGGCACCTGACCGAAGCCGAGCGCCAGGCCCGACGCATCATCGAGCTGCGCGCCGACAGCCACATCCGCAGCCGAGCCTTCGCCAAGCTCCTCCTGGTGACAGTGCTCATCGCCCAAGGCCAGCCGGAAGAGGCATGCACCCAAGCCCGCGAAGTCGTCGACGCCATCCAAGGGTTGAGCTCTCACCTCGTAACCCAGCAACTCGACGAGCTACAGGCGCTACTGAGGCCATACCGAGCGAACGTCACGGTCGCCGACTTCCTACCCTGCCTAGAAGATGTCGTCCGCAGCCGACGCGGTCTCTACAGTTGGCTGAGCAGCGACGCCGCCACTGCGCGATGAGCCGAGGAGAACCGATGTCTCCTGAAGAACCGCTCTACGAGCGCGACCCCGAAGCATGGCGCGCCCATCTCGCCGAGGGCAACGCCACCCAACCACGCAAGCGCGTCGGCGCCGACGCGCTCATCCGCGACCCCGCGGGCCGGCTGCTCCTTGTAGACCCGAAGTACAAGCCGGACTGGGACCTACCCGGCGGTATGAGCGAAGCCAACGAACCACCAACAGAGACCGTCCGCCGCGAGTTGAAGGAAGAGTTGGGCCTCGACATCCACCCCGGCCGACTCCTATGCATCGACTGGGTACCCCCACACGGCCCCTGGGACGACTCCCTCATGTTCATCTTCGACGGCGGCGTACTCGATGAGCACCAGATCGCTAACCTCAGCCTGAACGATGAAGAGCTAGGCGCCTTCGAATTCTGCAACGACAACGAAGCCGCCAACCGCCTCCGCCCATACGTCTGGCGTCGCGCACATGCAGCACTGCACAGCCTCCAAGCGGGTAAGGCCTCCTATCTACAGAACGGCCACCGGTGATAAGCCGCTCTAATCGTTCTGAGCTTCCCGAGGGTCACCCTTGGAGCACGGATACCGGCGGCGGGCACGCTGCTTACCGGCAGCTGACAGTGATCGTCCCGAGGATCCCACCCTGCACCATCACACCAACTGAAGATGGCAGAAACCCTGACCACATTCCCGCTGCTCGGAGGTGACTTTGTGACAGGGACGGACGCAATCGCCAACCTTCTGCTTTCAGGTCACACGCCCCGAACGCTGCACTGACCTGCAAAGATGCACGTGCCTGATGAGCGAAAACCCGATAAGCGAATTGCCTTGCCTACTGAGCCTAGCTCCGCCCTCTGCTGAGATCCTACCCCCGTGAGCCCACTCTCACCCGCAAGCCCTGTCACGATTGCTTCGCGGAATAACTGCGCTAACAGCGTGAAGTAGACCGGTCTTTAGTCGCGGACGATGCCTGTAGGCATGAGACCACCTGCTGCAGTGGGCATGCCAGTGCTGGTGTGGTGGATTGCTCCCCGAGTGTGAGGAGGATCTGCGTCGGGAGACCGGAGTCATCTGGCGTCACGGCCTGCCCCCACAGGCATGGGGATCACTCGTGTTCCTAGGGCTGGAACTTCACCTTGAGTGGACCACCCCCGCGTGCGCAAGACCAACAGGCTGATCCACGCTCGAGCCAGATCCCTCTCCCAGCGGAGAGGGAGATCCAATCAGACGGAAGATCTCAAGGTGGCCTACTGGTCGGTTCGGTGACTCAGGCAGCGGCGCTGCACGCTGGGAACGCCGCTCGCGGGGCACCGAGACGTTCCGTGCCCCGAGTGTTTTGGAGCATGTGGTTGCGCTCCGGCAGTCAGTAGGCCAACACGACACAGTTGATTACTAACTCGCCCGAGGGGTGGATCGCGCAGGACAGGAGGCTGTCCGGTTCGATGTGGATGGACTTCACCTGGGTGACGATGCTTCGGACGGACGATGGCGCGCCCTCCTGCGAGCTGGCTCGGGAAGCAGGCGAACTCCATGACAGAGCCGGACGCAAGGGTGAGAAATGACGGCACTGTGCTCATTCTGAACGATACAGTGACTGCCGTGACAGGAGATGTCATTGAACCTGGGGGATCATCCGATCGGAGCTTCAGCGAGAGGGTCAAGGCGCTATCCCTCACCCGGCCGCTACATGAGCTCGACGAGAGGAAGGGGCTCGTCACCTGGGCGGACGCACGGGTGTACCCGATGGCAGAATTGGCCTTGCACGCCATCGACATCGTCGCGATCGCCCAAGACTTCGAGACCGGCGCGGGGCACGACCGCGTCATTGAGCGGCTATCGGAGCACGCTCGGCAGATCGCGCCCGATCGATCAGCGAATGAGTGGACGGCCGTGGCTCGCTGGGTGCTGAACGGCTTGCTCAACGCTCAGCACATCGAGAGGGGATTCACCTCGTCCTACGGGGTGACCGATGAGGCGGGCCGCCACGTCAGGCTGGACTTCCGGTTCCGGCTGCTGGAAGAGCAGCGGGACGAGCGCGGCGGGCTCGTGCTCAGGGCGTCCAACGAAGCACTCAACGTGCTGGTCGGAGCGCTCGACACGGACGTCGAGTCAGCGCAGATCGCCGCCGAGGTCCGGCTTCGGAACCTGATCAAGCGGGGGCGGCTCCAGGACGCGAAGCTCGTCGCCGAGCAGGCCCGGATCCGGACGATCCAACTCGGCGAGGAGATCCGAGCACGCCTCGACGCCACGCGGCGCGACGTATGGTCGGTGGACTGGATGGAGACGATGCCCGGGCTCCTGGACGAGGCGCTGGAACACGTCGAGGAACGTGTCGTCATGGAACGCGGGATCGCCGCACAGATCACACGGACGCGAGACGAGGCGGACGATCCAGTACTCAAGCGCGCGGCTGCCGAACTCGTCGACATCGTCGAGGACTGTGTCCGCCGCCACACCGTTCTGCAACGGTGGCTGATCGGGGCTCGCGTGGTCTTTCGCGAGGAACAGGACCGCCAGGAGTTTTCGGGACGGCCCGGCGGGCTCGGCATTGACCTGTACGGAGGTCTACTCAAGCCGCTGATGGCGCTCTCCGTCGCCGAGGCGGCCGAACCCGTCGCGCGGTTCTTCGCGGCCTCCAGTGGCCCCGAAGCCAGCGCCCCCGTCCATTTGACGGGACTCGTTCGGCTGCTGTTCGATCCCCCGCCCGAGCGGCCACGGCACGCTGAACCGGTGCCCCAGCCCGAGTTCGCGCCACTGCCCGAACCCAGTGGGTTCTCCGACGCGGAATGGGATGCCGCAGAGCGTCTGCTGAACCTCCCCGGAAGGGTTCGCAGGCTGTCGGACCTCCTGGCGGAGGCGGCGGAGTCCGACCTTGAGAACCTTCCAGACCTGGTGGCTCTTCTGGCCCAGCACGCCTTCGCGCCGGAAGCGCGCTCGAGCGTTCACAGAGGGGATCGCGCGCTGCGGCTGTCGGTCCCCACGGGCACACCGCTCGACGTCCCCGGTTTCGGCGGCGACGACCTGCTGGTCACCTCGGCACTTATCGAGCGGAACGACGAAAGGGCAGGCGAGCGGTGAACCCCGTGTTCGAGGACGAGGACGACATTGAGGCTGCAGGCCGACTCGTCGCTTACGGCTTCCGGCCCAAACTCCGTCCGTTCCGCGACCTGGACTACGCGGCGCTCGTCCGGCGCTACAACGAGGATCCGGAGTTTGAGCGGATCGTCCACCGCTATGCGGCGGGACTGAAGCTCCGTGTCATCGGCGTCACCGGGAGCGCCGGCTCCGTCCTCGCACCGCTTCCAGGCTCGTTCTTCGAAACGAAGCTCGAACCCTACGCCCGGCTGTTCCGCCAGGCCCAGCACCGGGAGACCGAACGCGTCCTCCACGGCATCGTCCACCTCGCGGCAGCTGCGCTGGGCTTTCCAAGACCCGCCGACCTCGCCGACGACAAGTACGTCGGCCGGATCTCGGTCAGAGAGGTCGACCGCGTCGTCCAAGACGTCTGCAAGGAGTTGGACGCACGGGCGGCGGCGGCTGGCGAGAACGGGGATCCACCGCAGGGCGAACCGGAACTGGAACGGGTCTGGAGGCTATACGCCCGCCGACCGGAAGCCGCGGAGACGCGGGACGACCGGGTCGCGCCTCACACCAACGAGGCGCTCGTCCTCAGAGTCGTAAGGTATCTCCTCGAGGAGGGCATGCTCACGGCCTACAACGAGGAGGCGGAGGAGTCCGACCGGGTCTTCCGGACGACCAACCGATACCAGCTCCAGGTCCGTGAGCTCGCGGCACTCCGGCTGTTCGATGAGCTGACCGAGATCATGAACGGTCCGCCCATGTCGCAGGGCGGCCTCGTTCGCCGACCTGATTCCGAGGCGCTGTCGGGAGACCAGTGAGATGTACGAGCTTTCCCGAATCTGCCTCCGTTCCGTCGGTCCCTCCGGGGCGCGCTACGAGAACGTCCTCCTAGACTTCAGCAAGGCGGGCCGTCCGGTAACGGGTTACCAGGCGAACCTGTTCGCAAGTGTGTCGGAGGTGCTTCGGCCGTCGTCGGCCAGCGTTGTCTTCCTGGAGAACGGCGGCGGCAAGTCCGTCTTGCTGAAGCTCGTGTTCTCGGTCCTGCTGCCAGGCCAGCGCAACGTCGTCGGCGGCTCGGACGGAACCTCCCTTGGCGACTTCGTCGGTGCGAGGGACGTCTCCCACGTGATCCTGGAGTGGACGCACTCGGTCACCGGACGCCTGTTGATCACCGGGAAAACCATGGCCTGGAAGGGGCAGACGGTTTCAGCGACCGCCGAGAACTTTCTTGAACAGTGGTACTGCCTGTTTCCCAACGAGAAGCTCAACCTCGAAAGTCTCCCAGTCGTCGAGCAGGGCCGCTATCTGACCTTTCAGGCGTACCGCGCCCAGTTGAGCGCGGCGTTCGTCGAGGACTCGCATCTTGATCTCTACTGGCCCAGGAGCCACGGCGACTGGACCGAGCGCCTGGGAAAGCTCGGCATCGACACCGAACTGTTCCACTACCAGCGGCACATGAACGCGGGCGAAGGCGAGGCCGTCCGGGCTTTCACCATGGAGACCGACGAGCGGTTCGTCGACTTCCTACTGGAGGCCGTCCTGCTCGAGCGGGACCTGACTCCGCTCGCCGACCTCGTCTCCGAGCACGTCGAGAAGCTGGCCAAACGCGCCACCACTGTCCTGGAACGGGACTTCGTGGAGGAAACGCTGGAGCTCCTCGCCCCGCTGCGACGGAACGCGGAGCGCGCCGCAGTCTCATACGACACTTCGGCGCGGGCCCAAGCCTCACTCAGTGCCTTTGCCGGGAGCGTCACCGCCCGCAGCGGCCGTGAGAACTCGTCGCTGGTCAGCCTCACGGAGCGGGTGAAGGCAGCCAAGACGTCCCTCAAGGAGGCCGAGCTCGAGGCCACCGCCCTCCTGAACCGCGAGCAAGCACTGCGCCTCCGGAAGGCGATACTGGCGCTCCAGGCGGCTGATCGAAACACGAACGAGACGGAGTGGAGGACTCGCCAGGCCGAGGCCGAGGTCAGCGCATGGCAGAGCACCGGCGCGGTACTCGATCATCTCAGCAACGCCGCCGAGGCCGGACGCCTTCGCGAACTCGTTCAGGAACGCGACGATCAGGCACGTCCCCTCCTAGAGGCCCGGACGCTCGCCGCCATGTCTCTCGCGCGTGCGCTCCTTGGCCTCGCGCGGAACGCCGCCGACGCCGCCGCAGTCCTCGATGAGGAGGCCGCCGAACACCAGAACAGGGAAGCCGCCGCACGCGAAGCGCAGCAGACAGCGACCGGAAAGGCCGCCGAGGCGAGGGCAAACGCGGTCACGCTCACCGACCTGATCTCCAACGTGGGGAGGCGGCTCGACAAAGCCGTGAACGACGGCCTCATCGAGGCACCCGAGACGCTCGCGACTGCGCTCTCCACCGAACGGAACAAGCGACAGGACCTTTACGAGAAGGTGGCCGGCGCCCAGAAGCAGGTCAACGAGCTCATCGACGACTGGCCGCGTCTCGATGCCGAACAACGTGGCGCGGACCTCGAGGCCAAGGACGCCGAACAACGGCATGACGCCGCGAGGGACGCCGTTGAGGAGGCCCACCGACGACGCGCGCTCCTCCAAGCGGAGGACCGCCTCGCGGAACTCCTCCAGACTGGGGACGTCCTCCTTGAGCAGGACGCTCCAACCCTCGCGAAATCCCTCGCCGAGGCGATCGCGGAGCACACCCACAAGATCGTGGCCCTGATGGTCGAGCAGGCACAGGACGAACGCGACCGCCTGGCCCTCGCCGAGGGCGACCTGCTCCCGCCGTCGGCCGGGGTGGAGGAGGCATGCGCGGCCCTGGTCAGGGAGAACATTCAGGCATGGCCGGGATGGAGATATGTCAGCGACATTCAGAACCGAGACCGGCGGCGCGAACTCGTCCGCGTCCATCCGCACCTGGTGGCCGGAATTCTCCTGAACTCGAAGGAGCACGTCGAGGACGCCCGCCGGATCCTGTCCGACGAGCGTCACCAGTCGGCCTCGGTCGTGACCGTCGCCACGACCGAAGAACTGGAGCGGCCCGGCTCCGGCGTACCCGCTTTCGTGCTCCCCTTCAAACCCGCGCTCTACGACGAGGCAGCCGCCGAACGAGAACACGAGCGGATCGAGTCCCGGCACCGGGACAGGACCACGGCCATCGCCGCGCTCACGGAGGCCCAAGAGAGGGACACCGCCCTTCTGAGCAGAGTCCGTGACTGGCTGCGGGACTATCCACCGGGGCGCATTACCGGACTCGAAGGCGATCGCGATCGAGCCGCAATGGAACTCACCGAGGCGACGGCGGCCGTGGCCACGGCCGAAAGGGCCAAGGAGCAGAACGAGCGTCGGCTTCTCCACGCCCGTGTCAAGCGGCAGGCTCTCGCGGAGGAAAGAACGAGATCGGAAGACCTGGTCCGAACCCTCACCGCTCTGGCCGACGAGGCCGAGAAGATCCCAGGCTGGAAGAACAAGCGGAGGGGCCTACTCGAGACCGCCCGTGTGGAGAGCGAGACCGCCGAACGTCTCGGAAACGACGCCCTGAACGAGAACCGGTTGGCCACCGACGCGGTTCGCGAGGCCGACCGGCAGCGCCGGGCGGAGCGGGACCTCGACGCGGAACGTGCCGCGTTGCCCGGTGCTGAGGAGATCACCGACTCCGGTGCGCGCCCTGCAGAGCCCGTCCCGGTACTGCGCGAACTCTACGCTGCGGCGGCGGAGCAATACCAGCGCGCCGCGACCGACGAAGATCTGATGGAGCGGCTGGCGACTGCGGAGAAGACCGCCGCGGCCACGACGGCGACCTACGAAGCCCTCAACTCGAAGATCCGGGAACGTGCCCAGGACCTCCTCAAAACCACTGCGGGTGCGAGTGCGGCCAGCCGGGCGTCAGCGCTCGACCTGGCCGTGCGGGCCCGGGCTGTGGCCGATGAGGATCACCACAACGCGCGTGTCCGCCGAGGTGTGTGCGAGCACGAGGCCCAACGGCTCCAAACGGCATGGGACGACAAGGAGGCCGGGCCCGTCGACAGGTTCCTCCATCCGCTTCCGGTGGACGTCGCGGCCTGTGACCTGAGTATCCGGCAGACGCTCGACGAGCACGCCGCCGCCGTACGTCTGGTCACCGAACGCGAGAAGGAACTGGATCTCCGGCAAGGGGAACACTCGGGAGCGGAGGAGGCGGCCAGGTCCTTCGGCGTCCTTGCCAAGGGACTCGAGGAGGATCTGACGGATTCCGTCGAGACGCCCTACGAGGGCGACTACGCGTCCGCCGTCAACGAGTACGACGTCCTGTTCGCCTCCCGAAAGTCCACGCGATCGGCGGCCTTGGAGGACGCCGACCAGGTGAGGAAGTCGGGGCGCGCCCTGCACGCCCTCACCAGGAGCGACCGATTCGCCGAACTGGGCGCCGCTGTTCAGCGCGAGATCAACGCGACGGAACCCGAGCGACTTGCGGAGAAGGCCGAACCCTGGGAGGAACGGCTGCGGCCCCGTCTTCGGTCCCTCAACGACGATCTCGAACAGACCGAACGGCACCGCCGGAACATCGTCACCAATCTCAAGGGCGAGACCGACAAGGCGATCGGTGTTCTCCGCACCGCCCAGCGGGTGTCCCGGCTCCCAAGCAGCCTCGGCGACTGGCACAACGAGGAGTTCCTCCGCTTCCAATTCGAGCTCCTCGGCAACGAACTCCTCATGGAACGTCTCGGCGAGGTCGTCGATGAAGCCGCCGCCGGGAGGACCTCCGACAACCGCAAGGTCCAGCGCACCGGTCTGGCCTTGATACTCAGGGCCGTCCATGCGGCCACACCCAAGGGGATCAAGGTCTACGTCCTCAAACCCGACACCACACTGCGCGCCGAACGCGAACGGGTCTCACGGGTGAAAAAGGTCTTCTCCGGCGGACAGCAGCTCACCGCCGCGATCCTGCTCTACTGCACGATGGCGGCGCTCCGCGGCAACGACCGTGGCCGGCGCGCGGAGCACCGCGCCGGGCTGTTGTTCCTCGACAACCCGATCGGCCGGGCGAACGCCTACTACCTGCTGGATCTCCAGCTGTCCGTCGCGCGCACGCTCGGGGTCCAGCTCATTTACACAACAGGGCTCTTCGACGACAGGGCGCTGCGCCAGTTCCCTCTGATCATCAGGCTTCGCAACGACGAGGATCTCAGGTCCGCCCGCATGTTCCTGTCCGTCGACGCGCGGGTCAAGGGGCACCTCGACGCTCTGCCGCCTTCTGACGGCGTCGGGCGGATCAGCACTGCGAGAATCTACAGCCATGGCAGAGGCACAGGACAGGTCCCTCCCCCGAAGGGAGCGTGAGCTCGCTGCGGGACTCCGCCGATGGGCCGACGACCGGGGCCTCGGCAAGGGCGCCAAGACCCGTGTCCCGATCCGGGACGTCTATGACGTCTTCCAACTCGTCCACAATCGCAATCCCGACAACGCCTACGAACCGGAGGTGCTGGCCCACCTCCTCAAACAACTCGAACAGCACCGCATCGTCAGACCACTGCGGGAGCGAGCCCCCGACATGGCCCCGCTGCCCGTCGGAGTCTGGCTGCTTCCCGAGACGCCGCGGCGGGCCACGTCCGTTCCTATGCCGTCCTGGCATCCCGAGCTCAGCGGCATGGCCGCATCCTGGAGAACGGCCGGCCCACGGCAGAAGGCCGCTTACAGGGCCATCAATACTTGGCTGAAGAGCGCCCCCGATCTAACTCCGTTGCCGCTTCGCGAGCGCACTCTGGAGATCTTCGGCACTTATGGCTCGGACGCCGACTTCCCCATTCCCGAGAAAGCTCTCGACAATCTCAGAAGCGGCGTCCTCTTCTCCGACACCGCTCGGCTCGACGAAGTGCTCCGCACCTTCCGCCCACCGCTTCCCCTCCTGACCGAGACCTTCCCCGCCACCGACGACAAGGGCCGGTTCCACAGGGTCGGCCACGGCGACCTGCTCCTCGTCATCGAGAACTCCACCACGTGGTGGTCCATCGTCGACGCGCTCCCCTCAGACCATCGGCTCGGCTATGTCGCCTGGGGAGTCGGCGGCTCCTTTCGCGCCTCGATCCGATCGATCGCCGCCAAGCACCGGATCGCCGAAATCCGCTATTTCGGGGACCTCGACCCAAGTGGCCTCACCATCCCCCTCAAGGCATCTCAAGCCGCCACCGCTATCGGCCTCCCCCCCGTTCTCCCGGCGACGGCGCTGTATAAGCTGCTCCTTCGGGTTGGCCGCCCCCGCCACGGCACCGAGTCTTGCGTCGCCCCCGATGTGGCCTCCTCCCTTAGCGCCTGGCTCCCCCTCAGCCAACGCCCAGCCGTGACCGCCCTCCTTACTGGCGGACGTCGGATCGCCCAGGAATGGGCCAACCATCGCCACCTGACTCGCGACACCGCGTGGCACCAGGACATTCGCTGAACGGACGCGGTCGAGCAATGATGATCGCAACAGTTAGGTGGCGCTGATCTGCACAAGAGGGGCGTCGGTGGCGCCTGTCCACCGGGGCAAGCGAGGGTCGCAACGTCCAAACCGGCAACTACACCGACGGCCGGATCAAGTCTCGTTCGGCGGGAAGATCTCGGAAGGAGCGGATGGAAAGACGTATCGAAAGTCCTCATCCAGGCTGCGGCGGCTTCGGGTGAGTTTGAGGTCCTGGACGTGCGGCGGCCTCTGGCTAGCCTGGTCAGTGTGGTGGCTGACCGTGCTAGGGCGTCGTGGGTGTTGGGTCAGGTTGGTGTGTTGGACGTCCATGCCTGCGGCTACTAAGGCGGCGTGGATCTCTTGAGGCTGTGGCGGCCGATGTTGCGGACGTGTGGGAGTTGGCCGTTACGGGGCAACCGAAGGGCTCACGATCGACCGGGTGCGGGACGTCCTCAAGGCGGCCAAGAAGGACCAACTCTACGCCTTCTACGTCCTGGTGCTCTGCGTCGGCCTGCGGCGCGGCGAGCTGCTCGGGGCTGCGGTGCGAGGACATTCGGCTTGTCCGCTGCCGTGGCTGCGCCCGCCCGCCAACCGCGAGAACCTGCTGCCCGGGGTTCGACCAGCCTGCGGTTCCTCGAGCCACATCGCCGGTGCCCACCGGCACTCCTCGCTCTATTCACGAGGCCATCGTGCACCCGACCACGACCTCGGCCATCACGGAAGACAGCAGACCGCCTCACCACTCCAATAGAGCACACTCCAGAACAGCCCGAATGGCTGGGTTGAATCCCTTCAGCTCAAGCTCCGCACGACCTGCCAGTGCTGCGCGCAGAGCCCGCCTTCGTGCTGAGGCCACCGAAAGGCGAGGTTCTCAGGCTCACCTGGGACCTGATGGACTTTGACGCCGCTGAGTTGTGGGTGGGCGAGCAACCGCAACAGGTCCGATGGCAACTGCTGCGCCTCCAGGTCAAGACCGAAACGCCAGAAACGGCCTACCCATCCCGGCCGTCTGCGTCGCCGCGCTCCTCCTGCAAGCAGCACGAGAACCGAGCACCGAGGGCGGCACGCCGAGCGACAGACTGATACGGGCCTACGCGTTCGACCGACCAGCCTTTCGTCGTTTCTGGGGCAGTGCGGGGCGGCGCGGACAAGCGGCTCGCAAGCGGGACCTTCGGGTCAGCGTGCACGGCCGCTGGTCGGGGGATATCCCGAGAGCCAGTACCCGGTCCCATCGTAGTAGCCAGGGCCAGGGCCCAAGACGCCTGTGCCACTGCTGAGGGCTGCATAGAGGGCTTCACGTTCCTCGCGCCAAGGTTCGTGCGTCGACCACCATTCCCTGCTGCGCGCAAAGTGGTCGGTCTCGTAGGAGTGCGCTCCCCAGTGCTCTGCGGGAAAGGTGCAGCACTCGCCGGGCTCTGTGTCGGTCATCGGGATCTCGGCTGGACATCCGGGCATCGAGGCAAACTCGCGGGCACCCTCATCGTCCCAGTGAAGCCAGACCAGCAACATACCCTCGTATTCGTTGACTAGGAGGACGTGGCGACCAGGATGGCCAGCCTGAGACTCGCACAAAAGGTCCGAATGAGGAAATCCTCCACTAACAGGCTGGCCGTAGCGCGCCCGCAGGCTCTCCCTCTCTTCTCGCACAATCTTCGTGACGGCACTGCACGAAGCAATCAGCTCGGGGGCTTCTTCCATATCTCGAAGGTTAGATCAAGAGACGCGCTGCTTACGGTGCCTGAGGAACAAACGATGACGCTAGGCCACTTTCGGCCACCCTCACCGGCGAGAATGTACGGCCCTTCTAGGCAGGGCGGAGCTTGAGGTTGTCGCTGGTCTTCTGAGCAATCAGTTGATCGGTGATTAATGCTTGGAGTTCGGCGATCTTGGCTTTCGCATCGGCCAGTTCCTTCTCTGCGTTCGGGGAACCCGGCGGTCCTGCGGGTGTTGTGCGGATCTTGTTCAGGGCTTCCAGGGCGGTTTCATCGGCGGTGGGGAGGGTGTGAAGGTAGCGCTCGGTTGTGGAGATCTTGCGGTGACCGAGGCGTTCCTTCACCACCTGAAGGTCGGCGCCGCCAGCGAGGAGCCAGGAGGCGTGGGCGTGGCGGAGGTCGTGGATTCGAGGTGACCAACCGAGGTTGGCGGCGTCTCGGGCTGGGTGCCAGCAGTACTTGCGGAACCAGTTGGCGGAGATGTGCGGTTCGGTGTCGACGATGCGGGGCTTGCGGGGGCTGTCTCTGCCTTGGGCTCGACGCTTGGCTCGGTAAGCGGCGTAGGCGGCTCGGCAGCGGTCGCACTTGCACTTGCCGAGGTTGTAGGCCGTGATCGTTCCGTGGGTGTAGGTGCGCCCGTTCGGGGCTTTGAAGGTGAGGGTTTCGGGTTCTACGAGTTCGGGTTTGGGTGGTTTGTCCCGGCGGCGGCTGAAGAAGAGGTCGTCTGGGCCGAGGTTGTTGGCTTCTGCGTGTGCCTTGAGCTTGGCGACGATCTGGGGACTGAGCTTGAAGCGGCGCCACCGCTTGCCCTTGGGGTAGTCCTTGACCAGGAAGCGGCGGCCTTCGGGGTGGTATTTGGGGACGAGTTCGACTACAGAGCGGCTGACGGTGAGGATGCCGGTGGTGAAGTCAAGGTCCTTGACGCGCAGTTCGGTCAGTTCGCCCCAGCGGAGGCCGCTCTCGATGTCGGTCTCGACCAAGAGCTGGGCGGTCGCGTCCGGGAGGGCCTCGTAGATGCGGGCGAACTGCTCGGTCGTGATGATCTGACGCGGCTTCTCGGGGACGGGGTCGGTCTTCACGCCGCGGCTGGGGTGGTAGACGAGGACGCCGTCGTTGACGGCGGTGGTGAAGATGGCGTTGAGGATGGCCGTCTTGCAGTACTTGATGCGGTAGGCCGAGGCACCTTGCTTCTTCAGGTGCGTGATCCACTCGCGGACGGTCTCCGAGGTGATGTCCTGCAGCTTCATGTCGCCGAAGTACGGCATGACGTGGGAGGCGAGCGCGTAGGCGTAGTCCTGGCGGGTTGATGCCTCGATGCGGTGGTTCGGGAACCAGCGTTCCTTGACGTAGGTGCGGAAGGTTTGCCGGGCTCGGCGAGGGTCGCCTGCCTTGCCCTCGGCGATGCGTGCCTCGGCTCGTTGCCAGGCTCGGTCGGCCTCCTTGCGCGTGGCAAAGGTGCCGGCCGTCTGGCGGACGCTCCTGGCGTCGTCATAGAGCGCCTGGTACCGGGTGCCGTGCGGACCCGTGCGCTTGCGTGTGAAACCCATGGTCCCCCGGGAAGCGAGATCATCTGTCACTCATTTGTCACTGGATCACGGAAATCCCAGCGACATCAGCGAGCACAGGATGGCATACGAAACAGCCTCTGACCTGCAGTTTAGCGGGGTTGAGCGTGATCTTCGGGGATGCTTTTCTGCCGCTTCCAAACTGGCTACGCGGGTTCGATTCCCGTCGCCCGCTCCAAAGCCCCCCAGGTCAGAGCCCTGATCGCACGCCTCTGAGACCGCCCTCAAGATTCTCTATCGCTGTGATTCAGCGTGATCATGTGTTCACTCTGGCACCAGGCAGCTCCCAACGGCACCCCAGCCGCTGCTGGAGTGGCTGCGCGGTCCCTGGGTGGTTGGGGTGGTTGTGGTGAGTAGCGACCGGGTCGGGGGAGGCGCCTCAGCGAAGGGTGGTTGCGGTGTCTGGGGGACGGAACGGCGCCCTGGTTTTGGGCAGGGCGCCGTTTTCGGGGCGGGGTCAGGGGGTTACGCGGATTGTGCCTCCGTCTACTAGGAGGGAGGTGCCCGCGATCCAGGAGGCTCGTTCCGAGCACATGAAGGCGATCGCGTCCGCGACCTCGGCCGACTCGCCGGGGCGGCCCATCGCGATGGGCTGCAGTTCGAGCATCCGGCGTTCGACGTCGTCGGTCGTGACGCCGAGTCGGTCGGCCTGGGCCTGGTATCCGGCGAGTACGCCCTCGGTGCGGGTCAGGCCGGGCAGGACGCAGTTGACCAGGACGCCGTCCTTGGAATAGCCGAGCGCCAGCGATTTGGCCGCGTGGATCAGGGCCGCCTTGGCGGCGCCGTAGGCGGCCCACCGCTGGTCGGCCTCGCGCCCGGACGTGGAGCCGACGAAGACGATCCGGCCCCAGCCGCGTTCCCGCATCTCCGGGATGCAGCGCATGGCGAGCGCGACGCCGCTCAGCACGTTCAGCTCGAAGTGCTCCACCCACTGCTGCCAGCTGAACGAGCGCAGCGGTCCGTGGCCGCCGCCCGCCGCGCAGACGGCGATGTCGACACGGCCGAAGGCCGCGACCGCCGCCTCGTGGATCCCGTCCACGTCCTCGGCCTTGGCGGCGTCGGCGACATGACCGGCCACGTCCACGCCGTCGGCGCGCAGGCGCTTCACGGCGTTGTCGAGGTCCTGCTCGCCGCGCGCGGCGAGCAGGATCTTGACGCCCGCGCGGCCGAGTTCGGCGGCCGAGGCCAGGCCGATGCCCTTGCTGCCGCCCGTAACGATCGCGACGCGGTCCTTGATGTCGAGGTCCAACGCTCACTCCTTTTCTGTTGTCTTTTCGGCGCGGTCGAGCACGTCTCCTTCGAGGCCGCGGCGGCGCAGGGCCGGTTTCTCGACCTTCTGGGTGGGGGTGCGGGGCAGCTCCGGCAGGACGCGCACGAAGCGGGGGACGGCGTACCGGGGCAGCCGGTGCTCGACGGCGGCGATGGTCGCCCCGGCGTCGGCGCCGGGACGCAGGACGACGGCCGCCATCACCTCGTCCTCGTCGTCGGGACGCACGGCGTACACCGCGCACTCCACGACATCGGGGTGGGACAGGAGCACCGACTCCACCTCCCAGGCCGAGATGTTCTCCCCCTTGCGCCGGATCGCGTCCTTGATCCGGTCGGCGAAGAACAGGTCGCCGTCCTCGCTGAGCCAGCCGGAGTCGCCGGTGTGGAACCACAGGTCCCGCGTCGCGGCGATGGTGTCGGCCTCGCGGCCGAGGTAGCCGCGCATGAACACGTTCGACCGCTTGGGCCGCAGCCGGATCTCACCGACTTCGCCGGGCCCGGCCGGTTCTCCGCCGGGACGCACGACCTGCACGTGGAACAGGTCGCTCTCGCGTCCGGCGGAGCCGGCCGGCGACCGGCCGGCGGACCGGTTGACGGTCGCCATGGGCGCCTCGGTCAGCCCGTAGACCTCGGAGATGGTGACCCCGAAACGGGTCTCGAACGTCGTCCAGACGTCGCGGGGCGCACCGGCGCCCCACGCGACCCGGACCGTGTGGTCGCGGGCCTGCCGGTCGTCGAGGCCCTGGGAGGCCTTGAGGATCATGCCGAGGACGGAGCCGAGGTAGTTGAACGCCGTCACGTTCCCGGCGCGGCAGATGTCCCAGAAGCGCGAGCTGCTGAACTGGCGGTCGAGCTGGAACCCGGCGCCCGCGGCGAGGGCCGCGCCGACCCCGGTGTAGCGCGCGTTCTGGTGGTAGAGCGGGAAGAAGTTCAGCAGGGTGTCGCGTTCGCCGTAGTCGTTCAGCCGCGCCACCGCCCTGGCCAGCTC
Source organism: Actinomadura rugatobispora (assembly GCF_042656285.1). Lineage (GTDB taxonomy): Bacteria > Actinomycetota > Actinomycetes > Streptosporangiales > Streptosporangiaceae > Spirillospora > Spirillospora rugatobispora. Next base: position 29,378 of record NZ_JBHSON010000062.1, on the reverse strand, counting down.
GACGCAGGATTCCTGGGAGTGGTGGACGCCTTTGGAGGGCCCCGTCGTCCCGGAGGTGTAGAGGACCACGCCGCTGGAGGCGTCCGAACACCACCGGTGGAAGTCGCCGGATCCGCCGCTCTCCAGGACGGACACCGTGCCCTGCCACTGCTCGGGTACCCGCCCGGCGACGATCACATGCCGGACGCTGGTTCCCGGCAGGCTCCCGGTCAGGGTCTCCAGGAGTCCGGCGTCGCAGAACACGACCTCTGTCTCGGAGTCGCGCAGCAGGTAGGTGAGCAGGTCGCCGCGGTAGTTGGTGTTGAGCGGCACCTCCAGGCAGCCGGTCATGGCGGTGCCGAACCAGACCGCCAGCGCCTGCGCGCTGGTGTTCATGAAGGTCGCGACGCGAGAGCGGTGGTCCATCCCCAGGGACCGCAACTGCTCGGCGACGGCCGTCGCGTCGGCGGCCAGCGACGCGGCGTCCACGTCCTCGGCCTGGACGCGCAGCCGCGCGCCGGTGGCGAGCCAGCGGTCGAGCATCTGGGCGAAGGGGTTCACGGGCGCTCCTGTTCGTTGTCTCGGCCGATGTAGGCGTCGACCACCTCGGGGCGGTTCAGCACGACGTCCGGGGGCCCGACGGCCAGGACCGCGCCGGCGTTCAGGACGACCACGTCGGAGCACAGCTGGTTGATCACCCGCATGTCGTGCTCGACGATCACCAGGGTCGGGCCGCCCTCCACGCGCAGCCCCGCCAGCACCTCGACGACCTCCTCCTTCTCCGAGCGCGACAGCCCGGCCATGGGTTCGTCGAGCAGGATGCAGCGGGGTTCGCTGACGAGCGCCCGCGCGAGGTCGACCCGCTTCTGCACGCCGTAGGGGAGTTCCCGGGCCGTCCGGTCCGCATGCTGCCGCAGCCCGACCCGCTCCAGCGCACCGAGGGCGCGTTCGCGGGCCCGCCGCTCGGCCCGGCGGGCGCCGGGCAGCGACAGGCCGGCGCCCAGCAGGCCGGTGCGCACGGCGAGGTGGTCGCCGACCATCACGTTCTCGGCGGCGGTCAGTTCCATGACCAGTTGCGCGCCCTGGTAGGACCGGCCGATTCCCATGGCGGCCAGGCGGTGCGGCTTGATGCCGGTGCTGCGCTCGCCGTACAGGAAGACCTGGCCCGCGCTCACCGGGACCAGCCCGCTGACGCAGTTGAGCAGCGTCGACTTGCCCGCTCCGTTGGGCCCGACGAGGCCGGAGGTCGTGCCCTCCCCGAACGAGACGGTCGCCTCCCGCACGGCATGGGTCCCGCCGAGGCGGACGTCCAGGCCCTGGGTGCGGACGGCCGCCGCGGCGGTACCGTTCCCGGTCATCCGGTCAGACCTCCAGTCCCAGGTAGGTGCGCCGGACCCGCTCGCTCTGCAGGACCTCGCGCGCCGGGCCGGTCAGCGCGACGGAGCCGGACACCATGACGTGGGCGCGGTCGGCGATCGCCTGCGCCGCCCGCACGTTCTGCTCGACGATCAGCAGGGTGGTCCCCCGGGAGTCGACCAGCGCGCGCAGCGACTCGAACACCGCGCGGACAGCGATCGGCGACAGCCCGAGCGACGCCTCGTCCACCATCAGCAGGCGCGGACTCAGCAGGAGGGCGCGCGCGATGCCCAGTTGCTGGCGCTCGCCGCCGCTGAGCTGGCCGGCGGGCAGGTTCATCCGTTCGGCGATGAACGGGAACAGCGACACGGCCTCCTCCAGGAGGGCGGCCCGGGAGGCCCGCCCGCCCTTCGCCGGGGCGGCGCGCAGGTTCTCTCCCACCGTCAGCGTCCCGAAGACCTTGGTCTCTTCGGGCACCAGGACCACGCCGTGCCCGACCATGGCGCGCGGGGGGAGCCCGGTGACGTCGACGCCGCCGACCAGCACCCGGCCGCCGCGGACCCGGCCGCGCTCGCTGGAGGCGAACCCGCCCACTCCGCGCAGCAGCGAGGTCTTCCCCGCGCCGTTCGCCCCGAGGACCAGGCATACCTCGCCGTCGTGCACGTCCAGATCGACGTGGTCCACCGCGACGCTGCCGCCGCCGTAGGACACCGTCAGGTCCCGGATCTCCAGCAGCGGCCGGCTCACCGGTCGCCGCCCTTGCCCCGCCCCGGCAGCGGGATCGAGGTGAGGACGCGGGCGATGCCCGCGATCCCGTCGGGCCGCCAGATCAGGAAGACCACCACCAGGGTTCCGTAGATGATCAGCTGCACGTCGCCCAGGTTCTGCTGCAGGAACGACACGACCGGCATCTCGGGGGGCAGCAGGGAGATGAGCCGCGACAGGATGGTGGGCAGCAGGATGACGAAGGCCGCGCCGGCGATCGCCCCGCCCGGCGAGCCCATCCCGCCGATGATCACCATGGCGATGTACTGGATCGCCAGTTCCAGGGTGAAGCTCTCGATGTACACGGTCTGCTGGGAGTAGGCCAGCAGCGTCCCCGACAGCGAGACCAGCGCGGAGGAGATGACGAAGGCGGTCAGCTTGTAGGACGCCAGGGGGATGCCCTGGCTGGCCGCGGCCAGGGGCGTGTCGCGGATGAGCATCCAGGCCCGCCCGAACTTGCTGTGCTTGAGGTTGAGCACGATCCACCACGCGAGCAGGAGCACGGCGGCCAGCAGCACGTACCACTTCAGGGTCGTGTCGATCGCCAGCCCGCCGATCGCGGCGATCGGCAGCACGAACCCCGCCGACCCGACCGCCTGGGTCTGGTACTCGTTGAAGATGAAGATCAGGATGAAGTGCAGCGCAAGGGTCGCGATCGCCAGGTAGATACCGGTCACGCGGAGCGCCGGCAGGCCCGCGAGCAATCCGACGAGCCCGCCGACCAGCAGCGACGCGGCCAGCACCACCGCGAACGGCAGGCCCATCCCGGTCGCGCCGGCCGCCGCGCCGTAGGCGCCGAGGGCGAGCAGTGCGGCGTTGCCGGCCGTCACCAGCCCGGCGAAACCCATCACCAGTGTCAGCGCCAGTGCCCCGAGCGCGGCGATCAGCGCCGAGTTCACCAGGGACAGCTGGTAGTCCTGGAGGGCCAGCGGCAGGACGCACACCAGCAGCGCCACCGCGGCCCGGCCGCCGTACCGGCGCACGGCGGTCGTGCCGTCACGGCCCTGGGAGTGCTCGGCCGGCGGGGTCAGGGGGCGGTCCGTCGTCGTCATACGCGTTCCACCTGCTTCTCGCCGAACAGCCCCTGCGGCCGGAGCAGCAGGACGACGAGGATCACCGCCCAGGCCGCGACGTCCTGGGCCGAGCCGCCGAACAGCTTCACGCCGAACGTCTCGGCGAGCCCGATGATCAGTGCGCCGGGGATGACGCCCTTGATGCTGGTGAGGCCGCCGACCAGGGCGGGGGCCACGCCGCGCAGGCCGAGGGCGTCCACCCCGTGGAAGCTCAGCGCGGTCTGGTAGGCGTACATGATCCCCGCCACCGCGGCGGCGGTGAGCGCCATCGCCCAGCCGAGGACGTACACCCAGTCGACGGCGATGCCGCCCTGCGCGGACAGCACGGGGTTCTCCGCGGCGGCGCGCATGCGCACCCCGGTGGTCGAGTACCGGAAGAAGGCGTGCGCGGCGGCGAACACCACGAGTGCGGCCACGAGCCCGAACAGCCCGTACAGGGTGGTGGAGGCGCCGCCGGGCAGGTCGACCACGCGGCTGTCCACCGGCTCGCGCATGACCCGGGCCTCGGTCCCCCAGGTGAGAGAGCTGATGCCCTTGAGGGCGCTGGCGAGCCCGAGCGTCGCGATGACCAGTGCGAACTCCGGCTGGCCCGAGAGCTTGCGGAAGATCAGCCAGTGCGTGACCGCCCCCAGGGCCGCCACCGTGGCCAGGGTGCCGAGCACCACCAGCGGCCAGGGCAGGCCCCAGCTCGTCGCGTACTGGTTGAAGATGAACGCGCCGAAGGCCAGCTGGGCGCCGGTCGCCAGGTTGAGGATCCCGTTGGTGCGCCGCAGCAGCACCCACGCGAACCCCACCAGCGCGTAGATCGCCGAGAGCACCAGGGCTCCCACCAGAAGGCTCACCATGGCGGCCGCGCCCCCCTCGCGTGCCCGGGGGCGGTCATCCGAATGCCTTGACCCAGCCGGTCAGCGGCTTGGCCGAGTCGCTGGCCTTGTCCCAGCTGAAGAACCTGACCGTGCTGACGAGCTCGTGGCTCTTGGCGCTCACGGTGAGCGGGCCGGACAGGCCGTCGGTCTGGATCGTTCCCAGGCCCTCCAGGGCGTCGCGGAACTTCTGCGCGGACGGGCAGGACGCGCCGCACGCCTTGAGCGTGCGCTCGATCAGGATGCCCGCGACCCAGCCCTGGGTGAAGTACGGGTTGGTCATGTTGCCGGCCTCCCCCGCTTTGGTCGCGGCCTGCCTCATCGCCTCCACCGCGGGGACGCCCTTCTCGGTGGGGCTGGAGTAGGAGCGGAACGCCGCGTAGGAGTCGCCGAGTTGCTTGAGGGTCGCGTCGGCCGAGCCCGCCCACTGGTTGATCACCGGTGCGGTGACGCCCTGCGCGCGCAGTCCCCGCACCGCCACCAGCGCGCCGGCGTCGTTGTGGCTCAGCAGCACGTAGTCGGGCTTGGCCGCCTTGATCGCCGCGCCCTGCGCGGTCACATCGGTCGGCGCGACCGGCATGTACTGCGTGGTGGCGTGCGTCCAGCCGCGGGACGCGATGTCCTTCTGGGCGAGCTTCACCATGTCCCGGTTCGACGGGGTGTCCACGGAGAAGACCGCCACCCGCGGTTTGGCGACGCCGTCGCCCTGCGCCCGGGTGGCGATGTGGTTGAGGATCGCCGATTCCAGGCGCTCGGCCCGCAGTTCGTAGGAGAAGTAGTAGGGGTTGACCGGCTCGAACAGGCTGCCGGGGCCGCCCAGCCCGACGATCGCGGTCTTGCGGGTCGCCGCGAGCGGCACTCCCGAAATGCTGAGGTTCGGCAGGATGAACCCGAAGACGGCCAGCCGCTTCTCTGAGGTGAACTGCTGGACGTTGACCCGTCCCTTGGCCACGTCGGAGCCGTCGTCGAGCACCTTCAGGTCCACCTTGCGGCCGTTCACGCCGCCCCGGGCGTTCAGGTCGGAGATGTAGGCGCGCAGTCCGGCCGCCGCGGGCTTGCCGTTGAAGGCGATGGCTCCCGACAGGTCCATCGACATGCCGATCCGGTAGGTGGGGCCGCCTTCTCCACCACCACCGCATCCGGCGAGCACCGTCACCAGGGCGGTGCCGGCCACGGCACCGGCCCGGATTCCGCGTGCGCGCCTCACGCCCGGGTCCCCCCGTCGGGCTGCGCGGCGGTGCCGGCGCCCTGGTTCGCACCGAACCCCTTCAGGTGCACCAGCACCTCCTCGTTGAGGAGCGAGTCGTAGGCGTCACTCATGGAGGGCAGGGGCATGACCTCGTTGAAGATGCCCTTGAGCCGGGCGATGGCGGGCTTGGACGCGGCGCTCAGCTCGGTGAGGAGCGTTCCAAGGCGGCGTTGGAGATCCTCGGCGTCGTCGGCCAGCTCCGACAGCAGGCCGTTGTGCCAGGCGTCGCGGGCGCTGAACGGGGCTCCGGTGTACATCCAGCGGCGCAGCACGGCGGGCGGGACACGGTCGCGCAGCAGGCGCGGGAGGTGCCCGTCGACGATGCCGACCCGGGCCTCGGGGATGGCGAAGGTCGAGGACTCCGTCGCGATCCGCATGTCGCACATCAGCGCCAGGGTGAGCCCGCCGCCCATGCACAGGCCGTCGATGACGGCGATCGTGGGCTTGGGCAGCTGGCGCACGGCCTCGAAGGGCAGATGGTCCTCGTAGCCGAGGATCTCGGAGCGGTCCGGGCCGGAGAGCATGGCCCGCATCTCCTTGAGGTCGCCGCCGACGGCGAACGCCCCACCGGCACCGGCGAGCACCAGGGCGTCGACCGCCGGATCGGTCCGCACAGCCCGGGCGACGTCGCGCACGGCGGCGTACATCTCCCGGCTCAGCGCGTTCTTGGCCTTCGGGCGGTCGAGGATCAGCACGCCGGCGCGATCGCGCACCTCGTACCGCACCGTGGGGGGAAGGTCTAGGGACATCTGTTTCTCCTAGATTGTGACGCCCGACACGCGCATCAAATCAATCTTTGAACATATAGTCAACCACCTGCCTCGGCGCCCGGGTCCGCACTCGGCGCGCCGACCACCGGGCGGCCGCGCTCGATCGCCGCCGGGTGGACGTTCTCTCCACCGCACCCGAACATCCGGCCGCTTCGCTCGACGAAGCCGAGCTCGCCCCGGCGCCGACGCCCGAACAGGGTCGCCGGCGGGGAACAAGCTGCCGCGCCGGGCCTTCCGGTGGGGCCGCCAGGTGGACATGATCGTCAGGGGATCGGCACCGCGGCCGGACTCCGGGGCCGCACCCCTCTCCCAGCGGCGTTCCCGGCCGTCCCAGCGGCGGGCTCGTCATCGACGATCGACGACCACGGCTCCGGTGACGCCTTCCGAGATGGCACGATGCTCGCGGGAGCAGAAGACCAGGAAAGGGGTCAGGTCTGCGAGGTATACCGCGGCGGTCTCGGGTGGAAGCTTCCAATTCACCGGAGTCACGGCCATTCCCGCCACGACAGCGGCCGCCATCAGGAGTACCGCGTCCAGCCGGTTCGGGGACGCGGGCCCATCCGGTCGCCCTTCGCTGCACCGAGCCTGCGCATTTCCTCGCCCGGTCCGGCGATCCCGGCTCCGACCTGCGCTTATGTCCGGTCTGCCAGGGCGCCCCGGTTAGGCCGTTGCCGGTTAGACCGTTCCCGTACGGTGCGCCAGAATGCGCAGGGGAACGCCATATGACGGTGTGTGTCGTTCACATCACACCGCCTCCCCCTTCAAATGTGTTATATTTATACAGATAATAACTCGGAGTGAAGAGCCTGATCGGAGACCTCATGCCGGATGCGACTGGGGCGCGGTCCCGTCAAAAGCCATATCCGGACCTGCAATTCGGCCAGCCCGCGGTCGCGGAACTGATCGCCGATTCGATCCGCGACCGGATCATCAACGGCGAGCTCGCCGAGGGCAGCCTGCTCCCCCGCCAGGAGGAGATGCTCCGCGAGTTCAATGTCAGCCGGCCCTCGTACCGGGAGGCGCTGCGCATCCTGGAGGCCGAAGGACTGATCTCGGTGCGGCGCGGCAACCAGGGCGGCGTCGTGGTGCTCGCGCCCTCGCAGCACGCGACCACCTACACCCTCGGCCTCCTCCTGAGATTCCAGCAGGTGACCCTCGGGGATCTGTCGGACGCGATCAACGAGATCGAGCCGCTGTGCGCGGGGGTGGCCGCCACGCGCCCGGACCGGCACGACGACCTGGTCCCCCGGCTGTACGCCCTCGTCGACGCGCAGGAGCGCGCCGTGGGCGAGGCCCACGACTTCACCTCGATCGGCCGCGAGTTCCACGAGACCGTGGTGAGCGGCTGCGGGAACACGACCCTGATCCTCACCGCGGGCGCCCTCGCGCAGCTCTGGTCGACGCAGGAACTCGACTGGGCCGACGTGGTCGCGGCGGCCTCGGAGTACCCGGCCGTCGAGCAGCAGCGCCGCGCCCTGAAGGTGCACCACATGATCGCCACCGCGATCGCCGCCGGCGACCGCCATCAGGCCACCAACCTGAGCCGATCCCACTCGCTGGCTTCGCACCACCATGTCCTCGAAGGCCGGCGCGACCTGCCGATCACCCGTCTGCACAGCTCCCGGAATCCAGGGCTCAGACCAGGGCGCTGACACCGTATCCACCCCGATCCACCCAGCTCCGTCTCGCCGACCGATCCCGTGGCGGGACAGGAGCCGGCGTGACCGTTCCCAGGGTGGACCGCCGACGACGAGGCCCTGGTGGCCGCCGAGCACGCCTGGGGCTCGTCCGGCTCCGCTGGCCGTCCCCCGCGATAGACCACCAGGTGAGCTCGGGCGGGAGGGGACCGGGCCGTGTTGTACTCAGCCTCGCCGAGCAGTCGTCCCGGCCCCTGCGCCGCGATGCCGCCGGGAGACCTCGGCGAGGAACCGACGTTCCGCTCCTCGCTCCGTTCCACGCGCTGAACCGCACCAAGTCCGCGATCACACTGGACCTGAAAGGGCGGCGCTGGAGGCTTGACTCACGCGCGCGGAGGGCTTCAGGCCCGGAACGGATCTCGCGGTGCAGGGACGAGCCGGGCTCCTGGCGGGCGCGAGCGAACCCCTCGGGGCCGCGCCGACGGCCGACCTGGTCGCCGGGGCCGCCTTCGCGGCGCACGACCTGATCCGCGGTGCTCGCCGAAGTCCGGCGATCGGGGAGTCCTCTTCGGCTACACCGCGCCTTGATCTGACCGGCTGCCGCTGGGCTGGGGATCCTCCCGAACAGCCGGACCATCATGCGCGGTCCCGTTCGCCCACGCTCGCTGACGGACGGCGAAGGTGACCACCTCCTCCGCCACGGTGCGCAGCCGGGACGTCACGTCGTCGTCGCTGCAGCCATCGGGTCCGATCCGGACCTGCGCCGAGTTGATCGCGGCCCCGAAGGGAGTCGGCCATGCTCGGAGAGCGTGGACGATCGCCCGCATCGACGTGAGCGTGGTGACGGCCGCCTGCCAGCCGTACGCGGTGGAGACCATGCCGACCGCGCGCCCGCTGAGGTAGGGGCGGGCGTCCGTCCGCATGTCCTCGATGTAGTCGAGCGTGTTCTTCAGGAGACCGGAGACCGATCCGTGGTAGCCAGGCGAGGCGATGACGACTCCATCGGCCAGGCGGAGGGCGGCGACGAGTTCGGTTGCGAGAACCGTCCGATCCGGCCGCTCGGGAGCGTACGGGGGCAGGCTCGCGAGGTCCTCACCGCTGAACTGCCGTGCGGTCGCCCCCAGGCTCTGCGCGTGCTCGAGGACGATCCTGAGGGCCGATTCACTCGATGACTGCGCTCGGAGGGTGCCGCCGAGCCCGACAAGGAAGGGGGTGTCTCGCATTTCATCCCACCGCTCTATTAGGCCGGTATTCGTTCGGCTTCGACCGTTGTCGCCGAATGTGCTTACTTGACGTCCGATCCGATCTTGGGCGCGACCTCGTTGGCGAGGAGTTCCATGCTGTGGTTCCAGGGGGACGGGTCGTCGATGAAGTCGTGGCCGAACACGAGGGTGGTCCCCCAGCCGCCGCTCTTCTCGATGAGGGCCTGAAGCTTTTCCGCGACGGTGTCGGGACTTCCCACGACCATCTTGTGCCGGATGAGTTCGTCCATCGAGGAGTTGCTGTCCCAGACCGGGGCGATGCCGGCTCTGCGTGCCCGGCCCTGCTCGTTGGGAACGAGGTGCTCGCGCCAGGCGTGGCCGATCGGTCCTTCTTTGACGATCCTTTCGGCTTCCGCGTCGGTATCGGCCGCGAACACTTCCATGGCGATGTGATGAATGCCGCGGTCCAAACCGTCCTGACGGCCCGTCTCCCGCGCGCCCGCGAGGTAGTTCTCCCAGTGGTTGGCCACGAGTTCGGGGCTGCCGCCGAACGACAGGGGGATCAGGCCGCGGGATCCGGCGCACTGGATCGACGTCGAGTTCGGGCTCGCCCCGGCCATCGCGATCCGCATGCTGCCGCCGTGGGGACGCAGGTCGCGCAGCTGGTGGGTGTCGTTCTGCGCGGGGAAGGCGGCCGTCCAGTACTGCCCGACGTACTCGAAGGGCTCGCCGGACCAGACCTGTTCCATGATGTCGAGTGACTCGATCGACATCGCGAGGTTGTCCGCCCGGTTCTTGAGACCGTGGAACTGGGCGTCGATGGGGTTCACGCCGGTCGCGACGCCCAGGATGTACCGGCCTTCGGCGATGTGGCTCAGCCACGACGTCTGCGAGGCCAGGCCCGCGGGGTGCTGGTAGGGCAGCAGGTGCGCGCCGGGGGCGAGGGTGATGCGGCTGGTCTCGCGCGCCGCGGCCGCCAGGACCATCTCAGGGTTGGGGATGGCCTCCCACGCGAGCGTGAAGTGCTGGCCGGCCCAGAATTCCGAGAAGCCCGCGTTCTCGGCCGCCACCGCTTGGTCCACCGCCCACGTGAACGTCTCCAGCGGGCTGCGCTCGGGGCGCGTGTACGGGGTCTGGAAGAGTCCGAACTTCACCGGACATCCCTTCTCGTCGCCCGATGACAGACGGGGCTTCATCGGGGTCCATTGCCGTGGACTTACTTTACATTCTTTATAAAGATGACGCAATGATGAGGATGATGGCGGTCGGGGCCGGCGTCGGAGCCATTCCTGGTGCGCCGGGCCCCGCCCGCTTCATCCCTGTGCGCGGCTCATTACTTCCCGAACGTCTGCTTCCAGCGCGCGAGGTATTCCGGGCCCCATTTCGGGTCGAGGACCTGCTTCACGTCCGTCAGAACGACGCGGGATTTGCCGCCGAGCGTCTTCGGGGCGACGTCCTTCAGGGGGCTGTAGCCGTTGCGCGCCGCCGCCAGCTGTCCCTCAGGGGACGCGAAGAAGTCCATGAAGACCTGCGCCGCGTTGGGGTGCTTCGCGGACTTGAGCGCGAAGAACAGGTTCTGGGCCGCCCACGCCGGGTTGGTCACCGCGAACTTGACGGGGGCTCCCTTGTCCTGGAGCCCCACCATGTCGGTGGCCGACACGAAGCTGCCGACGGCGACCTCACCCGCGGCGAGCGCTTCCTGCAGCGCGAACGCGCTCGGGAAGACGGTCGGCTTCTGGGCGGCCAGCTTCTGGAGCCAGTTCTGGTCGAAGTTCTTCTCGATGAAGGCCCAGTTGTCCGCGTGGATCGCCGGTTCCGGCTGCACGACCCCGATCGCCCCGTTGCCGAGTTTCGGGTTGAGCAGGTCCGTGTACGTCTTCACGCCCCCGGGGAGGAGCGTCGCGTTCCACCCCAGGACGATCAGCCCCAGGGGCGCGACCACGATCTTGTTGTTGACGAGGTAACCGCTGGAGGTCCACTCAGGCGCCTTGAGCGAGCCGCCGGTCAGGTCGGCGAACCACCCGGCCTTCTCCTTCTCGTAGACCCAGCTGTAGGCGACCGAGGTGGCGACGTCGGCGCCCTCCGCGCCGGTCTTCTTCTCCGCCTCGAGCGCCGAGTTCAGCTCGGCGATCCCCATCGAGCGGACCTTGACCGAGATGTCGGGGTACTTCTTCTCGAAGGCCTTCTTCAGGGCTTCCTGGGCCGACTGCGGCGCCATCGTGTACCAGGTGACATGGCCCTCCTTGTTCGCCGCCTTGACGACCGCCTGCCACTGGGCGTCGCCGGTGGGCGCGGGACCGCTTCCGCCGTCCCCGCCCCCGCAGCCGGCGGCGAGCAGTGATGCGGCGAGCAGAACGCCCGCCGTGCGCATCCATCGTGTGCGGATCTTCACCCTGACCGTCTCCTCTCGTCGTCTCGGCGTAGTGGTGCCGGTGGCACCCGCGCACGGGGCGACATGTTCGAGCGACCTTCGACGACGGCCGGACAGCCGTGGCCCACCCCGAGCAGAAGTATCAATACTTATGAGGATAGCTATCTTTTAACAGATGGACAATGGCCGGCGGCTTCGCGGCGGTGATCCCGATCCGGCGCGGGTCAGAGCCGGTCGAGGGTGGCTTCGCGACCGCCGACCCAGACCGCGACGACCAGCCCCGCGGCGGTCACCGCCGACATGATCAGGCCCACCGCGGCGACCATCGGGTACGACCCGTGCGTCCATTCGTCGTACAGCAGGGTCCCCAGGACCTGGGTGTTGGTGGAGCGGACGAAGAGCGAGGCCGCGAACTCGTGGGTGAGGATGACGAACATGAGCACGCTGGCGCCCGCCATGGCACCCCGCATCATCGGTACGACGACGGTGAGATGGGCCCGCAGCGTGCTCGCGCCGCTGGCCCGCGCCGCGTCCTCGTACGCGGTGCCGAGGGACATGCGCGCCGTGAGCTGCAGGCGCACGGTGAACGGGAGCACCAGCACGACGTAGGTGATGACGATGAGCAGCCGGCTGCCGTAGAGCTGGAACGGCTGGCCCATGTAGACGTAGAGGAATCCGACCCCGAAGACCACCGCGGGTATGCCGAGGGGGAGCTGCGTGATCACGTCGAGGATCGTCCGGACGGCGGCGTTCCCGCGCCGCCTGTAGATGACCTCGGCCAGGAGGTATCCCAGCGGCAGGGCGATGAGGATGGAACCGACCGACGTCGTGATGCTCGTGACGAGCGCTTCGATGATCGACTCGTCGCTGAGGGCGCGCTCGAAGTTCTTCAGGGTGAACGCGTCCACGTCGATCATTCCGGTCCAGAAGGACGAGAAGGCCACGAGGGCGAGCGCGCCGAACGGCAGTACCAGCGTGAAGAGCCCGTACAGGGCGATCACCGGGGCCGCCAGACGTGACGGCTTGCCCGGCCGCGACGTGCCCTTGGCCCCGGTGCTCACGAACCTGAAGTCCCGCCGCAGCGACACGCGCTGGATGAGGATGAACGCGAGACCGGCGAGGAGCAGCGGGGAGGCGACCGCCGCGGCGAGCGGGAAGTCGGTCGGCGATTCGCCACCGAACCGGTACACCTCGGTCGCGAGCACGCGGATGCCCTCCCTGGTCCCGAGGAACTGGGGAGCGGTCAGCTGCCCCAGCCCCAGCAGCATCGCGAACGCCGCGGAGTAGACGATGGCGGGCCGCAGCAGCGGTACCACGATTCCGAGGAAGCAGCGTGCCGGCGACGCGCCGGCGACCATGGCCGCCTCGACGGCCTCGAAGTTCAGCTGCCGCAGGCTGGACTGCACGAAGAGGAAGATGAGCGGCGTGAGCTGGATGCCGGTGACGACGATGATCCACGGGATGCTGTAGACGTTGAGCGGTCCGCTCGGGAGCCCGACCTCGGGGGCCTGGACGTCGACGAAGGGGAGCTTGCGGAGCGCGATGTTCAGGTACCCCACCTGCGGGGAGAGCAGGGACGCCCATCCCACGACCACCGCGACGGCGGGGAGGACCATCGGCAGGATGGGGATCGCCGACAGCCACGCCCAGCGACGCGGCAGCCGCAGCGCGAACCAGGCGAGCGACACTCCCGCGACGAGTGAGATCACGAGCGAACCCGCGCCCAGCGCGACGGTCGTGAGGACCGTCTTCCCGATGTCCGGGAGCGCGAACGCGTCGCGGTAGGCGCGCCCGCCGTCCTGGAGCGCCAGGTACTGCAGTCGCACCAGCGGGAAGACGACGAGGTAGGAGAGCACGAGCGCCAGCCCGGCGGACAGGCCGTGGCGGCGGATCCATGTCGCGGCGCGTCGTGACCCGGCCGGATCGCCGGGACTCGCGGTGGCCTCGGGTCGTCCGTACGCGCCGACGGTGGCTTTCACGGCCCCGTCCGAGTCGCGCAGATCGGCGTTCACGATCACGTCCTTCGTCAGTCGTGAGATGTCCGCGGGGCCGGCGGCCGAGGATCTTTCGCCACCGGGGCCTGCGCCTCGGTCCGCCCCTGCTCGGGCGTGCGGTCGGTAGGGTCGGCGGCCCACGACGACGGTTCGGCCCCGGAAGACCGAGCCGGTCCGCGTGGTCCGGCTCCGCGTCCTCCCGGGTACGCGTCACCGCGATCTGGCCGGGAGCCCGTTCGCCGCACAGTACTGCAATCTTTATACAGAATCTAGACTCCCCTCCAGCCCGCGATGCCTGGGAGCATCGGTATCGCGGCCGGAGGCGCCATGCCATGGCGCTAACAGTACAAAGTTTGTAGGATCAGCCCTCCTGGCCGTCCGTCGAACGCATCGCGGAGGAACCGTTGGACTCGAAGCTCGAAACGATCTCGCTGTCGGCCCTGAAGACGGTGGTGTGCACGAAGGGTGAGGGGCCCTCCGTGCTGATGATCCAGGGGCTGGGGACCGATCACCGCGCCTGGGATCCGATCGTGGAGCACCTCGCGCCCCACCTCCGGTGCGTCACCTTCGACAACCGCGGTGTCGGCAAGGCCTCCCCGATCGGAGAGTCCACCACCATCGAGGACCTCGCGGACGACGCCGCGGAGCTGATCGAGGCCATCGGCGAGGGCCCCATGCACGTCTGCGGCGTCTCGCTGGGAGGCGGGATCGCGATGAGGGTGGCCTCACGTCACCCGCACCTGGTCAAGAGCCTCGCGCTGCACTCCACGGCGGCCCGGCCCGACCCCCGCCTCCTCGCGATGCTCGACTTCCGCGGGCAGCTCCTCGCGGGCGGCCTCGCGCCGCAGCTGCTGCGCTCCTTCGTCGCGCTCTGGGGGTGGAGCCCGGACAAGATGTCGATGCAGAAACTGCCCGAGGGCGCCGCGGAGATCGACGAGTTGTCGGAGTCCGAGTACGCCTCGCACCTGCGCGTCGCGACCGAGCAGTGGATGTCCGACGAGGAGCTGGCGAAGATCTCATCGCCGACGCTGGTCACGGTGGGGACGGAGGACATCCTCACGACGGCGGCGCATGCCCGCGACCTCTACCGGGGGATCGCCGGCGCGCAGCTGGTCACCGTCGAGGGCGGCGGGCACGCCTACTACGCGGAGGACCCCGCGTTCTTCGCGTCCCTGCAGCTGGGATGGGTGCTGCGCCACTCCTGAGCGGCGTCCGTTCCCATGGGCTGCGGCCGCCTCGAATCGACGGAAAGGAAAGGTTGATGGCATCGGGAATCGCCGTCTCGGGTCTGACGAAGCGCTTCGGGCGCACCACCGTCGTGGACGGTCTCGACCTGGAGGTCGGGGAGGGCGACTTCCTCGTCCTGCTCGGCCCGAGCGGCTGCGGGAAGACGACGACGCTGCGTTGTCTGGCCGGGCTTGAGACCCCTGACGGCGGAACGATCCAACTGCGGGACACGACGGTGTTCGACGGCCGGCGCGGCTGGAACGTCCCCATCCACAAGCGCGACATCGGCATGGTCTTCCAGTCGTACGCGCTGTGGCCGCACATGACCGTCCGCAAGAACATCGCCTACCCCCTCAAGGTCAGGGGCAGGCGCGAGGCGATCGCGGACGGCTGGGTCGAGAACGCCGCGGACATGGTGCACTGCGGCGACCTGCTCGACCGTTACCCGGCCCAGCTGAGCGGTGGGCAGCAGCAGCGGATCGCGCTCGCCCGGGGCCTGGTCGCCCGGCCCGGCCTCGTCCTGCTCGACGAGCCCCTGAGCAATCTCGACGCGAAACTGCGCGATCAGGTCAGGACGGAGATCCGCGAACTGCACCAGGAGCTCGGCTTCACCGCGGTCCTCGTCACGCACGACCAGGACGAGGCGCTCGCGCTGGGCGACCGGATCGCGATCATGCGGGACGGCCGGATCGAGCAGTGCGACACGCCGGAGCGCGTGTACGTCGAACCGGCGAGCGACTACGTCGCCGCCTTCATCGGCATGTCGAACCGCATCGAGTGGGAGCGTGTCGACGGCGGCTGGTCGTCGCCCGCGGGGGCCCGGGTCGGCCCGGACGACCTCGGTGCGCTCACCGGACAGCGCGCGGTCTCACGCGTCCGGCCCGATGACCTCCGGGTCCACCCGCGGCAGCCGGACGATCTCGAGGGGGCCGTCGCTCTGGACGCCGACCTCGTGACGGCCGAATACGGAGGCCGGCACGTCGACGTCACCGTCCGCGCCAAGGAGACCCGTCTGCATGTGCGGGTCGGGACCGGAGACGCCGGAACGTGGATCCGGTCCCTCAAACCCGGCGAACCGCTCGCCGTCAGCGCGCCGTTGGCGAGCCTGCGCACCTACGAGGGCGATCGGTGACGGGGGCGGCCTGAGCGGCGGGTCAGGGCCCGGCGTGGCCGCGGCCCGTGCTCGTGAGGATGATCCGCCGGCGCTCGCCCGTCGCGAGCACGTGCTGCGGGTAGGCGCGCGCGTGTGCGCGCGTCAGGGCCATCGCCTGTGTACGGTTCCCCTTCTCGATGGCGTCGACGATCTGCTCATGGATCGCCAGGACCTCTTCCCGCTGCGCGATGGGCGGGTAGCCGTCGGTCGACGCCGCGACGTCGGCCCACGCCTGCTCCTGCGTCGACCAGAGGGCGGCCAGGGCGCCCACGGAGATCCGGATCGTGTCGTTGCCGCACGCGGCGATCATCGCGTCGTGGAACGCCTTGCAGTGGGCCGTGAACTCCGCGCCGTTCTCGAGGTGCTCGCGCTGCCGATCGAGGTACGGCCGGAGCTTGGCGATCACGGCTTCCACGCGGTCTTCGCGGTCCGCGGCGAGGGCCGCGCAGAGCGGCTCCATCTCCACCAGGGCGTCGGCCAGGTCCTTCAGCGGCGCGTCCTTGAACTGGAGCAGCATGCCGAGGTTGCTCGCGACGGCGCTGCGGTCCGGTGCGCGGACCTGGGCGCCGCCGACGTTGCCGCGGCGGACGACGACCAGTCCCTCGGCCTCGAGGATCCGCAGCGCCTCGCGCATCGGGGGACGGCTGACATTGAACTCGCGCATCAGGTCCTCCTGACGCGGGAGCAGTGAGCCCTCGGGCAGTTCGCCGGTGAGGATCCGGGTGCGCAGGATGTCAGCCACCATCTCGCCGATCGATGGCTGATTCATCTGCCGGGCCACCCCAGAGCTTGGGGCCTTCATCAGTGCTGGACCTTCCCCATTCGCTGGCGACGGCTTCGACGGCGGTTGCGAGGGGCGCCGACGGCAGGGGTGCGCAGACAACCGGACGTGTCCATCAGTATATGTACGGCACTGATGGCGGCACCCCGAAGTCGCCGCGGCGGGAGCCGCGGGAGCTAGAGTTTTCCAGGTGACGTCGAATCCGCCTTCAGAAGCCGGTCCGCCCGCGGCACGCCGGGGAGCGGGGCAGTTGGAGGCGCAGATCCTCACCGTCCTGGCGGAGGCCGAGCAGCCGCTGACCACCGGCGAGGTGCTGGAGCGGCTGGGTGCCGGGGCCGGCCTGTCCTACAGCACGGTCGTCACGACCTTGAACCGGCTCCACAGCAAGGGTGTCGCCTCCCGGCGCCGTCACGGGCGGGCCTTCCGGTACCGGGCGGTGGCGGACGCGGCGGGCCTGACCGCCTTCAGGATGAACCGGCTGCTGAGCAAGGAAGACGATCGTGCCTCGGTCCTGCGGCGGTTCGTCAGCTCGCTGGACCCCGGCGACGAGGAACTCCTGCGCGACCTGCTCCGCCAGGACGACGAGGGCTGAGGACGGCTCTTGTCACCCGAACAAGGTCTCGCCCCAGTACCCGCCCTGGTTCACCCCCGGTGGGCAGGCGTAGATTCCTGAGCCGACGTGTTGGATGTACTCGTTCAGGGCGTCGCCTGCCAGAGACTGCTGGATCGGGATGAACCCCTTGCGCGGGTCGCGTTGGAACGCGATGAAGAACAGACCCGCGTCCAGGCGTCCCAGGCCGTCGGTGCCGTCGGTGAAGGAGTAGCCGCGGCGCAGGATGCGCGCACCGTGGTTGGTGTCAGGGTGGGCCAGCCGGACGTGGGCATCGGGCTTGAGTGCGGCCAGGGCCACCTTGTCGCGTTCCTTGGACCTGCCCGCGGGGGCGCCTTCGCTCTTGTCGCGGCCGATGATGTCCTCCTGTTCCAGCAGCGACGTGCGGTCCCACGTCTCGATGTGCATGCGGATGCGTCTCACGACCATGTAGGAACCGCCGGCCATCCATCCGTCGGCGGCCCACACGTGGTCGTCGAGGAGGCCGGCGTCGGTGCCGGGGATGTTCTCGGTGCCGTCCTTGAAGCCGAAGAGGTTGCGCGGCGTCTGCTCGGCGGGCGTGGTCGAGGAGGTCTTGCCGAAGCCGAGCTGCGACCAGCGCACCGCGACCGTGCCGAAGCCGATGCGGGCCAGGTTGCGGACGGCGTGCACGGCGACCTGCGGGTCGTCGGCGCACGCCTGGACGGCGATGTCGCCGCCGCCGCGCGCGGGGTCGAGCCGGTCGCCCGGGAAGTGCGGCAGGTCGACGAGGGCGGCGGGCCGCTTGTCCCTGATGCCGAAGCGGTCCTTGCCGCTCTTCTCGAACAGGCCGGCCCCGAATCCGATCGTCAAGGTCAGGCGGGACGGCGGCAGGCCGAGGGCCTCGCCGGTGTCGTCCGGCGGGGCCTGCGGGAGGCCGCCGACCGCGCCGTCGCCGACCGGCCGACCCCGGGTCATGGCCGCCGCGGCGACCGTCCACTCCTTGAGCATCCGGACGAGCTCGGCGCGGTCGTCGGTGACCACGTCGAAGGCCGCGAAGTGCAGCCGGTCCTGCACGGGCGTGACGATGCCCGCCTGATGCCGGCCGTGGAACGGGACGGGCGGGACGGGCGGGGTCTGGGAGGGCTCCGCCGTGGCCACCCGGCCCAAGCCCGCTCCTGCGGCGCCCCCGACCAGCAGGCTCGCGCCGGAGAAGCCCAGCATCCGGCGGCGGGACGGGCGTCCGGTCATTTGGTGACGGCCTTGGCGAGCTTGGACAGCGGTTCGGCGAGCGCGTTCACGGCGTCGGCGAGCGTCTTGCGGTCGGCCTTGCCCACGGTGTCGTAAGAGACATAGCCGTCCCCTCTCTGGTGCTTCGTCAGCGCATCCTGGACCTTGGTGAAGTTCTCGTCCAGTTCCTTGGCCAGGTCCGGGTCCTTGTCCCGCACGACCGGCCGCAGCAGCTGGTAGACCTTGAACGCGCCGTCCACGTTGGCCTTGAAGTCGACCAGGTCGGTGTGGCTGAACACCTCTTCCTCACCGGTCACCTTGCCGGTGGCCACCTCGTCGAGGAGTTCCTTGGCGCCGTTGGCCATGGACACCGGCGTGATGGGCGGGTCGAGCCTGGCGGCGTTCACCTTGGCCTTGAGCTCGCCGAGGTCCTTGATGAGCTGGTCGGCGTACTGCTCCTCGCCCTTGGTGGAGCCGGTCTTCCACAGCGCCTTCTCCAGGCGGTGCCATCCGGTCCACTTCTCGCCGGGCTTCAGGTCGGCCTCGCGCAGGTCCACACGGGGGTCCAGGTCGCCGAACGACTCGGCGACGGGCTCGATCCGCTCCCAGCCGATCCGGGACGGCGCGTACAGCCTCTTGGCCTCCGCGACGTTCCCGGCCTTGAACGCCGCCGCGAACTTCCGCGTCGCGGCGATGGTGCTGTCGGTCTGCTCGACGACGTAGGCGCGGTAGTCGGTGACGGCCTTCTCGGCGCGCGGGTCGAGCTTGGGGTCGGCCTGGCCGGTGACGGTGATGTCCTGGCGGATGCCGGCGCCGACCATGCCGGGCTTGCAGGCGATCTGGTACGTGCCTGCGGCCAGTTGCACGGTCAGGGTGACGCTGGTGCCGGGGCCGATGTTCTCCCGTTCGGTGACGATCTTGTCACCGGGGGCGTAGACGTAGACCTCGGTCACCCGGGAGCCCGTGTTGGTCACGTGGAACTCGTTGACCCCGGCCGGGAAGTCCTTCCTGGTGACCTCGCACTCGCTGTCGGAGGCGACGATCTTCGTGGTGTCCGGGTTCCCGCCCCCGGCGTCCCCGCCGCAGGCCGCGAGCAGGGACACCGACACCGCCGCGACGCCGGTGAGGACCGCGGAAGACGGCGACATGCGCATGACTTCGTTCTCCAGGGGTGCGGGCACGAGCGCCGCGTAGGGGGTTGAAAGTTAGTTAATGCTAACCTTAATTTTATTCGCGTGTAGAAGCTAGAGCGCGGCTTCCGGCGCTCACCGCGAAGGACGGTGCGATGCTCGGCAACTATCTGATCGGCCTGCGCGAGGGCTTGGAGGCGGCGCTGGTCGTCAGCATCCTGACCGCCTACCTGGTGAAGACCGGGCGGCGGGACGCGCTGATCCCGGTATGGGCCGGCATCGGGACCGCCGTCGCCGTGAGCGTCGGGTTCGCGCTGCTACTGAACCTGCTGGTCGCCCAGGAGAACCACTTCAAGGTCCAGGAGCTGGCCGGCGGGCTGCTGTCGATCGTGGCGGTCGCCCTGGTGACCTGGATGGTCTTCTGGATGCGCACCGCCGCCCGTTCCATCAAGGCCGAACTGGAGGGCAAGCTGGCCGGTGCCCTGAACGTCGGCCCGGCCGCACTGGCCGTGGTGGCGTTCGTGGCGGTCGGCCGCGAAGGGCTGGAGACGGCCCTGTTCCTGTGGATCAACACGAGCAACTCCAACTCCGGCAGCACGCCCATCATCGGCGCGCTGCTGGGGCTGGCCACCGCGGTGGTGCTCGGGTACCTGCTCTACCGGGGTGGGCTGCGGCTCAACCTCAAGCGCTTCTTCACCTGGACCGGTATCGCGCTGATCGTGGTGGCGGCCGGCGTGCTGGGCTACGGCTTCCACGACCTGCAGGAGGCCGGAGTCCTGCCGGGGCTGGGCGCGCTGGCGCTGCAGCCCGCCGAGTTCTTCGCCGGGTTCGGCAGGGCCGGGCAGTGGACGCAGACGCTGCTGCACGGGGTCTTCAACCTCACCCCCACCGTGACCTGGCTCCAGCTGATCATCTGGATCGCCTACCTGGTCCCGGTCATGGTGCTGTTCCTGCGCCCCCAGGCCGCCGGGACCCCGCGCACCGCACCTGGCCGGCCGGCCCCCGCGCCGGCGCCCGGATCCGCCTCCGGATCCGCCTCCGGGCAGGGTCCCGGGGCGGCGTGACGGCTCGTTCGTTCAGGGCGCCAGATGGTGCGCCAGGACGAGCAACTCGTACAGGTCGTAGAGCGCCTCCCCGGTCCAGACCACGGAGCCGGCCGCCAGGAGCACCGGGACGATGACCGGCCAGGCGCGCCGCCGGCCTGGCGGCGGTGCCAGCAAGGCGGCCACGCGCCGCGGGACGGCCCCGGGGTGGACGGCTCTGGCAAAGGACAGGCGAACCGGCCCGTCGGCCGCCGGACGCCGGTCGGCGGCCAGCGCCGCCGCCGCGATGGCCGTCGCCACCGTCCGCCGGTCTCCGACCGCGCCGGCGGCCCGCTCGTCGGCGGCGCGCTCGATGAGGAACGACACGCGGCGCGCGACCCAGCGCAGCGCCGGATGCACCGCCCCCGCCAGTTCGGCCACCAGCATCAGGCGGGAATGGCCGGCGTCCAGGTGGGCGCGCTCGTGCGCCACGAGCGCGGCGAACTGGTCGTCGTCCAGCGCCTCCCGCATCCCGGTCGTGACGACGATCCGGCCGGGGCGGCCGGGGACGGCGAACGCGTCGATCTCGGTCCGATCGACCAGGACGACCTGCCCGTCACCCGGCGTCCCGGCGAACCGGCGGGCGAACCGCCAACCGCGGCGGTGCTTGCGCCACACCCGCGCCGCCGCGACCGTCCCGCAGGCGAGCAGGGCCGCCGACAGCCACGGAACCCACCGCTGGTGCGCGGTGTCCTGCACGACCGTCTGGTACGACAGGCCGAAACGATGGGCGACGCCGGGCACCTCGGCGGCGGCCTTCACCGTGAACGCGCCCAGATTGACCAGGGTCGCCACGGCCGCCGCCGCGGCCGACCACGCCAGCGCCGTCACCCCGGCCGCCGGCCTGACGCGGTCGGCCGGCACGGAGACGACGACCACCACCAGGGCCGGTGCGACCAGCACTGACCAGACAAAATGATCAAACACGTTCATTTCCCGACTCGCGCGTGGCTGACAGTCTCGCATCGCGCCACGACGCCGCCCCGTCGCGGGGTGCCGGTCACCAGTCGCGGGTGGCGATCAGTTCCTCCGCGTCCGCGTCCGCGAAGCCGTAGGCGGTGGCCACGAACCAGAAGTCTTCGCCGATCAACTCACGCGCCACCGTCTCGAGCTCGCTGCCCGCCGCGTCGAAATCCTCGGCCAGCGCGTTGAACTCCTCCGTCGCGGCCTGCGTCAGGACGTAGAGCGCCGCCAGGTCGGACGGGCGTTCGGCCTCGATCCGCTCGCACAGCCGCAGCAGGATCGCCTTCCCCTTGTCGACGACGTGATCGGGATAGTAGCCGTCCTCGTACATCCCCTTCAGGAAGGCGTGATCGCTGATCTGCTGGTTGGTGAACGGCACCGGTTTCTCTCCTCTGCACGGCTGCGGCCGATACTGCCCTGCGCCGCCGACAGTTCGCGGAGTCAGTGCCTGTGCGGCGTCCGGGTTCTGGCGGTGATCAGGGCCGTGGCGAGGAGGGCCAGGCCCAGGAGCAGGCAGGCGATGGGGGCCAGGGTGGTGAGCGCCAGGAGGCCCCATCGGCCGTTCTTGGCCTGGGCGAGGGCTTTGCGGCGGCCGTCCTCGGTCATGCGCAGGTCCATGTCGGCGACCACCAGGCGGCCGGGGCCCTGCTTCGCGACCAGGGTGGAGTGCACCTTCTGGCGGACGTTCACCGGCGCCCCGGTGCGCGGGTCGATCCAGTAGGTCGCCTCGCCCTGGTGGTGGCGCTGCACCGGGGTCGGGGCGTTGCCCTTCATGCCCAGCATGGACGCGGGCACCGCGGGGACCTCGCCCGGGGCGATCGTGTCGGGGACGCGCTGGACGAACCTGTACGTCCGCAGCCCGCCCACGCGTTCCTCGCCCTGGTAGGTGACCGGCCAGGCCCGCTGGGTGGGGATGTCGAAGAGCATGTAGGTCTTCTTCTCCACGTTCATCGGCCAGAACTTGCCGATGCCCGACATCGGCACGCCGGTGTGCCCGTCGATGGACGCGTCGCAGCAGTTGACGAGCTGAGCGCTGCTCCGGTCGAAGGCGATCCGGTCGCGGGCGTAGCTCAGGGTCGTGTCGTTGGCGAGGTCCTGCGTCGCGGTGAAGGACTCCCACACCGCGATCCGGCCGTGGCCGGCCGCGGGGTCGCCGCGCACGGTGGTGGTCGAGGTCACGGTGGCCCCGGTACGGACCTTCGCCGTCGAGGCGTCGAGGTAGGTCGCGTTCTCGGCGCGCATGGTGGTGACCGCGTAGACGTTCGCCGGTGCCCGCGTCATCCGCGGCGCCACGTAGAAGTGGAGCAGGGCGCCGGTGATCAGCAGGAACGCCGCCGCGCCGGTCAGGACCGGGCCGATGGTCCGCCGCATGTGCCGCCTCCTCGTGCTTTGGAACTGGGCGGCCAAGGCTCTCCCAGGCTTTGGACCGTTTGCTTGTCACGGTCGGACAGTCGGGAGCGGGCCACTTGTTGCGCCCGGGCTAAGCGGAGCGCCGCTCCCGGGCCGTAGCCTGCTCGGCCGTACGCCGTTGGAAGGGGCACCCCGTGTCGACAGCCCAGCGCGTTTCCCACCCCGTCGTGGTGACGGGGATGGGCGTCAAGAGCCCCGCGGGGAACACCGTCGCGGACGCCTACGAGACGGTGTTGTCGGGCAAGCCGCAGGCCGTCCACCTGCCCGAGCTCCTGGACTCGGGACTGTCCGTCGCGATCGGATGCCCGGTTCCCGAGCTGGGCGCCGATCGCTACTTCTCCAAGGCCGAGCGGCGGCGTCTCGACCGAGCCTCACAGCTCGGGATCGCCGCGGCGGTCGACGCCGTCACCGACGCCGGTCCGGATTTCGCCGGCGACGCGGCCCGTTCGGGCGTCTACGTCGGCAGCGGCGGTCTGAGCCTGGCCACCGCCGTGCTGCTCGCCGGAGAGCGGCCGCCCGTCTACACCATTCCGATGATCATGCCGAGCGCCACGGCGGCGCACATCTCCATCAGGTACGGCCTGCGCGGCCCCGCGCTGACGTTCGCGGCGGCGTGCGCGAGCGGCGCGGTGGCGATCGGCGAGGCGGTACGGGCGATCCGCGCGGGTCACCTCGACCGGGCGGTCGCGGGCGGGGTGGACGCGCTGCTGACGCCGTTCTTCGTGCACGCCTTCGACCGGCTAGGGGCCCTGTCGCGGCGCACCGCCACGCCGGCGGAGGCCAGCCGCCCTTTCGACGCGGAGCGCGACGGCTTCGTCATGGGCGAGGGCGCGGCGTTCCTCACCCTGGAACGCGCGGACGTCGCCGAACGGCGCGGGGCGCGGGTCCACGGCGAGATCACCGGATACGCGCTGACCTCGGACGCGGCGGACATCGTGAGCCCGCGTCCTGACGGGGCCCTGGTGGCCAGGGCGATGACGGACGCGCTGGCCGACGCGGGGCTCGGCCCCGCCGACATCGGGCACGTCAACGCGCACGGCAGCGCGGCACCGGCCGGGGACCGCGCCGAGGCGGCGGCCCTGCGGGCGGTGTTCGACGGCGCGGGGCCGCCCATCACCGCGCTCAAGGGCGTCACGGGGTACCTGCTCGGCGCGGGCGGGGCCTTCGAGGCGGTGATGGCTCTGCTGAGCGCGCGGGACGGGCTCGCGCCTCCCGTCGCCAACTTCACCGGCGGCGCCGACGCCGAGGGGCTGGACATCGTCGCCGGCGCACCGAGGGCGCTGCCCGTGGCGCCGGCGCTGTCCTGCTCCATCGGATTCGGGGGCCACAACGCCGCCCTGGTGCTGAGCCCGCGGCTCGGCTAGCCGCCCGGTTCCCAGTCGAACTCCCAGAGCCGTACCGTGCCGTCGGCGCTTCCGGACACCACGTGGCGGCCGTCCGGCGTCAGCGCGAGGTCGTTGATCTCCTTGCGGTGCCCGTGCAGGACGGTCCCGCGCCCGTTCCGCAGGTTCCAGACCCGCAGCATGGCGTCCGTGCCGCCGATCACCGCGAAGCGGCCGTCGGCGGTGAGCCGGCCCGACCGCGGTTTCCACGCGCCGCCGTGCAGCAGTTCGCCGCTGCCGGCGTCCCAGATCCGGGTCGGCCGGTCGTCGTCCCAGCCGGTCGCCATGACCAGGCGTTCGTCGGCGCTCAGGCACACCGAGCCGGGACGGCCGGTGAACCGCCCCAGGTGGCGGGTCGGGCGGCCGGTGGCCAGGTCCCACAGCCGGACGGTGCCGTCGCGTCCGGCCGTCGCCGCCGTCCAGCCGCTCGCGGCGGCCGACACCGCCGCGACCGGGCCGGCGTGCCCGTCCAGGACCTGCAGGAGCCCGCCGGTGTCCAGGTTCCACCAGCGGATCAGATCGTCGTCGCCGCCGCCGGCCAGCAGCCGCCGCCCGTCCGGGGTGAACGACGCGGCGGTGACGCCCGCCCCGCGCGACCGCACCGGCACGACCGCGCTCCCGGCCAGCCGCTCCCCGGTCGCGACCGACCAGGCGTGGAATCTCCCGTCCCAGGTCAGCGCCAGGACGCGGGCGTCGGGGGTCAGCCGGACCGCGACCACGCCGAGCTCGTACACCCGGGTCGCCCCGGCGGTCGCCTCGATCACCCGCGTGCAGCGGCCCGCGCGCAGGTCCCAGAGCCGGACCGTGCCGTCGTCGCCGCCGGACGCGGCGAGCCCGGCGCCGGGGTCGACGTCCACCGACCGGACGGCCGTGCGGTGCCCGCCGAGCGCCGTCACCAGGTGGCCGTCGCGCAGGCCCGTGCGGCCGAGGTGGCGGCCGAGCTCGTGCCAGGCGTCCACCAGGCGCGGCTCCCGCTCATACCCGGGGATCGCCCGCGCCCGCGTGAGCAGGCCGAGGGAGTCGGTGTACCTGCTCTCTTCCAGTGCCCGCTCGGCCTCCTCGGCCAGGGCGCGCATCTGGACGGCCTGCCGGTTCATCTCCTCGGTCCGGCGCGGGACGGCCACCTGGTACGGGGCGGTGTACGGCGGCCCCATCTCCCAGGAACGCAC
The DNA here is from genome assembly GCF_042656285.1 of Actinomadura rugatobispora. GTDB lineage: Bacteria > Actinomycetota > Actinomycetes > Streptosporangiales > Streptosporangiaceae > Spirillospora > Spirillospora rugatobispora. The sequence goes on along the minus strand of NZ_JBHSON010000062.1, from coordinate 4,024 downwards.
CGTGTCGTCGGCGCCGACCGACATCCCGCCGTTGCCGTCCGCGCGGATCAGCACCCCCGTGACCGGGAGGGTGTGCCCGTGGACGCCGTGGGCCCGGCCGAACGTGCGGACGCATCGCCCGGTGTCCAGGTCCCACAGCCGCACGGTCTGGTCCCGGCCGCCCGACATCAGGAACCGGCCGTCCGGGCTCAGCGACAGCGCCCCGATCTCGTCGGTGTGCCCGGTCAGGGTGCGCAGGCGGCGTCCCTCGCGCAGGTCCCAGATGGCGATCGTGTCGCCCTGGGCGACGACGGCGGTGCGCCCGCCGGCGCCGAGCCGTGCGGCGGTGACGTTCAGGCCGAACGGGCTCCGCCGTTCGACGCGTCCCGTGTCGAGGTCCACCAGCTCGGCCGCGCCGCCGGGCCAGGTCACCAGCAGCACCCGGCGGCCGTCGGCGCTCACCTCGACCTGCCGCCTGAGGCCGTCGCCGGGCGGCTGGAGCGTCAGCCGCGGCCGCCCGCTCTCGCGGTCCCAGACGAACAGGTGCCCTTCCTCCGACACCGCGAGCACGTCGCGGGCTCCTCGGGCGAGCCTGACCGCGTGGATCCACGGGGTGGCCTCCAGGCCCGGCGGCGTGTGGGTCTGCAGGAGGGTGCCGTCGGTGAGGTCCCACACGTGCACCTGGTCGTCGGCGGCGCCGGAGACCGCCAGGCGGCCGTCCGCGGAGACGTCGACGGAACGCACGGGACCGGCGTGCCCTTTCAGCGTCTGCAGGGATCTCCAGGTCTCGCGGTCCCACAACTTGACGACGCCGTCGGCGTCCCCGTACAGCAGGCGGCGTCCCCCGTGCAGGATTCGCAGGGCGGCCGGCGCGGGCGGTTCCGGGGGACGCCAGTTCCGCGGCGCCTGGCGCGGAGGGACGCTCCACGGGGCCGCCTGGCCTGCGCCGGGAGGCTTCGTCGTCACGCCGCGCGGCGGCAGGGCGTTCAGGACCGCCCGCACCTCCGGTTCGCCGGGCCGGTCCTCGTCGAGGGTCTCCAGGAGATAGCGGCCTTGGACGAGGTTCCCGCGCTCCAGCTCCACCAGGGCCAGCAGGTAGAGGGACTGCCACGGGCCTCCGTCGTGCGGACGGAAGTCGAGGAGCTCGTCGACCACCTCCCCGTCGGTGAGGGCACCGGTCCTCCAGCGCCGCAGGGCCCGGTTGTAGCCGGCCTGCAGGTGGCGCGGGTCGGTCGCCAGCGCCGCCGCGAACATCTCCTCGGCCTCGTCCGGGCGGCCGAGGTCCAGCAGGGACAGTGCTTGGTTGTTCAGCTCGTCGGCGCGCGGCTCGGCCACGACCGGCTCCGGGCGCGGGTAGGCGCGGCCCGTCACACGGCGGTGGACGGCGACCAGCTCGGCGGTGACCTCGGCCATGGTGCGCGGACGCGCCCCGGGGTCCTCGCGCAGGCACCGGGCGAGGAGTTCGGCGAGCTCGGGCGGCACGGCGGGCAGTCCCGTCCCCGCCTCCGGGCCCGCGGCCACGTGCGCCGTCAGGGCCTCGCCGGCGGCGGGCCCGACCATCCACGTCCGTCCCCCGGCCAGCATCTCCAGCACCGAGACCGCCAAGCCGTAGACGTCGCTGCGCCGTCCCAGGCTCTTGCCCGCGAACTGCTCGGGCGAGGCGTAGGGCGGCGAGTGCCCGCCCCACGGGACGAGCATGGTCCCGTCCCCGGAAACCTCGCCGGGGCCGCCGCCGGCCTCGGTGCCGTGGACGCCCGCCAGCCCGAAATCGGTGACCTTGGCCGTCCCCTCGGCGTCGAGCAGGACGTTGGCGGGTTTGACGTCACCGTGGACCAGGCCGCGGCCGTGCGCGTGCTCCAGGCCCCACGCCATCTGGACGGCCACGTCCAGGATCCGTTCGAGCGCCCGCGCCGGGCCGCCCTCGTACAGCCCGCGGTCCTCGATCCACTCGTGCAGGCCCCCGCCCGGCACGTACTCGGCGAACACGCACGGGACGCCGTCCAGCGTGCGGACGTAATGGCACGCGCACACGTGGGGGTGCAGGCCCAGCGACGCCCACGCCTCCGCCTCGGCGACGAAGCGCGCCCGGTCCCGGTCCGCGGTGAGCAGTTCCGGCCGGGGCCTCTTCACCGCGAGGTCGATGCCCCAGGTCAGGTGCCGGACCCGGTACACCAGTCCCATGGCGCCGTGCTCGTGGACGCGGGTCACCTCGTACCGCCCGTCGATCACGTCGCCGACCCGCACCCGTCCCCCGCAAGTAGACACTCATGTCTGCATGACCGACCCAATCACAGTCGCCCCCCGGCCGCGAACCTCAGATCGTGGGCACGACCATCGGGGTGCCGTTCACCGGGTCGGGGACGACGACGCACGGCAGGTCGAACACCGCGTGCAGCAGGTCCGCGTCCACGATGTCGGCGGGCTTGCCCTCGGCGGCGATCCGGCCGTCCTTCATCGCGACGAGGTGGTCGGCGAACCGGCACGCCTGGTTGATGTCGTGCAGGACGGCGATGACCGTGCGCCCCTCGTCGCGCAGCCGGGCCAGCAGCGCGAGCAGCTGGTACTGGTGCGTGATGTCGAGGAAGGTGGTGGGCTCGTCGAGGAGCAGGTAGGGCGTCTGCTGGGCGAGCACCATCGCGACCCACGCGCGCTGCCGCTGCCCGCCCGACAGGTTCTCCACGCGCCGCTCCGCCAGCTCCGTGACGCCCGCCGCGCCCATCGCGGCGGCGACGGCCCGCTCGTCGCCCGGCGACCAGGTCGACAGCACCGACTGGTGCGGGTAGCGGCCGCGCGCCACCAGCTGCCTGACCAGCATGTTCTCCGGTGCCACCGCCCCCTGCGGCAGGAACCCGATCTTCCGGGCGATGGCCTTGGGACGGTGGTCGCGGACGTCGCGCCCGTCGAAGGCCACCCGTCCCTCCGTCGGCGCGAGCAGCCGGACGAAGGCGCGCAGCAGCGTCGACTTCCCGCACGCGTTGGCCCCGACGACGGCGGTGAACGCGCCGTCGGGGACGTCCAGGGTGAGCCGCGTCGACACCACCCGCTCGCCGTAGGAGAGGGTGAGGTCACGGGCGGTCAGGCGGTCCGTCACGGTCGCCGCACCTCCTTGATGAGCAGCCAGATGAGGTAGGAGCCGCCGAGCGCCGACGTCACGACGCCGACGGGCAGCGCGACGGGTGCCAGGACGGTCTGCGCGGCGAGGTCGGCCGCCAGCAGCAGCACCGCGCCGGTGACCGCGGCGGGCACCAGCGGGACGCCCGCCGCCCCGGCGATGCGGCGGCCGATCTGCGGCGCGGCCAGCGCCAGGAACACGATCGGGCCGGTCGCCGACGTCACGGTCGCGGTGCAGCCGACGCCCGCCAGGACGATCAGCAGCCGGTGCCGTCCGAGGCCCACGCCAGTCGTGGCGGCGACCTCGTCGCCGAGCGCGGCCTGGTGCATCGCGCCGGCATTGGCGGCGATGATCAGCGTGAACGCGCCGACGAGCAGGAACGGCAGCCGCAGCTCGCTCCAGTCGACGCCGTTGAGCGAGCCCGCGCTCCAGCTCGTCGCGGCGATCGCGATGTCGAGCTCGGCGCGCAGGACGATCCAGGAGTTCACGGCGGTGAGCATCGCGCTTACGGCGATGCCGACGACGACGAGCCGCAGCCCGCTGATCCCGGACCGGTACGCGAGCGCGTAGACGGCCAGCGCCGCGAGCACGCCGCCCGCGAGGGACCCGGCGGCGAGCCCGCCCGCGGTGCCGCCGAGCAGCGTGATCGCGGCGAGCACGCCCGTGTAGGCGCCCTGGTCGAGACCCAGGACGTCGGGGCTGCCGAGGGGGTTGCGAACTGTTCGCCTGTGAGGTCGGTTGAGTGAACATGGGGGTGATCAAGTGATCCGACTTGACGGCTTGTGTTGGTCCCTGTACTTTCTGTAGCGTGATCTGGGACGCCGGGTTCGATGTCGGCGTGCGGGGCCCCCTTTCCACCGGAGTGATGGTCTGGGGCCTCCCCGTCGCCTCTGGTCGAGCCCACTTGGCCAGGTCGCGTAGGGAACCGGCCTC
>NZ_JBHSON010000061.1:0-69384 GCF_042656285.1 Actinomadura rugatobispora | reverse complement strand
GGTCCGACCTAAACGGCCGGACCTATAAAGGCACTGGCTTTTAACACGCTGTTGAGTTCTCAAGAAACGGACACCCACCGCGCTGGACCCGCTTTCGCGTTTCCCGCCCCGGGGCGACTCTTTCACTTTATCAGATCCGCTCGGTCTGTCAATTCCGGGCTTTTCCGATTTGCCTTTCCAGTCCCGCTTCCGCGGGCCCTTCCGGGCGTTGGTGCTATTTCATCAGATCCGGCTCGATTGTCAAATTCGGGCCTTTTCCGAAGCCACCGCACGAACGCGGGCATGGCAAAGCCATGTCGGCTTGATCGAGGATGGTTACCCCTTGGGCCGGCCGCCATGCACGATGGCGTCACGCATCTCCAAGGGACGAGGAGTAAAGCTATACGCTCGAGTCGCCCGCGTCAAATCAGCTGGTCACGAGCGGCGTGTCCGTCGCGAACGAGCCGGGCGGGACGCGTTCCGTCCGGCTGCCAAGCGGCACTCACCACCCACAAGAGTCCAACGGATGGGTGCCCTGCTCCGGTTCCACACGGCCCGCCGCCCCGGCCGTGCCGAGCTGCGCCCCGCTGTGGGCAGCGTCCTCGAGCGGGTGCCCGTGTCTTCGCGGAGGCGCTGTACGGGGCATCGTTCCAGCAGCGGCGGGGACGTGACGGCGTCGGGCCGAAGGTGATCGATGTGCCGAACGTCCTCCCCCGCTGGGGCGGATGCTCGCGCCAGCCGGCACCGGGCCCCAGCTGACACCTTGTTTCCCTTGGGTGCGTGTTCGCGACCCGCGTCCATCCCAATGCGGTTGGCCGGGCACGCTCCTCTCTGAAGCAGGCTGTCGCGTGGGAGGTGGAGCTGGCACATCGCTTCGATCTGCTCGTCCCAGACTCGCGACTCGTATGCCTGCCGGTGCAACTGGACCATCCCGGAGGAGGGTGGGGACGTTGCTTCCCATGAACGGCGGGCGCACCGGGCCGAGGGCGATCGGAGGCCACGTACCGCGCCCGGGAGTTCTGAGTGCCCAGTCCGGCAGGGCGGATGGGTCCTCAGCGATCGAAAGCAGGGTGGGGGGCACGTCGCCCATGGCACGAGGCGGCCGGGGTTTGGCTGCGCCGGACGCTCCTCCCCGGCGTGCTCTGCGGCATCGCGGGCATCTTGACCGGCATCCCCTGGATCCTCTGGCTGCATGCGCCCAAGTCTGGGGGCGGGGGTATCGCGCTCGGTGTCTCTGCAGCTTGTGGCGAGGCGGCAGGGGCTTCGGACTTGCGGGGGCGGGTGTGGTGAGCGGGTTGTATCGGGTTCTGGTGGTTGTGGCGGGCAGAGTTGGGAACGTTCCCAAACGGCGGTTGTCACTTCGATGTCGGCTTGATCCAGGTATGCCCGAAACAGGGTTCACATTGACCGTTTCGCACGTTCTGGAGGTCCGCCAGTGAGCTACTACCCGCCGCCCGGGCAAGGCGGCTACGCCTCGCCTCCGTCCAACCACCTGGTGTGGGCGATCCTGACGACGATCTTCTGTTGCCTGCCCGCCGGCGTGGTCTCGATCGTGTACGCGGCGCAGGTCAACTCCAAGTGGCAGGCCGGTGACCACCAGGGCGCGTACAACGCGTCCAAGAACGCCCGCGTCTGGGCGATCGTGTCCGCCGTCGTGGGTCTGGTCATCGGACTGATCTGGGGCGCGGTGGTGCTGGCGACCGGCGGGAACACCTACCGCTACTGACCGACGTGCGGATCCGCGGCCTGGCGGCGCCCGGCGGCGTGCTGGCGCTGGCCGCCGCCGTGGTCGCGACCGTCGCCCTGGTGGACCCGAACGAGCGGGGCAATTACCCGACGTGCCCGTTCCTGGCGCTGACCGGGTACCAGTGCCCGGGCTGCGGCGCGCTGCGCACGCTGCACGCCCTCGCGCACGGCCACGTCGGGGAGGCGCTCGCGCTCAACGTGTTCGTGGTGAGCATGCTGCCCGTGCTGGCCTTCTTCTGGGCGCGCTGGACGGTCGCGCGGGCGCGGGGCCGTCCGGCGCGCACCCGGGCGGGCGATCCCCGGCTGATCTGGGGGCTGTTCGCGGCGGTCATGGGCTTCTGGCTCATGCGGAATCTGCCGTGGGGGGCCTTCCTGGCGGCGTGAGCGCGGGAGGCTCGCCGGCGGCGGACGGCGGCGTGCGGGTGAGGACGTTGAAGAGCAGGTTGAGGATGATGGCGGTGAGGCCGCCCAGGGTGATGCCGCTGTCGAGGATGGCGGCCACGTCCCGGGGCATGTTGTCGCCGAAGGTCGGGATGGTGGCGGGCACCATCGCCATCGCGATGCTGACGGCGACGACGAGGGCGTTGCGCTCCTGGCGCAGGTCGGCCTTGCCGAGGGTCTGCATGCCGACGACCGCGACCATGCCGAACATCGCGATGGCGGCGCCGCCGAGCACGTCGCTGGGGATGGCGGCGACGTAGGCGGCGACCTTGGGGAACAGGCCGAGCACCATCATGATGATCCCGGCGGTGACCACGACGAAGCGGCTGCGGACGCCGGTGAGGCGCACCAGGCCGACGTTCTGCGCGAAGCAGGTGTAGGGGAAGGCGTTCAGCACGCCGCCGAGGAAGGTGGACAGCCCGTCGGCGCGCAGGGCCCGGGTGATGCCGTCGGGGGTGACCTCCTTGCCGACGATCTCGCCGGTGGCCTTGGAGTCGCCGACGGTCTCGACGACGGTGACCATCATCACCAGCAGCATCGCGATGATGGGGCCGATCTGGAAGGTCGGCGTCCCGTAGTGGAACGGGGTGGTCACCCCGAGCCAGTCGGCCGTCCCGACCGCGTCGAAGGTGGTGTCGCCGAGCAGCCAGGAGACGGCGGTGCCGCCGACGAGGCCGAGCAGGACGGCGATGCTGCTGAGGAACGGGCGCCGCAGCCGGTAGAGGACCAGGATGAACAGCAGCGTGCCGCCCGCGTAGGCCAGGTGCTTCCAGCTCCCGTGGTCCTTGGCGGCGGCGCCGCCCGCGGCGTCGTTGATCGCGTTCGGGAGCAGGGTCAGGCCGATGATGGTCAGGACGGTGCCGGTGACGACCGGCGGGAAGAGCCGCAGGATCCGGCCGAGGAACGGGGCGACCAGGATCATCACCAGGCCGGCGGTGATGGTGGCGCCGTAGATGGCCAGCAGCGCCGCGGTGCCGTTCGCCGCGCCCTGCCCGATCGCGATCATGGGGGCGACCGCGGTGAACGTGACGCCCTGCACGATCGGCAGCCGGATCCCGAACCGCCAGAAGCCCAGCGACTGGATGATGGTGGCGATCCCGCAGGTGAACAGGTCCGCGTTGATCAGGTAGACGAGCTGCTCGTCGGACAGCCCGAGCGCCCCGGCGACCAGGATGGGGACGACGACCGCGCCGGCGTAGAAGGCCAGGACGTGCTGGAACCCGTACAGTGCCAGCCTGGGGATGGGGAGCACCTCGTCGACGGGGTGCCTGGCGTCGGCCATCGCTGTCGAGCCCTCCGGTTTGGAACGTTGCATTTCTTGTGCGGCGGAAGTCTGCCGTGCCGCCCCCGCCGGATGTGCGGCGGGGTGCCCGCGGCCCGCGGGTCAGGAGCTGGGGTCGGTGAAGGCCGGGGGCCGCTTCTCGAAGTGGGCCCGGATGGCCTCGACCTGGTTGGGCGAGCCGCGCAGCGCGTCCAGGGCGCGCGACTCCTCCAGCAGTTGCCCGGGCAGGTCGTGGCCGTCGGTGGCCCGGTTGAGCAGGCGCTTGGCGGCGCGGATCGCGTCCGGGCTGCGGCCGGCGATCTCCCGGGCCAGGTCGAGCGCCGCGGCGCGCGGGTCCTCGGCGGTACGGGTCGCCAGGCCCAGCCGCACCGCCTCCTCGCCGGAGACCATCCGGCCGGTGAAGGTCAGCTCCTTGGCGACGTCGTCGCCGACCAGGCGCACCAGCGCGGCGGTGCCGGTCATGTCGGGGACCAGCCCCCAGCGGATCTCCAGCACCGACAGCCGCGCGTCGGGGGCGACGATCCGCAGGTCGGCGCCCAGGGCGATCTGCAGGCCGCCGCCCAGCGCGTGCCCGGCGACGGCGGCGATCACCGGCTGCGGCAGTTCCCGCCAGGTGTGGACGGCCTGCTGGCCGAGGTTGGTGATGCGGCCGGGCTCGCGGTCCACGATGGCGCGGGTGAGGCGGCGGGCGCGCTCGCTGCCGTCCGCCTGCCCCTCCCCCGAGAGGGCGGCGAAGTTGGCGAGGTCGAGGCCGGCGCAGAAGGAGCGGCCCTCCCCGGACAGGACGACCGCGCGTACCGCGGGGTCGGCGGCCAGCGCGTCGCCGGTGTCGGCGAGGGCCTCGAACATCGCCATGTCGAGCGCGTTCAGCTTGTCGGGGCGGTTCAGCCGGACGTCGGCGACGCCGTCGGCGTCCACGCTCACGGTGACACGCGTTCCGGTCATGGGGGCTCCTCGGCTCAGGTCACGGGGACGATCTTCGCGTTTACCAGACGGCCGTCCCGGATGTCGAGCAGGCCGAGAGTGCCGTGCGACTGGCGGCGCCGGTCGGTGGGCGACCCCGGGTTGAAGATCCGCAGGTCGCCGTCGGTCTCGTCCAGCGGGATGTGGGAGTGCCCGAACACGACCAGGCCGGCGTCGGGGAACCAGCGGCGCATCCGGGCGAGACGGCCCTTCTTCTGGCCGCTGTCGTGGACCATCGCCACGCGCAGCCCGTCGAGTTCGATCTCCAGGCGCTCCGGCGCGCCCCAGGCCGCCACGTCGGGCCCGTCGTTGTTGCCGAGCACGGCTTTGACGGGCGCGTACCGCGCGAGTTCGTCCAGCACCCCGGCGGTGCAGACGTCGCCCGCGTGCAGGATGAGGTCCGCGTGCCGCAGGTGGGCGGCGACCGCGGGCGGGCAGGCGCGCCAGCGGCGGGGCGCGTGGGTGTCGGCGAGCGCGACCACGTTCATCCTCCCCGTTCTACCTCGTGCGGCCGGGACGATCGGCATGCGGGTCGGGACGGTCGGGCCCGCCCGCGGCCGGGCGGCCGCCTCCGGACGGGACAGCGCTCCGTGAATGGATGATCTACAGCGGGTGATCTATCCACCGCGGCGCTTCGACTCGGGTGGGAAACAACTGTAAGCATCGTGTCACTTCACCTCTGTGACCTGCGGAGTTACGGTCGAATCCCTCGTCATCGTCCTGGCGCGGTCGCCGCCCCGGACCGGGTCCGAACGATCGGAACGGCGGGGGGATCTGGTGAGACGGCCGGGCCTCGTGGAGGAAGAACACTCCCTTGCACCGGCCCGGGGTCCGGCCGACTCGCCGCTTCGCACAGGGGGGTGGCCGATGAACGACCCCGCGCACCCGGGCGGACCGTCCGGAGGGCGGAGCACGGTGACCTTCGACCTGGACGTCCTGCTGGCGGTCCTGCCCGCGCCCGGCGGCGACGTCCCGCTGGTGTTCCTGGACGACCCCGCCCGCACGCCCGCGCCCGACGCCGATCCCGGCAGCGAGCCGGTCACCGCCCTGCTGGCGGCGTGCCTGCGGACCGGGCTCGGGCTGGTCACCGACGCCCGGGACCTGCTCGTGCCGTTCGCGCCCGGCTGGCGAGCGGGGATGGACGGGCACGGCACCTTCACGGTGCGCAGCCCGCGGGACGCGCCGTCCCAGCCGTTCTGCCGCGTGGAGGGGCTCGGGACGCCGCCCGGGTGGACGGCGGCGGCCTCCCGGCGCGGCCATCTCGTCCTGTTCGCGGGCTGCATCGACATCGCCGACCACGCGACGGCGGCCGACCGGCGGCTGACGGCGGCCGTGGCCGGCGGGATGCTCGCCACCGGGGCGATCAGCTACCGGCCGGGGTGACGGCCGGCCGGCGGCCCCGCGGAGAACACGCGGGGCCACCGCCGGTCGCGGCGTGAGGCCCGGCTCTCTCACGCGTCGGCCGGCAGCGGATCGGGCGGGCGGACTGCCCCCACTACCCCAACGCACCCGTCCGCCCGGTCCGTGCTTCTCCATCAGTGGGATTCATGGGGCTGGGGAGGCGCGAGCGGCAGCTCGCACCACAGGATCCTGCCGCCGGGCACGAGCCTGGTGCCCCGGCGCACGGCGGGGAGCCCGGTCGTCCACGAGCCCCGGCCGTTCCCGGCGAGCGCGCGGGAGGCGTCCGTGCACGATCGGTCGGGGTCGGGACCGGCCGCGCCGGAACGGTCGGCGACCTCGCAGACCAGGCTGGTGCCGCGCAGCAGCCGGACCCCGAACGGGCCGGGCCCGTGCCGCGCGGCGTCGTCCACGAGCTCCCCGACCGCGGGCACGACGGCCGGGGCCAGGCCGTCCAGTCCCCAGGCGGCCAGCGCGTCGCGGACGAAGCGGCGGGCCCGCCGCGCCGCCCCCGCCTCGGCGGGCAGCGTCGTGGCGGCGATCCGGTCGGGCGGCAGCGCCCGGACGCGGGCCAGCAGCAGCGCGATGTCGTCGCGATCGGCGCGGTCGTCGCCGGGCCGCAGCGCCTCCACCGCCAGGTCGCAGATCTCCTCCAGCCCGCGCGGCGCCCCCGCCAGGGTCTCCCGCAGCGCCTCGATCCCGGCGTCGATGTCGCGGTCGCGGCTCTCCACCAGCCCGTCGGTCACCAGCACCAGCGTGCACCCGTCCGCCAGCCGCACCGTCCGGGACTCGAACGCCTCGCCGCCGATGCCCAGCGGCAGGCCCGGCGGGATGTCGAGGATCTCGGTGCGCCCGTCCGGGTGCAGGACGACCGGCGGGACGTGCCCGGCCCGCGCCACCGCGCAGGTCTGCTCCACCGGGTCGTAGACGGCGTAGACGCAGGTGGCGTTGGGCGCGCCGCCCATGTCCTCGATCATCTCGTCGAGGCGGTGCAGCACGTCCTCGGGCCTCGGGTCCAGGCCGGCGAGGGCGCGGACCGCGGTGCGCAGCTGGCCCATCGTCGCGGCGGCGCCGGTGCCGTGGCCCATGACGTCCCCGACGACCAGCGCGACCCGGCCGCCGGGGAGCGGGATGGCGTCGTACCAGTCGCCCCCGACGCAGGTGAGGTCGCCGGCCGGCAGGTAGCGGTGCGCGATCTCCAGGCCCAGCGGCTCGCGCAGCCCGGTGGGCAGCATGCTGCTCTGCAGCGTGAGCGCGGTGCGGCGCTCGCGGTCGTAGAGGCGGGCGTTGTCGAGGCAGACGGCGGCGCGGGCGGCCAGGTCCTCGGCGAGCGCGATGTCGTGGGAGTCGAAGGCGGGGCGGGCCTGGCCGCGCAGCAGCACGAGGCAGCCGAGCACGGTGCCGCGCGCACGCAGCGGGACGGCCAGGCCGCCGCTGAACGCGATCGTCCGGTCGAACTCCATGCAGTCGGCGTACGGCGCCCCGGGCTGGCAGGTCACCAGCTCGTGGGAGGCCAGCGCGGCGGGCCATCCGGGCGACGCGGGATCGACGGCGCCGGAGGCGATCCTGCGGGTGACGGCGCCGCCGCCGGCGCGCTCGGGGAAGTCGTCACCGGCGATGAACCGTTCGAGGACGAGCACGCACGCGGCGTCGGCCAGGCCGGGAAGGACGAGCCCGACCAGCTCGGCGCCGGTCCGCCGTACGTCGAGCGTGCTGCCGAGGCGGGCTCCGGCCTCGCTCAGCAGGGCCAGCCTGGACCGCGGCGTACGGCTCGGGACGTCGTCCGGGCCGGGCCCGGTCGCCGCCGGCGGGTGCGGCGGGCGGGCGGGCGCGACGATGACGGCCACCAGGCCGTCGTCCATCGGGTCGCACGAGAGCTCCACGGCGCGCGCGGGGGCGCCGGCGGTGTCGCGCAGGACGGCCCGCACGCCGGCCTGGGGCCGTCCGGCGCTCGCCTCCGCCAGCGCGGCCGCGATCGTCGCGCGCCCGTCGTCGTCGTGGGCGAGGTCGGCGACGCGGCGGCCCGCGACCTCCTCGGCCGGCACCCCGAGCAGTTCGGCGGCGGCGCTGCTCCAGTGGACGATGCGGCCGTCGGGCCCCACGGCGAGCGCCGCCGGGGCCGCCGGACGGCCGGGCGCGCCCGGCGAACGGAACGGATCGGAACCGGCGGGCGCGCGGGAGCCGGTGGACGGTCCCTCCGCCGGGAGCCGTGGCTGCACGTCACGTGGTCCTCTCGGGAAGACGACCCCCGCCTCGAACTGGGCTCCCCCGGTACAGCACGATCATCTCGCCTCGCGTCAGAAACCGCCAGCATCTTCACAAGACCTGTGGAAAATTACCACACGCCGTCCTGACCGTCACTCTGGTCACGAACGCCACGTTCATCCCGCGCCGGCCCCGTCCTCCGGGCTCCCCGCACCCGGGGCGCCGGCTCCTGCCGGGGACCTCTCATCAACCCACCATCGAATACCAATTCACAGTTAGAGAAAAACTTCACAAGGAACGGCAAGGATTCGCCCGCGCCCTTCGTGAGAAAAGATTCCCGGAAGGTAGATCTTTTCAGATCCCGCGGCGCCGCCTGTTACGGTCAAGGACATGAGCAATGCGACCGGAAAGCTCCGCGAGTCGTGGGAGGCGGCCCGTGACGATCTGCGCCACAAGATCGCCGAGATCCCGATGCGACCGGCCGATCGCCGCGCGCTGATCCGTTCGCTGGACGCCTACCACGCCACCCTCACCGCGTGGCTTCTCGGCCGCGAGCGCGCTCTGCGCAACGGTTCCGACCTGCGAGACCGCCAGGTCAACGGGGGACGTTGAACGACCGCGGAGCGCGCGGGGACCGGCGCCCGGACGCCGCGTCCCGGGCGCCGGTCCGCCGTGCGGGCCGGTCCCGCCGCCGTCCTGTGACGGGAGGCGCGGCGCACGCGCCCGGGCTCCGCCGCGCCCCGTCCCCGGTGCCGCCGGCCGTCCCGGCGCCGCGCCGGCCGTGAGCTTATATATCGAACGGTGATCAGCGCCTGCCGTACCGGTGACCATCTGTAACGGGACCCCGGCCATTCCGGGCGAGTGACTTCGGAGAACGCTCCTTACAGGTGCCCGCGCTTATCAAAGTTTAAAATTCATTTCCGCCGCCGGTTCCGCTCAACCGCCCCGCGGTGTTCCACTTCGTTCCGGCCTGTGCCTTCTCGTCTCCGCGCGGCCCTTACCGAGACCCGTCCCGAGCCCGCCGCGAGCCCTTCCCGAGCCCGTCGCGGCGGCCCTCCCGGGCAGGTCGCGGGGGGCGCGGCGGGCCCTTCGCCGCGCGACACGCCGCATGGCAGAACTCTGCCCGAACTTGACCTTTTCTTTCAGGTTTCACTCAGGTTAGGGGTTTAAGGTCCAAGTCACGTGGCCCACCAAGGGCGACGGAGCGAGCGACCGGCGATGGGGCCGACGGCGGCCCGGGAGGGAGCGCCCTGCGATGAACGTCGGTGCCGCGCGCATCCCCGAGATCAAGAATCCCGCGGTGGTGAGGTTCCCCGCGGAGGTCGACCTCAGCAATGGGGACCTCATCCTGGAGGAGGCCCTGCGGCTGCTGCGCGAGGGAGTCCCGGGACTGGTCATGGACCTGGGCGGGTGCACCTTCTGCGACTCCAGCGGCCCCAACGCGATCTTCCGGGCGAAGGTGCGGGCGGACGCGGCGGGCGTCCCGCTGGCGGTGGTCGTCCCCGAGACCGGCGTGGTGCGCAGGATCTGCGACATCGCCGGGGTCACCCGCCGCATCCCGGTCGCCCCCGACCTGGAGTCGGCCCTGGCCGAGATCGCCGTGGCGGCGCGGCGGCCCGCCCCCGCCAAGCAGGCGTCGGCGGTGAACTCCGCTCCCGGCAGGCCGGCGCCCGCCGGGCACCACCGTCCGGACGGCGGCCGCCGGGCCTCGTAGGCCCGCGAACGGCCCCGCCTCCGGCCCCGTTGACGCGATCGTCCGGGCACTCCACGGTGGTAGCCGGAACCGAACCGTCCAGACGGACGGACCGCTTTCTGGAGGTGAGCGTCATGGCGACCGTCGTCATCGGTCAGGACGGGCCCGTCACCCTGGTCGGCATCGACCGCCCGGAGCGCCGCAACGCCGTCGACCGGGCGACGGCCGAGGCCCTCGCCGAGGCGTTCCGCGCCTTCGACGCCGACCCGGACGCCGCCGTCGCCGTGCTGTACGGGGCGGGCGGCACGTTCTGCGCGGGCGCCGACCTGCACGCGCTCACCGCCGGGAACGGCAACCGCGCCGCGCCCGACGGCGACGGCCCGATGGGGCCGACCCGGATGGCCCTGTCCAAGCCGGTGATCGCCGCGGTCGGCGGGCACGCCGTGGCGGGCGGGCTGGAGCTGGCGCTCTGGGCGGACCTGCGCGTCGCCGACGAGACCGCCGTGTTCGGGGTCTACTGCCGCCGCTGGGGCGTGCCGCTCATCGACGGCGGCACCGTGCGGCTGCCCCGCCTCATCGGGCAGAGTCGGGCGATGGACATGATCCTCACCGGGCGGCCGGTGGACGCCGCCGAGGCGTACGCGATCGGGCTGGCCAACCGGCTGGTGCCGGCGGGCGGGGCGCTGGAGGCGGCCCGCGGGCTCGCCGCCGAGATCGCCGCGTTCCCGCAGGCGTGCCTGCGCAACGACCGCGCGTCCGTCCTGGAGCAGCACGGGCTGGACGAGGCCGCGGCGCTGGCCGCCGAGTTCCGGCACGGGCAGGCGTCGCTGGCCGCGGGCGCCCTGGACGGCGCGGCCCGGTTCGCCGCCGGGGCCGGGCGGCACGGCTCCTTCGACGGCTCCTTCGACCATGGCGGCGGCGAGCGGCCGGATTAGGGTGACCGGTGCTCACCGCGTTCCGGCGTCACGCCTTCATGCTCAGGCAGAGCGGCGCATGCCTCCGTCGACGGTGAAGGTGCCGCCGGTGATGTAGCCCGCCGCGTCCGACGCCAGAAAGGCGACGAGGGCGGCGACCTCCTCGGGGGTCCCGAACCGGCCGGCGGGGATCATGCGGCCCGCGAACTCCGCGATCGACTCCGGGGTGGTGAAGTGCGCGCGGAGCTGCTCGCTGTCGACGCGGCCCGGTGCCACGCAGTTGACGGTGACGCCGCCGGCCGCGACCTCCCGGGACAGCCCCTTGGACCACACCGTGCACGCCGCGACGGCCGCCTGCGCCGCCGACACCCCGGACGGCTCCAGGATGCCGACGAGGTTGACGATCCGGCCTCGTCCGCCCGCCCGGAGCAGGGGCAGGAACTCCTCGGCCAGCCGCCGCTTGCCGTGGAAGTTCAGCTCGAACTGCGCCCGCCACGTCTCCTCGGTCGGGGCCTGTCCCGGCCGGTCCGCCCCGCCCGCGTTGTTGACCAGGACGTCCAGCCGTCCCGGTCCGCGCTCGACCTCGGCCCGCAGGGAGGCCGCGGCGTCCGGCCGGGCGAGGTCCGCCGGGAGGACGAGCGGACGGTGCCCGCCCGCCTCCGTGATCTCCTCCGCCAGGTCGCGCAGCGCGGCGGCCCGCCGGGCGACCAGCACCAGGCGGGCGCCCTCCGCGGCGAGGGCGAGCGCGGTCGCCCGCCCGATCCCCGCGCTCGCGCCGGTGACGAGCGCGCACCGGCCGTCCAGTCCCAGGTCCATGCGTCCCGCGCTCCGTTCTCAGACGCCGACGATCTCGGCGTAGCGGCGCATCCGGCGCTCGTAGTCCTCGTCGGCGATGCGGGGCGACACCACGACCTCGTCGACGCCGATCTCGGCGCAGCGCTCGATGTAGGCCCGGTCGTCCTCCCAGTCCTTCTCGGTGGTGCCCTTGCTGCGCCGCCCCACCTTGATCGACACCTCGTCGAGGCTGCGGCCCGCCCGCTCCAGCTCGGTGGCCAGCTCGTCCACGAACCGCTGGATGTCGTCGTGGGTGCGGCTGTATCCGGCCCAGCCGTCCCCGTAGGCCACGATGCGGCGCAGCGCGGCGCGGCTGTTGCCGCCGACGATGATCGGGAGGCGGGCCTGCCGGGGCTTGGGGAAGCAGTAGAGCGGCTCGAAGTCGACGAACTCGCCGTGGTACTCCACGACCTCGTCCGGCGACCACAGGGTCCGCATGGCGGCGAGGTACTCGTTCATCCGCTCGCCGCGGCGCTCGAACGGGGTGTCGAGCGCACGGTACTCCTGCTCGGACCAGCCCACGCCGGCGCCGAGCTGGAACCGGCCGCCGCTGAGCTGGTCGATGCTCGCGATCTGCTTGGCCGTCACCACCGGGTTGCGCTGCGGCACGACCAGCACGTACGTGCCGATGCGGATCCGGGTGGTGGCGGTGGCGACGGCCGCGGCGGTGACGAGCGGGTCCAGGACGCCCCGGACGGCGTGCACCTCGTCCCGGCCACCCCGCTCGTAGGGGTACTCGGACGAGTAGGCCGGAAAGAACACCACGTGCTCGGGCATCCAGACCGAGTTGTAGCCGAGCCCCTCGATGAGCTGGGCCGCGTCGACGGACCAGGAGCCGTCCCGGTGCCCGATCCCGCTGAAGATCTCGCTGATCCCGAGTTTCACGACGTGGTCCCTTCGTCGGTGCCGCCCGCCTCGCCGAAACGCTCCACGAGCACATGCTTCATGATCTTCATGGAGGCGTTGCGCGGGAGCTCGTCCACGAAGAAGACGTTGACCGGCTTCTTGTAGCCGGCGAGCCGCTCCCGGGCGAAGCCCTTGACCTCCTCCTCGGTCGGCCCGGCGCCCGGCACCGGCTGGACGGCGGCCGACACCGCCTCGCCCCACCGCTCGTCCGGGAGGCCGAACACCGCCGCGTCGGCGACGCCGTCCATCATCACCAGGACCCGTTCCACCTCGGCCGGGTACACGTTCGCGCCGCCGCTGACGATCAGCTCCTTGGAGCGCCCGGTCAGGTACAGGTAGCCAGCCTCGTCGCTGTAGCCGAGGTCGCCGGTGTGGTACTCGCCGTCGCGGAACACCTCGGCCGTCTTCTCCGGGTTCCCGTGGTAGCCGGAGAACATGGTGTCGGCGGCGATGACCAGCTCGCCGACCTCGCCGGGCGGCAGCGTCCGGCCCTCGCCGTCGACGACCCGCACCGACGCCGTGGGCAGCGGGCGCCCCACCGACTCGAAGATCGCCTCGGCGCGGCCGCGGCCGGTGTAGTCGGTGCGGTTGGTGATGGTGATCGGCCCGACCACCTCGGTCATCCCCCAGGTCTCCACCAGCCGGTCGCCGAAGACGCCGACCGACTCCTCGGCCAGCTCGGGCGGCAGCGGGCCGCCGGAGTGCAGCACCGACTGGAGGGTCTCCAGGATCTCGGGGTGGGCGCGGAGCGCCTGGAGCAGGCCGGGCAGCAGCGGGGTGAGGCCCAGCGTGAACGTGGACCCGTTGTCGACCATCGTCCGGGCCCACTCCTCGGGGGTGGCGCCGGGGATGAACGCGACCGTCCCGCCCGTGTAGAAGTGCGGGAAGATCACCCCCCACAGCCCGGAGACAAAGGACCAGCCGCCGGGGAAGGCCGCGTGCCCCTGGAGCGGGAACCGGTAGGCGTACGGGACCAGCTTGACGCAGTTGACCACGGCCCGGTGCGAGACCAGGACGCCCTTGGGGAAGCCGGTCGTCCCGCTGGTGTAGCCGATCAGCGCGGTGTCCTCCGGCCCCGCCTCGACAGGGAACGGCGCGGCGTCGTGCCCGGCGGTGGCGTCCGCGAGGGACTCGGCGCCCCGCGGCGGCTCGCCGTCCACGGTGAACCAGGCGAGCAGGCCGCCGGTCGTCTCCAGCCGCGCCGCCGCCTCGCTCGCGCCGCCGGTGTGGACGAGCGCGACGGCGCCGGAGTCGCGCATCACGTAGTCGATCTCGGGCGGGGTCAGCCGGTCGTTGACGTGGACGGCGGTGTAGCCGCCCAGCGCCAGCCCGACGTAGACGCTGAGCGATTCCACGCGCGGCCCCAGCAGCGCGGCCACGTGGGCGCCCGGCTCCACGCCCCGCGCCCGCAGCGCGTGCGCGAGCCGCCAGCCCCGGGCCACGACCTCGTCGTGGGTCTGCCGCTCGCCGTGCGCCGTGACGGCGACGTTCCCGGCGAAGCGCCGACCCGCCTTGGCGAACAGCTCGCCGAGTGTCTCGCTCATGCGTACTCCTTGAGGTCGAACAGCCGTACGGCGTTGTGGGCCAGGAAGAGGTCGAGCTCCTCCCGCGCGAACACGGGCCGGTCGCCCCGGTACGGCTCGGCGAGCCCCCGGGCGAGTTCGACCCACCGCACCAGTTCCGTTCCGTCCGGGTCGGAACGCGGCCCCCGGATGATGTCGGAGCCGAAGACGATGCGGTGGGCTCCCACCTGCCGCCGCATCCGCCCGACCCGGTCCCGGAACTCGGCGTAGTCCTCGAACGCCACCCGCTGCCAGAGTGACAGTTCAAGGTAGCCGCGCTGCCAGCCGCTCGCGCAGTCCAGGGCCTCGGCCCACCAGGCGTCCAGGCCCGCGTGGGCGAAGACCACCGTGAGGGTGGGGTGGACGGCCATGAGGGCGCCCACTTCGGCCGGGCGGCACCGGATGACCTGGAGCGGGTCGCCGCCGAGCGGGCTGGTGTGGATCACGGCCGGGAGGTTCCGCTCGACCAGCTCCTCGAACAGCCAGGAGTGGGCCGGGTCGCGCAGGTCCCAGCCGGCCGCCGGGTACAGCTTGAGCCCGCGGCAGCCGGGCTGCGCGACGATGCGCTCGAACAGCTCGCGCGCGTCGGGGTGGCGGGGGTCGAGGCCGCCGCAGTAGAACAGCCGTCCCGCGCTGGCGGCCGACAGCTCCTCGTAGCGGGCGTTCAGGTCCGCGACGGGCAGGTGCTCGCCGGCGGGACGGCCGACGATCGTCCAGTCCACGACGGGGACGACGCCCGCCGCGACGCCCGCGCGGTCGAACGCCGCGTACGTCAGGCGCGCGTCCGGGTCGCTCTCCCCCACCGCGACCCGTCCGACGATCTCCTCCGGGTCGCGTTCGGGGTGCCGCCGCCCGGCGGCCTGCCGCGCCCAGGCGCGGCGCAGCCCCTCGGGGAGCCAGCCGGCGTCCCACACGTGCATGTGCCCGTCGATGACGAGCTCCGCGGGCGCCGTCACGACCGCCCCAGGATGTGGACGGCGGACGCGGCGGTCAGCCAGTCGACCACGCCGCCGCCGATCTGCACCAGGGCGGTGTCGGCGCGCTCCAGCTGCAGCGGCCCGGCCTCGCCCCGGATCTGGGCGACGGAGTCGTGGATCTGCGCGAGGCCGCTGGCGCCGACGGCGTGGCCGCGGCCGACCAGGCCGCCCGAGCTGTTCACCGGCATCGCGCCGCCGCCCTCGGTGACGCCCTCCATGGCCCAGCGCTGCTCGTCGCCGGGCTCGCACAGGCCGGTGTCGGTCCAGGCCATGAACTCGTAGGCCACCGAGGCGTCGTGGACTTCGGCGAAGTCCATGTCGGCGGGGCCGAGGCCCGCGTGCTCGTAGGCGGCGCGCGCCGACGCCTCCACGGCGTTCGGCGCGTCCGGGAGGTCCTTCGGCGGGCGGGTCGCCATCCGGGACCCCAGGATGCGGACCGACCGCGCGGCCGACACCGCCTCCGGGCGGCTGGTGACGACCGCCGCCGCCGCGCCGTCGCTGACCGGCGAGCTCATCAGGACGGTCAGCGGGTCGACCACGACCCGGGCCTTGAGGACGTCCTCGGGGGTCGCCCCGAACCGGCGGTGCGCGCGGGGGTTCAGCGCGGCGGCCTGCAGCGACCGGGACGCGACCCTGGCCAGCGCCTCGGCGGTGACGCCGCGCTCCTCGAACAGCGCGGCGGCGAGCCGGGCCTGCCGGTCGACGAAGGGGCTGCGGTCCTGGCCGGCGCCGTCGCCGACGGCGAAACTCTCCTCGACGTCCGCCCCGGCCGCGTAGGCGCTGAACATCCGCTGCCGGTCCTCGTGGTTGGCCTTCTCCACGCCGAGGGCCAGCACCGTCTCGTACATCCCGGAGGCGACGGCCATCCACGCGAGGTGGAGGGCGTTGCCGGCCGACGCGCACGCGTTCTCGACGTTGTGGATCGGGATGCCGGCCAGGCCGAGGCCGTACCCGACGACCTCGCCGCGGATGCACTCCTGCCCGGTGATCAGCCCGGCGAGCGCGTTGGAGAAGAACATCGCCTGGACGTCGGGCACCTCGATCCCGGCGTCGGCGAGCGCGGCCTCGACGGCGGTGCGCCCGAGGTCCTTCATGGACGTGTCGAGGAACCTGCCGAAGCTGCTCATCCCCACGCCGCTGATGACGACCGTGCCGTTCATGACGTCCCTTCCCCTCGTTGCGGAACCGGGTCCGGAGCCGGGGCCGGGGCGGGCGGGCTCGGCCAGGCCGCGCTCACACCGCCGTCGACCACCAGGCTGTGCCCGGTGACGTAGCTCGCGTCGTCCCCGGCCAGGAAGGCGACGGCCGCCGCCACCTCCTCCGGCCGGCCCTCCCGGCGCATCGGGACGATCGCGCCCCGCGCGTCGCCGCCGCCGGATCCGAACTCGCGCCGCACCAGGGCCGAGTCGATGTTGCCGAGCACCACGGCGTTGGAGCGGATGCCGCGGGCGGCGTACCGGACCGCGACGTGCCGCATGACGGCGAGCTGCGCGGCCTTGGTCGCCTCGTAGGACAGCGACCGGCGGCTGCTGCGCACGCCGGCCGTCGACCCGACGAACACGAAGCTGCCCGAACCGCGCTGGAGCATCGGCTCCAGCGCCGCCTGGGCGGTGACCCAGTGCCCCCGGACGTTGACCGCGTCCGCGAACTCCCAGTCGTCCAGCGACTGCGCCCGCAGCGGCTCCCGCCCGGAGACGCCGACGTTGCACACGACCACGTCGAGCCGCCCGCGCAGCCCGCGGGCGCGCTCGACGGCCGCCCGGCAGGACTCGGGGTCGGCCGCGTCGACCTCCACCGCCAGGCCCTCGCCGTCCAGGTGCTCGACCGTGAGGCGGGCCCGGTCGAGCACCTTGTCGCCCACGACCACGCAGGCGCCCTCGGCCGCCAGCCGCAGCGCGATGGCGCGGCCGTTGCCCATCGCGAGGGGCTCGCCGGGACGCGCCGGGCCGTCGCTGCCGCCGCCCAGCACGTACGCGACGCGCCCTTCGAGTCGTCTCACCGTTGTCCTCCGGTCAGTAGCTGCGCGGCAGGCCGAGCACCTGCTGGGCGATGAAGTTCAGCGACATCTCCTGGCTCACCGGGGCGAGGCGCATGATGCGCGACTCCCGCCAGTACCGCTCGACGTGGTACTCCTGCGCGTAGCCGACGCCGCCGTGGGTCTGGACGGCGCGGTCGGCGGCCTGGTAGCCCGCGTCCGCCGCCAGGTACTTGGCGGTGTTGGCCTCCGCGCCGCAGGGCTCGCCGGCGTCGTACCTGCGCGCGGCGATCAGCGTCATCTCCCAGGCGGCCTGCAGGCGGGCGTAGGCGTCGGCGAGCGGGTGGCTGAGCGCCTGGTTCGCGCCGATCGGGCGGTCGAAGACGTGCCGCACCTTCGCGTACCCGGTGGCCCGGTTCAGGGCCGCGATGCCGATGCCGACCGCCTCGGCGGCGATCAGGATCCGCTCGGGGTTGAGCCCGGACAGGATGTGCCGGAACCCCCTGCCCTCCTCGCCGACCAGCCGCCAGCCCTCGACCGGGAGGTCGTCGTAGAACGTCTCGCACGTCGCGACCGCGTTGCGCCCCGCCTTGGGGATGGGCCGGATGTCGACGTGCTCGGGGTCGAGATCGATCAGGAACAGGCTCAGGCCGTCGAACCGCCGCGCCTCCTCGGCGGGCGCGGGGGCGGTGCGGGCGAGCATCAGCGCGACGCTCGACTCCTTCGCCTTGCTGGTCCAGATCTTCTGCCCGGAGATCCGCCAGCCGTCGCCGTCGCGGACCGCCCGGGTCTTGATCCGGGAGGTGTCGGTGCCCGCGTCGGGCTCGGTGACGGCGAACGCCACGTGCAGGTCCCCCACCGCGGCGCGCGGGAGGAACGCCTGTTTGAGCCGGTCGTTGCCGTACTTGATGACCGGCTGGAGGCCGAACACGTTCATGTGCAGGGCCGTGCAGCCGTTCATCGCCGCGCCCGAGGCCGCCACCTCGCGCAGCAGGATCGCGGCCTCGGTGACGCCGCGCCCGCCGCCGCCGTACTCCTCGGGGATCGCGACCCCGACCCAGCCGTCGGCCGCCAGCTCGGAGAAGAACTCCCAGGGGAAGCGGTGGTCGCGGTCGCACTCCAGCCAGTAGTCGTCGTCGAACCGGCGGATCCGGTCGCGGACGGCACGGGCGATCAGCTCGTGGTCCGGATCCCGCAGCTCGAACACGCTCATTCCACGCCGGCCCGTGCCTGGAAGTCGAGCATCGCGGCGGACACCTCGGGCGTCTCGTACGGCGCCATGTGGGAGACGCCGTCGAGCACCGTGCTCTCGGCGTGCGGCAGGTGCTCCACCCAGAGCTTCTCCAGCTCCGGCGGGACGACCCCGTCGAGGCCGCCCCACAGCAGCTGGACCGGGACGCCCGCGAGCCGGTAGAGGCGGGCGGCGATCCCGGTGTCGGGGATCGGGAACAGGTAGTTGCTGGCCTCGCCGAGCACCTGCACGCGCCGGATCGTCGCCAGCCCGACCTCGTGGGCGTCGGCGGGCGGCGGGAAGTGCGCGGCGTGCACCTCGCCCCGGGGGTCGGCGTAGACGGAGGGCACCAGGTCGCGGGGCAGCAGGCCGAAGACGTCCGCGCCGGGGTTCTCCTCGTCGAACATCCCGAACGGCGCGACCAGCGTCGCCGCCCGCACCCGCTGGGGCTGGCCCGCGGCCATCTCGGCGGCGACGGTGCCGCCGATGCCGTGGCCGAACAGGCTGACCCGGCCGACGCCGAGGGCGTCCAGCGCCCACCACAGCGCGAGGCTCATCTCCGCGAGCGAGCCGAACGGGCGGTCGCAGGTCGACACCCCCCAGCCGGGCAGGTGGACCTGCAGCACCCGGCGGGACGCCAGGACGGCCTCCGACAGCGGCAGCGGGTCGTAGGCGCCGAACTCGCTGTGCAGGAAGACCAGCACGGGCGCGCTCGGGTCGCCCTCCTCCTGGACGACGATCCGCCCGTCACCGTGCGGGCCGGCGAGCGTGTGGTTCTCGGTCATCGGGTGAACTCCTGGACGGGCGCGACGGACGCGGGCGTGAAGCCCTCGATGGGCTGGGGCCACCACTTGTGCTCGTAGTCGGCGAACACGTGGCTCAGGCGCGGCTTGACCTTCGTCGCGAACAGCTCGATGTTGTGCATAGCCTTCTCGCGCGGCATGTCGCCGATGTGCATGAGGGCGATCCAGTTGCCGATGCGCTGGGTGGTCGAGAGGTGCTCGAGCTTCTCCCGCACCGTGTCGGGGCTGCCGGCGATGACGATGCCGAGCCGGACGAAGTCGTCCCACTCGTACTCCCGGGCCGCGCGGAAGCTGTCGGGACGGCTCGCGCTCTTGGCCCCGGGCGGCGGCAGCACCTCCTTGAGCGAGCGCACCGACTTGTACCCGGGGGCCTCGGCGAACCCCGGGTAGGTGTGGGTGCAGCGCCGGTAGAAGTACTTGACGTGGTCGGCGTAGAGGCGCTCGGCCTCCTCGTCGGTGTCGGCGACCAGCACCGGCTGGAACATGCCGACCCGGTAGGGGTTGTCGTCGACGCCGGCGGCCTCGGCCCGCTCCCAGAACCGCCGCAGCATGGCGGAGGAGAACTCGGTGCCGAAGTAGGAGAGGAAGAAGAAGGGGAACTCGCGCCGGATGGCGAAGTCCATGGTCTCCAGCGAGCCGGAGCCGGGCACCCAGATCGGCGGGTGCGGCTTCTGGAGGGGCTTGGGCCACGGGTTGACGTAGCGGAGCTTGGTGAAGCGCCCGTTGTGCGCGAACACCTCCTGCGACTGCCACGCCTTGAGGATCAGCTCGAAGCCCTCGTAGTAGCGGCTGCGGACCGTTCCAGGCGGGATGCCGTAGGCGTAGTTGGTGTCCTGGCTGGACCCGAGGGGGAAGCCGGTGATGAGCCGGCCGCCGCTGATGACGTCGAGCATCGCCAGTTCCTCGGCGATGCGGATCGGCGGGTTGTACAGCGGGACGGCGTCGCCCATCACCAGGAGCTTGGCGTCCATGCCGGCGGTGCGCCGGGCGAGGGTCGCCGCCATCATGTTCGGGCTGCACATCAGGCCGTAGGCGTTGCTGTGGTGCTCGTTGACGCCGACGGCGTCGAAGCCCATGCGCGCCGCGTACTCCAGCTCGTCCAGGTAGTCGTTGTACAGGTGGTGGATGCGCTGGACGTCCATCAGCCCCGGGTCGATGTCGACCCAGACGCTCCGGTGCTTCTCCGTGAAGTCCTCGGGAAGCCCGTCGTAGGGCATCAGGTGGAAATAGGTGAACTTCATCGACCAGTCCTCGATCGTGGCGGGCGGGGTCGTAGCCCGAGATTAAAGCAAATGCTTGATTTATTCAAGCGGGCGCTCTACAACTGGGCACTGACCAGGTCAGACGTCGGCGATCTGCTGTTTGAGCAGCTCCAGCTCCTGCGTGAAGTCCAGGAGGACGCGGGCGGTGTCCAGGTCGTTGACCCGGTCCCAGTTGTCGCGGATCTCCTCGGGGGTGATGTCCCGCGAGAACAGGCCCGGCGTCTGCGCCACCAGCACGCGCGCCACGCGCCCGCCGCCCACGTTGTAGACCTCGCCGGTGGCCTCGCACTCGTCCGCCGCCAGCCACAGCACCAGCGGCGCGACCAGCGCGGGAGAGAGGCTGCCGGCCAGGTCGCCCAGCAGGTCCTCGGTCATCCGCGTCCGGGCGCCCGGCTCGATCGCGTTCACGGCGACGCCGTACCGGGCGCCCTCCAGCGCGAGCGACTTGGTGACGCCGACGATCCCGGCCTTGGCGGCGGCGTAGTTGGTCTGCCCGAAGTTGCCGAACAGCCCCGCCGCCGAGGTGGTGTTGATGATCCGGCCGTGCCGCTGCGCGGTGAACACCGGCCAGGCCGCCTTCGACATCCAGATGGTGCCGCCCAGGTGGACCTGGAGCACCCGGTCGACCTCGGCGGGGGTGATCTTGGCCATGCTCCGGTCCCGGAGGATGCCGGCGTTGTTCACCAGGACGTCCAGCCGCCCGAACTCCGCGACCGCCTGCTCGACGATCTCCGCCGCGCTCTCGGGCGTGCTGACGTCGGTGCCGTTCGCGACGGCGGTGCCGCCCGCCTTCCGGATCTCGGCCACCACCTCCTCGGCGGGCGAGGACTCCCGGCCGTCGCCGTCCAGGGCGCCGCCGACGTCGTTCACCACCACGCTCGCGCCGCGCGCGGCCAGGAGCAGGGCGTGCTCACGCCCCAGCCCGCGGCCGGCGCCGGTCACGATCGCCACGCGGCCGTCGAGCCTGATGTCACTCATGCGTTCTCCATGTGGGGGTTGGTCGGCCCGGCCCCGGTGCGCGGGGCCGGGCCGGTCGATGGGGGGCGGCGGCGCTCAGCCGAACAGCGCGGTCATGACCTCGGTGCGCCCGCGCATCTCCTCCGGGGCGCCCTCGGCCACGATGCGGCCGCGCTGCAGGACGTACACCTCGTCGCTGACGGCCAGCGCCAGCTCGGCGTTCTGCTCGACGAGCAGGATCGTGGCGCCGCCGGCGTGCAGGGTCGAGATGGTCTCGAACATCACGTCCACGATCGACGGCGCCAGGCCCATGGACGGCTCGTCCAGCAGCAGCACGTCGGGCCCGGTCATCAGGGCCCGCCCGAAGGCGAGCATCTGCTGCTCGCCGCCGCTGAGCATCCCGGCGTCCTGCCGCCGCCGCTCCGCGAGCCGGGGGAACAGCTCGAAGACGCGGGCCAGCCGCTCGTCCAGCTCGGCCTTCTTCCCGCGCCGGCTGTAGGCCGCCAGCGACAGGTTCTCCGCGACCGTCAGCGACGGCGCCACCCGCCGCCCCTCCGCGACCAGCGCGACCCCGGCCCGGACGGCGCGGTGCGCGGCCCACCCGGTGATGTCGCGGCCGGTCACGGTGACCTTGCCGGACTTCGGCTTGTGCAGGCCCGCGATGCTGTTGAGCAGGGTCGTCTTGCCCGCTCCGTTGGAGCCGATGAGCGCGACCAGCCGTCCCCGCCCGACCTGGAGGGTGACCTCATTCACCGCCGTGACCGCGCCGTGCGCGGCGCAGAGTCGCGATACGTGCAGCGTCGGATCGCTTGCCAAAGTAGGCCTCCTTCACGTCCTCCTGGTCCAGGCACCAGGTCGGCGTCCCCTCGGCGAGGAGCGCCCCCGAGTTCATGACGGACACGCGCTGGCAGAACTCCTCGACCAGCCGCATGTTGTGCTCGATCAGGATCAGCGTGAGCCCGGCGTCCCGCAGCCCGACCAGCAGCCGCCCGACCTCCTCGGACTCGGCGTCGTTCATCCCCGCGGTCGGCTCGTCGAGCAGCAGCAGCCGCGGGTCGGTGGCGAGCGCGCGGGCGATCTCCACCCGGCGCTGGTCGCCGTAGGACAGCGTCTCGGCGAGCGCGGAGTGCCTCCCGCGCACGCCGACGCGGTCGAGCAGCTCGGCGGCCCGCTCCGCGGTCGCGCGGCGCTCGCGCCGCTCCGCCGGGCTCAGCAGGATCGCGCCGAGGATGCTCGACGAGCGCCGCCCGTACGCCCCGGCCATCACCGTCTCCAGCACCGTCATGCCGGGGAACAGCCGGATGTTCTGGTAGGTCCGGGCGATGCCCTGCCGGGCGACGCGGTACGGCGCCAGGCCGGTGATGCGGGTGCCCGCGACGGAGATGTCGCCCGAGTCCGGGGCGATGAACCCGCTGATCATGTTGAGCACCGTCGTCTTGCCGGCGCCGTTCGGCCCGAGGATGCCGTAGATGCTCGTCTCGGGGACGCGGATGCTGACGCCGTCCACGGCGGTGAGCCCGCCGAACCCCTTGGTCAGCCGGTCGATGACGACCAGGTCGGACCGTCCCGCCTCCGCCGGGGCCGGGCCCGCCTCGTGCGCAACGCTCATCGCGCCGCCCCCTCCTTAGCCAGGGCCGGGCCCGCACCGGGGCCGGCCGTCTCCGGCGGCGATCCGCCCCTGCCCCGGCGCAGGCGCCGGAACGTGCGGGGGTCTACCAGCCCGCGCGGCATGTAGATGATGATCGCGATGAGCACGATCCCGGTCGCGACCTGGTCGTACTCGCCCATGACGTCCCGCAGCAGCTCGGGCAGGACGGTGAAGACGACGGCGCCCAGGATCGGCCCGGCCCAGTGGAAGGCCCCGCCGAGCACGACCGCCGCCAGGGTGACGAAGCCCAGGTGCGTGTAGAAGGTGTCGGGCCCGATGAACTGCAGGAAGCTCCCCTGCATCACCCCGGCGGCGCCGCCCAGCATCCCCGACAGCACCATCCCGATGAACTGGATCCGGTGCGGCGGGATCCAGAGCGTCTGCGCGACCGCGGGGTCCTGCCGGACCGCGTCGGCGGCCAGCCCGAACCGGGACTTGGCCAGCCGCGCCATCACCCAGGCCGCGACGGCCAGGGAGCCGATGAGCCAGCTCCAGGTGCCCAGGTCGCCGGGGACGACCTGCCCGGCCGCGCCGCCGGTGACGTCCTCCAGGTTGAGGACCAGGACGCGGCCGATCAGCACCATCGCGATCGTGGCCATGGCCAGGTAGTGGGCGTCCAGGCGCAGGACCAGGCCGGCCGCGAGCGCGCCCATCAGCCCGCCCAGCACGATGCCCAGCAGCAGCCCCAGGACCAGCGGCAGGCCCGCCGTCGTGGAGAGGTAGCCGAAGGTGAAGGCGCTGACGGCGCCGAAGAAGATCGGGGCGACGCTGAGCACGCCCGTCCACAGCGAGGCGTAGATGCCGAGGGCGAACAGCGCGTTGACCCCGGCGAACTGGAGCGTGGTCAGCCACGCGGTGGTGCTCACAGCAGGTGTCCTTCCGTCGGGCGGGTCATGCCCGGACCAGCTGGCGCTCGCCGAACAGGCCCTTGGGCCGCGCGACGAGGATGAGGAGCAGGACGCCGAAGGTGATGGCGTCGCGGAACCCGGAGGAGATGTACTGGGACGCGATGACCTCGATGATCCCGATCGCGACGCCGCACAGCGCCGCGCCCCGGATGTCGCCGTAGCCGCCGACCACGACGGCCGCGAAGCCCTTGAGCAGCAGGCCCTCACCGAGGTTGAAGGCCACGTTGTTGTCCGAGAGCGCCGCCAGGATGCCCGCCGCGGCGGCGACGCCGGCGGCGATGAAGGCCACCGCGCTCAGGATCCACCGGGCGTTGACGCCGACGATCGCGGCGGAGCGCGGATCGGCCGACACGGCCCGGGCCGCCGCGCCGAACCGCGTCCTGGTCAGCAGCAGGTGCACCGCGGTCACGACGATCACCAGGGTCACGATGCTGATCAGGTGGGCGGGCAGCACGACCAGGCCCGCGATGCGCAGCGGGCCGCCGGGCACGGACTCGGCCGGGTAGCTCTTCGCGGTGGAGCCGATGTAGGCCTCGGCGACCGCCAGCAGGACGATCCAGGCGCCGATGCTCGCGATGATGGGGGCGAACGTGCCGGCGGACCGCTTCCGCAGGGGGTCGAACACCAGGGCGTCCACGGCCACGCCCAGCAGGCCCCCGAACAGGACGCCGCCGAGCGCAGCGATCCAGAAGGCGGCGCCCAGTTCGGTGATGAGCCAGTAGGCGGCCAGGGCGCCCCAGGTGGCGAACGTGCCGTGCGCGACGTTGAGGATCCCCATCCGCGCGAGGATCAGCGAGAAGCCCACGGCGAACAGGGCGTAGACCGACCCGAGGGCCACCCCGTTCACCAGTTGCTGGGCGAAGAGTTCCATGCCGCTCCCTGAATCAAGCGCTCGATCGGAAAAGTGACGCTAGCCAGGCAATACGCCTCTGTCAAGGATTAAATCAAGCACTTGCTTTAATTCTTCTCCCGGGCTTACGTTGGTGGTGCGGCCCCCGGCCGCCGCGCCGCTCTCGCCACCGCGATCGGCCGGTCCCGGCACCGGGCACCCCGGAAAGATCACAAGGAGACGCATTGACCGTCCACACCCGCCGCGGGCGCTACTTCGACGAGATGGTGACCGGCGACGTGTACAAGCACGAGCCCGGACGCACCATCACCGAGGCGGACAACCTGCTGTTCTGCAGCCTCACGCTCAACACGCAGACCCTTCACCTGGACGCCGTCCGCTCCGCGGAGTCGGAGTTCGGCCAGCGCCTGGTGAACAGCCTGCTCACGCTGGGCATCGTCTGCGGCATCGGCGTCCCCGACCTGACGCAGAAGACCACCATCGCCAACCTCGGCTTCGGGGAGATCTCCTTCCCCGCACCGGTGTTCATCGGCGACACGCTGTACTGCGAGACCGAGATCGGCGCCAAGCGGCCCTCGCGGTCGCGGCCCGGGCAGGGCATCGTCAGCCTGGAGCACCGCGGCCTCAACCAGGACGGGACGCTGGTGTGCCGGGCCGTCCGGTCCGCGCTGGTGATGTTCTCCCCCGCCGAGTGACCCCCGGGCCTCACCCGGATCGATCCGGGTGAGGCCCGCGGCCGTGCGGCGGGTCATACCGTGGAGGAGTCGCCCAGCACGAGCGTCCCCGAGCTCATGAACATCCCGCCGACGCCCGTCGCGACGCTCACGTGCACGCCGGGAACCTGCGCGGGAGCCGTGCCCCGGACCTGCCGGACCGACTCCTGGATCGCGAACATCCCGTACATGCCGGTGTGCGTGTAGGCCAGCCCGCCGCCGTTGGTGTTCAGCGGCAGCGGCCCGCCCGGCGCGGTGTTCCGGTCCGCAACGAAGGCCGCGGCCTCGCCGCGCCCGACGAAGCCCAGGTCCTCCAGGCCGTACAGCGGGACGTGCGCGAACGCGTCGTAGATCATCAGATGGTCCACGTCGGCGTGCGCCACGCCCGCCTCCCGCAGCGCCCGCTCCCCGCCGACGCGGATCGCGCGCGAGGAGGTGAGGCTCTCCAGGCCCGACACCACCGACGACTCGCTCGACTCCCCCGCGCCGAGCACGTACACCGGCGTGCCCGCCAGGTCCCGCGCCCGCTCGGCGGAGGTCAGCACGAGCGCCCCGCCGCCGTCGGTCACCAGGCAGCAGTGCAGCAGGTGGACCGGATCGGCGATCACGGGCGAGGCGAGGACGTCGTCCACGGTGATGGGGTCGCGCAGCTTGGCCCGCGGGTTCCGCGCGGCCCACTCCCGCTGGACGACCGGCACCATCGCGAACTGCTCGCGGGTGACCCCGTACTCGTGCATGTACCGCCGCACCCCGATGGGGAACAGCGACGGCGCCCCGACCGGGCCGTGCGGCACCTCGAACTGGGCCATGAACGACTGCGGCGCCGGCTGCCACGGGGTCATCCCCACCCGGGACCGGCCGGACTCGCCGTGGGTGACCAGCACCGTCGTGCACAGCCCGCCCGCGATGGCGGCCATCGCGTGCCGCACGTGCAGCATGTACGAGGACCCGCCGACGTTGGTGCCGTCGAGGTACTCCGGGACGATCCCCAGGTAGTCGGCCACGTCCGCCGGCGACTCGCCCGCGCAGGCCACACCGTCCACGTCACGGGGCGTCAGTCCCGCGTCCGCCAGGGCGTTGAGGGCGGCGTCGACGTGCAGTTCCAGCGCCGACTTCCCGGGGATCCTCCCCAGCTCGGTGCTCTCGGCCGCACCGGCGATCGCCACCCTGCCGCGCAGCGTCATCCCGTCTCCTCCACGATCTCGAACAGGAGCACCCGGCGGTCGCCGCGCTCCTCGTACACCGCGCGCACGGGCGCGTCGAGCGCCACCCGGTCCGGGTCCCCGGGGACCCCGGCCATGATCAGCGGCCCCTCCTCCAGCCGGACCAGCGCGAGCGCGTACGGGCCGGGGCCGAAGCCGGGCGCCGCCCGGTGGTTCACCACGAACGAGGCGACCGTGCCCCGGCCCGTGGCCGGTTTCAGGACGATCTCCCCCGCCGCGCAGCGCGGGCACACACTGCGCGGGTACAGGAAGGTGTGGTCGCACGCCGCGCAGGTGGGCAGCGCGAGACGCCCCTCGTCGATCAGTGCGAAGAACTCCCGGGTGTCCGGGGTGGGCTGGGCCACGGGCCTCGTCGGCGTCACGGGCGACCCCCTTCGTCGGTGCGGGCACCGGCCATCTCGGTCAGCAGGTGCTTGCGGAGCTTTCCGTTGGCGCCGCGCGGCAGCGCGTCCACGACCAGGTAGCGCCGGGGCGTCTTGAACCGGGCGAGCCGGGAGGCCAGGAAGTCCGGCAGGATCTCCCCCGCCCGCGCGCCGCCGGCCAGGACGGAGCCGGGAACCGCCTGGACGACCGCGCACACCGTGTGGCCCCACTCGGGGTCGGGCAGCCCGATGACCCCGACGTCCACCACGTCCGGGTGCTCCAGGATCGCCGCCTCGACCTCCGCCGGGTAGACGTTGACGCCGCCGGAGACGACGACCTCTGAGGTCCGGCCGAGCAGGAACAGGTAGCCGTCCTCGTCCAGGTAGCCGAGGTCGCCGACCGTCACGAAGTCGCCGGACCGCCCGGACCGGGTCTTGTCCGGGTCGTTGCGGTACTCGAACGCGTGCGCGCCCATGCCGAGGAACACCCGGCCCGGCTCCCCCGCGGGGAGGAGGCGGCCCTCGTCGTCCAGGATCCGGACCTCGGCGCCGGGCTGGGGGCGGCCGACCGTCCCGGGACGGTCGAGCCACTCCCGCGAGGTCGCCACGGTCCCGGCGGCCTCGGTGGCGCCGTAGTACTCGACGACGACCGGGCCGAACCAGTCGATGATCTGCCGTTTGACCTCGGGCGGGCACGGCCCGGCGCCGTGGATGAGGGTGCGCATGCTCGACACGTCGCACGCGCCGCGGACCTCCTCGGGCAGGCGCAGCAGCCGGTGGAGCTGGGTCGGCACCATGTGCGTGGTCGTGACCCGCTCCCGCTGGACGATCCGCAGCGTCTCCTCCGCGTCGAAGCGCGAGGTCAGCACGACGGTGTGGCCGAAGTGCAGCGACGCCAGCGCCAGCCCGCTGACCGCGGTGTGGCTCAGAGGCGAGGTCACCAGGTGGACGCCGTCCTTCAGCGGTTCGATCCCGAACATGCCGAGCTGCCACTCGGCGCCCCGCCCGAAGACGTCGTCCGGATCGCCCTCCGGAAGCCCGCGCATCACCCCCTTGGGGCGGCCCGTCGTACCCGACGTGTACCCCATGAAGGAGCCCGCCGCGCGGTCCTCCAGAGGGCTGGGGCCGAAGGGCGCCGCCGCCTCGGCCAGGTCCTGGAAGCCGTCCGCGGGCCCGGAGGCGAACAGGTGCGGGCACGCCGTGCCCGACTCTGAGACGGCCTCCCGGACGCGGCCGGTGTACTCGGCCGAGGCGAACACCGCGGCCGGTCCGGCGTCCCGCAGGATGTGCGCGATCTCCGGGGTGGTCAGCGCGGTGTTGACCGGCACGAAGTACGCCCCGGCCTGCTGGCACGCCAGCACCAGCGCGAGCACGGCGGGCTCGTTGGACGGCACCGCCACCACCCGGTCGCCGCGCGCGAGCCCGCCCGCGCGCAGCAGCCGCGCGACCCGGTTCGACAGCGCCGCCAGCTCGCCCCGGGTGAGCACCGACCCGTCGGGGCCCACCACCGCCCGCGCGGCCGGGTCGGCCTCGGCGAGCCGCCAGAATCCCAGCCCGCTCATCGCTCCGCCTCCTCCGCGGCGACGGACTCGAGCAGCTCCCGCGCCAGCCTGCGCCGGTGCTCGGTCGTGGACCCGTAGGCCGCGCCGAGGCTCAGCGCGCGCTTCAGCCAGAAGTGCAGGTGGTGCTCCCAGGTGAAGCCGATGCCGCCGTGCAGTTGCAGAGCCTCGTCGTTCGCCCGCTCGGCGGCGTCCCCGGCGTAGGCCTTGGCGACGGCGGCGCGCCGGGCGGCGTCCGGCGCACCGGACGCGGCGACCGCGTCGAGCGCCCCGGTCACCGCCATGTCGGCGCGCACCGCGATGTCGGCGAGCTTGTGCTTGACGGCCTGGAACGAGCCGACCGGGCGGCCGAACTGGTGCCGCAGGCTCACGTACTCGACCGTCAGGGTCAGCAGGCGCCGCGCCGTCCCGGCCAGCAGGCAGGCCGTCGAGGCGACGGCGAGGTTCCAGGCGCGCTCGGTCAGCTCCGGCGAGCGCCCCAGGAGGACGCCGTCGCCGGCCGGGCGGACCCGGGCGATCGGGCGGAGCGGATCGACCGCCGGCTGCTCCTCGACGACCAGGTCACCGGCGGCGTGGACACGCACCGATCCGTCCTGGCGCAGGTCGAGGAGCAGGTCGGCGTCCGCCGCGTACGCGACGTACCCGGTCCGCCCCTCGAACGCCACGGCGACGAGGAGGTCGCCCGCGGCCAGCCGCGCGAGCCACTCCGCGGCGCGGGCGTCGCGGGCGGCGAACTCTCCCAGCACGGTCGCGCCGACGACGGCGGTCTCCACGAAGGGCTCGGGGAGCGCGTACTCCCCCAGGGCCACCAGGGTCGGGGCGAGGTCGGCCGGTCCGAGGCCGACGCCGCCGTGCTCCTCGGCGACCAGGGCGGAGACCAGGCCGATGCCGGCCAGCCGCCGCCACAGGTCCGGCGCGTGCGCCGAGCCCGCGTCCAGGCGCTCCTTGAGATGGTCGATACCCGCGTGGCCCTCCAGGAGGTCGCGCACGACGGAGGCCAGCTCCTCGCCCTCCGATCCGGTGGTGCTCGCCGCGGTCATGGTGTCGGTCATCGGGGTCTCGGCTCCGTCGGCAGTCCCAGGACTCTCTCGCTGATGATGTTGCGCTGGATCTCGTTCGTCCCGCCGAAGATCATCGCCGCACGGGCGTACCAGTACCGGTGGTGCCAGTCGCGCCACGCGCGGCGGGTCGTCTCCGGGGCGCCGTCCAGCGCGGCGACGTCCCCCACGACCTGCCCGTCCTCGCCCATGAGCCGCAGCCCGGCGGCAAAGACGTCGCGCTGGGTCTCGGTCCAGAACACCTTGTTGATGCTGGCCCGCGAGTCGAGCTCGCCCCCGGCGGCGGCCAGGTCCGCCAGGCGGTAGACGTTGGACCGGTAGATCTCGGTCCGCACCAGCAGCCGGCCCAGCTCGTCCAGCGCCAGCGAGTCCCCGTCCAGGCCGCGGGCGTGCGCCAGCGACGCCAGCGCCCGCACGTCCAGGGAGAACTTGGCGTGGTCGCCGAAGACGGCACCCCGCTCGAAGCCCAGCGTGGACATGGCCACCCGCCAGCCCCGGTCGACGTCGCCGACGACGTTCTCCACCGGGACGCGGACGTCGGTGAAGAACACCTCGGCGAACCCGCTGGTGCCGTCGACCATGCGCAGCGGCCGCACCTCCACGCCCGGCGACCGCAGGTCGACGCACAGGAAGCTGATGCCGTCGTGCTTGCGGCGCCGCCCCGCCTCGGGGTCGGTGCGCACCAGCGCGAAGATCCAGTCGGCGAAGGCGCCCATCGACGTCCAGATCTTCTGCCCGTTGACCACGAAGTGGTCGCCGTCGCGCACCGCCGAGGTCTTCAGCGACGCCAGGTCCGAGCCCGACTCCGGCTCGGAGAACCCCTGGCACCAGATGGTGCGGCAGGACAGCAGGTCCGGGATCCAGCGCTCGCACTGCTCCCGCGTCCCGTACTGCATCAGGACCGGGCCCAGCAGGTAGAGGCCGCCCATGTTGATCCGCTCGGGCGCGCCCGCGCGGTAGTACTCCTCGGCGAACGCGATCGTGTGGTGGAGGTCCGCGCCCCGCCCGCCGTACTCGGCCGGCCAGTCGACGGCGGCGTACCCGCCCTCGAACAGGGTCCGCTCCCAGGCGCGGTGCAGTTCGAAGCCCTCGCGCTCCGTCCAGGGCGGGAGCGGGGAGCCCGGGACGTTCTCCGCCAGCCACGCGCGGACGGACGCCCGGAACTCCCCGACCGACGACGCAGGCAGCGTCATCCGGTCCACTCCTTGAGGGTGCCGTCCTTCTGCCACTCCAGGTACACCGGCGGCGAGGTCATCGACGCCTGCCCGCCCTGGTAGCTCAGCTTCCCGTAGACCGTGTCCTGCGAGGTGATCTTCGACAGCGCGGTGGCGACGTCCTGGGCCTCCTTGCTGCCCGCGTCCTTGAGCCCCTGGGCCAGCAGGTACATCGCGGTGTAGCCCTGGGCGCCGTACATGTCGGGCTCGGCGCCGTACTCGGCCTTGTACGCCTGGACGAACTTGCCGGCCGCGTCGCCGCCGAACCCGGCGTGGAACGTCGCGAAGAAGGTCGTCCCGGCCAGGCCGCCGCCGGAGCTCTTGAACAGCTCCTGGCTGTCGACGCCGTAGCTGCTCAGGATGCGCTTGGTGTAGCCGCGCTCGCGGAGCGACTTGGCCAGCAGCGCGCTCGGGGTGCCGAGCTGGCTGGAGATGACGACGTCGGGCGCGGCGGAGGCGGTCTCGGTGGCCGGGCTGGTGAAGTTGGTGTCGGCCGCGTTGGTGCGGACCGTCTTCAGGACGCGGACGCCGTTGCGCTCCAGCGCCGCCTTCCACACCTGGCCGTCGGCCACCATGCCGTCGTTGTCGCCGGTCACGACCAGGACCGCGGTCCGGTACTTCTCGGCCTTGGCGATCTTGTCGACGAACTGGTCGTACAGCCCGCCCTTCGCGCTGGGCAGGATCACCGGCCGGTACAGGTACGGCGGGGAGGCCAGGCCCGGCGCGACCGCGGACGTCACGATCGCGGGGACGCGGTTCTGCTTGATGAGCGGCGCGATCGCGCCGGCCTCGGAGGACAGGCCGCAGCACAGCACCCCGGAGGCCCCGTCGGCGACGTACTGGCGGTACAGGGAGATCGCCTGGGCGGGGTCGCCCTTGATGTCCTTGACGTCGAGCCGGACCTTCTTCCCGGCACCGAGGTAGCCGGTGTCGTTGATCTCCTTGGCCGCGAGCTTGGCGCCCTTCACGATCGGGACGCCGGCGAACGCCGCCGGTCCCGATTCCAGAGCCGGGAAGCCGACGAGGTAGGTCGAGTCGTCACCGCTCCCCTCCGAGCTGCACGCCGCGACGAGCGCGAGCGTCGTGAGGGCGGCGAGCAGTCTGCCCGCCCTCCGGCTGACCTGGTTCCTGAACACGGCATTCCTCCTTGACGGGCCACTCGCCCAGGCGAGTGAAGCAAGCACTTGATTTTCTCCCGGTGACGCAGGTCACGCAACACTTGTCACAAAAATTCGTCGGTTGTCTCTGAGTTATGCCGCCGATTCGAAGGCAGGGTAGCGGGAATCAGCGCATGCTTATTACAGCCGTCGGCGACGACGGCCCCACGGCGCCCGAGGCGCCGCCGCTACCGGGTCAGGCCCAGAGCTCCCGACACCGCCTCCAGCACCTCGCGGTAGTCGCTCGGCGCCAGGCGGAGCGAGACGTTCACACCGTCCGCGCCCGCGTCCAGATAGCCGTTCACGA
Source organism: Actinomadura rugatobispora (assembly GCF_042656285.1). GTDB lineage: Bacteria > Actinomycetota > Actinomycetes > Streptosporangiales > Streptosporangiaceae > Spirillospora > Spirillospora rugatobispora. Next base: position 37,257 of record NZ_JBHSON010000061.1, on the reverse strand, counting down.
TCTGCGGCAACTGGTCGGGAGTTCCGGTGAAGCGGACCCCGGCGACGACATGGAGATCGGCGCGGGCCCGGCCCGCCTCGGCGGCGAGCCGGTGGAAGCGTTCGAGCCGGGCGGCGAAGTCCGACGGGGTGAGGTTCCAGGGGTACCAGCCGTACGCCGCCGTCGCGGCCCGCCGCAGCGCGGCGTCGCCGTTGCCCCCGTACATGAGCCTGGGCAGCCGCCCGCGGCCCTCCGGCAGGACGACGCCGTCCGGGAGAACGGCTCCGTCCGGCCCGGTCCCGTTCCAGAGACCGGCCAGTTCGTGCAGGTACCGCTCCGCACGGCGGCCGCGCGTCGCGAAGTCCACCCCGCACGCCTCGAACTCCTCGGCCAGCCAGCCGACGCCGACGCCGAGGTCCAGCCGCCCGCCGGTGAGCTCCTGCACGGTCGCGATCTCGCGCGCGAGGACGCTCACCGAGCGCAGCGGCAGCAGCAGCACGGACGTGCCGATCCGCAGCCTCCCGGTCGCCGCGCACATCGCCACGGCCGCCTGGAACGAATCGATGATGCCCTGCTCGGGCGCGGCCTCGACCCTCGCCTTCCCGTCCTCGGTCTTGTTGTGGAGGTGGGTCTTCTCCGGGTCGTCCGCGTTGGGCGCCGTCCGGTAGGGGTAGGCCGACTCCGGGTCGTCGAAAAAAACCATGTGCTCGGGCAACCACACGCCGTCGAACCCGAGGTCCTCGACCGTGCGGGCGAACTCGGCCATGAACGCGGGGTTCCGCTCCGCGCCGCCGTCGAAGACGTCGACCAGTCCGATCCTCATGTCACGCTCCAAGTCCCTCGACCTCCTCGGCCCGGGGGACGCGCGGGAAGACCGCGACGACCTCGTCAAGCCCCAGATCCCGCGCCGTCTCGCGTGCGCCGGGCCAGTCCGCCGCGTCGACGAACCAGGTCCGGCGCACCGAGGCCGCGTCCCGGCCCCGCTGTTCAAGGAGCCGGTCGAAGCGCGCCGAGGCGGTCTCGACGGCGCCGGCGTCCTGCTTCCACGCCAGCCATCCCGCCAGCCGGGGCGCCGCGTCGACGTACGCGCCGAGCGCCCGGTCGTCGGGAACGTCGCGCAGGTGGATCGGCAGGCCCGCGCCGCCGGCCGGTTTCGGGAGCGCGATCGCGCCCCGGATCGTGACGTGGCCGGTGTCGACGCGGGCTCGGGACTCGGTCCACAGCGCGTGCATCGCCGCCAGGTGGTCCACGGCCTTGGCGACGGCGTCGCCGGAACCGTCGTCCTCGCTCAGATGGCTCCGCAGCGGGGCGGCCGGCTCGGCCGGATCCAGCCCGTAGGCCAGCCGCCCGCCGGAGAACCAGTCCAGCGTGGCCAGCTGCTTGGCCCGTACGGGCACGCTCCGCGCCGTCACCGCGTCGCCCGACAGTCCCAGGCGCAGGCGCGTCGTCGCGCGCGCGGCCACGAGCAGGCCGAGCACGCCGTCGTGCGAACCCTCGCCGATCTGCTGCCGGTCGCCGACCGCCCACAGCGAGGCCAGGCCCGAGCGCTCCGCCGCCGCGGCGGCCTCCTCGATGGCGGCGCGCAGGGGACGCCCCGGCTCCGCCCGCCAGCTGCACGCGAGACCGATCTCCATGACCACCCCTTCTCCGTCCTGCCCGGTGACCGTCATCCGGCCGGGATCGAGGGCCGGCCCTCGGTGGCCCCGATCCGGGACGAGGCGGCGCGGGCCGCCGCGAGGATCTGGTCCACGTACTCGTCGATGCCGTTGCGCGGCTTGGGGAACCCGTACACGGTCAGCGCCAGGACGACCTGCCCCTCCGCCCCGACCACGGGCACGGAGATCTGCCGGACGGCCAGCTTGTCCTCGGGCGTGAGCTCGACCGGGTCGGGCCGGAGCCGCTGCGCCATGCCGTAGAAGTCGGTGACGCTCGCGGGCGTCCGCTGGGCCGCGGCCTCGTCGAGCCGGACGGCCAGGTCCCGCTGGCCGTCGCTCAGCAGCCCGACCGAGTAGCCGCGGGACCGGATCGCCTCCAGGCTCTCCCGGAAGGCGCCGGCGGGCAGCCGGGGGTCGCCGCCGGCGAGCCAGTCCTCCACGGTCCGTTCGGGGCTCCAGGCGGCGAAGACCGCGCCGATCGGCGCAAGGAAGGGCAGCCGCTGGCCGACGAGGGTGGCCGCGGTGCCCGGCCGCTCGTAGGCGTCGGCCGTGCCGACGACGACCATCTCGTCGTCGACCAGCGCGGCCAGCGCGCAGCGGGCGCGGAGCCGGCGGCTCAGGTCCTCGATCTCGTCGCGGACCAGCTCGACGTAGCGCAGCTGGCGGGTGAAGTGGCCGGTGGGGTCGGGCGCCGCCAGCGAGATCGGGGCGAAGCGCCCGTACCCCCCGCGGAAGAACAGCAGCGGGAGCCGGGGCTCCTCGATGTGCAGCTCGATGACGCGGCCGAGGACCAGGAAGTGGTCCCCCGCGTCCTGGACCGCGTGGACGACGCAGTCCAGCCAGGCGACGGAACGTTCCAGGACGGGCGCGCCGGTCGGGCCGTCCCGCAGGTCGACCCCCTCGAACTTGCGCGGGTCCTTGCTGGAGAGCCGCTGGCACAGCGACTCCTGGTCGGCCCCCAGGACGTTGACGCAGAACGAGCCCGCCTGCGCGATCTTGGGCCAGGTGGTCGACTTCCGGTCCGCGAAGAAGGCCACCAGCGGCGGATCGAGGGACGCCGAGGCGAACGATCCCACCACCATGCCCACCGGGCCGCCGTCCGCGCCGCGCGCGGTGACCGCGCACACGCCGGTGGGGTACTGCCCCAGCACCTGACGGAACCACTGGGGGTCGACCGGCGGCGCGGACTCGTAGGTGTCTGTCACGTCGATCGCCTCTCTGTTGCCGACGACGGAAGGTTAGTACAGGTCAGAGCTGTAAATCAAGCATTTGCTTTACAACATCGGGACGTCACCCACGGTCACGGGACGGCCGGCGGCCGGCCCGGGTTCCGGGCCTCAGAACCCGCTCTCGGCGGCCACCAGCTCGCGGTGCCGGACGGGGGTGCCGTAGGCCGCCCGGTTGTTCACCGCGCGCCGGAAGTGCCGGGACAGCTCGTGCTCCCAGGTGAAACCGATCCCGCCGTGGACCTGGACGGCCTCCCGCAGCACGTGCATGACCGCGTCGGACGAGCGCGCCTTGGCCGCCGACGCCGCGAAGCGCCAGCCCGGCCCGCCGGACGCGTGCTCGCGCACCGCCGCGCGCAACGCCCCCTGCGCGGTCGCCAGCTCCGCGTACATCTCCACGAGCTTGTGCTTGACCGCCTGGAACTCGGCCACGGGACGGCCGAACTGCCGCCGGGTGCGGGCGTAGTCGACCGAGAGCTCCAGCGCCCGGGTGGCCACGCCGACGCTCTCGGCGGCGACGAGGAGGGCTCCCAGAAGCCAGGCGTCGCGCACCGCGCCCTCCGCCTCGCCTTCGGCCCCGGCGCCGGTCAGCGGCACGGCCGCCGCGTCCGTCAGCACCAGCCGGGCATAGCCGCGGGCGTCGTCGACCGCCTCCATGGGCTCGACCCGGACCCCCGCGGCCTCCCGCTCCACCGCGCACAGGACCGGGGCGCCGTCTCCGGCGGCGGCGGTCACCAGGAACGCCTCCGCGTACCGGCCCGCCTCGACGAAGACCTTCTCCCCCGTGACCACGGCGGACGCCCCCGACACCTCGGCGCGGGTCCGCACGGTCTCCAGCGCCCGGCCGGAGTCGCGCTCGTGGAGGGCGGGCACGACGATCCCGCCGGCGGCGACGCGGGCGCGCAGCCCGGACCCGTCGCCGGGATCGAGCCGGCCCAGCAGGTCGACCGCGACGCCCGCGACGGGGACCAGCGGGCCGCACCACCCGGCGCGCCCCGTCTGGACCAGGGCCGCCGCCAGGTCCGTGACCGCGCCGCCCTGCCCGCCGTACCGCTCCTCCACGAGCAGCCCGGGCAGGCCCAGCTCGGTGGTGAGCGCCGCCCACAGCGGCGGCGCCGACCCGGGGTCGGGCGCCTCCGCCGACCACGCGCGCTGGCCGAGGAAGCTCTCCACGACCTCTGACAACTCGGGACTCAGGTCCGCCGCCACGGCGCCCCTTTCAAAGCAAGCAATTGCTTAACCAACGACACGGGAGAGCCCGTCAGTCGCGGTCGACCTTGATCCCCGACAGCAGGATCGTGGTCTGCACCGCGATGACGTCGTCGATGCCGACCTTGCCCTTCGGGTCGAACCACCGGACGGCGCCCTGGACCGCGCCCATGAGCGTCCGGTAGATCATCCGAACGTCGTGCACGGGCCTGATCAGCCCCTCCTCGACGCCCCGCTGAATGGACTCCAGCCACACCGACTCCACTTTCGGCAGCCGCTCGGCGACGCCGGGCATCGACCGGACGTACGGCCAGTCGTTCTGCAGGATCGTGAGTTCGCTGCGATAGGTCGTGAGACCGCGCAGCCCGACCGCGATGAGATTCTCCAGAATCTCGACCGGCCCCTCCGACTCCTCGACGGCACGCGCGTTGTCGCGGATGAGCCTGTCCAGGTACTCCACCACGACGGCCTCGACCATCGCCTCTTTGGAGTCGAAGTAGTAGTAGAGGCTCCCGGAGAGCATGTCGGCCTCGTCCGCCACATCGCGAACGGTCGCGGCGGAGAATCCCTTACTCGCGAACACCTTCGCGGCGGATCTCATGATGAGCCCTTTACGCGCGGCTCCGATCGGAGATCCCACCGATCGGCGACGCGATGTGGAAGGCGAGGAGGCCATAATGCATTCCTTCTGGATATCGGAAAGCTGCCAGCGTACTTGATCCGCTCGCGGTGACATGGGAGCACGAGGCGGATCTCCACCGCACCGATTATCTCTCCGCCGCCCGGGTTCAGGCGCCCGCCGGGCGGCGGTCGGACACGATCGTCACCGCGCTGACCAGATCACCGGGACTGCCTCCCTGGTTCTGCACCAGCCCGTACACCAGGTCGCCGACCTGCCGGTCGCCGGCCTCGCCGCGGAACTGCGACCACATCTCGAACAGCATGCGCAGGCCGCTGGCCCCGATCGGGTGCCCGAAGCTCTTGAGGCCGCCGTCGACGTTGACAGGGAGCTCGCCGTCGCGGTCGTACCGTCCGTCCAGCACGTCCCGCCAGGCCTTCCCCCGCTCGGAGAAGCCCAGCTCCTCCATGAGCACCATCTCGGTCGGGGTGAAGCAGTCGTGCACCTCCGCGATCGAGATCTCCCGGGCGGGGTCGGTGATGCCGGCCTGGTCGTAGGCGACGCGGGCGGACACCGCGGCCTCGGCCAGCTCGTGGTAGCCGTAGTCGCTGTCGTTGCGCCCGGTGCCGGACCCGGCGTCCAGGGCCAGGGCGTGCACGTACAGGGGGCGGTCGGTGTAGCGCAGGGCGTCCTCGGCCCGGACGACCACGGCCGCCGCGCCCCCGTCGGCCACGCCCGAGCAGTCGAAGACGCTGAGCCGCCCCGCCAGGGCGGGCGCCTTGGCGATGGTCTCCTTGGGGACCGCCTTGCGGAACTGCGCGCGCGGGTTCAGCGCCCCGTTGGCGTGGTTCTTCCAGGCGATGTGGGTCATCGCCTCCTTGATCTGCTCCTCCGGGACGCCGTAGCGGCGCGCGTAGGCCGGGACGATCATGGAGTACATCGCCGGGGCGCTGAGCACCGGGGGCGTGCCGTCGTTGGGCACCGACGGCATCTCCAGCCCCGAGTAGCCGAAGTCCTTGAGCTTCTCGCCGCCCACCGCCATCGCCACGTCGTAGGCGCCCGACGCGACGGCGAAGCAGGCGTTGCGGAACGCCTCCGAGCCCGTCGCGCACATGTTCTCCACGCGGGTCACCGGCTTGTGGGCGATGTTGAGCGGGCGGGTGAGCGTGAGCCCGGAGACCCCGGACACCATCGAGCCCAGGTAGAAGGCGTCGACCTCGTCGAGGGCGAGCCCGGTCCCGCCGAGCGCGCCGTGGGTCGCCTCGACCAGCAGGTCGTCGACGGAGCGGTCCCAGAGCTCACCGAAGCGGGTGCAGGCCATCCCGACGATGGCGACGGGGGTGCGCAGGGCGTGGGCCGGCATCAGTCGGCCTCCTTCTCGTGAGGGCGGACCTTCCAGATGTAGTTGCGGATCCCGTTGCCCGCGACGCCGGCGAGCCGGAACGCGGGCTGGACCCGGTCGCCGATCGCGATCTCCCGTCCCTCGGCGTCGGTCATCTCGAACTCGAACCGGCCGCCGCCGGCGAAGTCGACGGCGACGACCCGCGCGGGCAGCCGCGGCGACTCCGAGAGCCAGTCGTCGGTGAACGTGGCGATCGTGGCCGGGACCTCCACCATGGAGACCGGTGCGAAGCCGTCCACCGCCGAGCAGCGCAGGCAGACGCGGCGGGGCGGGAGGTTGCGGTAACCGCAGGTCCCGCACTGCGCGGCGACGAACCCGAACTTCCACCCGGCCGTGCGCCGGGAGGCGGGCGGGACCGGGGGCTTGGCGTCGGGACGGCGGGCGGGCTCGCGGGGCAGCAGGCCGCGCCAGGTGAGGTAGTCGGAGTAGGAGACCGGGCCCGTCGCGGCGGTTCCGGACGTCGCGCGGCGCCCGCTCCGGTGGCGCTCGGTGACCCGGAACAGGAAGGCGTCCGCGCCCTCGGTGACGCCGACCGCGAGGACCAGGTGGCCCGGCTCCGCGGCGTCCAGCGCGGCCGCGAGCCGCAGCCCCAGGTCGGCGGCGCCGGCGTGGCCGAGGTCGAACCGGGCGGCACCGGCCGCCTGGGCCTCGGTGAGACGCGCGCCGACGGTCCGCAGGGCGCGCTCGTGGGCGCAGCTCAGCACGACGTGGTCGACGTCCCCGAGCTTCAGCCCGGCGCCCTCCAGCACCTGCTCGACCGCCCGCTCGGCCAGCGGCACGTACTCCTCGACGCCGAAGCGCTCCTCCCACGTCCGGGTGCGGGCCTCGCCCGGCTCGCGCCACCGGTCGGTGAACTCCGAGCTCACCGAGGCGGTGCCGAGCAGCTCGGCGACGGGGTCGGCGCCGATGACGAAGGCGGCCGCGCCGTCGGCGCCGCCGCTCTCGTCGGCCGAGCCCGGCAGCCCGAAGCGGAGGTCGGACATGACCGCGACCCCGTCTCCCTGCGCGAGCGCGGCGCGCAGGGCTCCGGCCGAGCCCCGCAGCGCGCCGGCGACGTCGAACGCCGCCACCGCCTCCGGCAGGCCGCCGGCCGCCGCGACGGTGGTGGCGTTGGACTTCTCCAGGTACGCGGGCCTGGTCGTGGCGAACCAGAGCGAGCCGCAGGGCCCGGCGTCCCGGAGGGCGGCGCGGGCGGCGGCGACCGCCATGGTCGTGGTGTCCTCGTCGTAGGAGGCCACCGAACGCGACCCGCGTCCGCCGCGCGCCCCCAGAGACCGCCCGATCTCGGCGCGATCGAGGCGGTGGAAGGGCACGTACACGCCGTAACTCGCGATGCCGACCACCTGGTCTCCTCCTACACCCGCGGCCTTGTACGACCATAGTTCCTGGTCAACCGCTACTATTAAATCAAGCAATTGCTTTGATAGCGTAGATCGCACCAGCAGGCCCTGGCAACCCGGGCGTCGTGCGCCCCGGCCGCAGGAGGACCATGACCAACCCCACCGACGAGGATTTCCTGGCCGAGGCCGAGACCGTCGTCGCCGCCTTCGCCCCGCGCCGGACGGCCGGCGGGCCGGCCGTCTGGGGCGAGGGCGACGACCGCGTCTCCGTCGTCGCCGAACGCTCCGAGGGCGAGGCGGAGGAGATCGCCGCACTGAGGCGGTACCGCGCGCTGCTGGCCGAGCACGGCCTGGCGTGGATCGAGGGCCCCGCCGAGTTCGGAGGCCGCGGGCTGCCCCCAAGGTACGCCGACCTGATGCGAAACGTGGAGGCCCGGTACGACCTCCCCGACGACGGCTACCTGCGGTTCAGCATGGCGACGCTCTGCCCGACGCTGCTGGAGCACGGCACCGGCGCCCAGCGGGCGGCGTACCTGCGCGGGCTGCGCTCGGCGGAGATCATCGCCTGCCAGCTCTACTCCGAGCCGGACGCGGGCTCCGACCTCGCCGGGCTGAGCACCCGCGCCGTCCGCGACGGCGCCGACTGGGTGCTGGACGGCCAGAAGGTGTGGAGCTCGGGCGCCCACCTCAGCGACATCGGCCTGTGCATCGCCCGCACCGACCCGTCCGCGCCCAAGCACCGCGGGCTGACCACGTTCCTGGTGGACATGTCGGCCCCCGGCGTCGAGGTGCGCCCCATCCGCCAGCTCACCGGCGGCGCCTCGTTCGACGAGGTGTTCCTCACCGGGGTCCGGGTCCCCGACGAGAACCGCGTGGGCGAGGTGAACGGCGGCTGGCCGGTCGTCATCACCTCCCTGCTCAACGAGCGCTCCGCGATCGGCCGCGAGGTCGGGGTGGACGAGGCGCTCGTCGACCGCCTGGTCGACCTGGCGCGGCACGTCCAGGATCCCGTGGACGCGCGGACCCGCGACCGGCTGGCCGACGTCGTCGTGCGGTCCTGGGCCGCCCGCGAGACGACGGCGGGCTTCCTGGACGGCGGCGGGCCGCCCGGCCCCGAGCTCGCCCTCGCCAAGCTGCTGACGACCGACATCCTGCGCTCGATCAGCGACGTCGCCGCGGACGTACTGGCCATGTCGCACGCCTGCGACACCGGCGAGTGGGGCACCCACGCCTGGTCCGAGCTGACGCTCGGGCTGCCCGGCCTGCGGGTCGGCGGCGGCACCGACGAGATCCTGAAGAACACCGTCGGCGAACGGGTTCTGCACCTACCGAAGGACACGCGATGAAGATCGACATGGGCCTGATCGGCGCGTCCGCGGCCGCCTGCGGACCGGCCGCCGAGCGTGCCGAGCGGCTCGGGTACGACGGGGTCTGGGCCAGCGAGAGCGTCACCGACGCCTTCCTGCAGAGCCAGGCCGCGCTGATGTCCACCCAGACGCTGAGCGTGGGCACCGCGATCGCCGTGGCCTTCGCCCGGAACCCCATGTCGGTCGCCTACACCGCCTGGGACCTGGCCGCGATGTCGGGCGGCCGCTTCACGCTCGGGCTGGGCAGTCAGGTGCAGGCCCACGTCGAGCGGCGCTTCTCGATGCCCTGGGGGTCGGGGCCGGGGCGGATGCGCGACTTCCTGCTCGCCCTCGACGCGATCTTCACGGCCTGGCGCGACGGCACCCGGCTCGACTACCAGGGCGAGTACTACTCGCACACGCTGATGACCCCGGTGTTCACCCCGCACCACCACCGGGAGCGCATCCCGACGATGATCTCCGCCGTCGGGGAGCGGATGACCGAGCTGGGCGCCGAGCTCTGCGACGGCCTGCTGCTGCACGGCATGACCACCCGCGCCTACCTCGACGAGGTCACGCGGCCCGCCGTGGACCGCGGCCTGGAACGTTCCGGACGGGACCGCTCGCGGCTCGAGCTCTACTCCGCGATCTTCATGGTGATGGGCGACACGCAGGAGGAGATCGACGAGCAGACCCGCCGGACCCGCGAGCAGATCGCCTTCTACGCCTCGACCCCCGCCTACCGCCGCGTCCTGGAGACCGTCGGCTACGGGGAGCTCCAGCCCGAGCTCCGGCGGCTGTCGCGGGAGGGCCGCTGGGCCGAGATGGGCACGCTGATCGACGACACCCTCCTGAACGAGATCGCCCTGGTCGGGACGCCGGAGAACATGCCCCGGCTGTGCCGGGAGCGCTTCACCGGCCGGCTCGACCGCGTCTCGCCCTACTTCGACTGGCCGGTCACCGACGAGGACCGGCTCAAGGAGATCCTCGCCGCGTTCGGCAGCGGCGCCGACGCCCCGGCCGCCGCGCCGGCGGGCTGACCCGGGCCGAAAGGACGACCACCGTGACCGACGAGCTCACCGAACTGCTCCACCGCGCCCGGATCCAGGACACGATCCACACCTACAGCAAGGCGATCGACCGCCGCGACCTGGACCTCCTGGACGAGGTCTTCACCGACGACGCCGTCTTCGACTACGGCAACGGGGCCCGCCACAGCGGCCGGGACGCGCTCCGCGCCCTCGTCGACGCGGCCACCGGCCGGTACGTCGCCACCAACCACCACTGCTCCACGACCATCTTCGAGCGGCTCGACGGGGACGAGGCCGAGACCCTCACCTACGTCTACGCCTTCCACGAGACCCCGGCGGGTGAGCACATGCACCTGTGGGGCTGCTACGAGGACGTCCTGAAGCGCACCGAGCGGGGCTGGCGCATCGCGGAACGGCGCGTGCGCGTCGCCGGGTGCAAGACCACCCCGGCCGACGAGCTGCCGGAACGCTTCGAACGGTACGCCCGCACCCCCGTCGGCTGATCCCGCCCCCGGGCGAGCCGAGTCTCGGCTCGCCCGGTCCGCCTTTTTATCTGAGCGCCGCGATGAGCGCGTCGCAGTGCGAGCACCAGATCTGGCGGGCCTCGCTGAAGCCTTGGTCGCGGAGCGCGTCCAGGTGCCACTGGGTGGTGGTGGGGCGGTCGGGCTTGGGCTTGGCCGGGCCACGGGGCTCGCCGAGGATCTCGAAACGGCGCTGGGCGGGTTCGGCGAGCACCGGATCTCCGGCGACCGTCGTCCACCAGTCCCGCCAGTCGAGCGCCCCGGCGGCCTGCTCGCGCTCCTGGCGGGCGGCGTGGAACGCCTCGGCCGCCGCGTTGATGCGCGGGGTGGACTCGTCGGTCATGTGGTCGGCGTTGAGGAAGACGCCGCCGTCCCGCAGCACCTCCCGGACGCGCCCGTACAGTTCGCGCAGCGGTCCGGCGTCCAGCCAGTGCAGCGCGGTGGCCGTCACGACGGCGTCGTAGGAGCGGTGCGGCAGGGCGGTGGTCCAGCCCGGATCGGTCAGGTCGGCGGTCACCAGTTCCACGCGGCCGTCCCCGGCGAAATGGCCGCGCGCGATCGTGAGCAGGGCCGGGTCGATGTCGAGGCCGGTGGAGCGGGCCGCGGGGAGGCGCTTCAGCAGCCGGTCGGTGATGCTGCCCGTCCCGCAGGCGAGGTCGAGGACCTTCGGCTCGGGGCCGGCGAGCGCCTCGACCATGTCGAGCATCACGCGGAAGCGCTCCTCGCGGTCGGGCATGTACCACTCCTGCTGGCGGTCCCAGCTGTCCTGCCAGGCCTGCCAGGTGGCCGTCTGCGTCATGGTGCTCTTCTCCTCTGCGGTCGCGCCGCCCTGATCAGCAGGCGGGTGGTCTCGGACTCGGGGGCGTCGAGCACGCGGGCGAGATCGCCCTGCTCGACCACGCGGCCGCCGTCCAGGACGGCGAGCCGGTCGGCCACGGCGCGGGCGAGGGCCAGGTCGTGGCCGATCCACAGGACGGCGGTGCCCTCCGCGCGCAGCCGGGCGAGATGGGCCAGCACGAGGCCGGCGGCGGTGTCGTCCAGGGCGGTGGTGATCTCGTCGCAGACCAGCACGTCGGGACGCGCCAGGACCGCTCGGGCGAACGCGGCGCGCTGGAGTTCCCCGCCGGACAGGTGGGCCGGTGGGCGGCGCGCGGTGCCCTCGGAGACGCCGAGCCGGGCGAGGAGGCCGGCCGCCTCCGCGGCGGCGTCGGCCGGGGACGTTCCGCGGAGCCGGACGGCGGTGCGGGCGACCTGGTCGAGCACGGGGCGGCGCTCGTCGAAGGAGCCGCGGACCTCCTGCCACACGTACTGGACGCGGCGCTTCCGCGCACGGTCGCGGCGGCGCAGCGGCGGCAGCTCCGCGCCGTCCAGCAGGACCTTGCCCCGGTGGCGTTCGTGGAGTCCGGCGATGCATCGGGCCAGGGTGGTCTTGCCGCTGCCGGAGGGTCCGGCCACGGCCAGGCATTCTCCCGGGCGCAGCGTCAGTGAGACGCCGTCCAGGACCGTGCCGCGTCCGCCAGGGCGCAGCCAGGCGGTGAGGTCATGCACGTCCAGGCATGCCGGTTCGCCGGGTGGACGTGGAGAAGGGCGCTGCGGTGGGGCGGCGGGGATGGGGAGCACGTCCTGCGGACTGCCTTGTCCTGTGACGCGGCCGTTGTCGAGCAGGACGACGTGGTCTGCCAGGGCGCGCACGAGGTCGTGGTCATGGCTCAGTAGGAGGAGCGCCATCCCGTCGTGGGCGAGGGCGGCGAGTTCCTGGATGAGCCGCATGCGGGTGACGGTGTCCAGGCCCGTGCTGGGTTCGTCCAGGATCAGTGCCTTGGGGCCACACGCCAGCACCTGCGCGAGGGCGACACGCTGCCGTTGCCCACCAGAGAACTGGTGCGGGAAGCGGCGCAGCACCGACCTGTCCGCGGGCAGCTGGGCCCTGCGGACGGCGTCGGTGACCGTCGAGGCCCCGTGCAGCCGTGCCAGCTCCTTGATGACCGCGCCGGTGCGCCGGGCCGGGTTGAGGGCGCCGCCGGGATGCTGGGGCAGGTAGGCGATCGTCCCGCCGTGCAGGCGGGCCGCCTCCGGCGTGACGCCGCGCCCGTCCACGACGGGGACGCCGGCGACCCGTACCGTGCCGCCCAGGTCCACGCCCGGCGCCGACTCGCCGAGGAGGGCGAGGGCGGTGGTGGTCTTGCCGCTGCCGGACGGCCCGACCAGCGCGGTCACGCCGCCCGCCGGGACGTCGAGGTCCACGCCGCGCAGCAGCTCGGACGCGCCGGCGCGCGCCGTCAGCCCGCGCGCCTCGATCATCGCCGTGCCGCCTTCGCCTCGCGCGGCCGCTCGCGGGCGCCGCCCGCCAGGAGCCGGTCGGCCAGGAGGTTGAGGCCGACGGTGAACATGACGAGCATCGCGGCGGGCGCGCACACCGCCCACGGCTGGATGAGCAGGGCCTCGCGGCCGGCGGCGATGGTGACGCCCCAGTCGGGCGAGGCAGGGTCCAGGCCGAGCCCGAGGAAGTTGGCGGCGGCGACGGTGAAGACGGCGAGCGGGACGCGGGTGCCGGCGTCGGCGGCGGCGACGGGCAGCACCGACCGCCCGACGTACCCGAACAGGACGCGCGCCCGGGACTCGCCCTGCAGCCGCATCGCCTCGGCCACCGGTCCGCTGGCCGCGTCCAGCGCCGCCGCGCGCACCAGCCGCGCCACCGCGGGCGCGTTGATCGCCGCGACCGCGAGCGCGACGGCCAGCGGGCTGCCGCGCCAGCCCACGCCGACGACGCTGATGATGAGCAGCGACGGGATCGGGAGGATGAGCTCCACCGGCCGCATCGCCAGCTCGTCGATCCAGCGGTGCCGGGTCGTGGCGGCGGCCAGTCCCAGCGTCCCGCCCGCGAGGTAGGCGAGCGCCACCGCGGCGCAGGCGACGCCCAGGGCGCTGGGCCCGCCGCGCAGCAGCAGGCCGAGCACGTCGCGTCCCGTCCCGTCGGTCCCGAGCAGGTGCCCGCTCCCGAGCGTGTACGGCGCGCCGTCGGGCGGAGTGATCAACGGGGCCGCCAGGGGCCCGGCCACCGCGACCAGCACGGGCACGGCCAGCAGGAGCGCGGCCGCCAGCGTCGCCGGGGAGGCGCGGCCGATCACCGCAGCACCTCCGCGCGCGGGGCGAGGCGCCGGCAGACCAGGTCGGCGGTGACGTTGAACGCCAGCGCGACCGCCGCCAGCAGCAGGGTCAGCGCCTGGACGGCCGGCACGTCCCGGTTCTGCACCGCCTCGACCAGGGCGGTCGCGGTGCCGGGGATCGCGAAGACCGCCTCCACGATCAGCACCCCGCCCAGGAGCTGGTCGCCGGTCCGCGCGAGTTCCTGCACGCCCGGCACGGCGGCGTTCGGCAGCACGTGCCGCAGCACGAGCCGGGTGCGCGGGACGCCCAGCCGCCGCGCCTGGACGGTGTACCCCGCCTCCAGGGCCGCGATCGTGCCCGCCCGGATCTGCCGGGACAGCGCGCAGACCGTGCGGGCGAGCAGCACCGCGACCGGCAGCACGAGCAGCACCGGCCGCGCCAGCAGGTCGTCCCCGCCGGCGCCCAGCCAGGTGGACGGCAGCCAGCCCAGCTGCAGGGAGAACACCGCGACCAGGGCGAGCGCGAGCACGAAGTCGGGGATGGAGTTGAGCGCCAGCGTGACGGCGCTGATCGCCTGGTCCAGGCGCCCGCCCGCGCGCAGCCCCGCCACCAGGCCGAGCAGCATCGCCAGCGGCACCAGCAGCGCGGCGGTCACGGCGGCCAGGACCGCGGTCGCGGCCAGCGAGCCCGCGATGATCTCGCTCACCGGCCGCCCGCCCACCAGCGACGTGCCCAGGTCGCCCGACAGCAGGGCGCCGGCCCAGTCGGCGAAGCGCTCGCCCAGGGGGCGGTCGAGGCCGAGCTGCTCGCGCAGGCGGGCGACCTCCTCCAGGCCCGCCTGCTCGTTGAACTGGACCTCGGCGGCGTCCCCGGGCAGCAGCGAGGTCAGCAGGAAGACCAGGACGGCCAGGAGCGCCAGCTGGACGACGGCCAGCAGCACCCGCCGCACGGCGTGACGCAGCACCGTTCAGGCCAGCCACACGGTGTCGAACCGGGCCCAGTCCACCGTGTTGGGCGGAGCGCCCTTCACCCCGTGCAGGCGGGCCGACACCGCGTTCAGCCAGTCGGGGTGGCCCCACAGCAGCAGGCCGCCCCGGTCGCGGATCCGCTGCTGGAGGGCGCCGTAGCGGTCCGTGCGCCGCTTCTCGTCCACGATGGACTGGGCCTGCGAGAACTCCCTGTCGAAGTCCCCGCGTTCCCAGGCGGTGGCGTTCTGCGGGGAACCGGTGAGCAGCCGGTCGCTGATGTAGGTCGGGATCGGCATGGCCCCGCAGCGGTGGCTGCCGATCAGGCCCGTGGTCAGCTGGTCGGTGTAGTAGCTCTCGGGCGGGCCGGTGACGACCTTCACCCGCAGCCCCGCCTCGCCCGCCTGCCGGGCGAACAGGTGCGCCGCGTCCACGAAGCCGTTGGCGGCCGTGGAGGTGTAGAAGGTCACCTCCTTGTTGAGCGCGCCGGCCTTGCGGAGCAGCGCGCGCGCCTCGGCGACGTCCCGCTCGCGCTGCGGCACGTGCTCTGGGTAGTAGGCGAAGCCCTTGCCGTACATGTCGTTGCCGACGGCGCCCCGGCCGCCGAGGATCACCTCCACGAGCCTCCGGCGGTCGGCCAGGAGCTTGACCGCCATCGCCGCGTCCGGGTCGTCGAACGGCGGCCGGTCGGTCTTCATCACGATGCCCTCGGCGCCGCTGCGGGGCGCGGCGACGATCCGCACGTTCCCGTTCGACTTCACCACCCGGGCGAAGGTGGGCGTCATCTCGTGCGCGTACTCCACCTCCCCCGCCTGCACGGCGTTGGCGCGGGCCTCGGTCTCGGCGGACAGGACGCGGATCTCGTCCAGGTGCGGGGCGCCGTCCCAGTGGTCGTCGAAGCGGCGGCCGGCGAACGAGCGTCCTGCCGTGAACGACTGGAATCGGAACGGTCCAGTGCCGACCGGCCTGGACGGATCGGCGTAGCCGCGCCGCACGATCGCGGTCCCGGTCATGGCCAGCAGCGAGGGCAGTTCCGCGTTCGGCCGCCTGAGCACGATCTCCACGACCCGCGCGCCGACGGCCCTCGAACGGTTCAGGTCGATGCCCGACAGCGACGTCCGCGCCCTGCGGTCGACGCCCTTGGGGTCCAGGATGCGGGCCAGGGTGTAGAGCACGTCCTCGGCGTCCAGCACGTGCCCGTCATGGAAGGTCGCGGCGCGCAGATGGAAGCGCCACACGGTCGCGTCGTCGCGCGTCTCCCAGCGCTCCGCGAGCCGGGGCACGGGCCGCAGGGTCTCCCCCAGGTCCACGAGCTTGTCGAAGACCGCCTTGTGGCGCGCGATGTCCACGAACTGCCGCTGGGCGTGCGGATCCATCGTCTCCTTCGCGCCGGCGCCGGGGAACACCGCCCGCACCGTCCCGCCCCTGCGCGGCGTACCGGAGTCCGTCCCGCCCGAGGAGCACGAGCCCAGCAGGACCGCCCCGGCCCCGCCCGCCAGCCCCAGAAACCCACGACGCGTGGTACCGCTCGGCACGCCGCCCATCACCCCTCAGCAGAAGATCGCCAAGATGCATCTAAACCGCAAATGCGACATCTTCGCAAGAAGCGGGAGGTGTGCCCCTGGACACGGACGCGGACGCGGACGCCAGGCCGGCGCGGTCAGGGCCGGTTCCGGCGGGCGTCCTTGAGAGCTTCGAACTCGCGCTCCAGGGCGGCGCGGCGGGCTCCGGCGTTGCTGCCGTCGAGCTGGCCGGCGAACGCGCGATACGCGGCGGCGACCAGTTCGGCGGGCACCTCCGGGTAGGCCCGCGCGATGCTCCAGAGGGCTTCCTCGACCTCCATGTCGAGGCCGCTCTCGCTCCTGATGCCGCCTCCGGTGATGACCGATTCGAGCAGCGTGGCGAAGTTCTCGCGCAGCTCCTCCTGGGTCGGACGGTTCAGTCGCACGGCGGACCCCCTCGTTCACGGCGAATCGAGGGAATCTAACAGACACAGCTGTCCATTAGATGCGGGGCAGTGATCCGCGGCTGAACGGGATCGCGCTCATCCCCGCCGGGAGGTCACCTGGTCGCGCCGTCGCTCGTACATGGCGCGGCGTCCGGCATCGGGCGTGGTGTCGACCGCGGCCTGATAGTAGCGGCCGGCGACCGCCGGGTCCGGGGCGCGGTCGCGGAGTCGAAGCATCCTGGTGGCGCCGAGCATCGCGTAGCAATCAGCGGTGATCAGGCGCAGCCAGGTCTTGCGGGTGTCCCTCTCCCAGACGGCCGCCGCGTCGCGGAATCCGGTCTCGATCCGGTCGATCGAGCCCCGGCCCCGGATCAGCAGAACGCACAGGCGCGTCCGCGCGAGCGCGAACTCCACCCGGGGGCGCAGATCGTGCGGGTCGTCCGCCAGACGGGCCGCCAGCGCCTGGTAGTCGCGCTCCAGCCGCTCGAGGGCGCGCAACCGGGAGTTCTCACGGGTGCACATGCCCTCGGTGAACGAACCGCCCGCACGGAGGTAGTCGATCTCTGCCAGCCCGAGTCTGGCGCGGACGGACTCCGGATCGGCGGCCAGGGCCTTGCGGTAGGCGCGTACAGCACTGTCCTGCCGTCCGGCGCGCGCCTCGGCGTTTCCGGTCAGCAGCCACCCGAAAGAGCGTTCGGCGGGCTCGGTGAGTTTCGGCAGCAGCGTCCGCATGCTGCGCAGGCTCCGGTCCAATCCCTTCGCTCCGCCCATTCCGTACTCCCCCACCGCGACGATGAGCGCCGTGTAGAGGCGGGCCTTGCGCAGCAGGAAATCCTGCGCCTGCGCGTGCGCGGCGGGATTGGCGGAGATGTCACCGAATTCCCCCGCCGACAACCGCTGGAGCCCTCCGAGCTGGTAGGCCTCGTCCAGCTTTCCGCGGTCAAGGTAGATCTCGACGCGCAGCCGGTCGACGGTGCCGGGGATGAGCGTGCCCGAGATCGCGATGTGCCCGTCCCGGGACTCCAGGTCCTTGCGCAGCCGCTCGGCGCGACCGGCCTCGGTGCGGTACACGCCGACGTCGTCACGGGCGGCCCGCCCGACCTCGACGCGCCCCGCCTTGGCGATCTCGGCCTGGACGGCCGTGAAGAGCGCGTCGCCGAACCTGCGGGCGGCCCGCTCGTCCCGCCCGGTCTTCGCCGGGGCGTCCAGCGCCACCTGGGGGACCACGATGTTCACCGACCCGGCCAGCGGCGGAGGGTCGACCAGGTGATAGCGCTCCAGGAATTCGGGCCAGTCGACGGTCACCCCGAGCATCCCGGCGAGCAGTCCGAATACCGCGATCAACACGGTGACGAATCGTCCGGTGAGAAAACGGCGGCCGCGGCCCGGTTGCGCGGACGACCCGGCCTCCTCGGCCTCCTCGGGCGGCTCGGGCGGCTCGCCGGGCTCGTCCGATGCCGCCATGGCCCGCCTCCAAGATTTTTATGGCCGTTAGCTGCCAATCACGAAGCCGTCCCCCGGCGCGGGAAGGACCTTGCCTAACGTTGTACCTGATTCCGCGCGAGGAAAGGCGATATGGATGCGCTCTGCGGTGAAGACCACCGTGATTCTCACGATCTCGGCGGTGCTCATGGCCGCATGCGGACAGGATGATCCGGGACAAGGCCGGCGGCGGGCGAGCCATCCGGTCGCGACACCGTCCGCGTCGAAGGGGACACCGCGGGGCGACGTGATAGTGAGCAATCCGCAGAAGCGCCCGAGCGGCCTGGTCGAACAGCTGAAACTTCCGGTGGCGGGAGGCGGCGACCCGTGCCCCGCCAGTGGCGAGTTCATTCTTTGGGCAGATTACGAGGACGAATTCGGCGTCCCGGGACGGCGCGAAGCCGGCGCGCCGCTCTCCGTCCAGCCTCCTGACAGGGAGGGAATCTGCCTGGGCGGTGTGGGGCCGGGACGGTCGGCGGTCGTCACCGTGACCGACCCCTCCGGGAAGAACATCCAGAAAACGGATGTCGCGTACGGGCCGGACGGCACCGCGCAAAAGGCATTCCTGTACTTCTCGCCGGATAACGGCCCGGGGACTTACACGATCACGGCGCGGCTGGACGGAAAGACCACCACGCGCGCGGTCGCCCTGAAAACCCCGGCCGCGCCCAAGATGCTGCTCCTCACCCAGCACCCGGAGAACACGCAGATCCAGCGCGCGGAGATCGACCGACTCACGTTCGCCTTCGCCGGTCTGCCCGCGCAGAGATCCACGCCCTTCTACCTGTACCGCGGGACGGACTCCACCACGCTGCGTTTCCACTCCGTCCACCAGGTGAGGGGCGATGCCCATGGCCGCGGCGCCCTGGATCTGTTCGTGAACGCGCAAACGCCGCTGGGGGCCTACTGGATGTCGCTCGACCCGAACCGCGATAGCGTGACCGCCGCGTTGTGGTACCTGGCCTGAACTCGACGCTCACCGGCTGGTGGCGAGGGGGCTCGCGGTGGGGGTGCGGCGCGTCCAGAAGGGGAACGCGGCGTACTCGGTGGGCTGCGACAGGTAGTAGTGGCGCAGTTCCAGATGCCTGGCCGCCAGGGCGTGCACCTGCTGGGCGTACCGATGGGCAGGGCCGGGGTCGCCGCCGATCAGGCCGAGGGCCGCGGCGGACGCCGGTGCGGCCAGGTGCAGGGCGTTGTCGAGGCCCGAGGAGGACAGCGGGTCCACGGCGAGGGCTGCGTCGCCCGCGGCGACCAGGTTCGGCGCCCAGGGCGGGTTCGCGTACCCGACCACGGCGACGCGGTAGTCGCAGACGGCCGGGAGGCGGTCGGCGAGCCGGTCCCGGGTGTGGGGCGGCGGCTGCAGCGGCGCCCCGGGACGGCCGGTCGCCGCGGGCATGTCCTCGACTCGCATGACGGTCAGGTGGTCGCCGCCGGGCGTGGGCGCGGTGTACCACCAGCCGTCGGGGTCGGCCTCCACCAGCGACCAGGGCTGCGGGGCGGCGCCGGCGGGGCGGGCCTGCCACAGGACGCAGCGCAGCCGGTCGACGAGGGTCCAGGGCAGGTGGGCACGGGTGAGGGCACGGCCGGCCCCCGTGGCGTCGACCAGGACACGGGTCGTCCAGCGGCGGCCCGTACCGTCCCACACCTGCCAGGCGCCGTCGGAGGTGCGGACGGCTCGGGCGTGGCCGTCCAGGACGCGGGCTCCGGCGTGCCGCGCGGCGGCGCGCAGCAGGTGGTCCAGCCGCGGCCGGTCGACCGCCAGCGGCGGCCCGTGCGGGTTGAAGATGGCGGGCCGGCAGTCCACATCGGGGCCGCCCCACGCGCTGCGCGCCTCATGCACGGGCACGGCGGCGCCGGTCAGGGCGTCCAGCACGCCGAGCGACCGGAGAACGGGCCGGGCGGCGGCCGACAGCTGCTGCCCCACCGGTCGCCAGCGCTCCCGGTGGTCGTGCACCAGCGCGACGGCGGCGCCGGCGGAAGCCAGGTGCCAGGCCACCGCCGCCCCCGCCGCGCCGCCGCCGACCACCGTCGCGTCGGCGGCTCTCACCTGAGCTCGTCCATCCGCAGGAGACGCTCGCGGACGAACGGGTGCCCCATCGGGGACAGCCCGGTCGCCTGGACCCGCAGGTACTGGGTCTGCGGCGCCACCGCGACCTGCCCCGTCGCGCGTTCCAGCTGGGGCGCCCCCGCGGCCTGCAGGGTGACCTCGGGGTACTCCTCCTGCGTGGACATCGGCCACAGGCTGGCCACCCCCTGGCTGATCGGCGTGCCGGAGAAGTCGACGCTGGTGTTGAGCGAGCCGTCCGCCGCGGTGGTCGTCAGGCTCGGGAACATGATCAGCGAGTCGACCGTGGCCGCCAGCTGGTAGGTCACCGGGCCGTCCTGCCGCTGCGAGGCCACGTGCACCTGCCAGTGGCCCTCCCGGACGTACCGGCCCGGCGGGACGGTGAGCGGCAGGCCGATGCGCAGCACCGTCCGCTGCCCGTCCGGCCGCGAGGTGACCACGCCGGCGTCGCCGGACTTCAGGCGCGGGCCGAACGGGCACTCCACGCTGATCGCCAGCGAGTCCAGGTCGGTGCTGCGGACCTCGACGGTCAGGGTGCTGTCGGCCTCGGTCAGCCACAGCGGCCAGCGCTGGGTCTCCCCGGCCGTCGCCGTGGCCTGCCCGAAGGAGATCAGGTTGGAGTCGGCGGCGTCGGCGGCCAGTTCCCCGGGGTGCGACCACAGCGACTGCGGGCCCGCCACCACCGGCTGGACGGAGAAGGGGTGCTCGACGAGCTCGTGCGGGGACGGCATCGCCAGGGTCCGGGCGACCTCGACGTAGTTGCCGGTGCTGTCGCGGACCACGACCCCGAGCTGGTTCCACCGCTTGACCATGTCCTCGGGCCCCTGCAGGCCCCGCGTCCAGGTCGCGCGCGTGGTCTGGCCCTTGGGGAAGACGCTGTTGGGACGAGGGACCGGCCACCAGCCCTGGCCGCAGGCGTTGAAGTCGGCCTGCCAGGGGATCGCCATCTGCGCCGTGACGTCCCCGGCCATGACGGTGTCGGCGAACCGCAGCCGCTCGTAGGGCTTCTTCCAGTTCTTCGGCACGCCCTGGGTGTTCTTGTCGATGAGGAACTGGCCGCCCTCGATGCCGGGGAAGAAGGCCGCGCCCACGCACGCGTCCAGGGCCGCCCGGTCCAGCCCGGCCGGGGTGATGGTGTTGCCGGGGTCCGGCGGGTGCCCGTTCCAGTCGCTGTCGTAGTTCCCCTCCCGCCACCGCTGCATGACCTGGTACTGCAGAGGTGTGAGGCTGGGGTAGGACGGTTGAAGGCCCGCCAGCAACGGCATGTTGCCGCCGCTCTGGCCGGTGGCCGACCACTTGCGCAGCCGGTCGAAGATGCCCTTCCGGATGTCGGGGTCCTTGACCTCGTCCTGCCACGCGTGGTCGGAGACGGGCAGCGGGTACACGCCCTTGATCGTCCGCGCCCGCTGCAGGATCGGGTAGATGTCCTTGTTGTAGGACGGGCGGGCGGGCGCGGTGCCCGTGCCGAGCGTGTACTGGAGCTGGTCCCAGAGGGTGGTGGGGCTGTCCATCTCCGGGGCGAACTTCGCGGGTGCGGCGATCACCCACGCCCGTTCCGCCGCCAGCTGCCGGGAGCCCCCGTCGATGGTGAGGGTGACCGTGGCCTCGACCGGGCCGTCGGAGGTGTCGTCGTACCAGCAGTCGTTGTTGAAGGCGCCCAGTCCCTGGCCCGCGACCTTGGGGTGGCACTGCGAGAGCCCCCTGCCGCCGAGCACCATCAGGCAGCCCTTGTCGTCGGTGCGGATCTCCCCGAGATAGATGCCGGGGAACTCGTGCGGCTGCCCGTCCACCGTGAACCGCACCCTGCCGTCGTCGAGCGCGGCCCGCTGGTTCGTCCCGGTGACGGTGCGGGGCGTGGGGGCGATGATCAGATCCTGCGGGGACTGGCCCTCGTTCCTGCGCCCCGAGTCCATGAAGTTCGGGGCGGCGGCCTTCCTGTTGACGAGGGTGACCTTCCAGTTGATCTTCACATCGGGCCGTCCGGTCAGGTCGACCCACTCGCCCTGCTCGGTGTAGCCGTAGCAGCGGAACCGCGCGGCCTGGCGCTTGACGCGCCTGCTCGCGTCCTTGAACTTCTCCTCCAGCGTCGCCCCGGGCGGGTTGGGGGGCTTGCCGGGGATCTCCGGGCCGACGAAGAAGTCCGTGTCGCTGTTGCCCAGCCGGGCGATGCCGATCGCCGGATGGATCCGGACCGTCGTGATGTCGGCCAGGATGTTGGTGCTGACGCTGCTCATGCGCTGCCTCTCGGTCGCTCCGGCTGGGCGGGCCGGCGGCGCCGCGCCCGCGCGGGTGTCATGGCCCCGTCGTGGCGGGAGGCTTGAACTCGGGTCCGTAGATCTTGGGATTGTGCTGCTCAAGCTGGTAGGCGATGAGATCCTCCGCCTTTCCCGTGAGCTCGAACATGTGCCCGACCGACTCGTCCAGCGCACCGGAATCGCCGGGCGGCCGCCACGCCTTTTCCAGCGTTTCCAGGACGTTCTTGTACTTCGCGTTCCAGTCGTCGAGTTTCTGGCGCAGCCCCGGCGGGACGTCCGGCCAGCCGCCCGGCCCCATCTTCTCCAGCGGATGAACCGCCGGACGGGGCACGGGGTCACCGTCGAATTTCCATTCCCGCGCGCTCTCGTCGTAGCGCAGGCTCCGGCCGCACCAGATCTCTTTGTAGCGGTAGTAGTGGGCGAGTACGGCCGGGCTCACGGTGGCGGGCGCGTCGGCCAGGTCCTGCACGGGGGTGCCCGGCTTCCCCTCCCCCTGGTGGATGATGATGTCGATGGCGCGGTCGACATCGCCCATGTCGCCGATCTGGAACATCTCGTCCGAGCCGATCCAGTAGGTCATCTGCACCCCGCCGAACGGCACCTGGCCCGCACAGGCGTGGAAGCAGTCCTTGATCGCCTGGTAGAACAGCCCGATCGTCGCGAACTGCTCGGCCTCCCCGCCGGGGGCGAAGGCGACCGGATGCTCCGGCATCTCGATCTCCATGAACACCCGCCGCACGACGTCCTGCTCGTCGTTGACCCCCGCCGCCAGCCCGTCCAGGTAGACGGTGAGCTCGCCGCGGATCCCGCCCGGCAGATGCGCGGGGTAGGACTGGGCCGCCGACATGACCTGGGGCCGCCCGCCGGCGGCGGCCAGCAGATTGCACGCCAGCCCCATGTGCAGCATTTCCTGGAGCACGATCCGCCGGATGTACCGGGCGACCTCCGACGCGGAGTCCTTGATGGACCACAGGCCGTACAGATAAGGCGGGATCGTCGCCAATTCCACCGCGACCGCCGTCTGCAGGGAATTGCGGAGCCAGGTGATGTCCCGCCCTTCCACGGGCACCGCAAGGGATTCCCCGATGTCCTGCGAAATGGTCGACACACCCATGTTACCGCCCCGCCTTTCCCGGCACGCGTTCCCCCATCGACCACTATCCGCTCCACCGGAGAACAATCCCGCCGGAGGGATAAAGAGAGTTAACCGACTGCCAAGAAAGCGCCCAGAGCAACGGGCCCGCCCTGCTCGGCGGGCCCGGTCAGCCGGCCGGGCGGGGCCCCGGGTCGTTCTTGAGCGGGCCGACCAGGAGCCCGACCGAGGTGGAGCCGCGCATCCACGCGCCGTGGACGAGCGTGGGCGTACCGATGGCGGGGTCGCCCCCGTCCGGCGCGGGGCGGGAGCCGCTCCGGCCGTCAGGCGATCGTGAACGTCTCGGCGACGACGTCGGCGGCGTCCTCGGGAGAGTCGCAGCGGCTCAGCGCGTAGCCGAGCAGGGGCCTGTAGGTGGCGGCGTAGACCGCGGTGAACTCGTCCTCACCCATCCGGGGTCCTCGGCATGTCGGCTCCATGGAACCGGTCCAAAGCATGACCGGCCCGGCCCGCTACCGTACTTTCGGCCGGTTACGCCGCCGGTCCCGCTTCCTAGCGTCAACGGCATGAATACGGTGGAACGGCCCGCGCGACCGGGCGGGACGCTGGTCGGCATCGGGCTCGGCATGGTGTTCGCCCTGGGCATCGCCTTCACGGCGTACATGCTCATCGGCAGCTGGGGCGGGGCCTACTGGATCTACACGACCGCCGTCGCGGTGGTGATGTGCGCGCTCGCGCTGCTGCGCGAGCGGCGGCGGCTGTGGACGGCGGCGGCGGGCGTGGCCGTGGCGGCGGTCGCCGTCGTGGTGTCCCTGGTGGCGGACCTGCCACAGGAGCCGTCGCCCCCTGCGGCCCTGGCCCTGGCCGTGCTCGTCGGCTCCTCGACCAGGACGCTCCCGGCGCTGCCGGCCGTCGCCGTCGCCGCGGGCGGTGCCGGGGTGATCGCGCTGGCCTGGGCGTCCGGGCCCACCAGCGTGACGGTCTTGGCCACCGTGCCGGTGCTCGGCGGCCTCGTCGCGGGGCCGCTGCTGCGGGCGTTCGCGCCCGGCCGGTCCGACGGTGAGTAGGGGTGGGGCGTGACGTGCCGGGCTCCGTCCCGCCGGCCGGCGGGCGGCGGGTCGGTACCCTGGCCGGCGTGACCGTTCCGGAGCGCTGGGTCAGGGCCGCCTCCGTGGCCGGGCTCGGCATCGTGTTCCTCGCGGCGATCGCCGTCCAGGCCGTCGCCATCACCCAGAGCTGGGGCGCCGGGTACTGGGTGCCGGGCAGCGTCTCCGCCGGGGCGGTGTGCCTGCTCGCGCTGCGGGCGCGGCGCCGTCCGCTCGGGGCGGCGGTCGCGGGGCTCGGCGTCGCGGCACTGGCGATCGCGGTCATCCGCCTGGTCGCCCCGGACTTTCCCGCCGAGCCCAGCCCGGCCATGGCCCTGGGGCTGGCGGTGCTGGTCGGCTCCGCGCTCCGCGACCTGCGGCCGGTGCCGGCGGGTGCCGTCGCGGGCGCCGGGCTGGCGGTGGTCGCCGCCGGTCAGCTCGCCCCCCGGCCGGGGGGCTCCGGCCTCGCGGCGGTGACGGCGCTGGGCGGCCTGCTCTGGCTGGCCGCCGTCGGCGCCGGGCTGGCGCTGCGG
This sequence comes from Actinomadura rugatobispora, assembly GCF_042656285.1. Lineage (GTDB taxonomy): Bacteria > Actinomycetota > Actinomycetes > Streptosporangiales > Streptosporangiaceae > Spirillospora > Spirillospora rugatobispora. Next base: position 12,395 of record NZ_JBHSON010000061.1, on the reverse strand, counting down.
CTGCTGGACGCCCGGGCGCGCGCCGCCGCCGAGCAGGTGCGGCGGGCCGAGCGGCTGGAACTCGCCAGGGAACTGCACGACGTCGTCGCCCACCACATCACGGGCATGGTCCTCCAGGCGCAGGGCGCCCAGGTGGTGGCACGGCGGAACCCCGCGGAGGTCGGCGAGTTCCTCGGCGAGATCGAGGCCGCCGGCACCGACGCGCTGGCCGCGATGCGGCGGGTCGTCGGGCTTTTGCGCGACGGGGACGACGCCGCCCCGGCCTCCCCCGGGCCGGAGCGGCTCGGCGCGCTGGTGGAGCGTTTCCGCAAGCAGGGCCCGGAGGTGCGGCTGAGCATGCGGGACGGGTACGCGGAGTGGCCGCCGGAGGTGACCAGCACCGTGTACCGGGTCGTCCGGGAGGCGCTGACGAACGTGCTGCGGCACGCGCCCGGGGCCCGGTCGGTCTCGGTCGTCGTCGAGCAGGGCCCGGAGGGCGTCACCGTCGAGGTCGCCGACGACGCCCCGGCGGCCGCCGCCCGGCCCCACCACCGCGGCGGATACGGTTTGCTCGGCATGCGCGAACGCGTCGAGACGCTCGGCGGCTCGCTGCGCGCCGGCCCGCGGCCCGGTGCCGGCTGGTCGGTGCGGGCGACCCTGCCCGTCCCCACCAGGGAGCCCCGATGACCATCTCGGTCCTGCTCGCCGACGACCAGGCGATGATCCGCCGGGGGCTGCGGCTGATCCTGGAGGACCAGCCCGACATCAGCGTCGTCGGGGAGGCGCCGGACGGGGCCGAGGCGGTCGCGATGGCCCGGCGGCTGCGCCCCGACGTGTGCCTGGTGGACATCAGGATGCCCCGGCTCGACGGCATCGAGGTGACCCGCGCGCTGGCCGGTCCGGGGGTGCGCGACCCGATGCGGGTCATCGTGGTCACCACGTTCGACCTCGACGAGTACGTGTACGGGGCGCTGCGCGGCGGTGCGGTGGGGTTCGTCCTCAAGGACGCCGGGCCCGCGCTGCTCGTCGAGGCGGTCCGCGCCGCCCACGGCGGCGGGGCGATGGTCTCGCCGTCGGTCACCGTGCGGCTGCTGCGGCACCTGGCGGCCGCCGGGGCGCCGTCCCGCGCCGCGCCGCCGGCGCCGCTGTCGGACCGCGAGCTCGAGGTCGTCCGGGCCCTCGCGCGCGGCCGCACCAACCAGGAGATCGCCTCGGAGCTGTTCATCTCGCTCAGCACGGTCAAGAGCCACCTGTCGGGCATCCAGACCAAGCTGGGGGTGCGCAACCGGGTGGGGATCGCCGCGTGGGCGTGGGAGAACGGGTTCGTCGACGGCAGGTAGCGGCGGCCGAACCGGCCGAAAGTACGGTCGCCGGAGGCCCGAACCGTGCTTTGGGCCGGTGCCCGGAGGGGGCGCCGGTTTCGAGGATGGGGGCATGTCACATGGTGATTCAGCCCCGGTTCTGCAAGCCGAGGGATTGACGAAGAAGTACGGCCGCCGGACGGCGCTGAGCGAGGTCGACCTGACCGTTCCGGCCGGTCGCGTGGTCGGCCTGGTCGGCCCGAACGGGGCCGGGAAGTCGACGCTGCTGCACCTGGCCTGCGGGCTGCTGGAGCCGACGTCGGGCTCGCTGCGCGTCCTGGGGTCCCGGCCGGCGGAGAGCGCCGCGCACCTGGCCAGGGTCGGGTTCGTGGCGCAGGACACCCCGGTGTACCCGTCGTTCAGCGTGGCCGACCACCTGCGCCTGGGCGCGCGCCTGAACCCGTCCTGGGACGGGGAGCTGGCGGAGCGGCGGGTCGCGCGGGCCGGGCTGGGTCCGGACCAGAAGGCGGGACGGCTGTCGGGCGGCCAGCGCGCGCAGCTGGCGCTGACGATCGCCGCCGCCAAGCGCCCCGAACTGCTGATCTTCGACGAGCCGGCGGCCGCGCTCGACCCGCTGGCCCGCCGGGGGTTCCTGGAGAACCTGGTGGAGTTCGTCGCCGAGCTCGGCGCCAGCGCCGTGCTGTCGTCGCACCTGCTCGGCGACATCGAACGGGTCTGCGACCACCTCATCGTGCTGTGCGGGGCACGGGTGCAGGTCGCCGGGAGAGTGCGGGACCTGCTGGACGGTCACCGCCGGCTGGTCGCGCCCCGGGGCGGCCTCGACCGGCCGCTCCCCGGTGTCGAGGTGATCCGGGTGGAGCACGACGGCGCCCACAGCCGGGCCCTGGTGCGCATCGACGCCCTGCCGCCGTCGATCCCGTACCCGGCCGAACCCGTCACGCTCGAGGAGCTGGTGCTCGGCTACATGGCCCGGGCGAGCGCCGCGCCCAGCGGCCCCGCCGCCCCCGCCGGGACCGCCTGGGAGGGTGCGCGATGATCTGGTTGAACTGGCGGCAGTTCCGCCTCCAGGCGCTCGTCGGCGCCGCCGGGCTCGCCCTGATCGCCGCCTACCTGCTGTACCTGGGCGCGGACATCCGGGACGCCCACGACGCCTACCGCGCCCGGTGCGCCGGCCCCGGCGACTGCGCGCAGGCCAGGAGCCAGTTCCAGAGCGCCTACCAGAACCCCCTGCTATTCCTGGCCGCCGGGCTCGGGCTGATCCCCGTCGTCATCGGCGCGTTCTGGGGGGCGCCGCTGGTCGCCCGGGAGCTGGAGCTCGGCACCCACCGGCTGGTCTGGAACCAGAGCGTGACCCGCCGCCGCTGGCTGGCCGGCCGCGTGGCGTTCGCCGGCCTGGCCGCGATGATCCTGACGGGCGCGGCCGGCCTGCTGCTCACCTGGGCGGCCTCCCCGTACGACCAGGTCGCCGCGGACCGGTTCGGCACGGTGGAGTTCGGCGCCCGCAACATCGTCCCGATCGGCTACGCCTTCCTCGCCTTCGCGCTGGGCACCGTCACCGGCCTGCTCGTGCGCCGGACGCTCCCGGCGATGGCGATCACGGGCGTCGTCTTCCTCATGCTCCAGTTCTCGGTGCCGAACCTGGTGCGGCCGCACCTGATGCCGCCCGAGAGGACGAGCCTGCCGATGACCGCGCAGAACATCGACCAGGCCAGGAACCTGGGCAGCATCACCGGCGCGCCCGTCATCGGCGGCCTGCGGGTGCCCGGCGCCCCCGACGCGTGGATCAGCGAGACCAGCCCGCTGCGCACCGCGGACGGGCGGACGATGGCCGGGAGCGCCTTCGACGCCTGCCTCGGCTCCCCGCCGAAGACCGGTGCCGGCGGCACGTTCGGCGACACCGCGGTGTGCCTGTCCAAGCTCGGACTGCACGTCGACATCGAGTACCACCCCAGCGGCCGCTACTGGACGTTCCAGCTGGCCGAGACCGGGCTCTACCTGGCGGCCGGAGGGATCCTCATCGTCGTCGCCCTCCGGCGCGTCAGGCGCGTCTGACCCGGCCGCAGGCGAACACCACCGGGGGCGGCGAAGAACTCGCCGCCCCCGGTGGTGACCTCGCAGGCGAACATGAGTCTCTAGGCCGGCTCCTCACCGGCGGCCGAGGTCAGCGGGAAGTGGCACGCGGCGTACTGGCCCTTGCGGATCTCGCGGACCTCGGGCTCCTCCTCGGCGCAGCGGTCCTGGGCCAGCGGGCAGCGGGTCCGGAACCGGCAGCCCGAGGGCGGCGACAGCGGTGAGGGCATGTCGCCTTCGAGCGAGGGCCCGGCGAAGCCCTTGTCCGGGTCGGTCAGCGGGACCGAGTCGAGCAGCGCGCGGGTGTAGGGGTGGGCGGGGGCGTCGTAGACCTCGACGGCGTCGCCGAACTCGCAGACCTTGCCCAGGTACATGACCATGACGTTGTCGCTGATGGTGCGGACGACGCCGAGGTCGTGCGCGATGAACACGACGGTCAGGTCGTACTCGGCCTTGAGGTCGGAGATCAGGTTGAGGATCTGCGCCTGGACGGAGACGTCCAGCGCCGACACCGGCTCGTCGCACAGTAGCAGCCGGGGATTGACCGCCAGGGCGCGGGCGATCGCGACCCGCTGGGCCTGGCCCCCGGACAGCTGCCTGGGCAGCATGCCGGTGAAGCGGTCGTCGCCGAGGCCGACCTTGGCCAGCACGTCCGCCGACGTCTTGGCCCGCTCGGCGGCGGGCGCTCCGGTGACCGCGAGGCCCTCGACGACGATGTCCTTGACCGAGCGGCGCGGATTGAGCGACGCCACCGGGTCCTGGAAGATCATCTGCATGTGCCGCCGGAGCGTGCGCATCCGGCTCTCGCCGGCCTGCTCGATCTGCTCGCCGTCGAAGCGGATCCGCCCCGAGGTCGCCCGGTCCAGGCGCAGCATGGCCCGCCCGGTGGTGGACTTGCCGCATCCGGACTCGCCGACGATCCCGAGAGTCTCCCCCGGCAGGACGTCGAAGCTGACCTTGGAGACCGCCTGGACGGTCCCCGCCTTGCCCGGGTACTCCACGACCAGATCCTGCACGGACAGCAGTGCGTCGTCGCCGCGCAGGTGCGCGGTCCCGCTACCGGCCATTGAGATCGGCTCCTTCCGGCCCCGCGGCCGCGTGCTCGGGCACCGGGCGGACACAGGCCACGTGGTGGTCGGTCGCCACCGGCGCCATGTTCGGGCCGGGGGTGCGGCACTCGTCCTCGGCGTGCGCGCAGCGCGCCGTGAACCGGCACCCCTCCGGCAGGTTCGTCGGATCCGGCAGCGCGCCCGGGATCAACCGGAGCGGCGCGCTCCGCTCGTGCTCGAGCGTCGGCGTCGCCCCCAGCAGGGCGTGGGTGTAGCGGTGCCGGGGGGTCTCGAAGACGCGGCGGGTGGAGCCGGCCTCGGCCAGCCGGCCGGCGTACATCACCGCGACCCGGTCGGTCTGCCCGGCGACGACGGCGAGGTCGTGGCTGATCAGCATCAGCGACATCCCGCGGTCGCGCTGGACGCGGCGCAGCAGGTCCAGGATCTGGCGCTGGATCGTCACGTCCAGCGCGGTCGTGGGCTCGTCGGCGATCAGCAGGTCGGGTTCGCAGGCCAGCGCGATCGCGATCATCACGCGCTGGCGCATGCCGCCCGACAGCTCGTGCGGGTAGTTGCCCAGCCGCCGTTCGGGATCGGGGACGCCGACCTCGCCCAGGAGCTCGACGGCCCGGCCGCGCGCCTCGGACCGGCCGACCCCGAGCAGCTTGCGCATCCCCTCGGTCAGCTGGCGCTCCACCCGCACGACCGGGTTGAGGGAGCGGCTGGGGTCCTGGAAGACCATGGCCACCTGCTTGCCCCAGATCTGCGCCCGCTGCTTGCGGGGCATCGAGAGCAGGTCCTTGCCCTGGAAGAGCACCTCTCCGGAGCATTTGGCGCGGGCCGGGAGCCGGCCCATGATCGCCTTGGCCATCATCGACTTCCCGGATCCGGACTCGCCGACCACTCCCAGCGCCTGGGCGCGGTCGACGTGCAGGGACACGTCCTGCACCGCCCGCACGACGCCCCGCGCCGTGCCGATGTAGGTGTGCAGGTTCCGGACCTGAAGCATGGGTTCGCCACTCATGGTCTGAGCCTCCTCCGGTGGCGCCGTCACCGCTGGATCCACAGTTCCTCCGGCATCAGCGATCCGAAGCCGTACTGCCTGGTCCCGTGGACGTTCGTGGCCGTCTCGACCGCGGGCGCGGCACGGGTGTAGTAGATGACCGGGATGAGGGCGACCAGCCGCTCCTGCACCACCTTGTAGGCCGCCTTGCGCTCTTCCGGCGACGTCGACTTGCGGCCCTGGTCCAGCGCCGCGTTCAGCTGCGGGTCGTTGATGCCCGACAGGTTGGCGGAGGACCGGCCGTGCAGGACCGACCACAGCTGCGGCTCGGGGTCCACGATCAGGGCCGAGGAGATGAGCATCTCGAAGTCGCGCTTGGCGTAGATCGAGGCCGTCTCGGCGGACACGATGCTCCGGATCTTGACCTTGACGTTCTTGTACGCGCTGAGCTGCGCCTGGATGCTCTCCGCCACGGCCTTGGACTCGGGGCTGACCTGGGAGGTGAAGGTGAACGAGACGGGCTTGCCCTCGGCGGCCAGCTGGTCGAACAGCCGCTGCGCGGCCCGCTTGTCGCTCCTGGTCAGCACGATGTCCTCGTAGAACGGCGAGGTCTTGCTGAACAGCCGGGTGGGGACCTCGCCCTTGCCGTTGTACTGGGAGAGGTTCATCGAGTCGAGGTCCAGTGCCGCGGCGACGGCCTGGCGGGCGCGCAGGTCGTTGAACGGCGGCTTGCGCGTGTTCATGGTGAGGCTCTGGCCGCCGCTCAGCGGCACGACCTGGGTCGGGAAGCCCGCCTTGCGCGCCTTGTCGATGGTCTTCCAGCTGGTGTCCACGGCCACGTCCACGCCGCCGCTGATCAGGCTGCTCAGCCGCTGCATGCTGTCGGGCGTCGCGCGGAGCTCGATGCGGTCGAGGTAGGGCTTGGGCGAGTCCCAGTACTTGGGATTCTTCACCAGCTCGATCTTGTCCTGGCGGCTCCACGACTTCAGGGTGAACGGGCCCGCGCCGATCGGCCTGGCGTTGAACTCCCGCTGCCCCTTCGCCAGCGCCTTCGGCGAGGCGATCCAGTTCATCGCCCCGGCGAGCACGGCCTGGCCGTAGCCGGGAACCGGCATCCTCAGCCCGATCTTCAACGTCCTGGCGTCCACCACCTCGGTCGAGGTGATCATCGCCGCCTCGCGGATGGAGGAGGAGCCGGTCGCCGGGTTCCGGATGCGGTCCCAGTTGTACTTCACGGCCTGCGCGTCCAGCGGGTCGCCGTCGGTGAAGGTCAGGCCGTCGCGCAGCTTCAGCTCGAAGGTCGCGCCGCCGTCCTTGGTGGTGAAGCTCTCGGCCATCTTGTAGCCGATCTCACCGGTCTCGACGTCGTTGACCATCAACTCGCCGTACAGGGCGTTGCCCAGGACGGCGTTGAACGCCCACACGTTCGACATGGCCGCGGGATCCAGGCTGCGCGGCTCGTTCATCATGACGACGCGGGCGGTGCCGCCCGGCACCGGGTCGCCTGCGGGCCCGGCCGGCTTGGCCACGGTCGGACCGCTGCACGCGGCCGTGACCAGCGCCATGGCGCACGCCGCCACGGCCGCCGGGAAACGCCTCGTTCTGAACACCATCGGCCTCATCAGCGGCGCCCCGCGCTATCGGTGGCCTGGAGAAGCCTGTTTCGCATCATCGTTTGACCTCTTGTCAGCGGTCCGGGGGTGGGACGGGGTGGTCGGTCGCGCGCGGACCGCGGTCAGTCGTGGAGGGTGCGGTCGAACCGCCGCCGGAGGTGGTCGCCGGCCAGGTTCAGCGAGAACACGGTCAGGAAGATGACCAGTGCGGGCATCAGCACCATGTGCGGCGAGTCCTCGAGGGCGTCCTTGCCGTCGTTGATCATCCCGCCCCAGCTCGGGGTGGGCGGCGGGATCCCCAGCCCGAGGAAGCTCAGCGATCCCTCCGCCACGATCAGCGCGGCCATCACGATCGGCAGGTAGGCCCCGAGCGAGGGCAGCACGTTGGGCAGGATCTCCTTCACCAGGATCCGGCGGTGCCCCGCCCCCATGTTCCGCGCCGCCATGACGAACTCGCGCGCCGTCCAGGCCAGGGTGTTGGCCCGCGCCAGCCGCAGGAAGGTCGGGATCACCAGCAGCGTCAGCCCCACCAGCAGGGTCCGCACGCTGGGGGTGAGGATGGACGACAGCGCCATCAGCAGGATCAGCGGCGGGAAGGCCAGCATCGCATCGGTCAGCAGCCGCAGCACCGCGTCCAGCCGCTTGCCGAAGTAGCCGGCGGCCATGCCCAGCAGGCCCCCGACCACGAACCCGACCAGGCCCGCGACCGCGCCGACCAGGAGCGAGACCCGCGCGCCGTGGATCGCCCGCGACAGGATCGAGCGGCCCAGGTAGTCGGTGCCCATCAGCAGGTCCAGCGACCCCCAGCCCGGGCCCTGGTGGGGCCTGCCCACCGCCGTCGCGTACGGCGCCAGCGGCAGCAGGTTCGCGAACAGCGCCATGCCGATCATCGCGATCAGCCAGCCGAAGGCCAGGTACACCAGCACCGACCTGGACTTGCGCACCTTCGGGACGACCGGGGCCGTCACCGCCATGAGGCGGCCCGCGGGGGCCTGAGTCTGCGTCACGCCGTGGCCGCCTTCCTGACTCGGGGGTCGATCAACCGGTAGCTCAGGTCGACGACCGTGTTGACCAGCACGTAGATCACCGCGATGAACACCACTACTCCCTGCACCGTGATCAGGTCACGCGACTGGATCGAGGACGTCAGCAGCTGCCCCAGGCCCGGCAGCAGGAACAGCGACTCCACGATCACCGTTCCGCCCACCAGCCGGCCCAGGTTGATGCCCGCCAGCGTGATCAGCGACATCGACGACGGCCGCAGCGCGTGCCGGAACATCACATACGCCGGGCTCATCCCCTTGGCCCGCGCCGCCCCGACGAAGTCCTCCCGCAGCGTCCCGATGAGGTCCTCGCGCAGCACGCGGTGGAACGCGGCGATCTCGATCAGCGCGATGGCGATCGCCGGCAGCAGCGCGCTCTGCAGGTTCCCCCCCAGGCCCTCCCCCAGATCGGACCAGCCGATCACCGGGAACAGGCCCAGTTGCAGGGCGAACAGATAGATCAGTACCGGGCCGGCGATGAACGCCGGGACCGACAGCAGCACCGAGGACACCACGTTGACCGACCGGTCGACCGGACCGCCCGGCCGCACCGCGGAGGCCACGGCCAGCAGCACCGAGACCACCAGCGCGATGAGCAGCGCCATGACCGCCAGTTGCAGCGTCACCGGCAACCGGTCCACGATCGCCTCGGTCACCGGCTGGCCGGTAATCGGAGAGGTTCCCAGATCCCCCGTGACGGCATTGCCGAGCCAGTCCAGATACTGCTCCCAGAACGGCTTGTCCAGGCCCAGCCTCGCGTTCAACGCGGCGATCGCCTGCGGCGTCGCGTTCTCGCCGAGGATGACCGACGCGGCCGAACCGGGCGCCAGGCCCATCAGTGCCATCACAGCGAAGGTGACCAGCAGCACCACGAGGAGGCTGCGGCCGACCCGACCCGCGACGGTGAGCATCATGCAGCTCGCTTTCCCTGAAGCACTTTGTCAAGCGGACGGCGGCCGACGCAGTGCCATACGGGCGCGGCGCCGGTGGTCCGCGACGGAAGAGCCCGAAGCTCCGCCGCCCGGCGCCGACCACACGAGAACCATATTCACGAGTTTCGATAAAAACAAGTAGCGATTTGGAGAATGGTCCTCTACCATGGCGCTCCGGTGTCCGGGAGTCGGTGCCATGCCGGGGGCGTCCGCAGGTGGATGAACAGGGACGCGAGGCGGCCGGCCGTTCGGCAAGAGAACAAAAGTGCCGTTTTCGTTCCGGGCCGCCGAGTTCGGCGCGGCCGCGGGCGCTCGGCACTCCGACCGGCCGCCGGCGGCGCGCATCGGAGTTACCGACCGGTCAGCCTCCCCCGCGCGGCCGAGGGGACCCGAACACCCCTGAGCAGCGCCGGACCTGGCGCAACGGCCACTGTTTCCCTGCGGCGAGGCGTGCTCCCTCCGGACCACCCCGGCGGCCGACCAGAATCCGGAATGGCGGCTCCACGCGAACACCCGTCCCGGCAAAGAGCCTCCGCGGGCACGCGGAGATCGGCGATGCGCCATCGGGCCAGGCACGCCATATCAATCTGATGTCTCCAATGGACATCGACGCATAACGCGGGAAACAATGTTCTCGCACACCGTTAATAGCACATCGCCAACAAAACACCGATTCCGAAGTGATGATCTCCCAATACCCGAACTCCGACGGCCTTCCGTGGCCGGCGGTTTCGATTTTCGGGACGCGGCGCGCGGACCTGGCTCGCCCGGGGAGGTTGGCGAACGGCTTTCTGACGGAAGGTTGCCGATTCCGGTCCGGGCCGGTGACGCTCGCACCGGCGCGGCCGCGAGGTCCCCGCGACCCGGCCGCGCCGCACCCGCTCGCCGCGGCGCGCCGGGCCTTCGATCCGCGGGCCGCGGCTTCGAGCGCCACCCCGCTTGACCAGGGCAACTCCACATCGTCCACCGCCGATCACCCCGGCGACCGCGGCCACCCGATCACGGCGGGCGGGCCGTCCCGCCCGCGGAGCCGGTCCGCCGCCGGCGAGCTGATCGACGAGCCCCGCGGGGCCGCATAATCCCGAGTAGGAACCCAGGTCAAGCCCTGTATGGCACGTTGTGAAGTGGCGCAGGCCACAGAACTCGCGGCGAACCGGCCCGGGATCGGCGCCATTAGGTTTCCGGGGTCGGGGAGGCCGGTTTGGCGGGCTCGGGTGGCGGCTTCGGTTCTGGCGGCGGCACCCAGTTTGGTGAGGATCCCGCAACGTGGGCGACCACGGTGTTGGCCGTCATGAACAGTTCCACGGCTATCTGTGAGTTCGATCGCCCACGGACGGGCACGCGTAGTACATCGGGTTCGCGGCCCGGCGGCATGCGGGTCCCGGCGTCCACGGCCTCCGCCGCCGAGGGCGCGGCCGTGGGCGCGGTGCCGTCGCCCGGGCTGATCGCGTCCGGCCGGAAGGGGCGGAGGATAGGCTCCGAGCGTGTCCCCCCTTTTGTGGTGCCTTCTGGGCTTTGGCACCGGCGCGGGCCTGGGCGTGGTCGCGGGCCGAGCCGGACACCGTTTGCGCCGGCCCCGGCGCTCGCTGCGGTCGTACCGCAAGCAGCTGGCGGGGCCCCGGCCGGGTCTGGCCTTCTACGTCGTCCCCGTCAGGCTGGGGGACCCTGGGGAGATCGTGGCGGAGCTGACCGGTCGCCGGCGGCCGCGGCTGTGCCTCATCGGACGGCTGTGCGGGCCGCTGACCCACGGTGAGGACGGCGTCCCCGAGAGCGGGCTGGAGCGCGGCGCCCTGTGGGTGGCGCCGGGCCTGCTGGTCTTCGATCCGCTCCGGCCGGATGCGGAGATGAGCGTGCTCGAGGCGCCGTACGGGGTGGACGTGCGCGAGCCGATGTTGACCGAGGCCGGTGTCCCGACCGTGACCCTCGACCTCGGTGACGGCGTCCTGGTCTTCGAACCGGCGCCCGACAACGACGCCTCCCACGCGTGGAGCCGCATCCAGAGCGTGCTGGAGGAGAACGGCTGAGGGCCGGCGCCGCCGCGGTCTTCGGCGGCAGGCGGGCGGTCGACCGGCTGTCGTTCCAGGTGCGGCCGGGAGTACCACCGGCTGCCGGAGCCGCTGCGCACCGTCGGGGCGCTCCTGGACGCCCGCGCGGCGCACGGCGGCCGCACGGCGTTCCATCATCTGCTCTGGCCGGCCCACGGCAACGGCATCCCCGGGCGCCGGGTGGGCGAGGTGCTCGACCTGGTCGGGCTGGGCGAGGCCGCCGGGCACCGGGTGGGCGGGTTCTCGCCGGGGATGGCGCAGCGGCTGGGCATCGCGACCGCGCTCGGGCGCCCGGCGGCCGTGGGGAGCCTGGCGGCGTGGCCGTCGCTGTGGCTGCTGTACGCGTGCACCGCCGTCGTCCTGGCGCTGACCGCGGCGGTCCTGCATCGCCGGGACGCCTAGCCGCGTTCGGCTCGGGGCCCGCGTCGCCGGCTTGGCTATATTTCCAACTTGACAAGTAGGAAAACCCGGCTAAATTACATGCATCATGTAACCGCCCCCTGCGAGGTGCCGTGCTCCCCGACCGATCCCGCCTTCCCGAGATGGCTCCCGTCGTCGCCGGGGACGCCCTGGCAGAGCAGGCGTACCTGCGCCTGCGCGAGGCGATCCTGCAGCGGAGGCTGCCGCCCGGCGCACGGCTGTCGGTGCCCGCGGTGGCCCGGCGGCTCGGGGTCAGCCGCAGCCCGGCCCGGGAGGCGATCGCCCGTATCGCGGGCGAGGGGCTTGCCACCTTCGTCCCGCGCAAGGGCGCCGTCGTCGCCCTGATCACGGCGGCGGACCTGCTGGAGATCTACGAGCTCCGGGAGGTGCTGGAGGGGCTGGCCGCCCGGCTGGCCGCCGAGCGGGTCACCGAGGACGGGCTGGCCGACCTGGGGGCGCTGCACACCCGGCACCGCGCCGCCATCGAGGACGGCGACGTCGCCCTGCACATGGAACTCGACCAGGCGTTCCACCGGTCGCTCCGGGTGGCCGCCGGCAACGGCCGGCTGCTGGAGCCGCTGGACCGGCTGCAGGCGCAGGTCCGGATCGCGATGGACACCACGCGCCGCTCACCGGGCGGGATGCCGCGGGCGCTCGCCGAGCACGAGGAGATCCTCGCCGCCGTGCGGGCGCGGGACGCCGCGCGGGCGGAGGCGGTGGCCCGCGCCCATATCGCCCGGCTCCGCGCGAGCATCGCGACCTCCTACCGTCCCGGCGTGCCTCCGGACGACGGCGGCCGGGTCCCCTCATCGACCGACGACGTTGCGAGGAAACGATGACATCCACTCCGACGGCGGCCCGCGCGCCGGCGCCCGAGCGGCCGCGGCGCGGTCGCCCCGGTCGCCCCGGTCGCCCCGAT